>NZ_JBIOLG010000001.1:1105000-1892500 GCF_051710765.1 Enterococcus sp. DIV0170
AATTAGTTTTAAAAGCAACAAAGGCAAATGAAGGAATTATCGCGATTGAAGATGATAAGCAAGAAGCCATCACAGTGATGAGAAGACTGTCTAAAGATAATCCGAAGCTCTCCGTTGCGGAAGTCCCGTCTGTCTATCCTCAGGGGAGCACAGAGATGTTGTTTAAAGCTATTACAGGTAAAGAAGCACCAGCCGACGGATCAACTAGAGATTTAGGTTATTTAATCATTAATGTAGCTACGACCGTGGCAGTTTTTGAAGCCATTGACCCAGGAATTCCTCTTAGCCATCGAATATGTTCAGTAGTTGGAGATGTAAAAAAGCAAAAGAATGTCTATTTCCCCATTGGAACGACGATTGAAGATATGATTGACTTTTGCGGTGGATTTGAGGGGAAACCATCAAAAATTATTACAGGTGGTTTTATGATGGGAAAGACGGTCGATACAATGGCAGCTTCTTTGACGAAATCTGCCAACGGATTGATTGTTATAAATGAAACACATGATCAGGACAGCTCCCCCAGTCCTTGCATCATGTGCGCGCGTTGTGTAGAAGTCTGCCCAATTGGCCTATTGCCTCATCAGCTTGAAAAAAGCTATTTAAAGGAAAATTGGAAACGTCTAGAAAAGCTTTATGTGGATAGCTGTATCAACTGTGGCTGCTGTACCTATATTTGCCCTGCAAGGCGTCATCTAGCTGAACATATCGTCGCAGGACAGCACACGCTCAAAGAAAGGAAGGCCTGATTATGGATAATAACCGTTCTTTCGAAGAAGTTCGCAGCAAGCGGTATCCGATGATGGAAGCATCCCCGCATTTGCTTTTTCATGAAAAAACCGACCAAATCATGCGACTCGTATTATTGGCACTATTTCCAAGTATTGTTGCCTCAATTATTTTCTTTGGTGCTCGATCGCTGCTCTTATATGTAATTTCGATTACGACCTGTTTGCTTTCAGAATTTGTATGGTTTAGGATTCGTAATCACTCATTGCCTAAAGACTATTCAGCGGCTGTTACGGGAGTTTTATTAGCGATGAGTCTACCGGTAAGTGTCCCCTTATGGTATCCGGCTTTAGGTGGAGTCATTGGAATCATTGTTGCAAAAGAGTTATTTGGCGGTATCGGTAGGAATTTATTGAATCCCGCCTTGACTGGTCGTGCTGTTTTAAGACTAATTTTTGTCAAAGAGATGTCTGAAAATGTTCAGCCACAGCCGTTTTTCTCAATAAATGGTTTAGATGTGGTATCATCAGCAACTCCATTGATGGAAGCTAAAGCTGGTGAATCACTCAGTTCTGGTCAGATGGTGGATAGTCTGACAGGTCTAATTGCAGGTAAAAATGCGGAAACCACCGCTATTCTTCTACTTTTAGGCGGATTATTTCTCCTATATAAGAAGGTGATTACATGGCACATTCCCTTCTGTATGATTGGCACAATTATTATTTTAGCGCTATTCATAGGAAAAGGGGATCTGACGATTGTTTTTGCCCATATTTTTGGTGGTGCTACGATGCTGGGGGCCTTTTTTATGGCAACAGATTACAGTACCTCGCCCACGACACCAAAAGGAGAGATTATTTACGGAATTTGCTGCGGTTTGTTATTGATGGCTTGGCGGGAGCTAAGTTCGATGCCAGAGGGAATGACCTTTATTCTATTAATTATGAATTGTTTTGTTCCTCTAATTGATCATCTTATTATACCGCGAGCTTACGGCGTGGAAAGATAGCAATTATTTTCAGTAAAAAAGTAGACGTCCTTTCATTCTAATGATAAAGTGATAAAGTTGGTGGCTATTACCAGTTTATTAGAAAGAATTATCTTGAAAATCACTCCATGATTTTCAATTTATAGGATAGAGAGGATTGTTTTATTTGCTTTACGTTGCGAGACATGGTGAGACTGAATGGAATCGGAAGGGGATCATTTCAGGTAGAAGTGATATATCTTTATCAGAAGTGGGGTATAAGCAAGCCGAATTTTTAGCAGAAGAAGTAGCAGCCCTTAAAACGCCCATAACTAAAATAATCCATTCGCCGTTAGAAAGAGCGCGAGAAACTGCACGGATCGTAGCAGAAAAAAATCAGCTGCTAATGAATATGGATGAACGCTTAATAGAGTTAGATTACGGGGATTACGATGGGACAAGTGATAAATCTGAAGGGTATTTAAAATTAAGAACACAATTTGCAGTCAGGTATCCCAATGGAGAATCCTTGATGGATGTTTACGCACGAATTGTCCCATTGCTGGAAGAATTGGAACAGGATTCTGAAAATACTTATTTATTAGTCTGTCATAATTCTGTGATTCGGGCGATCAAAAATTATTTTGAACCTCTTGAAAATGAAAAAGTCTTTAACTATCGAACCCCTAATGCAAAATTGATTGGTTTTGATTGGAAAAAAGTAGCATCAACGATCAAGAGTGCATAAAAAAACGGACATCATGTCCGTTTTTTTTATATTGTCCCGTGCATGGAATGAATCGTCTGAATCGTCTGTTGCCATTTTACTTGTTCTGCATTTGAAAGATCTAAAGGAAAGCTTTCCATAATTCCTTGTCGTGAAAGCTTTGCTGGAGAGCCTACATAACAGTCTTCAGCAGGATGATAATGGCTGACTGGAGCGACTAGATAGTTATTATTCAGAATGGCTTCAACAATTCGTGAGGCCTGAATGGCAATCCCATAAGAAGTATAGCCTTTACCTCTGAACGTAACCCAGCCACCATCTCGAGCAGCAGCATCTAATGCTGTAAGTTTCTCTTCAGATAAGGTATCTGTAATTGGTACTCCACCTATGCGAACACTTGACCAAGCAACGAATTGGCTTTCACCGTGCTCACCAATAACATAGCCGTCAATTGCAGAAGGATGAACGTTTAATTTCTGACTAACAGCATGTTTCATGCGTCCAGTATCTAACGTAGTACCTGTGCCTAGCACTCGTTCTTGAGGAAAACCCGTTAGTTCCTGCAAATACTGGGTGATCACATCACATGGATTAGTAATGTTCAGTAGTATTCCATTAAACCCAGATTCTTTGATTTTTGGTGCCCATTCCTCCACGATCTTTTTAGTAAGGTTCAATTCTGCGAAACGATCAGGATTGCCTTCGAAGATGGAAATGTCGCCGGCTGAAAAAACAATGATGTCAGTGTCTGACAACTCAGCTAAATCAGGTTCGATTAGCCGTACTTGATTATTTTGTTCCATTTGTCCATCCATCAGATCATTTAATTCTGCTCTAAGAATAGCTTCTCTTGGCTCAAAAAGAACCAGCTCATCTATTATATTTTTTGAAATTAAGGTATAAGCTGTCGTACTTCCAACATGACCTACACCGATAATTGCGACTTTTCTCAATTTCAACACACCTCTCTCAAAAAAATTCTTATTTTAAAAGAATGCCCCTAACATGAGAAAAAGTCAATAGAATAATTAGTAAATGATTAATTTTCGGCTTTCTCCTTTAAAATCTGGTACACACGTTCACAATCTGCAGAGGTCCCTCTTAGTTCATAATCCGCTAAAAAGGGAAAACCAAAAGCTTCACTATATTGTTTTGCGGTTAAGCAATATTGGTAGTTAAAGTTTTTGTTTCCACTGCCAACTACACCTAGACATTTTTTGTAGTTATCTTCGTATTCTAAGTATTCACGCATCACTTCGGTCAGGATCTCAGTATCCCCGCTATCTACACCGTTACCGCCTTCTAAATAGGTGGGAACAAAAGTAAAGAAAGGAGATTCTTCCACTTCAAAAATACTGTTCTCTGAAATTTCTTTGGCTGAAATCAATGGATTTGCTGAGTCTAACTCATGTTGTTCTTTCCCGTATTCCTCCAAGCGTTTTATAAAAGCTTTTGTATTTCCAGAGATCGAGATATATAAAATATTCATTAACTGACGCCTCCTATTTATTAAAATGAGTGAATCATAATCGTTTTATCTGACCACAGAATTATAACATGAAAAAGATAAACAAACAGATTGTAAACGGTTGCAAAAATCAGTAAAATGTGTTATAAATATAGATGTAAGGGGTAGGTCCCTAAGGTTGTAAAATTGTACAACAGAAATGAATGGAAGCAGTATTCATTTCAAAGTGAATGCCGAAATGGCAGAAAGGAAGTAGGGATTTGAAGTCTCCTTACCAAGTTATTCTAATCTAGCGGGGAAGAGAAATGTAGACAGTAGAACCATTTCTCCACTTAATGGTGAGGCTTAAACGAAATTCAACCACAAAGACGTTTAAGACCTAGACAAGAGTGTGAATATTCCAGAAATCTGGAATGAAGAAAAAACACTTAGCCATTAGACCTGCTAGATTATTTTTTTTGCCCAAAAAAGCCAGCTGAAAAGCTGGCTTTTTCGATAGTTATTTATTGTAATAACGAATATCACCACTAATTTTGTTTATTGCGTAATCAGTGGAATCAGAGAAAGTATACGTTTCTCCATCTGTCGGTAATTTCTTATTGAACATCGCTTCATATTCGTCAATCGACAATTGTTGACGACTTGAAAGCAATGCTTGATTTTCCTCAATTGATAGATAGGTTTTGTAATCATCCATCAAAGTCATTGAAAAGAATTCGCTGACTGCACCAGAGCCATAACTAAATAGACCAATCCGATCGCCAGCAGCTAAGTCCCCATTATCGAGTAGTGACATGAGCCCAAGGTATAAAGAGCCTGTATATAGATTTCCGACTTGTCGACTATATACAACCGCCTCATCATAACGAGCTTCAAGTCGTTGCTGCTCTTCTTCCGACATTTCAGAGAAAATTGCCCGCAGCGCTTTACGTCCCATTTTTGTATAAGGTAGGTGGAAAGTCAGCGCGGCATAATCACTACTATCTGTATGATTGACTTTTTTATTTTGTTCCCAAATACGAGTGAAGGAATCGATATACACCTGATTTGACATGTGACCATCAACTAATGGGTAATCATGTCCGGCCGGACGCCAGAAATCATAAACATCTTCAGAATAGAAGACACTATCATTGTTGAAAGCTAATAGATGTGGGTTTTTAGTAACTAGCATAGCGACTGCACCGCACCCTTGTGTCGGCTCGCCTCCGGTGTTCAGTCCATATTTAGCAATATCTGCTGCAATAACTAGAACTTTGCGATCCGGATGCAAAGTAACATAGTCGTTGGCTTGTTGCAGTGCAGCAGTACCACCGTAACAGGCATGTTTTATTTCAAATGAACGAGCAAATGGTTGAATATCTAACAGTTCATGGATGATAACTGACGCTGATTTTGAAAAGTCGGTGCTAGATTCTGTGCCGACAATTACCATGTCGATATTCTTTTTGTCCTCATCTGTAAGAATTTTCGCAGCAGCACTTGCTCCTAAAGTAACGATGTCTTGTGTCTCAGGAATAATTGCCATCTGATCTTGTCCAAGACCAATGTGAAATTTGTTGGGGTCAGTCTCACGTGCATTTGCCAAGTCCGTCATATCAAGATAATAATTTGGTACATGGAAACTGATTTTATCAATCCCTATATTCATATTGCTCCTCCTATTTCTAATTGATGAATAATGCTTCATCAATCAATTTCACCAGCATATCTTTCCACTAAATTACCAAAGTAAAAAAGTAGAGTAGACATTCTTTTCTTCCAAAGGTAAATATATCATAGAAAGGTCAAAATTAGTTAAGTTTGAATCTTAAGAAATTATAAAACTATCTATGCTATACTTACGTCTGGTTTTTAATGAAAATATTGGAGGTGCACTCTTGGAAGAAGTAGTTATTTTAAGCGCTGTACGAACACCAATTGGCAGATATAAAGGCAAATTAGCAACTGTTTCAGCCGTCGAGTTAGGTGCGTTCGCCGTAAAAGAAGCGATGAAACGCGCAGATCTCGCGCCAGATCAAGTTGAACAAGTATTCATGGGGAATGTATTGCAGGCAGGAAATGGTCAAAATGTCGCAAGGCAATCTGCAGTAAAAGCAGGAATTCCTTATGAAGTACCCGCCACGACAATCAATGAAGTTTGCGGTTCAGGAATGAAATCAGTTATTTTTGGAATGCAGCAGATTTTGCTAGGTGAAGCTCAGGTTGTTGTCGCAGGAGGAACTGAAAACATGTCACAAGCACCAAAAGTGACAAGTTTTGACTATTCTGCACAAGAGTGGCAGGAACCAAAATCAAGCATGATCTATGATGGATTGACAGATGCGTTTAGTGGCAAGCATATGGGATTAACGGCGGAAAAGGTAGCTGAAGAGTATCAAATTACTCGTGAAATGCAGGATCAATATGCCTATGACTCCCAAATGAAGGCTTCAAGAGCCAGTAAAGATGGAAAATTTGAATCAGAAATCGTTCCTATTCCTCTTCCGGATGGAAGCACCTTAAGGGAAGATGAAGGGATTCGACATGATTCATCGCTTGAGAAAATTGCTTCTTTAAAGCCTGCTTTTAAAGAAGAGGGCGTTGTTACAGCGGCTAATGCTTCGACTTTGAATGATGGGGCATCAGCGGTTGTTCTAGCGGCGAAATCCTATGCGATTGAAAACGGATTAGCTTATTTAGCGGTTATCAATGGCTATAGTGAAGTGGGAATTGACCCTAGTATCATGGGGATGGCTCCAGTTTCAGCGATTAATAAACTATTACACAAAGCAAACCGAACGATTGACGAAATTGATACCTTCCAAATCAATGAAGCGTTTGCGGCTGCTTCTGTCGCTGTTCAAAAGGAATTAAAGCTCCCTAATGAAAAAATCAACGTCTATGGTGGTGCAATTGCACTAGGACATCCAATCGGAGCTAGTGGAACACGGATTATCACGACTTTGATCTCAGAGCTTGTACAAGAGGACAAACAGCGAGGCGTCGCAAGTCTCTGTATCGGTGGCGGCTTAGGTCTAGCTTTGATGATAACGAAAGCTGAGGATCAAGAAACTGCAAAAAAAAAGTTTTATCAAATGACCCAAGCCGAACGATTAGCTAAGTTGGTCAAAGAAAAAAAGTTGTCGGCGAAGGAAGCGGCACAACTAGCCACTGAGACAGTATTACCAGAGAAAATCGCGAATCATTTAATTGAGAATCAAATCAGTGAGTGCTCCATTCCACTTGGATTGGCACAAAATTTCGTCATTAATGGAAAAAAAAAGCTTATTCCAATGGCGACAGAAGAACCTTCTGTTATCGCTGCTGCTAGTAATGCAGGGAAGATAATCGCTAAATCTGGTGGAATCACGACACGTGTGATGAATCAAAATATGGTTGGTCAAATTGTTCTGCGGAACGTTACAGATTTTGAGAAAGTGAAAAAAATCGTTGATGCCAACGAACAAAGCTTTTTTGCGGTCGCTGAGAAAAGCTATCCGTCTATTTACCAACGTGGCGGTGGAGTACAATCGATAAAAGTGCGTACCTTTGAAGAAGGTTATGTTTCTATCGACTTAGAAGTGGATACAAAAGACGCGATGGGAGCGAATATCTTAAACACAATGCTGGAGGCTGTTGCTCAAGAAGTCCGACAACTAATGCCAGAAGCAGATATCTTATTTAGTATTTTAAGCAATTATGCGACACAGTCACTCATTGAAGCGAAATGTGAAATTTCATTGGAACAGCTCTCACCTGAGTTGGCTGAAAAAATTGTTTCTGCGAGTGAATACAGTAAGATTGATCCGTATCGTGCGGCTACCCATAACAAAGGCATTATGAACGGCATTGATGCTGTGGTATTGGCAACTGGAAATGACACAAGGGCTGTAGCCGCTGCGTGTCACGCATACGCGGCACGAAACGGTCGATACGAAGGGATGACTGATTGGTCCATTCAAGAGAACACCCTCATTGGTAAGTTGACTTTGCCTATGAAGGTTGGAATTGTTGGAGGAGCAACAAAGGTTTTTCCAAAAGCGCAATTAAGCTTGAAGTTATTAGAAATAACGTCTGCTGAAGAGCTAGGAGAAATCATCGTGGCTGTTGGATTGGCTCAAAATTTTGCGGCTATTCGTGCATTAGTCACAGAAGGAATTCAAAAGGGACACATGGCGATGCAAAGTCGTTCGTTAGCGATTACTGCAGGCGCAACAACTAGTGAAATCCCACAAGTTTCTAGACAATTAAGAAAAGCTGAACGAATGAATTTAGCGACAGCTGAAGAAATTATAAAAAAACTTCGTTTGGGTTAATTAAAAGAGTCGAAAACGATTGAGTAGAGCAAGAGGCTCTACTCTTTTTTATAGAAACAATCGTTATTTAATTATGTCCTCTCAGATTTTTCTGTACTTTTCTATAAACTGTAAATTAATTTGAAAACTATTTTTAATAAAAAAATCGCTTTAAATCAATATAAAATTGGATTTTTCAAAGTGTGAATAAAGGGATCAATGGATTTTTTTCATAAAAAAGTTTGACAGACTCGTTATTACTTGTTATATTGTGTTCGAAAATAAAATATGATTTGTTAGGTGAGGCTCCTATACAAACATAGGCTACTGCCCAAAAATGTCGAGAGACGCCAATGGGTAGAACAGGAACTGTCGAATACAAGGCTTTTCTTAAGGTAGCTAAGATGTTTGTCTTTACGTTGTATAGTGCCAAAACTCAACGATTAGATCGACTATACGACTTTGTCTCTTTAGGATGAATAATAGTAAGGCTTTTCGCTGAGTTTTTGAGCGAAAAGCCTTTTTTACGTAGCAAACATTATTATTTTTAAAACAAGAATAAGGAGGAACAATCATGGTAAAACAGTGTTCACATTAACAAAGTGGAATAGCCCATTATATAATGAGGCCTTGACACTTAGAAACAACGAGTTAAAGCTAAGCTCTGGTAAGCAACTTCTATTCCAAGCACCTAGAGAGGAAAAGAACGATCTTCACTTGGTTGTCAAGCGAGGGAATCGAGTAGTAGGAACGCTATTACTACATCCGATTTCAAACGAATGTGCTCAGATCAAACAAGTTGCAGTAGATGCTCATTTTCAAGGGGAAGGGTTAGGAAAAAATTTATTGCTTTATGCAGAACAGATCGCGAGGAGTTTCGGCTTTTGTTTCGTTTTTTTAACTGGTAGAAAGCAAGCATGGGGATTTTATGAAAAATTAGGATACCAGGCGATTTCTGATGATTATGAAGAAGGCAGATTGGTTATGAGAATCTATAAAAAGAAGATTCAATCATCACTTGAACAAACAGAAAAAAAGGAGATGAAAACAAATGGATGACAGTAGCTCAATAATTACGGGTTTATGGCAGAAAAGAACAAACAAGATACTATTGTCTATTTGTTTTTAACCTCCACTTTTCTCCATAAGCCCGTCGATTGCAGGAGGGGTAAGGATGAATACGGTAAAAGATATGGCTCTATACTTGTTTATAGGGATAGGATTATGGCATATTTTTTTCGGAGAAAAGGAGAAAAAAATGAGACAACAAAAGAAAGTAACAACAAGGACAGATTATAGTTTATTTGCTAGAAAAACAGTGAAAAATATTTTTGAGACGTTTAATACATCGACATTGGGATTATCAGCTGAGGAAGTTTTAGAAGCAAGAGAAGCATTTGGCGAAAATAAGCTTCCTTTAAAAAAGGCGACACCTTTTATCATAGAAGTTCTAAAAGCATTTATCACCCCTTTTACTTTGGTTCTAATTGGGTTAGGATTCATTTCTTTGGTTACAGAAGGGATCTTGCCAGAAGCAGGTGAGAAAGATTTCTTTGGCAGCGGCATTATTTTGGTTATGGTGTTAGTCAGTGGAACAATGACACTGGTACAATCTGTTCGTTCAAATAAAGCGGCAGAAAAGTTAAAATCGTTGGTCAAAGTAACGGCAACGGTTCGTAGAGAGAATCGTTATAACGAGATTCCGATGGAGGAGATCGTCTGCGGTGATCTAGTAAAACTTTCCGCAGGGGATATGATTCCAGCGGATATCCGTCTGATTACCACGAAGGATCTATTCATCTCACAATCTGCTCTAACTGGCGAAAGCTATCCTGTTGAGAAAAGTGCCGGTGAGATAGCGGGGAATAAGGATTCTGAAACTAGTTATGATAATTTGGTATTTATGGGAAGTAATGTAATTAGTGGAAGTGCTGAAGGCGTTGTAATTGCCACGGGTGCAAATACATTGTTTGGCGATGTCGCAAGTTCTTTATCGGACACCCCCGTTCAAACAAGCTTTGAGCTAGGAATTCGTAAGACCTCCCTCTTATTTATTAAATTCATGGCCTTGATGGCGCCAACAGTGATTATTATTAATGGATTTACTAAAGGGGACTGGATGGAAGCATTTCTATTTGGTTTATCCGTTGCTGTAGGTTTGACACCGGAAATGCTGCCGATGATCGTAACGACTAATTTGGTCAAAGGTGCTACAGGGATGGCGAATAATGGCACAATTATCAAGAACTTAAACGCGATTCAAAATTTTGGTGCAATTGATGTTTTATGTACAGATAAAACGGGAACCTTGACTCAAGACAAAATCATTCTCGAATATCATTTGGATTGTGATGGAGAAGAGGATCATCGAGTTCTAAGACATGCTTATTTAAACAGCTATTATCAAACAGGATTAAAAAATTTGATTGATGTTGCGATTATTGAATCTACCAAGCAGGAATTAGACACCGATGCGATTCGTTACAAAAAAGTAGATGAAATTCCTTTTGATTTTCAGCGGCGTAGAATGAGTGTTGTTGTGGAGGATCAACAAGGAAAAACTCAAATGATTACAAAAGGCGCGATTGAAGAAATGCTGGAAATTTCCTCTTTCGTAGATTTTAAAGGGGAAGTCACAGAATTAACAAATGAATTAAGAAAAAAAGTATTACAAAAGGTACACGAGTTAAATGAAGATGGCTTACGTGTCATCGGGGTCGCTCAAAAAACGAATCCTAGTGTTGTCGGTGAATTTTCAACTGCTGATGAGGCAGAGATGGTGCTTATAGGCTATTTAGCTTTTCTAGATCCACCAAAAGAAACCACGAAACAAGCATTGAAGGCATTGAAAGAACACGGTGTAGGTGTGAAGGTTTTAACAGGCGACAATGCCTTAGTGACAAAATCTGTTTGCAAGCAAGTTGGATTAGGAACGGAAACAATCATTCATGGAGAAGACTTAATTCATTTAAAAGAAGATGAATTAGCGGAGATCGCAGAAAATTACAATGTCTTTGTAAAGCTAAATCCGCAGCAAAAACAGAAAATCACGAGTTTGCTCAGAAAAAATGGGCATACGGTTGGATTCCTCGGAGATGGGATCAATGATGCTCCGGCAATGAAGGCAGCCGACGTTGGAATTTCTGTTGATACTGCAGTGGATATCGCGAAAGAATCTGCGGACGTCATCTTGCTAGAGAAAGATTTGATGATTTTGGAACGAGGAATTCTTTCTGGAAGAGAAACCTTTGGCAATATCATGAAGTACATCAAAGCTACTGCTAGTTCAAATTTTGGGAATATGTTTTCGGTATTAGTAGCTAGTTCTTTTCTGCCATTCTTACCAATGCTGCCGTTACAAATTCTCTTCTTGAATCTGATTTATGACATTTCTTGTATTTCAATTCCTTGGGATCGGATGGATAAAGAGTATTTAGAAAAACCAAAAAAATGGACTGCCTCCAGTATAGGTAAGTTTATGGTCTGGCTTGGTCCAACTAGTTCAATCTTTGATATTACCACGTATTTATTGATGTACTTTGTGGTCTGTCCAGCTGTTATTGGCGGAAGCTATCACTCATTGTCACCAGATCAGCAGGTAGCTTTTATCGCTATTTTCCATGCAGGCTGGTTTGTCGAGTCGCTTTGGTCACAAACCTTAGTTTTACATGCGCTGAGAACTCCCCAGATTCCATTTATTCAAAGCAGAGGGTCATTTATCATGACGGTCATTACAACTTTAGGGATTGTTGTAGGAACCTTGTTGCCATTTACAAATTTCGGACAGAATTTGGGATTAGGTATCTTACCTAATCAATATTGGCTATGGTTAGTTGTCACGATTTTGGCTTATCTATTGCTAGTTACCTTGGTAAAAAAGATCTATATCCAACGTTACCAAGAACTTTTATAATAAATCACGCCTCTGAAAAATTAATTTCAGAGGCGTGCTTTATTATTTATTTTTTATCTGCTCGCAAATAAACCATGTCGACGAGTTGAACGCCTTGGTCAATTATCGGTTCGTGATAGTTGTCTGTAAAGAAGTTTTCTACACGATGAGATTCTTGAAATCCACACTTTTTATAAAAGTTCAGGATGCCAGGGACATCACCAGTTCCAACATACATCGTTTGATACTGAGTTAAAAACTCATTGAATAAAAACTGAATCATGGCTTTGCCATAGCCTTTGCCATGCTCATTTGGCATCGTCGCGATATTTTTCAGTTCACATTCCGTTTCATTTAATTGTGTGACAACGGCTTCGCACTTCAAATCGTCATCATACAGGACAAACATACGCCCGCTATCAAGGTAGCGATCAATCATGTCTTCTTGTTCGTCTGCTAAAAGAAGCAAATCTAAAAACTTTTTCTTATTTGAATGAATTTCTTCAATTTTCATTTGAGTTCTCCTTAGTGTTTCTTATTTTTAAATGCAGGATGGGAAAAGCGTTCCCCTGCTCGTCAAATTCTGAACGACCAGCTAGTTGAAAGCCCATGTGCTGATAAAATCCTATTCCTTGATCATTTTGTTCATTTACATCGACATACTTTATCTGTTGTTCGTCAATTGCGTATTGAAGCAATTTTTTACCGATTCGGTTTCCTCTGAAATGAGCAGCAACAAAGAGCATCTCGACTTTTTCATTTTCGATTCCAACAAACCCGACAAGAGTTGGGTCGTAATAGCCATAAAGCTGATCGATCATTAATAGAGCGTTCTTTACCTCAGGCTTTAAAGACTGGATGTCTTCTGCTGTCAAAAAGTGGTGGGTAGCTGCCACCGAACTTTCCCAAATCAGCAACAAATTTGCGAGTTCATTTTTTTTCTTTCTATTTATTTGTTTAATAGTTCCCATTTAGCAATCCTCCAATTTTTGTAAGGAAGAAGTGTTTTTCTCCGCAACAAATAAAGAGCACCTAAAATGGCTCTTTAATGAAGACGATGAAACCTTTCTTATTCCTCCTTCAAACAATGTTTCATCTCATAGTAGTTTTCTTGTTTGAAGGAAAGCAATTGTGCGTATATTGAAGACAAAATGTCGCATAGAGAACAACTCTTTTCTTATTTTCTTAATTTTAACAAGGAAAAAAAGGGAATGCAATTTCTCATGGAAGAGTAGATCAAAGGAGAAATAAAAAAAGACAGCAGGCTTTTTTTTTAAAGCTGCTGCCTTCGAGGATTATTTCAAACTAAAATCTAGGTAGACGGGATTATGATCAGAATATTTAAATTGCATATCCTTTACATGAACATTTTTAACATTGATGTTATCCGAAACAAGAAAACCATCAATCAAAGTAGTATACGTGGTTCCTTTTTTATAGGGCTCGTTTAAGGCACGAGCGGATGGAATTTTTTCTTCGGCTAGCTTTCCATTAGGTAGGTGAAAGCCTGCTGGAAGTTGATCTTTTGGAAATGGATGCGTCCAAGTTTCTCGTTTTTTGGTCGTGTCAAAAACCTCCGGACTATTTCCTAAGACATCGTGATTATAGTCTCCTGCGACCAAAACATAGTTGCCCTTTTTATACTCATTTTTCATCACATCAAAAATCTTTTTTAATTGAGCTGCTTGAATCGAGCGGTCTTTAGTAAAAGCGGATAAATGTGTGTTGATCGCAATTAGCTCATGATCCCCCTTAACTGGAATACGGCTAACGGTGAAGGCGCGATCCAAGTCAAAGAATTTATTGAAATTTGTCTCGATTGGTAAAGAGTAGCGCTTGCTGCTGGTTATTTCTGCTTTACTCAATGTCACAAGTCCAGACTTTGCTTGACCGATGGGATCTGTAAAAGGATAGAAAAGGTAAGAGGAATCATAATTTTGACCATACAAACTATTGTATGCAGGCAGGTGCTTCTTCAACCAAGCAACTTCATCCACATGCTGCGAACGATCGCCATCTTGATCCACTTCTTGATAAAAGGCTAGTGTCGGTTCTAGCTCCTTTGTCGTATTCACAATTCCCTGCATGTTTTCTTTAACGGTTTCTTTGTCATATGCTCGTGAGTACTTCCCGCCATCCATAAAAAAACTATAGCTTGGTGGATAAGCACCGTATCCTACATTATGACTCATTGCGCGATACGTTTTATTTGTTTCAAGAGTTTGGTTATGCGAATTGTTTGGTTCTAAGGTTTGATCGTCAGGCAGACGGTCATAGCTTGCGAATAGGTAGATCAGGTAGCCGCCTAATACAAGGATGATTGCTGCAATAACTCCTAAAAAAATTTTTACTATTTTTTTCATTGATTTTCCTCCTAAATAAACGAAAACGCCCTTAATAGTTCTTATCTATTGATTTTAAACACAGCAATATGGAAATGAAACTGGTCAAAGTAATCATAGCAAACTTTTTACTGAATACAAAGGAACCGCACTTTCGAAAATCGGCGCCTCATGGTACACTGTGAAGGTAGTATCAAACGTTATTAAAAGAGAGGTTTTAAAATGATTCGATTTGCAAAAAAAGAAGATGGAGCGGCCGTAGCTAAACTGATATTGGTTATTTTAAGGGATATGGAGCTGGATTTTCTTGAAGAGTTTGGAGAAGAACAGGCCTTAGAAGCTATCGCTGCTTGCTTTGAAGATCCAACCTACCGCTTTGGATATGCAAGAGGGCTTGTGGAAGAAATCGATGGCGAAATTGCTGGTGCTGTTTTTGGTTATCCGGCGAATAAGGAAGCGATTATTGATCTGCCCTTACAAAAATATTTGAGGGCTCAGGGGATTGAAGATGAGGTTCAAATGTTTATTGACCCAGAGGCCTTTCCGAATGAATGGTATTTAGACTCGATTGCGGTTGATGAACGATTCCGCGGTCAAGGGATTGGTTCGAAATTATTAACAGCTGTCGATCGTTTAGCGACTCATGAAGGAGAAAAAGTGATTGGATTAAATGTTGACAAGGCGAATCCAAATGCGAAACGACTTTACCTACGAGACGGGTTCAAGGATGTTGGCGAAATCGTGATCAGCGGACATGTCTATGACCATATGCAACGAAAAGTAAAAGCCTTTGATAGAGGTTAACTTCTGACAAGTTGCTGAGAAAGAATGCGAAAAAAGAGCTATGACGATGCAGTCATAGCTCTTAATTTTGAGAAAAAGTCACTTCAAAGGCCGTTTCGGACTCTTGCTGTTTGTTTCGATTGTAGAGCCAATAATCCATGATGGCTGCTACACAGATGCAGACTGGGGCATCTGCCGGATTGGTGACATCTAAAACATAATAATCACCTGTTAGCAAAGTCGCCTTATCCATTGTCATAATTGATTGGTTGAAGTGGTTGATTTTATATTTATGATTATAAATATCTCCATAAACAGCCCAATGAAGCTGTTGGATGTAATAGAAGTCGCCAGGCCAATGGAAAATTTTGTGAAGCACACCTACTTTTGTGTGATCACAATAAATTTCAAATTTGCGCCCGAAAATCACACTTGCCTGCTTGATATAAGCGACGATTTGACCATCCATGGCATATAGAGATAGTACATTTCCTTTTCGTCCCCAGTGGCCAACCATTAAGTATAAAGGAACTCCCTTGTTGTCTTTGACGATCGTTCGTGTCATGGAACTTAGTTGTTTTTCTTGAATAAAAAATTCGGTCATGTTGTATCACACCTTCTAATTATCCATTATTCAGAAAGAATTCGATCGATTGCCGTTGCTACTCCATTTTCTTCATTCGTATCAGTGACATGTTTAGCAATTTTTTTGATGGCGGGTGCTGCATTGCCCATCGCGAAGCTAGTGCCAACGTATGTCAGCATACTGACATCATTGAAATTATCCCCAAGAGCCATCACTTGATCCGCAGTAAAGCCCCGTTCTTCGGCAAATTGTTTTAAGGCAATCCCTTTTTGAGCATTGACGTGATTAATCTCTATATTCGTCAATTCAGAGGCGGCAATTGCTAAATCCCCCATTTTTTCTAGAACACCAGTAACTTCTTTTAGCTGTTCGGGTCCGTTTTTGTCAAAAGCAATGATTTTTAATACGTCTTCATTTTTTTCAATTAATGTCTGACGCATATCTTTGACGAAAGTAATCGGTGTTAAAGATAAATGTCTAGAAGAAGCCGCAATCGCCATTTTTTTAGAAATTCCGGGCATCTTTTCTAGAATATGCTCAGAGAAAAACTCGATTCGCATCGGCTGATTTGAAGAGTAGACATGTTCGGCAGTAAAAATTTCATAATAAAGGTCGGCCTCTTCCAGCACGTCCATTACTTCAAATGTCTTTTCCTTGCCGATCGGAATCGTAAAAATGGTTTCTCGTTCTGCGTTTACGACATGAGCGCCGTTTAATAAAATCATTGGTACGTGAATGTTCGCTTCATCCAAAGAAATTTTGGCGTGGCTCATTCCGCGTCCAGTAGCTGTAATAAATTCAATTCCTTGAGCTTGAGCTTTCCGAATGGCTTCGATATTTGCTGTCGGGACTTGCATTTGATCATTCAACAGTGTACCGTCCATATCAGAGGCAATGAGTTTTATCAAAATTATTCACCTAGCTTTCCTATCATACAACGATAGTGTACCATAATCCCAGAGAGGATAACCATGTCGAGGATATTCTTTAAAAAGAATTAGTTGAACAGGAAAAATAGAGTGGAAGGATTAAACCGTTTTTCTAATGCAAATTATTTCAAACAGGAGTGAGTGAACGTGAAAGAAATCATCCATAATGACTGGCAGAATGTTTTAGCCGATCAATTTCAGGCACCATATTATTTAAAGCTGCGTGAATTCTTGAAACAAGAATACAGTACGCAACGAATCCATCCAGATATGTACCATATTTTTGAAGCACTTGAATTAACCCCTTATGACAAGGTGAAAGTTGTCATTTTAGGACAAGATCCTTATCATGGCGTAGATCAAGCACATGGACTGTCCTTTTCTGTTCAACCTGGTGTAAAAATTCCACCATCCTTACGGAATATTTACCAAGAAATGCAAAGTGATTTAGGCATTCCGCCAGTTCAACATGGAAATCTCGTAAGTTGGGCGAAACAAGGCGTATTGTTGCTTAATACAGTCTTGACTGTGCGAGAAGGGCAGGCGTATTCTCATCGAGGACAGGGCTGGGAGCAATTGACAGATGCGATTATTGAGCGGCTAAACGAACGGGAAAAGCCCATTGTCTTTATCTTGTGGGGAAAACCGGCTCAGGAAAAAATTAAAATGATTGATACAAGCAAACATGCCGTTGTGAAATCTGTCCATCCGTCACCATTGTCTGCTCATCGTGGATTTTTTGGGTCAAAACCTTTTTCAAAGACGAATCAGCTATTGACGGAATGGGGCGAGGCACCGATTGATTGGCAATTACCTGAAACAGTGTAGTATGACAACGGTTTCTGTTATAGAGACAGTTTGTGAAAAGGCTCTTAATTCACATTTACTAGATTTTAATTAGTAGTACAGATGCTTTATTCTGTCCTTTTCTTTTCATGTGAAGTATTGTATGATAGATAGGAAATAAATATCTGGAGGGTTTTATTGTGGAACTATTTGATAGTTTGAAATTTAAGATTATTCGTCGCAACATTAAAGTTGCATTTCCTGAGGCAACTGACGCACGTATTTTAGGGGCTGCCTCACGGTTGAAAGCGGAAGAACTAATTGAACCAATCTTGATTGGGAATATGGCTGAAATTGAAAAAGCTGCGGGCGCTCGTGGAATCGCTTTAAGCAACTTCACGATCATTGATCCTGATCATTTTGATCGCTGGGATGAAATGGTAGAAGCCTTTGTTGAACGCCGTAAAGGAAAAGTCAGCAAAGAAGATGCTGAAAAGATTCTTAAGGATGAAAATTACTTTGGTACAATGTTGACTTATATGGGTATCACAGACGGAATGGTTTCTGGTGCGATTCACTCAACAGGAGATACAGTTCGTCCAGCATTGCAAATTATTAAAACGAAACCAGGCGTAAGCCGAACAAGTGGTGCGTTCTTAATGGTTCGTGGTCGTGACCAAGAAAAATATCTGTTCTCGGATTGTGCCATCAACGTAAATCCAAATGCTCAAGAATTGGCGGAAATTGCTGTTGAATCAGCAAAAACTGCAGAATTATTCGATATTGAGCCAAAAGTTGCAATGATGAGCTTCTCAACAAAGGGTTCTGCAAAAGCTCCAGAAGTAGAAAAAGTTGCTGAAGCGACAAAAATCGCTCAGGAATTAGCGCCAGATTTCTTAATCGATGGCGAATTACAGTTTGATGCTGCCTATATTCCAGGTGTGGCACAACTAAAAGCCCCTGAATCTAAAGTAGCCGGTCAAGCAACAGTCTTTGTTTTCCCAGAGCTTCAATCAGGAAATATCGGCTATAAAATTGCCCAACGCTTCGGTGGATTTGAAGCTATTGGTCCAGTCTTGCAAGGATTGAACAAACCAGTTTCTGATCTTTCACGTGGGTGTAACGAAGAAGATGTATACAAACTATCAATTATTACAGCAGCCCAATCATTGATGAGCTAGTCTCGAAGGGCTAAACGATAAAGAATAAAAGTAAAAAAGACAAGAATTCGCAATTAGACGAATTCTTGTCTTTTTTTTCTGTCAATAATCGAAACTGGGGGAGGTTGGGAAATTTCCCAGTCCCAGACACTTGGTGACAAGCTTGGAACCTAATTCCCAGAGTTGTCTCAGAATATTGTAAACGGTTTATTCGCCCTGTATAGTCTGAGGTGTAAACAGGAAAATTAATAATTGGAAGGAGAGGTATTGTTGTCATGATGGAAAAGATTCAGCGCTTTGGAGGAGCAATGTTTACCCCTGTACTATTATTTTCTTTTTCAGGAATAATGGTTGCTCTTTGTATCATTTTCAAAAACCCAATGCTTGTGGGCAGCATCGCCAATGAGGGGACGACTTGGTACTCGATCTGGAGCATCGTTGAAAATGGTGCTTGGACAGTCTTCAATCAGATGGAACTGCTATTCGTTATCGGATTATCTATTGGGCTAGCGAAAAAGGCAAATGCTCGAGCAGCGATGGAGGCATTCGTTGTCTATACGACCTGTAATTATTTCATCTCATCGATGTTGGAGTACTTTGGAAACTTTTTTGGAGTAAATTTTGCAGCAGAACCAGGTGGAGAGAGCGGGCTTAAACTAATTGGAGGAATCAAAACGTTAGATACCGGAATTATCGGTGCGATTTTTATTTCAGCAATTGTTGTTTTTTTACACAATCGATACTTTGATACAAAGCTGCCGGATTTCTTGGGTATCTTTCAAGGATCGTCGTTTATTGTCATTTTAGGATTTTTCTCAATGCTGCCGATTGCCTTTCTGATTTGTTTGATTTGGCCAAAGGTTCAACAAGGAATCGGTTCTTTGCAAGGTTTCTTAGCAAGTGCAGGGATCTTTGGGGTTTGGCTCTATACCTTCTTAGAGAGGATATTAATCCCAACAGGTTTGCATCACTTTATCTATACGCCATTTGTATACGGGCCAGCGGTTGTTGAGGAAGGGATCACCAAATATTGGATGGGGCATCTGCAGGAATTTGCTCAGACAACTAAGCCATTAAAACAATTATTCCCAGAAGGCGGCTTTGCTTTACATGGAAATTCTAAAATTTTTGCTTCTCCAGGAATTGCGGCGGCCTTCTATTTTACTGCGAAGCCAGAAAACAAAAAGAAAGTATTAGCTATTTTAATTCCAGCCACTTTGACTGCTGTGTTAGCTGGGATTACGGAGCCTTTAGAGTTCACTTTCCTATTTGTATCGCCACCGCTATTTGCTGTACATGCATTTTTAGCAGCATCGATGGCGGCGACAATGTACGGCTTCGGTGTAGTAGGGGATATGGGCGGCGGCTTCATTGATCTGCTGGCGAAGGTTTGGATTCCATTATTTCAAAATCATAAAAGCATGATCTTTACTCAATTATTTATCGGACTAGCGTTTATTTTGATCTATTTTGTCGTTTTCCGCTTTTTAATTCTACGGTTCAATCTGGCAACACCGGGACGCGAGGAAAATACCCAAGACATTAAATTGTACTCAAAGAAAGATTACAAAGCAAAACAAGGCGGCAACGCACCCGTTTTAGAAGGTGCGAATCAATATACTGAACAAGCAGCTGTTTATTTAGATGGTTTTGGCGGAGCGGAGAATATTGAAAAAGTGAATAATTGTGCTACCCGTCTACGAATTACAGTTAAGGATGAGAGGCTTGTACAACCTGATGAAGTGTTTCGATCAGGCGGCGCTCATGGCGTTGTACGAAATGGCAATGCGTTTCAGGTGATTGTCGGTTTAGATGTGCCGCAGGTTCGTGAACAGTTTGAAACATTAATGAACACAGAAAATTAATAAAGGGAGCGTATGAAGAATGAAGAAATTTTCAATTGTTATTGCAGGTGGGGGAAGTACTTTTACTCCAGGAATTGTTTTGATGTTATTGGACAACTTAGATAAATTTCCAATTAGACAAATAAAGTTTTACGATAATTTGGAGGAACGTCAAAATCATGTGGCGAGTGCCTGTGAGATTTTATTAAAGGAACGTGCACCAGAAATAAACTTTGTCGCTACGACAGATCCGGAAACAGCCTTCACAGATGTAGACTTTGTTATGGCTCACATACGTGTTGGATTGTATGCGATGCGGGAAAAAGATGAAAAAATCCCATTAAAATATGGTGTAGTAGGACAAGAAACCTGCGGGCCTGGGGGAATTGCTTATGGCATGCGTTCGATTGGCGGCGTACTGGAATTAGTCGACTATATGGAAAAATACTCTCCAGACGCTTGGATGCTGAATTATTCGAACCCGGCGGCTATTGTAGCAGAAGCTACTAGAAAATTAAGACCAGAATCAAAGATCATTAATATTTGTGATATGCCTGTAGGAATCGAAGAACGGATGGCGCATTCGATCGGTTTGAACTCACGTAAAGAAATGGAAGTTCGCTATTATGGTCTGAATCATTTTGGCTGGTGGACAGATATTCGCGACAAAGAAGGCAATGATTTGATGCCACAGATTAAAGCGCATGTAAAGGATCATGGCTATTCATTACCGGAAGAGATTGAAGAATCTCAGCATACAGATGCTAGCTGGATGCATACCTTTGCAAAAGCAAAAGAGGTTTACGCGTTGGATCCAGATACATTACCAAACACCTATTTGAAATATTATTTCTATCCACAAGATGAAGTTGCACATGCAAATCCTGAATTTACACGTGCAAACGAAGTGATGGCTGGTCGGGAACAGCATGTATTCAGCGAATGTGACCGTATTGCCGAAGCAGGAACCGCTGAAGGCACCTCTTTAGAAGTGGATGAACACGCAAGTTATATCGTGGATCTTGCTCGCGCGATCGCTTATAACACACATGAAAGAATGTTGCTGATTGTGCCAAATGAAGGAGCCATCGTCAACTTTGATGAAACAGCGATGGTAGAAGTACCCTGTGTTGTAGGCAGTAATGGACCAGAACCATTGACGCAAGGAAAGATTCCACGCTTCCAAAAAGGCTTGATGGAGCAACAGGTAGCAGTAGAAAAATTAGTGGTTGAAGCTTGGGCAGAAAAATCTTATCAAAAATTGTATCAGGCGTTAGCACTGTCAAGAATTGTTCCAAATGCTCGGATTGCAAAAGAATTATTGGATGACCTGATTGAAGCAAATAAAGAGTTTTGGCCAGAATTAAGCTAGTTGCGATGAAAAACAATATTTTTTCCTCCTCCATCACGTATAATAGTGTAGGAGGGGGAAAATTATGACATTAGAGCAGTTGATTCATCAACATTTAGCAGAACTGAGCGAACTGGATAAAGATATCTTACAATTCATGCTGGCGAATCCCGAAAAAGTTAGATCTTCAGGAATTATGGAGCTTGCCGATATGGTCCACGCGTCCAAATCATCTGTATTAAGAACAACGAAGAAGCTTGGCTTTTCCGGCTACTCAGAATTAAAGTATTTTCTGCGGCATACGGAAATCAGCGAGCAGCAAGAAACGAGCGAGAAGAATATTTTTGAGAAGCAACTTGATGATATCAAAAAGACAATTGAGTATATGCAATCAGTGAACTTGGAACCAATCAACGAGATGTTTGATCGAAGCCAAACGATTTATTGCTATGCTACGGGGTTTTCTCAAAAAAATATTATCGATGAATTCTACAAAATGTTATTAAATGTGGATAAACGAGCGCTGGTTTTGCCAAACAAAACTGAGTTGGATATGGTAATGCCAATGATTACCCAAAATGATTGTGTAGTGATTGCTTCATTAAGCGGAGAGACAGATGATGTGAAAGAGAATCTTACAGCGTTTGAAGTTCGGAAAATCCCGGTACTGGCGGTTACAGCAGTCGGAGATAACTATTTTGCTAGACATTGCACGCATCATTTAAATTTTTATTGTGACTTTTTCGTTATTGGCAGGAGAAGGCTTCAATCACAATCTTTGATTGGACTAAGCTGTTTAATGGATTACTTGCTTCGGTCCTATGGCATTTATACACTTGAAAAAAGTACTGATTCCACAACTTAAATATATCTAGATTTTGACACGAAAGGGAGATTTTAAAATGATAGCGCTTAAATCTTTGAGAGTGAAAAGAAATGTGTTGATTGGCTATTGGGTTCTGATGCCAGTGCTCTTTTACTTCTATTTATTTTTAGTAAGCTTCAATCAGCAGGTGACCATCCAACAACTTATTCTTCAAATTCCAGGATTAACATTAGGTTTGCTACTGTCCTTTTTAATGCTCTTTCAAGCAGCTTGCCTCTATTTTATTAGTTCTCAAAATGAGAAGAACCACTTTGTTGAGAAACGTTTCTTAGCCTTTAGTTTGGTTCAGCAAATATTGACGGGAAATATTATTGGCGCTGCCTTGTGTTTTTTCTATAATAGAAAAATAGTTGCTGAAAAACAGCCCATCTCACGCAATACAATGTTCATTTTTTATTTTGCGATTGGATTTATTAGTTTAATTACAGTAATCATCTTATTTATTGCGATGAGGACGAAAGGAGTATAAACATGTTTTCGATGTTTAAAAAAAAGAAGCAAGGGGTTATTTTTAGTCCTGTGAAAGGACAATTAATTCCGCTGTCTGAGGTAAGTGATCCTGTTTTTTCTCAAGGGATGATGGGACCAGGGTTTGCGGTTGAACCTGCATCAAATGAGATTTTCTCACCTGTTACAGGGATAGTAACCAGTATCTTTCCAACTAAGCATGCGATTGGGCTTGAAATGAGTGATGGGAAAGAAGTTCTGCTTCACATTGGTATTGATACGGTTGAGTTGCAGGGTCAAGGATTTGATGTTCTTGTTGGTGAAGCTGTTAAGGTCACACCCGAGACAAAGCTGGCTGTTGTAGATCGAGAGTATTTGAAGGCACAGGGAAAAGCAAGTACAATTATGGTTTTATTCCCTGGGGATACCGAAAGCTATGTAACAAAATCGAAAGCCGTTGAAGCAGCAGAAGAAATCAAGTTCACCTAATTAAATAAGCTGACGATCTAATAAGATAGGCTAAATGCTTATCTTTTTTTGTTTATCTAAAAACACGCTTTAAACGGAAGCAAAAATGAAGAATCTTTTTCTTTTCTCTCAATGCTTAAATCGTTATACTAAGTTGGTAGTAGAAAAGAGGGATTTGCGTGATTACGTTAATAGATACAGCAGCAACGGAACGTTTAGGAAAAATGATTGGGACAGCCGCACAGGCTAGCGATAATTTAGTGTTGACCGGTGATTTAGGGGCGGGTAAGACGACCTTAACTAAAGGAATCGCTTTAGGTCTAGGAATCGACCAAATGATTAAAAGTCCAACCTATACGATTATTCGAGAATATCAGCAGGGGCGTTTACCGCTTTATCATATGGATGTCTATCGGATCGAAACAGGGGCCGATGATTTAGGTTTAGATGATTATTTTGAAGGTGACGGCTTATCGGTGATTGAGTGGGGGCAACAGTTAGGCGAGTATATGCCAGAAGATTATCTGGAATTGATTTTAGCAAAAGACGATCAAGATGAAACGATGCGTCGTGTTGACTTCATCGCGAATGGAAAACAAGCGGAAGAATTTAAAGCACGAATTTTGAAGGCGTGGGAAGCAGAATGAGTGAAGTTGAGATCACATTGAGAGAAGCAATCCCGGACGATGCGGCAGATTTATTACAAATTAGCCGCCAAATCGCGAAAGAAACTGATTTTTTGATCATGGATGAAGTTGGCTTAGGATTAAGTGAGGACATGCTGAGTCTGCAGTTGGCAGATTTATATGAAAGTGAGAATAACTTGCTTTTATTGGCCTTTGCTGATGAGCAAATTGTTGGAATGGCTTCAGTTAAAGCCGCATCGGAGTACACTGTTTCCCACATCGGTGAGATCGGGATTAGCGTGCTGAAGGAATTCTGGGGAATCGGTTTGGGAACGGCGCTGCTCGATGAGGTTATCTATTGGAGTGAGAATGCCTCGTCCCTATACCGTTTAGAACTGACCGTTCAAAAAAGAAATGAACGGGCCATTCGTTTATATCAAAAGTTTGGATTCAAAACAGAAGCAACAATGGTGCGGGGAGCCCGTGATGCACAGGGTGACTTTTTAGATGTATTGCTGATGAGTAAATTGATCAAGTAAAAGCGAAGCGGAGTGCTTCGCTTACATGGGCAATACTAATTTTTTTAGTGGATCGATCCCAAAATGATCTTCCTGATAAAGCAAAATCTTTGCACAGGCACGGCTGTCCTCCAAGGCATCATGATGATGTTCCAAAGGGATGGAAAGCTCCTTACACACTGTGTTTAGCCGATGGTTTGCCATTTCAGGAAACAGTCTGCGACTGGTTCGAACGGTACAAAGAGAAAGGTAAGAGGGTTGCTCTAAATGATAGTAGTCGAGACAACCAGCTAAAACCTTTGTATCAAAGCCGGCGTTATGAGCAACGATCAAACGATTCTCTTTATAATAGTGTTGGATCTCTTGCCATACCTCAGGGAATTTCGGTGCATCCTCCACATCTTCTGGGTGAATCCCATGAATTTGGATGTTTTTCCAGAAGAATTCAGTCTCGGGTTTGATCAATGAATAATACTCTCCGACAATTTGGCTATTTTTTACCATCACCAATGCCAAGGAGCAGGCACTGTGAGATTGATAGTTGGCTGTTTCAAAGTCCATTGCGATAAAATTCAACAGATTCACCTCTTCGCCAATGTTTTACCATATTTTTTAGCAGGGCGAAAGTCCTACAGGTAAAGCTTCAAACTTTTTAAAGATTGATGTCTAATTCTACAGGACAGTGATCGCTGCCGAAAATATCGGTATGAATCTTGGCATCTTGCAATTTTTCTTTCAAGTCGTCAGAAACAACGAAATAATCGATTCGCCACCCAGCATTGTTCTTACGAGCATTGAAGCGATAGCTCCACCAAGAATAAATGCCTTCCTGATTTGGATAAAAGTGTCGGAAGGTATCGATATAGCCATTCTCTAATAAGATGCTAAATTTTTCACGCTCTTGTGGTGTAAAGCCAGCGTTTTTTTGATTGGTTTTCCAATTTTTTAAGTCAATATTCTCGTGAGCAACATTTAAGTCACCACAAAAAATGACAGGTTTGATTTCTTTCAAACCATTCAGATAAGCTAAAAAAGCTTCTTCCCAGGTCATACGATAGTCCAACCGTTTCAATTCGTTTTGTGAGTTCGGTGTATAGCAAGTGATGACGTAATATTCAGGATACTCAAGCGTGATGACGCGACCTTCTTGGTCATGTTCATCCACACCCAATCCATAAGTTACATTCATCGGTTCGTGCTTGGTGAAGATAGCCGTGCCAGAATAGCCTTTTTTCTCTGCATAATTCCAATATTCGTAATAGCCAGGCAAATCCATTTCGATTTGTCCAGCCTGTAATTTGGTCTCCTGCAGACAGAAAAAGTCGGCATCTAATTCATTAAAAACATCCATAAAATTCTTTTTCATCACGGCACGCAAGCCATTGACGTTCCAAGAAATTAATTTCACGATGCATTCCTCCATCCATATAAAGATGAGTTTATTGTAACGAAAAAAAAGGAGAAAGCAAAGGATACAAGTATTGAATAAAACAAAAACTAAATCATAAAAAGGGGTCTTAATCATGAAAATCGGAGTTATCGGTATCGGAGGCATCGCCCAGAAGGCTTATTTGCCTACCTATGCGAAAATGCGCAAGGAAGCGACCTTTATTTTTGCGACTCGCAGAGAAGAAGTTCGGGAAAAAATAGCTCAAGAATACAACTTTGAGCATACAGTCGCAACAATTGATGAATTATTGGCAGAAAAAATTGATGCGTGCTTTATTCATGTGGCAACGAGTGTTCATTTTGAAATTGCCAAGCAATGTCTGAACGCAGGGGTTGCGGTTTTCATTGATAAACCTGTTAGTGAGAAATTACAAGAGGTTCAAGAGCTGCAGCAGCTAGCGAAAGAAAAAGGACTTTTATTTATGGTGGGCTTCAATCGCCGCTTCGCACCAATGGTGGATCAGCTGAAACAGCTTCCGCAAAAAAAAGTTATTCATTTGGAGAAGAATGAACCGAATCATGCGATGAATACACAATATGGCATCTATGATTTGTTTATTCATTTAGTGGATACAGCAGTGTTTTTATTAGATGATGAGGTCATGAAGGTTCATTCTAAAATTCGGGAAGTAAAGGGCCAAATGACGTATGCGCAACTATTGCTTTCAACACCAACGACAGAATGTATTCTTTCAATGGATTTGCAAAGCGGGGGAAAAATGGAACGTTACCAAGTAAGTTCTCCTAAGGAAACGATGGTTTTAGAGCAATTGACAGATTTGACGATTAAACGAGGACAAACAGAAGAGGTACATCGGTTTGGTGATTGGACTACAACGCTTGAAAAGCGCGGGTTTGAACAATTAGTAACTACTTTCATTGCGGCGTTGAATGGCGAAAATGTAGATTTACGTCAAGAAGACGTACTATTGAGTCATGAGCTTTGTGAGCAAATGCTGAAGCAACACATTCGCCATCAGCTATAAGGGGTGGTAAGTTTTTTTCCCGCGTGCTAAAATAGCAAGGATGTTTGAAAAATTTACCCGTATCGAACGAGAAAGGCTTATCAAAGTGAAAACAACAGAATTAACGAACGCATTACCAAATTTGAAAATCCTTTTGGATGAACCCTTAATGAATTATACCTTTACAAAAACCGGCGGACCTGTGGACGCTCTAGCATTTCCTAAAGATAACGAAGAAGTGAAGGCGTTGGTAGACTATTGTCGCGGAAATGATATCCCATGGATCGTTTTAGGGAACGCCAGCAATCTGATTGTCAAAGATGGCGGAATCCGTGGTGTGGTAATCATGCTGACAGATATGACGACGATTCGCGTGGAAGAAGACACCATTACTGCACAAGCCGGAGCGAAATTAATTGATACAACGTATGTCGCCTTGGATCATTCCTTGACAGGTTTTGAATTTGCTTGCGGTATTCCGGGAAGTATTGGTGGGGCAGTATTCATGAATGCCGGAGCGTATGATGGTCAATTAGAAGATGTTTTTGAATCTGTCGACGTATTATTAGCTGATGGCACCTTTGAAACCTGGCACAAAGATCAGATGAACTTTTCTTACCGTCACTCTGCGATTCAAGATCAGCCAGCGATCGTATTAAGTGCTAACTTTAAGTTGGCTCCTGGCGATCATGGACAAATCGAGAAACGAATGACGGAGCTGACGGAATTGCGCGAGTTGAAACAGCCACTGGAATATCCCTCATGCGGCAGTGTCTTTAAACGGCCAGTTGGACATTTTACTGGAAAATTGATCCAAGATGCTGGTTTGCAGGGCTTGGTTTGGGGCGGTGCACAAATCTCTGAGAAGCATGCAGGGTTTATCGTCAATATCAATCATGCAACAGCGACTGATTATATTGAGTTGATTGCACATATTCAGCAAACGATCAAAGAAAAATTTGATGTAACGTTGGAAACGGAAGTTCGGATTCTTGGTGAAGATCCAAAAAAATAAAAAATGTTGGATAGAAATCGAAAATGATTTCTATCCAACATTTTTTTATTTTTTCATAAGTCGTAAAAGAACCGCGCAAACCGCCGTTGTTGCGATACCAGCGACGATGGCTTCAACCAATCCACTCCCGAAAATAATCCCTAAAATGACACCATAAACAGCATTAGCGGTTACCTGCAAGACATTGGCATAGCTGTCTTTAAAGAAGAAAAAGATCAGGTTCATAACTAAAATGGTATTGGTCATCGATCCGGCTAGACCGGCAATGAACAGACTGACTGGCCGTGCCTTTTGTTTCAAAAGGCGATGAAGCCCTTTGTAGACAAAGTAGGGAACGACACCGATTAAAATACGAGGAATAATAGCCACAATTATCGCGCGCCAATCCCCTTGGTTCGTCAACGGATTTGCGATAAATGGAGAAAAGACAAAGGACATCGGTGTGATAATCACCGTCGCTCTAGCCAAACTGATGATTCCAAAAACAGTTCCTAAGCCGGCACCGATGCGTGGACCTAAAACGATGGATGCAATAATGACTGGAATATGCATCGTCGTCGCATTAATCGGACCAATAGGAATAAAGCCAAGTGGAGTGACCGCTAAAATAATCATGATTGCTAAAAACATCGCGGTCAAAGTAAAGCTCTTTACATTTTTCTCTTTCATTTGTTACTCCTTCAATTTTGAATTTACGATATGCACGATATCTGCAACATTGGCCAAAGCACCTCGGCCGTAATCACCACAAGCCAGTAAAGCTTCTCTAGGTTCAACTTCTTGATAGCCAACTTCTTTTAATGTTGCAAGGTTTCGTTGAACGATCGGGTTTTGATACATATAAGTGTTCATTGCCGGAGCGATAATTTTCGGTGTATCTGGCAGTAGAGCCAAGGCAACGGTGGACAATAAATCATCGGCAATTCCATTGGCTAATTTTCCGATTGTATTGGCGGAAGCAGGGGCCACTAAAAATAAATCGGCTTCTTTAGCTAACGCAATATGATTGATCAAAGCGGCATCTGGTTCTTCCATAACATCCAGATGAACACGCCGATGGGACAGTGATTGAATCGTTAAAGGTGTGATAAATTCAGTACTGCTTTTTGTCATCACTACGTCCAATTTATAGCCCATTTTCGTTAGCTCATTCGTGATATCGGCTGCTTTATAAGCGGAGATACTGCCGCTGACACCTAATAGGATGGTCTTCATTTTGCTTCCTCCAATTCCATGACTTCATGTTTGATTAGTTCCGCGATTTCTGTCTTCGTATGTGCTTCTTTAACCTTGTGCTGCTTGTTGATGAGATAACCGTGGTGCTTTTCCCCACGAATCTCAGCTAAATCATTCGCTAAAATAAAATCAGCTTGATTCTTTTTGAGACTTTCCTTTGCCACATTTAACAGTTCAATCATCGTTACATCCACCAATAGTTTAAACCCAACTAAAATCGTCTGCGGCTGTAGTTTTTTAATCAAGGAAATTATTTTTGGTGTTTTCTTTAAGACCACTACCAAATGATCAGTGTCTGAAGAGATCTTCTTCTCCGTTCGTTCGTTGGCAATAGTCACTAAGGCACTTGGTAAATCCTTCGGCTGTGTCGCAACTGCCGCTTCTAGGTCTTCAAGCGTTACTGAGCTTTCAGGAGTGAAATCACTGACAGCCATACTATGAATTACGGCATCATACGTATTTTCAGACATTAGTTTTTTCAGTGTTCGTTCTAAGTCAGTGGTTGATTCGATGTAATAGGGATGAATCGTTTTGCCTTCTGGTTTCATTGCGTGACGAGTAGTGATCATATCGATCACGGCATCCTCTTTTGCAAAGCTTTCAGCAATTGCCTTGCCTAATTTTCCACTAGAGTGGTTAGTAATCGCGCGCACATCATCAATTTTTTCTGAGGTGCCGCCTGAAGTTATCAGGATTCTCACTTGTTTTTTCCTCCTAAAGCGACAATGGTACGGCCTACATGCGTTCCGGCCAATAAATTGTCTGCGGTCTCTTGTACTTGATCAAGTTCGACTTGTTGGACGTTAATCGTGTCTGAAAGAGCCCATTCGTTTGCCATTTTAGCCCAAAGTTTTTGGCGTTGTTCCATCGATGCTTCTACAGAGTCGATGCCTAATAAGTTAACACCACGTAAAATAAAAGGCAAGACAGTTGTATTCAGTTTGATCCCGCCAGCATTTCCACAAAGCGCTAAGCTTCCTCCGTAGTTCACAAAAGGAAGAACCTGTGCTAGTGTATCGCCGCCAACAGTGTCTACTACAAAATCAAAAAGCTGTTTGTTTAACGGACGACTTTTTTCAGGAAATAACTCCGCAGGTGATAAGACAGAAGTGGCACCTACTTCCATTAAATAATTCTTCCGGTCATCCTTGCGACTCAAGGCAATAATTTCCGCACAGCCAATTTGTTTGAGGAAGTGTAAAGCAAAACCCCCAACGCCACCTGTTGCCCCCGTGACAAGTACGCGACTATTTTTATTTAATCCATGTGCCTGCAATGCGTCTACTGCTAATGCTGCGGTAAATCCAGCTGTTCCGAAGGTCATGGCTTGTTTAGCAGATAAATTCTTCGGTCGTTTGATTACCCATGAAGCAGGAACAACTTGCAAATCACTCAAGCCGCCATCTTGTTTGACGCCTAAGCCATAGCCAGTTACTAAAACTTCCTCATTAACAGTAAAGCGTTCATCCTTCGACTCAATAATTTTTCCCGCCAAGTCGATCCCAGGAGTCATGGGATAATCTCTTAGCACGCCTGTGTTGGCCTTTGTCGCTAGAGCATCTTTATAGTTGATCCCAGAATAGTGAACGTCGATTAGTACCTCATTGTCTTCAATCTCAGGTTTTGAAAAACTTTGGATCTCCGTGTGTAGCGTTTCATCGTTGACTACACGTAAACGGCGATATTCAGTCATGGTTCATCCTCCTAGTTCTATTGTAATCTCTTATCAGAAATGACTCCGTAATTGCTAAACTTCTCATACATTTATATTTTTGATGAACGGTGAAAAATCGGACTCGCAGCTAGCTCATAGTAAGGAAAGTATTTTATCTAAGTGCATAAAAAATACAAGGATCTTCGTGTGCCTACCATTCTGCTAGACAGATCATTTGATGTATAGATGTGCATATTAATTGATTTCAAGCCTAGTAATCCGTGAAAAGCAAAACTCGCAGATTCGGTTACTATTATCTTAGCGGAAATGAAAGAAAATGCAACTTTCTTTTCTCTATCATTTCCATAAAACTATCCTAAGAAAATGGGGTTAAATACTTGATTTTTAGTAAAAAGTTCGTATACTTGAGTGGTGCTATTAAACAATAAGTTTACTATTAGCAAACATCATTAGAATTTTCCTAGGGCTGAGATTCGGTCCTATTTTTCTGGAGAAATGATTATAAAGAGGGAGTGAGACCATGGAGATTGGTGAGAAGTTGCGTAATTTGCGAATTCAGAAAAATTTAACACAAGAAGAGTTAGGGGAACGAACCGATTTATCCAAGGGCTACATCTCTCAATTAGAGCGTGACCTGAGTTCTCCTTCAATGGAGACTTTTTTTGATATTTTAGAGGTTTTAGGGGTGACGCCAGCTGAATTTTTCAAGCAAAAAACGGGTGATCAGAAGATTGTCTATAAAGAAGAGGACACTACTTTTTATAGTGATGAAGAACATGGCTACCACATTAAATGGCTGATTCCTGAATCCAATGAAAAGGAAATGGAGCCGATCTTATTAACCCTGGATAAAAAAGGTCAGTATAAGCAATTTACACCTTCGTTATCAGAAACCTTTATCTATGTTTTAGAGGGCAAGGTTGCTTTGCAGTTTGGTGAAACGTTGTATGAAGCGGAAAAAGGCGAGAGTATTTACTATGAAGCGAGTAAACCGCATCGTTTACAAAATCAGGCGTCAGGGGTCAGTAAAGTACTGATCGTCGCTACAGAATCTTATTTATAAAAAACTCATTAGGAGGAAGTCATGGCAAACACAATTATTTCATTTAAAGACGTAATTAAACAATACGACGAAGATGATCCCGTATTGAAAAAAATAAATTTTGATATCGAAGAAGGTCGTTTTTATACATTATTAGGTCCTTCAGGCTGTGGAAAAACGACAATTTTAAGAATTATCGCCGGTTTTACAGACGTAAGTGAAGGCGATATTTTTTTTGAGGGAAAACGAATGAATGACATTCCGGCAAATAAACGCCAAGTCAACACGGTTTTTCAGGATTACGCATTGTTTCCTCACATGAATGTTTTTGAAAACGTCGCTTTTGGATTAAAAATCAAGAAATTGTCCAAAAAGGAAATTGAAAAGAAAGTTTTAGAAGCCTTGAAGCTTGTTCAATTGCCAGGCTATGAGAATCGTGAAATTACTGAAATGTCTGGAGGCCAGCGTCAGCGGGTGGCGATCGCCCGTGCCATTGTGAATGAGCCGAAGATTCTTTTATTGGATGAACCATTGTCTGCTTTGGATTTGAAATTGCGAACAGATATGCAATATGAATTACGTGCCTTGCAAAAACGCTTGGGCATTACTTTTATCTTTGTCACACATGATCAAGAAGAGGCTCTGGCTATGAGTGATGAGATCTTTGTTATGAATAAAGGCAAGATTGTTCAAAGCGGGACCCCGGTTGATATCTATGATGAACCAATCAATCATTTTGTTGCAGATTTTGTTGGTGAAAGTAACATCGTTGCAGGTGAGATGGTGGAAGACAACTTAGTTAAATTTGTCGGTAAAACCTTTGAATGTGTTGATGGCGGTATGCGTCCGAATGAACCAGTAGAAGTAGTGCTGCGTCCAGAAGATTTATCATTGACCACACCAGAAAACGGCAAGTTAGTTGTTACAGTTGATACCCAGCTTTTCCGCGGGGTTCATTATGAAATGAACTGTATTGATGCGGATGGGAATGAATGGATGGTCCATTCTACTAAGAAAGCCAAGAAGGGCAGCAAGGTAGGATTGTCCTTTGAACCAGAAGATATCCATGTTATGCGCTTTAATGAGAGCGAAGAAGATTTTGAAGCGCGTTTAGAAAGTTATGAAGATTAAGGAGGGGATCAAGCAGTGAAAAATATACGTCGGTTCTATTCCATTCCTTATTTCTTTTGGTTGGTGTTTTTCGTTATTGCACCAGTGATGTTAATCGTGTATCAATCGTTTTTTGATATGAACGGTCATTTTACGTTAAGCAACTATCATACGTATTTGACGTCTAAAACGTACTTGATGATGACGGTGAATTCGGTGCTGTTTGCCTTTTTGATTACGTTAATGACGTTATTGATTAGTTATCCAACGGCATATTTCTTGTCTAAATTAAAGCATCGTCAACTCTTGCTCTTGCTAGTGGTGTTGCCGACGTGGATCAACTTGCTACTGAAGGCCTACGCGTTTATCGGTATCTTCAGCGCGAATGGATCGGTGAATGATTTTCTTAGTTTCATTGGAATCGGTCAGAAACAGCTGTTGTTTACCGATTTTAGTTTTATGTTTGTAGCTGCCTATATCGAGCTGCCTTTTATGATTATGCCGATATTTAACGCTTTGGAAGAAATCAATCCCTCTTTAATCAGCGCAAGCCGAGATTTGGGAGCGAATAATTTTGATACCTTTCGCCGTGTCATTTTCCCGCTTTCTTTGAATGGGGTAAAAAGCGGTGTGCAGGCTGTTTTCATTCCGTCATTATCTCTCTTCATGCTGACACGTTTGATTGGCGGCAATCGCGTAATCACACTGGGAACCGCGATTGAAGAGCATTTCCTTGTGACTCAGAATTGGGGAATGGGGTCTACGATCGGGGTTATCTTGATTGTCGCGATGTTCGTTGTCATGATGCTGACTGGTGAAAAACGAAAGGGAGGTCGAGTGAAGTGAGAAGAAGTAAATTTTCTTGGGCAAATATTTACTTGATTTTTGTATTTATTCTGCTGTATATTCCGATTTTCTATTTAATCTTTTATTCCTTTAATCAAGGCGGCAATATGAGCACTTTCACTGGATTCACATGGGAACACTATCAAAATTTGTTCTCTGATCGTCGTTTGATCAGTATCGTTGTTCAAACGTTTGTGCTAGCCTTTCTATCCGCACTTTTAGCAACCATCATCGGCACTTTCGGAGCAATGGGCATTTATTATACACGGAAACGTAACTCACGTAACGTTCTTTTAGGGCTGAATAACATTTTAATGGTATCGCCGGATGTCATTATCGGGGCCAGCTTTTTGATTTTGTTTACAATGCTTGGCGGTGTTCTGAAGAACTTTCAATTAGGCTTTGTTAGTGTTCTGCTTTCACATATCGCCTTCAGCATTCCGATCGTGGTATTAATGGTATTGCCTAAATTAAAGGAAATGAATGATTCAATGATCGATGCAGCTCGAGATTTGGGTGCGAACAATTTTCAGGTTTTATCCAATATCATCTTGCCATTTTTGACGCCGGGAATTATCGCCGGCTATTTCATGGCCTTTACTTATTCATTGGACGATTTTGCAGTGACGTTCTTTGTTACCGGCAACGGCTTTACGACGCTCTCTGTTGAAATATACTCGCGAGCACGGCAAGGAATTAGTTTAGAAATCAATGCCTTGTCTACCTTGGTCTTCATCTTCTCTCTATTATTAGTGGTTGGCTATTACTTCATTAGTCGAGATACCTCTAAAAAAGCTCGAAAACGTAAACGCGAATTTGAGGAGGTGGCGGTACTGAAATGAGAAAATTACAATCACTTTTTATCGGTGTTGTCGCCATTATTTTGCTGCTGACTTTTTTAGTGGTGCGGTTGAATCATTCATCGAATGCAAGCTCAAAAGTATTGAACATTTATAACTGGGGCGACTATATTGATCCAGAATTGATCAAACAATTCGAGAAGGAATATGGCTACAAGGTCAATTACGAAACCTTCGATTCAAACGAAGCGATGGAAGCCAAGATCAAACAGGGCGGAACAGCGTATGATATTGCGATCCCTAGTGAATATATGATCCAAAAAATGAAGAAGGAAAAGCTCTTGCTGCCGTTGGATCATTCAAAGATTCAAGGATTAGAGAATATAGATCCGCGTTTTCTAGATTTGGATTTTGATCGTGATAATACCTATTCGATTCCATATTTCTGGGGAACATTGGGCATCGTTTATAATGATAAATTTGTTTCTGGGGACAAGATTCAGCATTGGAACGATTTATGGCGACCAGAATTGAAGAATAATATTATGCTAATCGATGGCGCTAGAGAAGTGATGGGTCTATCACTTACGACACTGGGCTATTCGATCAATAGTAAAAACATGACGCAATTAAACCAAGCAATCAAAAAATTGAGCAGCCTAACGCCGAATGTTAAGGCGATCGTCGCTGATGAAATCAAAATGTATATGGCGAATGAGGAAAGTGCTGTGGCAGTGACCTTTTCTGGAGAAGCCGCTGATATGATGTCAGAAAATGAACATCTTCATTATGTTATCCCACCTGAAGGCTCCAATCTTTGGTTTGATAATATCGTGATCCCTAAAACATCGAAGAATCAAGAAGGGGCGTATGATTTTATCAACTTCATGTTGAAGCCTGAAGTCGCTAAACAAAATGCTGAATATATTGGTTATTCAACGCCCAATAAAAAAGCATTGGCGATGCTGCCAAAAAGTATCTCTGGGGATAAGCAGTTCTACCCAGACGATGAAACGATTAGTCATTTGGAGGTCTATAAAGATTTAGGACCAGAATATTTAGGGATTTACAATGATTTGTATTTGGAGTTTAAGATGTATAGGAAATAAAAGGCGGCTTGCGAGCTGCCTTATATACTATTTTTTTATAATATACTAGCGAATGAAATTAAGAGCTGATGGAATTACCATAATAAGTAGTAAGACTATTCATGCAAAGCCAAAAGATTTTGCTATGAAAAGATTGTCTGATTTTGGAGTGCTCAAATTCTTTGTAGAATGAGTATGATAACAGAAAAAATATATCTATAAAACAAAAAAATTATAAAAGCCAAAAAGATTATAAAATTATCTTTTTGGCTTTTTTTTATTGTTTTTTTAGAAGGTTTCAGGTTTTGTTTCTTCTAATCTGTCAATTTATTTAGGTGTTATTTGAAGATTTATTTATTCTTTTTCTGTTTATTGCAGTTATGGCTTTTGGCAATGTTATATAGGATCAATCACATTATTTTTTATAAAAAATTTGGATGCGCAAAACGTTGCTTTTCAGGCAAAATAGTTTTTAAGAAAACGCATTCAAAAAGGAGCGAATGAAATGGAAAGCAAACCACTTACACAGCGTCAATTACTAACAATGAAGAGAGCCAACATTGAAGTGAAAGTAAAGAAATTTTGGGAAGCGACAAAAAATGTTGATCTTGTGACAGAGTACATTGTTGCGCTTATTGTGAGAAACGCGTTAGTGGTAAGTGATTTTTCTTTCCCTTGTCCAGAAGTGGTTCAAGAACTGCTTTTCCATACAGAACCAAGTGATGTCTTGAGAAAGTTTTGTCCTTTTTTGAAAGATTATGTGGAAGAGTCAGAATGGGAAAAGGTCATTTCTCGTCTGTTTAAAAGTAAGAAGGAGTATTTTAAGGAAACCAAGACGATGTGTCTTTATGACAGCTATTTGAAAAATAGAGGAACTGCCGTGCTTGAAGAGCACTATGAGAGTTATATTATGGTGGCCCACTTTGACGATGCGAATGGCAAAAAGCATACGTTTCGTATGAGAGACGTGGATGGTCGCAATACACTTGCAGAAAACCAGCGTATTTTGAGAATATTTAACTCCTTCACTATTTTTGAAAAAGATGGGGTGCGTCGTTTTGTGAAATTCTTAGACTGTGAATGTACAGGGACGACAGTCATCTATTCTTCACGAGCAGCGAAGAAGAAATCACCGGAGGAGTCTGTCAAAAATAAGGAAACTACTATAGAAAAAAGCCCGTCAGAATCAACAGTAACTGGGGATTTCTTTGAAGAAGTGAATTTAGAATCCATGACAAAAAGCGAACTGATTATACTGATTAAAGGAATCTTCAAAGAAGTGGAAGCTGCTGTACAGGCGGAACAATCAGAATTAGTTGGTGAAGGTTTTGATGAGGCACCCTTTGAAAAACTCACGTCTCCGCAGTCACAATTAGACGCTAGGATTGTATCAGATCCTGCAGATAGCAAGAGCAGCACACAACAGACAGCAACTTCGACAGCGATAGCCCCGGAGGAGAAATTAAGTCCAGCCTTGGCCTCGGTTGGGGCTGCCCATGATGGCGAGTCAGCAAAAACAAGCCAGACTCAAATCCCTGAAACGAAACCATCAATAAAAATAACGAAGAAAACGCGTAATCTCATGAAGAACTTCAATTCAAGCAAAAAGAAGCGGTGACCACAAGGCGCGCTCGGTGATTCTTGGCGTTTATTTGACATGGAATCAAAAGGAATACAGTTAAAAGCAGATGCTCTAAATAAAGAGATTTCTGTAGTCAAGATGGAAGAAGCGGTTTCCTTTGGTGCTTTGAAGGCAAGCTATTCACATTTTGATTATGAGATCGACTATCAAATTGTTCAGGCGGACCCAAATCAGGTACAAGCGTTTGACAGACTCTTAGATAAATATTCCTATTTATATGAATCAAAACGTTTTTTAGTCGATGATAATTTTCATCAAAGTTATTTTGAGAGCAAAGAAGTACAGAATCGTTGTACGGAAGCCAAAGAGATTTTTTTCAGCTGAAAATAGGGACTCATTGAGTTCCTATTTTTTATTTCCTCAATCGTATCTTTATATAAAAAAACAAATACTCACGGTTATAAAAATTTGAGATAATTAAGCTATAAATCAGCTGTTTTGGTCAACAGTTAAAAAAGAGAAAATTTGTACCTCACAACAAACGACAATTGCATGATTCATCCTGCAACTTTTCTGTTACTAATTATCATCAAGAAAATTTCCTCGAATCCATCCTCCATTGGCTCTAAAAAGATCCTATATAATACAGGATTTCTGTAATACTCACTTACCTTTTCCCGCATAATTATGGAAAGTTGCATGATTCATCCTGCAGAAAGTTCGGCGCCAAGAAGACTTCTTTCATTATATGATTCAGATAGCAAGAGAGAAAGAAGGGCACGGCATGCAATTAGTAAATGGCTACAAGTTAATGGACTATGCAAAAGAAAAAGAATTGGTCTTACCTGCTTTCAATACGACCAACTATGAATTAACAGCCGGAATTATCCGCGGTTATGAAGAAAAAGGGTTAGGTGGATACATTGCGATTTCATCTAGTAATTTAAAACTCTCTAGTCCGAAGATCATTGCGGATATGGTTAAATCAGCGATGAAAAATGCGTCTGTTCCGGTTGCGCTGCATTTGGATCATGGGAAAAGCTTTGAGGATGTGAAAGCTTGCATCGAGGCCGGATTTACCTCAATTATGGTAGATGCGTCTCATTTACCTTTTGAAGAGAATATTGAAGAGGTGAGAAGAACGGTTGAATACTGTCACTTTTATGGTATTCCGGTAGAGGCAGAGTTAGGAGCGATCGGTGGTAAGGAAGACGATCATGTATCTGAAGAAGATGCTAAAACGAACCCAGATGATGTGAAGGAGTTTATTGAAAGAACCAATTGTGATCTACTGGCGGTTTCTATTGGCAATGTCCACGGGATGGACTTAACACCTAACTTAGATTTTCCATTACTGGAAAAAATCGCAGATATCTCTTCTGTTCCTCTAGTGCTACATGGGGGCTCGGGCATTCCTTTTGATCAAGTTCGAAGAGCAAAAAAACAAAATCTTATTAAAGTGAATTACGGTTCTGATCTGCGTCAAGCCTTTATTCGTACATTTGGTCAAGCCTACGAAAGCAATCATAATGAGTTTGATATTATGGCACTGTCAAAATCGGCCATCGAAAATGTTGAAGAGCGTGTGAAGGCGATCATTGCCGAAGTAAATGAAAAATAATTTTTAAATCAAAAGTTTCAATTCCTTTTTTAACAGGAATATAGGTGAGCTGACGAACCTAAAGTCTTGTAGGAAATAAAGCTATATAGCGGAATGCTAAACGGCATCAAAAATAAAAACATGAATAGGAATAAGGAGGGGGATAACGTGCTAAATAAAAGGCAAAAAGAAATGATTCAAGAATTCGAAAGACACAGTCCCTCTTTTTTAACCGCTGACCATTTTGTTGATAAATTTCAAGTGAGTATGCGTACCGTTCAATCGGATATTAAGAAAGTAAGAGAGTATTTGGAAACCAGCAGTTATGCTGAACTGATTTCGGTCGCATCTAAAGGCAGTCATTTAATTATTAAAGACTATACTGCGCTGCGAGCGGATCTCCATCAAGAAGAGGCGGTAAATGAATCCAGCCAATCGGATCGAGTTAGGAAATTGTGTGTATTGCTGTTGAACCAAAAAAGACCTATCAATCGTCAAAAATTGCTGGATCAGCTATTTATTGCTTCATCTACACTGAATACGGATTTAAAGGAAGCCGATAAGCTGCTCAGCAATTATCACTTGAGTGTGGAACGCAAAAGAAATTCCGGCATCTTTATTCGAGGAAATGAATATGACAAAAGGAAATGCTTGCTGAAGCTGGGGCACTTAGAGATTCATCAGGAGCAGAGCAGTATGGGTTGTGAAGAGACCTTTCGTCAAGACATTGAAACCGTACTAGTCAGTGTTCTGTTAAAGCATCACTTCCATATTTCAGAAACACTGTTCCAAAACCTGATCGTTCATATTGAAATGTCTATCAAACGAATGAACAACGGTTTTTACATCGGCTCTGAAGAATTTGAGGGAATCGAAGACTTTGATTCTGAGATGGAGGTATCAGCGGAGATTTTCCATCGTCTAGTTGAGCGCTCCTATTTCAAAATCTCCCAAGAAGAAATCATTAACTTGGCGATTTACATCAAGGGAAAAAGTGATTACGAAAATGATGATTACATCTCCGAAGAAGTCAATACCTTCATTCTTCACGCTTTGAAGGAAATCAATGAAAAATTTGATATTGATTTTCGCCAAGAAATTGATTTGAGAATCTCATTGGCTTTACATCTGATGCCGTTATTAACACGAATTGAGTACAACATTCAAAATGAAAACCAATTACTGGATCAAATCAAGCAGTCTTTTCCATTAGGATTTGATATAGCAGCGTATATGTGTCTTTTATTGCAAAACTCGATTGACAAAAAAATTGAAGAAGGTGAGATTGCCTATCTCGCGATTTACTTCAATCAATATTTGGCTAAATACAATGACATTTCTGGGAAAAAAAGAATTTTGATCATCACAAGCTTGAAACGCAGTGAGAGTATTTTGTTGAGACAGCGTTTTGCTACCTGGTTTTCCAATGAAATTACGATTTTAACGTTAGTCAATACGCATGAAGTTAGCTCGCTCGATATTGAAGATTACGATGTGATCTTTACCACAGAGCAAACAGAACTGACAGATCAGATGGGCGCGATCTTGATCAGCTTTTTCCCGAGTGAGCAGGAGTATTCCAAAATTAAACTGGCGATTGATGGATTTAACGATAAATTTGAGATCGTAAATTTATTTAATGAAGAGCTTTTCCACTTCGGTCAGTTTACCAAAAAGAAGGAAGTGTTGGATAAGATTTGTTCCATTTCCGTTTCAAAAGTTGGCGATAAAGTCTTTCAATTAAGAGAGGCTGTTGAGTTAAGGGAAGAGCTGGGAAGCAGCTATTTCGGAAATGGCATCGCGTTGCCCCATCCGATTAACCCGATTTTGGCTGAAACCTTTGTTTCTGTCATTTTATTGAAAAACGAGATGAATTGGGATTCAGATGGTAATCGGGTACGGCTAGTCATGCTGGTGGCCATTGAAAAAAATAATGCAAAGGTATTCCAGCTGTGGAATTATCTGGCTAAAATCATTCAAGAAAAAGGCTTTGTTGATCGGGTTATCAAAGATCCGACGTTTGATAATTTTAGAGAAAACCTTTCCCAGCTATTGGAAGAATATATTTAAAAATAAAGTGAATAAGACGAACATAAAAAATTTTTCGTGTTTTGAAAAATCAAATCATTAGTAGGAAATAAGATGGCAGTTCCACTTTTTTGCAGTGAATAAAGTAAGTGAGCAAATTGAAAAGCGACAATGAAAAAACTAGGAAGAACTAGTGGAATGGTATACGGCTTGAACATAAAGGATTTTTCGTAATTTGAAAAATCTATTCATTAGTAGGAAATAGGAGGAGCAAGTATGAAATTTATTTTTGTATCCCACGGTGATCTCGCAAAAAGTATTTTAGGAAGTGCGCAGATGATCGTTGGTGAACAAACAGAGGCGAAAGCTTTTGGCTTATACCCAAAGGATGATATTGGCGGCTTAAAAGATCAAGTGAAATCGGCGATTGAAGAGTTTGGCGGTGGGAATGACATCATTTGTTTTACGGATTTATTTAGCGGCAGCCCTTTTAATGCGGTGGTTGCTTTGATGGGAGATTTTCCTATTCGTCATATTACGGGAATGAACTTACCCATGGTATTAGAAGCATTCATGTCACGTATGAACGAAGATAATTCTGCTGAAGTTATTTGTACAAAATTATTGGAAGAGGCTCCCTCGACCTTTATCGATGTAAACCATTATTTAGGAGTAAATTTAGAAGATTAAAAAAGGAGCGAGAAACATGAAAAACATTGTATTTGCTAGAGTAGATGATCGTTTAATTCACGGAGAAGTAGTTACAGCCTGGACACCAACTTACAGTATCAATCATATTGTCATCATTGATGATATTGTAGCCAGCGATCCATTCCAAAAAAGAATATTGAAAGCGTTGGCACCGACTAAAGTTCGCGTGGATGCCTTTACAACAGAAGAAGGTATTGCTGAATTGAAAAAACCTTATAACGAAAAAGAGCGGATTTTATTATTAACCAAAACGCCGATTACTTACGCCAAATTAGTTGAGGGCGGGATTGAATTGCCGCAGGTTAATCTTGGTGGAATGGGTATTCGTGATGAACGAAAGCCATTCATCAAAAATGTTGCCTGTGATGAAGCAGAAGTAGCAGCGATTCGCCAAATGGTGGATAAAGGGGTCCATGTTTTCTACCAGTTAGTACCGGAACAACGCTTAATTGAGATTACGAATTTATTATAAAAAAGGAGGAAAAATGTATGTCGATTTTTCAAGCTTTTCTATGTGGGGTTGTGTATTTTCTAGCAATAGGAAATCTGCCCTTCGTCGGGTTGTGGTCGTTACAGCGGCCGTTGGTGTGCGGACTTATTACGGGGATTATTTTGGGTGACCCTTTAATGGGGGCAATGACAGGAGCTTCAATCAACTTAGTTTATCTAGGATTTATTTCTGCCGGAGGGTCAATGCCTGCTGATATGGCATTAGCCGGGATTTTAGGAACAGCTTTTGCCATAACAGGCGGATTAGATGCGAAAACAGCGTTGTCAGTAGCAGTACCGATCGGATTGTTAGGGACGATCGTCTGGTATGGACGGATGACTTTTGGTTCAATCTTTGTGCATGTGGCTGATAATTATATCGAAAAAGGTGAGTACCATAAGATTTGGCGAGCCAATGTTCTGTTCCCGCAGCTTCTAACGGCGGTCATTACGATTATTCCATGTGGCCTAGCCGCTTATTTCGGCGCAAGTTATATTTCTGGTTTCATTGAAGCGTTAAGTGGTACCGCGTTGACAATTTTCACCGTTATTGGTGGAATGATGCCGGCTTTAGGGGTGGCTATTACTTTGCAATATATTTTTAAAGGAGAAGCGCGGGTCTTCTTATTCTTAGGCTTTGTTTTGGCTACTTATTCTGGTCTGGACTTATTACCATTGGGTGTAATCGCAGGATTAACCGCATTGATCTATGTACAAGCGACAGGCAATAAATCTGATTCAGAGGAGGATGAAATCTATGAGTAAAGAGGCAGAAGGAAGTTTGATTCGTAAAAAAGATCTATTCCGTTCTTGGCTGATTTGGGAAAATTTACCACAAACCTGCTACAACTATGAACGGATGATGGGACAAGCTGTTGCCCATGTTTTCGTTCCTATCTCTAAACGACTGCACAGCGATGATCCAGAAAAGAAGAAGGAAATGATGAAACGTGAGATCGAATTCTTTAATGTTCATATTGAGTTCGGTTCATGTATTATCGGCATGATCATCGCTTTGGAAGAACAAAAGGCCAAAGGAGTGGCGATTCCCAGTGAATTTATTACAAGTTTGAAAACTTCCTTGATGGGTCCCTTATCAGGAATCGGTGATACGATATTCCAAGGGGTATTGATTCCTATTTTATTGGCAATCTGTATTGATTTGACGTTGAAGGGGACCATTTGGGGTTCGATTATTTATGCCGTAGCGATCATCGCAATTGCTTGGGGAATGAGTTACGCCAATTTCATGTTTGGCTATCGAGCCGGGGCAGATGCCGTCATGGATTTCCTTGAGAAAGGACTGCTAAACAAAGTTCTGCGCGGCGCTGAAATCATGGGGTGCATGGTAATGGGCGGCTTGATCTCCAGCTATGTAAAAATCCATGTAGCGTTAAAAATCGTCAGCTCAACTACGACCTTTAAGGTTCAGGAACAGTTTCTGGATGCAGTAATGCCGAATATCTTACCCTTTGCTTTCACAATGCTGATTTATTGGTTAATGAAACGCGGCTGGTCTTCCTTAAAGATCATTGGTCTGATTGTCGTAGTCGGAATTGTTACTGGATTCTTTGGAATTTTAGGTTAGGGGCGAAAGAATGAAAGCAATTGTTGAAACAGGAGTCAAGCAGTTAGAGATTCAAGAACTGCCGATGCCTGAAATTGAAAAAGATGAAGTGTTGATGCAAGTCAGAGCAAATGGCCTTTGTACCAATGATCTACGTGATTATTTAGGAGATATGAATTACACGTATCCTAGAATTGGTGGTCATGAATTTAGCGGCGAAGTGGTAGAAATCGGCAGCGAAGTGAATCCTGAACATTTTGATGTCGGGGATCATGTAGTGAAATATATCATTCCGGCTTGCGGAGAATGTCATTATTGTAAAACGGGTCGTGAGAATCTATGTATTGAAGTCGCTAAATCAACGACTTTTCAAAATCCTGGCGGTATTTCCGGCTTTCTTGGGATGTCACAATATATCGCAGTAAAAAGTCGGGATCTTTATAAATACCCCAAGGAGGTTCCTTTCACACATAGTGCATTTACTGAACCACTTGCATGTGTAGTAAACAGTGTGGAACGTGCTCAGTTGATGTTTGGTCAAGATGTTGTCATAATCGGCGGCGGTGTCATGGGCCTGTTCCATGTTATTTTAGCAAAATTATCTGGTACTCGAGTGATTCTCAGCGAGCCCAATGAAGAACGCAGAAAACTTGCGGAAGAATTGGGTGCGGATGTGACCTTTGATCCAACAAAAGTTGACGCAGTAGCTTTTGTCAAAGAACAAACAGATGGTCGCGGAGCCGAAGTTGTTTTTAATACTACCGCGCTTCCGCAAATTGCGAAACAAGCGATGGACTTAACCGCAACAGGTGGTCAAACCTTTATGTTTAGTTCGCTGCATCCCAATGAACCTGTACCGACGGATATGGGAATCGTCCATTCCTATGAAAAATTAATTACTGGGACAGTTAGTCCGAAAGTTCCAACCTTTTATCGCTCCGTTCAGTTGATCGCAAAAGGGATCGTAGATGTTACTCCGTTATTAGCGAGGACGTTTGATTATACAGATGCCGTAGATGCCTTTGAATATGCGCTACGTCCGGACACATTGAAGACCATTATTACCTTTGATTAGAAGAAAGTAGGAAGAAAAATGAGTGGATCTGTCTATGTTGGACTAGATATCGGGACCACATCCATCAAGGTGGCCGCAGTTACTAACCAGTTAGAAACGATTTTTGAAAAACAATATGCCTATGATTATCTGATTCCAAAAAAGGGCTGGACGGAGATTGAGCCTGATACATGGGTAGAAATCACCATCAATGGGTTACAAGAGTTATTTCAACAAATCCCTGCGGAAACGGTCAAGGGAATTGGGATTACTGGGCAGATGCACACGACCGTGTTTGTAGACAAACACGGTTTTTCTGTCCGACCAGCCATTATGTGGAACGATAATCGAACCAAAGAAATTCTTCCGATAATAAAACAGCGTCTAAAAAGCAATGAGAAGAGTGCACATATCGCAAAAATTGTTTCCACCGGCAGCCCATTAACAAGCTTGTTGTGGGTGAGAGAGCATGAACCGGAAACTTTTGGAAAGATTAACCAGTTTTTGATTGCTAAAGATTATGTGAAATTAAAATTGACTGGGGTTGCTTCCACCGATTATTGTGACGCATCGACCTCTTCTTTATATGATTTGAACAGTGATGATTGGTCGGAAGAAGTCCAAACCTTGTTTAGACTAGATAAACAGCTATTTCCAGCGATTCGGCCCGCTTCAGCAGTTGTTGGAGGATTGACTGAAGAAATATGTCATCAGTTGAATATCACAAAGCCTATTCCAGTTGTTTCAGGAACGGGAGATAATGTCGCGTCGGCTTTAGTTTCTGGTAGCTTTGAGAGTATGCAGCCGTTGGTTTCTTTAGGAACCTCAGGGGTGCTGGTCATTCCCAACAGCCAGCACCAGCTCAAATCTAAAGGAAAAAACGTTGTAGCCAAAATTACTGAAGCGGATGATTCCATCATTACCCAAGGGACTGTCCAGGCGGGGGCAAAAATTAACAGCTGGTGGTTGGAGGATATTTTACAAACAGATAACTACGCCGAAGAGCAGGAAAAAATTTCCTTAACCTTATTGGGGGAGAATGAGGTTTTCTTTTCTCCGCATATGAACGGCGAGAAAACCCTCTTTGCTGAACCGGATTTAAAAGGGGCGTTTATAGGTTTGGGACTGGATACAGGCAGAGCTGAAATGTATTTAGCTGTATTGGAAGGCCTGGCTTTTGGTATTCGACAATTGTTCGATGCTATGAAAAACGAGCAACAGCCAGCGTATTTCACGATTGTCGGCGGTGGTGCAAAAAGTGAAATATGGATAAAAATTTTTGCTAATGTTCTAGGTTATCCAATCAGGCGTGTGTTGACCTCACAGGAGGCGGTCCACGGGGCAGCGATTTTAGCGATTATTAGCGTAGAAGGAAAGATTACTTTTCCAATCAATGCTGCTCAACTAATCCAGCCTGACCCGGAACTTATTGTTAAGTACAATCAACGATATAAAAAGTATTTAAAACTGACTGAGCTATTAATAAATTTGAGAGGTGACGAAGAATGAAAGAGTGCTTGATCTGCGGCGGGCCATTAAAACTGATTAAGTTCAAATGTGCGGATGGCTATGTTTGCAAAGGCTGTTATGAAAAAGTCAGCGTTAATTTTACTCAAACGATCAAAACCAAGAATAAAGACGAGCTTTTAGCACTTCTCGAAGGCTCAACAAAGGAAACGACTACTCCGACATTTGAAATTTCTAGAAAAATCAATCAATTGATTTTCTTTGATGATAAGAATCAAAAGATTTGTTTGCCCAACCATAAAAAATATACGAAAGAAAAATTAAAACCAGAAATTTATCCATTTTCGTCCATCAAAAATTGTCAGGTCATAGAAGAAAAAACGGAAAGGACAGTAAAGAAAAAGATCCAGAAATTGGGCCGGATCAAGGTCGTATTGACAGTCCAGCAAGAAACGCACGACATTTGGCTGATTCCTAATTTTATCAATAGAGACAGCACGGCATACAAAACGATGCGTTCCTTAGCGAGCAACATCGTTGTTGAAGTCAATCAATTGAAGGAGGAGGTTGCATGTTAGCAAATTTAAAAGAGGTCTTGGAAAACGCGCGCGAAGAAAAGCAAGCGATTGCCGCATTTAATGTGCCAAACTTGGAAATGGTACGAGCAGCTATTCAGGCTGCAGAAGAGGCGGAAATGCCAGTTATCTTGCAGCATGCAGAGGGCCATGGCACCTTGATTTCATTAGAAGAAATCGGCCCAATTATGCTCCAATATGCTAAACAAAGCAGTGTTCCAGTAGTCGTTCATTTAGATCATGGGAAAAGCTTCGATGTGATCCTTCAGGCGATGAAACTTGGCTTTACCTCAGTGATGATCGACGCTTCTGATCTGCCTTTTGAGGAAAACATCACACGGACAAAAGAAATCATGAAAGTCGCTCATAGTTTGGGTGTCAGTGTGGAAGCTGAGTTGGGGCATGTCTTTACTTCTTCTTTAGGTGGTGGGGAAGGACGCGCACCAGATGATGATCAAATCGGGGACAAGGATATCTATACAGATCCCAATCAGGCAAAAACCTTTGTCGATGCGACAGGCGTTGATTGCTTAGCGATAGCATTCGGGACAGTTCACGGAATTTACTTGAAAGAGCCGAGACTGGATTTGGATCGTGTAAAAGAAATCTATGAGGAAGTCAGTATTCCGTTAGTCATGCATGGCGGTTCAGGCATCGCTGCTGAAGATTATCAAACAGCGATTGCAAACGGGATTGCGAAGATTAATTACTATACCTATGCCAATCAGGCGGGAGCTGCCGCGCTGAAGGACTACTTGAAGGAGGAATCGCAAGAGTATTTCTTGGAAGACTGTCTCAACGTAACAACAAAAGCACTGAAAGAAGATTATGTTCGAGCGATAAAAATCTTTAGCGGGAAATAGAATACGAAGAAAAAAGTGGTGGTAATCATACAATAATTGATTACGCACCACTTTTTTTGCATTTTATTCCAAGTCGGTATGTCGTTCTAGCATCGTCTCACCAGTTTCGTTCATTCTCTCCATCAGCTCTAAAATAATTCCATCATAGGTCAAGAAACTGATCTGTTCAAATGCTGATCCCATCGGTTGGATTGATGTAAGATTGTTTTCTTTTAATTTTGGTGATACTCCAGGAAGTACGACTACCACGTCAGCCATTTTGGCCATTTCAGATTCTTTATCCATCGTTAATAAAGCAAGGGAAACACCGTTGCCTTTCGCTTTTTTCGCAAGCGTTACCAAACTAGGTGTCGTTCCGGAACCAGAGCCGATAATCAAAAGATCCCCCTTCTTCGTTCTAGGACAACTAATTTCTCCAACTAAATGAACGGATAAACCTAAGTGAAGCAATCGATTCGAAAAACCTGTGATGGCTACACCAGAGCGGCCGGCTCCAGAAAGAAAAATAGTTTTCGCTTGTAAAATGGCTGTTACTAATTGATCAAGTTCCTCATCCTTTTCATACGCCACGAAAGTTGATAGCTCTTCAATAATTTCCTGTGTGTGTTCTTTTACAGACATATAGACGCCTCCAATAGTTATTTGTACTTAAAGCCTAATGAATTTAGTTTCCCTTCACAAGAGTATTTTTGACAGAGAGTGCCTGACAAAGGTGTCCTTTCAAGCGATAGCTTTTCAGAATAACGCCCCCTATAATTAATGTCAGAAGGCGCTTTCTAAAAAAGAGTATTCTCAAGGAGGAAAAGAAAATGGAGTTTCAGCAACCTGCAAATGCGAACAGCTGGCGAGCGAAAATTCAGCGTATGGGTGGATTTTTAAGCTCGATGGTGATGCCGAATATCGGTGTATTTATTGCCTGGGGTCTGATGGCAGCATTCTTCATCCCAACTGGATGGACACCCAACGAACATTTAAATGAGTTAGTTCCGCCAATCTTGAATTATTTATTGCCTGTTTTAATTGGTTATACCGGCGGCTATAACGTTTATGGAAAACGCGGCGGTGCCATCGGCGCCTTAGCGACAATGGGGGTAGTAGTCGGTGCAGATATCACGATGTTAATCGGCGGCATGATTATGGGACCGATCGGCGCGATTTTAATGAAGAAAATCGACGAGCTGCTTAAAGGAAAAGTTAAACCAGGGTTGGAAATGCTGGTAGACAACTTTTCATTAGGCTTTCTCGGTTTTGCGATTGCTCTAATCGGATTCGTAGCAGTCGAGCCCGTTTTCGCAGTGATTCTATCCTTCATTTCTGGGGGAGTCGACTGGTTAATGGCACGGAACTTGATTCCATTAACTAGTATTTTTGTCCAACCGGCACAGGTCTTATTCTTAAATAATGCAGTAAACCACGGAATCATGATTCCATTAGGTACACAACAAGTATTGGAAACAGGCAAATCGCTCTTATTCCTAGTGGAAGCAAACGGCGGCGCTTGGGTTGGGTTATTGATCGCCTTTTCCATGTTCGGCACCGGCATGGCTAAAAAATCAGCGCCAGCCTCCATGTTGATCCAATTCTTAGGAGGGATCGGTGAGGTCGCCTTTCCGTATGCCATGATTAAACCGATCACTATTTTGGCACCAATCGCCGGGAATATGACGGCCCTAGCTATCGGTCAATTATTTGGCGGTGGAACAGTGGGAGCAGTCTCACCAGGAAGCTTTTTAGCCTTACTAATGATGACACCTCGTGGAAATTTCGTCGTAAATATCGCGATGTATGCTTCAGCTGTTTTAGTTTCCTTTTTAGTCGGCGCCTTTTTCCTAAGGCTAAGCTTGAAAAAAGATCTGGCTGCGGAAGAAGAATTGGCCTTAGAAGGAGCAGGTGCCTCTACTGCTGAAGCGTTTGAAACAGAAATGCCAGAACCAATCGTAGCAGAGAATGTAACGCACACAGGCAAACCAATCAGAAATGTCATTATCGCTTGTGATGCTGGAATGGGTTCTAGTGCGATGGGAGCCTCGATGCTGAATACGAAAGCACGGAAAAACATGCTAGAAGTTACAGTTAAAAACGTTTCGGTAGATAACATTCCAGAAGATGCAGATTTAATTATTACCAATGAAATTCTGCTGGAAAGAGTAAAGGGTCTAACAAAGGATAAACAAGTACCGATCTTGACGATCAAGAATTTCTTGGACAACAGTGAATACGATCGATTCATAAAATTTATCAAAGAAAATAATGGTGAATAAGCCGTATTCGCTCTCAATTTAGTGTAGTATGATGAATTCTACTAAGGATGGGGAGGAATCTAGATGTATTTATCTACCAGAGAAAGCTCTATCTTAACAATTCTGTTAAATAGTAGAAATAAGCATACAGTACAAGATATTAGTAATCGATTGAATATCAATGAACGGACTGTTTACAGAGAATTGAAAAATATTAAGGCAACGTTGAAGACATTTCAGCTGGAATTAGTGTCAATTCCATCGGAAGGGTTTGAGATTCAAGGGAAGCCGGAAAATCTATCGGCGTTGAAACAGGCCTTTCAAAAACAGAATATTCATCAAATTCTTTCTGTAACGGAACGGGTTGATTTAGTCACATTGATTTTGTTGTTGGAAGAGGACTTTATCAAGATGCAAGCAATCGCCGCAGAACTGCTGGTCTCTCTTTCAACGATCAAAAAAGATGTTGCTTTTCTAACGGACAACCTGCCTGAAAAAGGGATACAAGTTATTTCTAAAAAAGGAGAAGGGATTCGATTAGAAGCAGAGATGATCAATCGTCATATTCTAATCCTAGATATCTTGACAAAACACGTCGCTTCATCGGAATTTATTGCATGGTTTTTACTAAAACATTCGAAGGATTCATTTTATAAGAAGATTTGTTTTCAAAAAATCAGTGAGCCGCTCCATTTTGTGTATGAGCAGATGGGTCAGCTTAAGGCAGATATTGATGATAATGATTTGCAGGAGCTGGTCATCTTATTATCATTATGGATCAATGTCTGTCATCTGACTGCATTGCCTAACAATACGATAGACACGGTCGCAATTGAGCTGAATCAAACAGGAAAAAAACTTTATCATCGAATGATCGAAAAACAAAGAGATGTTTTAGCGGAAAAAAGTCATCCTGAAGCTTTTTTAGATTACTTAAAATGGATCATTCATTTATATTTTCAACAAGAATCTCCAAATGAATTTGCACTTCCACATTTTGAGAGAGATATTATGCTTTCTGTGAAGGAAATGGTAAATAATGTTGAAACGCAATTAGGGGTCAAATTGCATGGAAATGAACGGCAAATCCGTGACTTATCTGTTCATTTAAGAAAGGCTGTCACACGTATTAATAGTGGTTTGTTTGTTAGAAACCCTATGAAAGATGAGATCAAGAAAAATTATTTGTTTATCTTTGAAATTGTAAGTAAAGCAGCTTCAGAAGTATTCGGTAAAGAATTTTTCCCAGAAGATGAATTGTGCTTTTTGGTTCTGTATTTTGTAATGATGATCGACAAACTATCGAATAAAGCTTTTCGCGTACTAATTGTGTGCTCCAGCGGTATGGGCTCGTCAAAAATGCTCACCAGCCGTTTGGAATATGAAGTACCAGAAGTCTACGTGAAGGATATCATCTCACTAACTGATTTGCACAATAAAAACGTAAACGATTATGAATTGGTTTTATCCACGATTCCTCTGCCCTTGGCGCCAGAAGAATATTTGAAGGTTTCTCCTTTATTGAACGAACAAGAATTGGCGTTGGTTCAGACCAAAATTAACAATCATAAATACACAGATCTAAAAACTATTCAGCGACAAAAACAGATGAATGTAGAAGAATTTGAAAAGCATTTGGTCCAGAAAATGTTTTACGCACAAAAAACGTTAGAGCTGATGAAACATTGCCGGTTTAGCGAAAAGGAAATCTTCCTCACACGTGTCAGGAAAAAAAGAGAGGCAATAAAACAATTAGCGGTATTTTTGGAGGTGGATGAGGCCAAGCTGACCAATAGTATTCAGACGTCTGTGCAGCAGAATCGAACAGTGCTCTTTATCGTTAGAAAAAATGCTGCACTATCAGGAGATCGGATTCAATTGATTTCAGACAGCTCCAAACGGTTGGGGAACTATTACTTAGTCGTAATCGATACTGCGGAAAAGAGTTCAGAGATCAGCCAAAAGTATTATAGCCAAGTCAAAGAAATCTTTTTTGATCATGTCGATGATTTGACCAAAATTGGCTCAACAAATGATTTAAAGACATATTTGGTAAAAATAAATGAAATCCTATAGATTGCGAGAGGTGGAAATGAAAATTTTTAAAGATGAGAATATCCAACTGAATCAGCACTATGAAAATAAAGTCGAAGCCATTTTAGCAGCTGGAGAAATATTAGTTGAGAATGGCTACGTGGCAGAAAGCTATCTCCAAGACATGCTGGCTAGAGAAGAGGAAGTATCAACCTATATCGGCAACAACATTGCGATTCCTCATGGGATCGTAAAGTCGGTGGAAAAAATCTATTCTTCGGGGATTTCATTATTGCAGGTACCAGAGGGCGTTGATTTCGATGGAAACACGGCTTACTTAGTTTTCGGTATTGCAGGAAAAAATAATGAGCATTTAGAGATTTTAGGCCAGATCGCAACCATCTGCTCTGAAATGGAAAATGTTGAGATCCTTCGTCAGGCAACATCTAAAGCAGAGATTCTTAAAATTTTTGAGGAGGTCGTCGTTTAATGAAACAGGCATTACATTTTGGGGGCGGAAGTATTGGGATCGGCTTTATTGCTGATTTATTGCATGAATCCAATTATGAAGTAACGATTGTTGATATTGATCAAGAACTAGTCAGTCAAATAAACGAAACGGAAACCTTTGATTTATACCTGATCAATGAAGAGTACAAGAAAAAGCAGTTAACACATATCCACGGACTGTCTTCGATTGAAGATCAGTCAGAGATCATCGAAAAAATTAGTACCACTGATTTGCTCACAACGGCAGTCTGGGCAGAAAACCTGCCAAAGATCGCACCAGTCCTTCTGGAAGGGTTAAAGAAACGTGCAGCTCTCGGCGAAAAACGTGTAAATATTTTAGCCTGTGAGAATGCAATGTTCAACAGCGAGATTTTGCGTAAAGCGATCCTTGCACTGGATTCTTCAGCCGCAGAGTGGCTAGACGGTATTGCAGCATTCCCTAACACCGCCGTAGATCGGATGGTGTTAGCATCGGAGCATGAGGGGAAAAAGACAATCGATATTGGTCGAGATCACGAGTTAGTGATCGAAGAATCCAAACTGGTTGATCCAGCAAATAAGCCAATCAAGGACGCTGTCTATACGACTAATCTGAAAAAATACATCGAGCGAAAACTTTATGTGGTGAATTGTGGTCATGCATGGGCAGGCTATATGGGTTTTGTTAATGGGTACTCAATAATCCAAGATGTTTTTCATAATGAAGAATTAGTTAGCATGATTCGCGAGACCATGTGGGAATCGGCTCATTTATTGATGGAAAAGCATGGATTTACTGAAGAAGATATGACGGATTATATTGACTTTATTATGGCTCGATATCAGACACCGGGAATCAAAGATTGGATCACAAGAGTGTCTCGTTCGCCCATTCGCAAGCTGCAGCCAGAAGAACGTTTAGTCGGACCTTGTGTGCAATGTGAAGAGCTAGGTCTGAAAAACGAACGGTTGTTAGAAGGAATCGCGGCGGCATTTCTATTTGATAATCCAGCAGATGAGCAATCTATGGAATTATTAGCCTTTGTGGCAGAGCATGGAATTGATGAAGCAATCGTTCATTTTACCAAAATACCACTAGAGAGTCGGATGCACCCAGTCATTAAAAATAATTATCAGAAATTTCTGGAAAAGAAGGGAAAAGCATGAGAACAGATTTTTCTAATCAAGAGGGTAGCAAAATTGTCGATGCCATCATTGCTGCGATTCAGACGAATAAGGAAAATTTGAGCGAAGTGGACAGTCATGGCGGCGATGGGGATCATGGCATCAATATGAATAAAGGCTTTACTTTTGCTAGGCAAGAATTGGATGAACTACCTTGTTACACAATGAGTGATGGGCTGAAGGTGATTAGTCAGGTACTAGTCAATAAAATCGGCGGCTCGATGGGACCGTTATACGGGAGCTTCTTTAGAGGTCTAAGTGCTGCATCAAGAAAAGAAGAGACGATTACTCGCGAAGTGATGCTTGCAATGTTAAAGAAGGCTTATCAAAATCTCTCAGACTTAACGGATGCCAAAGTTGGCGATAAAAGCTTGATTGATGTATTAGTACCTGCCATCGAAACCTATGAAAAAGCAGTTGACGGTGGAGAAGCTTTCAATGAGTGCTTAACACAATCACTTGCTACGGCAAAAACGGGATTAGAAGCAACCAAAAAGATCCCGGCCAAAATTGGACGAGCAAGCCGCATCGGTGATCGTTCGATTGGGTATCAGGATGCAGGTGCGACTTCCTGTTATTTAATCATCGAAGCGATAGTTAACACAATAAATGAATTATTGGGGGAGTAAGAACGATGCAAATTTTTGTAAATGATCCAGATTTTATCGTCGAGGATATGCTGAAGGGATTTACAGCTGCACATCCAGAAGTGATACTTTCGCCATTAAATGATCGAGTGGTGACACTTAAGGATAAAAAAGAAAAAGTCGGCGTCATCACAGGAGGCGGCAGTGGTCATGAACCAGCGTTTCTCGGATATATAGGTGAAGGGATGCTTGATGCTGTAGCGATTGGGGAGGTTTTCGCTTCCCCACCTGCTCAAGGATTTCTAGATGCGATGATCGAAGCTGACAATGGTCAGGGTGTTGCCTGTCTTTTTGGCAATTATGCGGGAGATAATATGAACGTCAAAATGGCGATCCAAATGGCTGAAGAAGAGGACATTGAAGTGAACTATGTGGTAGCGACAGATGATATCGCCTCTTCACCTAAGGCAACTCGTGAAAAACGTCACGGAATCGCTGGCGGGTACTTCATGTGGAAGGTAGGCGGAGCCAAAGCGGCAGCCGGCGGTACATTAGCTGACGTTATCGAAGTGGCACAAAAAGTGGTGGATCGAACCAGAAGTATTTGTGTAGGACTTACCCCCTGCACGATTCCAGCGGTTGGGAAACCAAACTTCTTAATTGATCTAGGAACGATGGAGTTTGGGATCGGTCATCATGGGGAAACGGGGATCGAGAAGAAAGCATTGGGCAATGGGCAGGAAATCGCGATTGAGATGACCAAGGCCATTTTGACAGATTTTGAATTCGATGAAAAAAAGAAACTAGCAGTGATGATTTCAGGACTAGGTTCAACCATGCTGATGGAACAATACGTAATCTGCGGGCAAGTTTTGGAAACGCTGAAGGAACAAGGGCATCAAGTCGAAAAAGTCTATGTTGGCAATTTTGTCACCTCGTTGGATATGGGAGGGATTTCACTTACGATCGTTGATTTAGATGAAGAGATTACACAATTGCTAGATGCAGCAGGACAAGCAGTCGGGTTGAAAAACTATTAAAGGATAAGGGTGGAAAAATGAAATTACAACTAGCGTTGGACGAGTTAAAATTAGAGGAAGCATTGATTTTTGCAGAAAAAGTACAAGAACATGTCGATATTATTGAAATTGGCACACCATTTGTGATTGATTCTGGAATGGAAGCTGTCCGCCGTTTTAAAGCAAAATTCCCGGATAAAGAAATTTTATCCGATGAAAAAATTATGGATGGCGGCTATTATGAATCACAGCTGGGCTTTGAAGCGGGAGCTGAGTATGTCACAGTCTTGGGGGTCACCGATGTTGCTACAATCAAACAATGTGTGAAAGCCGGAGCTGATTTTGAAAAACAAGTAGTGGTGGATATGATCTGCGTTGCAAATCTTGAAGAAAAAATTGCCGAAATGGAAGAACTAGGAGTGGATGTCTTAGCTGTTCATACAGGAGCAGATCAGCAGGCTTGTGGGCGGACACCGCTAGATGATTTGAAGGTAATGACTTCTTGTGCGAAGAAAACGAAAATCGCAGTAGCTGGGGGGATCAGCAGTAAGACAATCGATAAGTATGTGGCACTAAATCCAGATATTATTATTGTTGGAAGCAGCATTACTCACGCACCTGATCCAGTAGAAGAAGCTCGCTTGATCAAAGAAGCGATGTTAGCAAAAGCCTAGTGGAGGACAAGATTATGACACCATCAATAAATTTGCAGAGTATTTTAGTGGAGCTAACTGAAGATGCCCAGCAGATCGATCAAGCACAGCTGAAACAAGTAGAGGCGTTGATTTTGAAGGCAAAAAGAATTTTCATTGCTGGTGCAGGGCGTTCTGGTTTTGCGGCACGCGCATTTTCTAATCGTTTGATGCATTTAGGATTTACTGTGTATTTTGTCGGAGAGCCAACAACACCTTCAATCCGGGAAAATGATTTGATCATTATCGGATCAGGATCGGGTCGTACATCAGGGTTAGTGAATATGGCAAAAAAAGCCAAGAGCGAGAAAGCATTGCTAGCAACGATTACGATTTATCCGAAGAATCCGATTGGAACACTGGCTGATGCATTGGTTCAGATTCCCGGTATTTCGACAGGGGATCATCCGACTGAAAAAGCACCGTCAATTCAGCCAAATGGCTCATCTTTCGAGCAGTTGTCGTGGTTAGTCTATGATTCGATGATCGTTGATTTGAAAAAGAAACTAAAACAAGAGCAGACGGACATGGATTATCGTCATGCAAATCTTGAGTAAAGGATGGCATCGGGCTTCGGCTCGGTGCTCTTTGAGTAGGGAGGACGAAATGAAAGCAGCATTGTTTGATATGGACGGAACATTGATTGATTCTGAACGATACTATTTTTCTATCTGGCAGGAATTAATGGCGCAAGAAGGCTACCATTTAGAGAAAGAGTTTTATCAACATGTGGTTGGGTCGCCAACTTCCATTTTGAAAGAAAAGTTTCAAAATCACTTCGGAGAGCTACCAATGTTTGATCGCTTATTCGAGGAATTTATGGACAGACGCAAACAAGCCCAAAGAAAGGCGATATTTTCAATAACCAACGGCTGCCAGGAGTACTTAGCGTATTTAGTAAAAACAGGTGTTACTTGTGGCATCGTCACATCCAGTTATCAAGAAGAAGCAGAATATATTCTTAAAGCGCTGCGACTGGATTCATTCTTTTCCTTCGGTATTTACGGCGATCAAGTAAGCAAAGGAAAGCCAGACTTTGAAATCTACCACAAAGCAATCGAAGCCGCTAAACAGCCGGCTGATCAAATTTTAGTTTACGAAGATTCGCCTAATGGCATACTGTCTGCGGTCAATGCCGGCTTGAACTGTATCCACATCAAGAATTTTATTGATCCGACACCGGAGATCGAACAATTGATCATTGGCAGCTGTTCGGATTTTATCGAAGTGATGAATTTAACGAATAATATCTCAGATTAAGCAGCGAAAGGGCTGCTTTTTTAATCGTCCAAAAATGAAATCTTTCTAGCTAGCTTAGCGGTTATCCTCTATAATAATAGAACGATGGATTTTTGGTAATAAAATAATTAACGAAAATAAGGAGAAACCAAATGAAAATAGCACCATTTAAAGTAGAACTCTGGATGAATGAGCACGAGGAGAAAGCGATCTATAATACAGGAGAAACTTGCGTTGACTCGATCAGTATGGATGAATTGTTTGAAATCGCCGGATTGGATAAACAAGAAGCGTTGAATGAACTGACACAAAAGCGTTTGACTTATGGGCATATTTTCGGCAATCCACATTTCAAGCAAGGGATCGCTTCACTGTATCAAACGATTCAAGAAGAGGACATCACAACGACCCATGGTGCGATCGGAGCCAATCATTTAGTCCTTTATTCACTGGTCGAGCCAGAGGATGAAGTGGTCGCTGTTTTACCGACGTATCAACAGTTATATTCGATTCCAGAGTCTTTTCATGCAACTGTGAAGCAGCATGTGTTGACACCAGAAAATAATTTTTTACCGGATATAGAGGAAGTTAGAAGTTTAGTCAGTCAAAAAACAAAGCTGATCATTATAAATAATCCGAACAATCCTTCCGGTTCTTTGATGAATCGAAAGATGTTAGAAGAAATCATCGCTATTGCTGAAGATGTGGGAGCGTACATTCTCTCAGATGAGACATATCGCGGATTGACTCAGGCTGAGGTGGAAAGTCCATCGATCGCTGATTTGTATGATAAAGGAATCAGTGTTAGCAGCATGTCTAAGGTGTGGTCTTTAGCCGGTCTGCGCTTGGGCTGGATCGCAACGAAAAATAAAGAAGCGATGGAGCAATGTTTGCTTCATCGTGACCACAATACGATCAGCTGCGGAATGATTGATGAAGAGTTGGCGGCGATTGCTTTGGAGAATAAGGATAAGATTTTAGCGAGAAATCAGCAGATCATTCGAGAAAATCTGAGAATTTTAGATGAATGGATAGCGAAGGAACCTCATATCACATATGTCAAACCTCAAGCGGGAACGGTCACATTGCTTTATTATGATTTTGATCGTTCAAGCATAGAGCTCTGTCTTGATTTAATCAACAATTATGGCTTGCTGTTTACTCCGGGGGATTGTTTTGAGTTTGAATCCTGTGTTCGAATCGGTTATGGCTGCAGTACGGAGGAGTTAATAGCTGGATTGAATAAGTTCTCTGAGTATTTAGCAACTGTATAATTTATAAAAGTATAACGTTTCCTAGCTGGATCGTTATGCTTTTTTTATAGTCTCAATGGTTAACAAAAACACCAAATAGTTTAACAAGCACTCCATTATAATCACTACCTGATAATGGTACACTAAGAGTGAAAAGAGAGGAGTGATTTCGATGGCATTGTTGATGGGCAAAACAATACAGAAGCTTAGGAAAGATCAAGGAATGACTCAAGAGCAGGTCGCTGCTACACTAGGAGTATCGACAGCCGCTGTTTCAAAATGGGAAACAGACAGTACCTATCCAGATATTTCATTGCTAAGTCCTTTGGCACGACTATTAAAAACAAACGTAGATCGACTGGTCAATTTTAAAGGAAACCTAAGTGACAGCGAAGTAGCTCGATTTGAACAGGACGCTCGGTCTATTTTTGAGACGGGGAATAGTCAAGAAGCGATGACGTATTGTCAAGCTTTGCTGCGAGAGTATCCGAACGATGATGGCTTAAAATTTCGTTTGGCCTCGCTGTATATGTTCTATTTAGGCGCTTCTTCCGATGAAGAGTTGGCAAATCAGCAGTTAACTGCTGCTATACGACTTTTTGAAGCACTCCGTTTTTCAGAGACCCTCGAACTCCGACACGCGTCCCTTCACGTATTAGCAGGGCTATACATGATGAATGATGAGTTAGATAAAGCTGAACAGGTGATTGAAGAATTACCGAATACGGATTATGACACACGAATGATGAAAACCAACATTCTTTTTAGAAAGAAAGAATTTGAGGAATCCTTAAAGTTAAGTCAGATGTGCATATTCCAACAAGTACGGGATATCAGTCTGCACCTTTATAATTTAGTAAAAATCGCAAGAAATTATGAACAATATGATAAAGCCAAGGCCATTCTAGAAATCGGCATTGAACTTGATAAGTTGCTTCATATGGACAGAATCAGTGGATTAAATGCAAATTATTATTTATCTAAGGCTGAGATTTCAGCTATACAAGGAGATACCCAAGCGGCGCTGCTCGAGTTAGAACAATTTATTCCGGCGTTAAAGACGGTCTTTGCCTTGAATGAAAACTTGGATGATTTGCTTTTTGATAGACTTGAGCTAAAAGATCCTTCTGTCTCCCCTGCGTTTATTGCTAAGGGAATGGCCGATTTAATTGAGCACTCGGAAGAATTTCAGTCGTTACTGACAGAAGAGCGTTTTAAAACATTACTAAAAACTTTACGAAATTTGGTTTAGGAAATTTTAGTGAGAATAGAAAAAAGCAAAGCAGTGTTTTTGCTTTTTTCTTAAACCGATTCGATAAAATTGACGAAATTTTAGCGCTTTGATACAGTTGTATTAATAAAAAAATTGGAGGTGAGTGGCGCATGGACCCTGACGCCGGTGAGACGTCGTTAATTAAGCAGAAGATTCCTTATTTTCAAAAAGAATAGGCTTTTTTCAGTGCGTTGTGAAAAACAAGGTGCTTTTTTGTCGTATTCAAAAAATAAGGAGAAGAGAACGAATGAAGGAAGATTATTACCAGAGTATCAAGAATTTAGTGAAGGACTATCCAAATGAAGAGTTTGAACAAGGCTTGTCTACGAAAGAAGCGCATGAGCGGTTATTAAGGAATGGTCCCAATAAGCTGGAAACAAAAAAGGTTTCTAAGTGGCGGCTATTTATCCGACAATTTCATAATATGATCATCTATATTTTGATCATTGCGGCGCTGTTAACGATTGTTATGGGACATTATTCGGATGCGATTATTATTGGCCTGGTTGTCGTAATCAACGCATTGATCGGCTACTATCAAGAAGCCAATGCCTCCGACGCTTTAGAAAAAATCAGAGAGATGTTGGCGGTGGAAGCGACAGTTTACCGTGACGGTCAGCGAATGGATGTTCCAACAGAGGAATTAGTAGTGGGCGACGTTGTTTTCCTAGAGGCTGGCGATAGCTTACCGGCTGATTTACGTATTGTCGACAGCGACAATCTGCGTATTCAAGAGGCTTCGTTGACTGGTGAGGCCGATTCCATTGAAAAAACGGCAGAGGATTTAATAGAGATGGATGTTCCTCTAGCCGAGCAGTTTAATCGTGCCTTCGCTTCCACCTCGGTGACGAATGGAAGCGGCTTAGGCGTGGTTATGGCTACCGCAGAGCATACCCAAATTGGACAGATTTCCACAGAAGTTGGTCAAGTAAAAGCGCGAAAATCGCCCTTGATGCAGCAAATTGATGGATTAGGTAAAGGCGTGTCTTATGTTGTGATTGGGGCAGCAATACTACTTTTCGGCTTAGGTCTTTTACTTGAAACTTACTCATTAACTGTTCTATCTTTAGCGATCGTAACAATGATTGTTGGTTCGATTCCTGAAGGTCTGCCAGCGACGACTTCCGTTATTTTAGCGATGGGAGTCAGTGATATGGCGAAGAATAAGCACACCATCGTCAAATCATTACCCGCTGTCGAAACACTAGGATCAGTCGATGTGATCGCCACGGATAAGACCGGTACTTTGACCAAAAATGAAATGACCGTGAAGGATATTTTTCTATCCGCTCATCATTATGAGATCAGTGGAAATGGTTATGAGCCAAAAGGAAAGATAATGGAAGAAGGGCGTGAAGTGACTGCATCTGATGAGCTTGAACGATTTTTAGAAGCTGGTTATCAGGCTAATGACACGTTGTTGTATAAAGAAGAGAAACGCTGGACAATCAATGGGGAACCAACAGACGGCTCCTTTTTAACGTTGTATCACAAGTATTTTGGTGAAAAATATGAATCAAAATACAAAGAAGTTGATATGCTGCCTTTTGATTCGGATTACCGCTACATGGCAAAATTAGTCAAAGACGAAAATGGGAAACAATTGATTTTTATCAAAGGTTCGCCAGATAAGCTTTTTCCAATGGCAAGAGTAGAGGATGACTATTGGCTTCAAACGGTGCAGGAGCTTTCTAAACAAGGAAAACGCGTGGTTGCGGTAGGGTACAAGGAAGTACCGTCTGAACTAACAGAAGTTAGTCATGACATTCTTTTTGAAGGAATCACCTTGCTGGGACTCGCAGGGATTATTGACCCGCCAAGGGAAGAAGTAATCGAATCCTTAAAGGATATGCGTAAAGCTGGGGTAGAAGTGAAGATGATTACAGGAGACCATCCCTTGACCGCGAAAACAATCGGTGAAAAACTGGGGCTGGCACCAAAAATTCAAGTAATTACCGGCCAAGAATGGGACAATCTATCTCAAGAGGATAAAGAAGCTGCAGCACTCTCCCACCAAGTATTTGCTCGGGCAACACCAAAAAACAAGCTTGAAATCATTGAAGCACTGCAAGCAAGAGACAAAGTCACAGCCATGACTGGTGACGGGGTCAATGATGCTCCTGCATTAAAGCGTGCCGATATCGGTGTAGCGATGGGAATCGAAGGAACCGATGTCGCAAAAGATTCGGCAGATATGATTCTGACGAACGACCATTTCGCGACAATGTCTATCGCGATTCGTGAAGGACGACGGATTTACGATAATATCAAGAAGAGTATCTTGTTCTTATTACCGACTTCCTTTGCTGAGGGATTGATCATTGCCTTCACGATTTTAATGCAACAGGACATGCCGCTTCAAGCGACGCAGCTTTTATGGATCAACATGGTTTCAGCGATCACGATCCAATTTGCCTTTATCTTTGAGCCGGCAGAGGATCAAATCATGGAACGACCGCCGCAAAAAACAGGCAGCCGCTTAATGAACAAGCATGACATCTTCCAGATGGGATATGTTTCAATCTTAATGGCGCTGATCAGTATCTTGGCTCATGATTGGCTGTTGGCTCAAGGCTTGGACCAAGTTACCGCCAGCACCATGATGGTCAACATTATCGTTGTCAGCAAGATTTTTTATCTATTTAACATTCGTACATCGAAATTTGCTTTGTCAAAAGAATTTTTCAGCAACAAGCCAGCATTCCTGATCATTGGAATTATGGTAGTGCTGCAGCTGCTTTTGACCTATGTGCCATTTATGCAACAAGCCTTCCATACAGCACCAATGAGTGTTGTTGAGTGGGGGATCACGATTTTAGCGGGTCTCCTGATTTTAGTAATTACTGAGATAGACAAATGGATTCGAATGAAGCGTCAAGAAACACATTTACAAGAGTTGTATGAATAATGCAAAGGCTGGACGAAACAGAGTCCAGCCTTTTTTTGCGTGTTTCCCAGCAACATTTTACTTTTTCCCAGCTCTAGGAAAAAAGTAAGTTTGTCGAAGTAGATTTAATTTTCCTATAATGAGCATGTAAATAAATGAAAGTGGTGAAGGAAATGAAAAACATCTTGTTAATATGCGGATCAGGTGCTTCTAGCGGGTTTATGGCAGCGGCGATCAGAAAAGCAGCAAAAAAAAGAAAGGTAGAGGTAACAGTTAAGGCAGCAAGTGAATCGCAGTTAGATGATCGTATTAATGAAATCGATTACTTGCTGATTGGTCCGCATCTGTCCTATATGCTGAAGGATCTCCAAGAACAAACAAAGGACAAAAATGTCCAAGCGGCGGTGATTCCGCAGGCTGTCTATGGAACACTAAACGGAGAGAAAGCTCTGGACTTAATCTTGAAAATGGAGGGTTAGCTGATGGATAAAATCATGAATTTTATGACGAATTCTTTTGCACCGAAAGTAAATAAGGTAGTGAAGAATCCTTGGATTTCAGCCATTCAGGATTCGATTATGGTAGCCTTACCACTTGTTTTCGTCGGTTCATTGGTAACAGTCGTTTCATTACTAAAAAACATTTTTAGCTGCATGCCGGATTTTTCGATGATCAGTAATTTCTCTTTTGGAATGTACGCATTAGTCGTGGCCTTTTTGATTCCTTATTACCTAATGGAGAAAAAAGGTTATGGCGGACAAAAATTGATTTCTGGCGCAGCTTCATTGGTATTATTCATGATGCTTTTGTTCCCCACGATGACAGCCGATGGAGAAGCAGTGTTCATTCTTTCTCGATTCGGTGCCACTGGAATGTTTCTTTCCATGATCACTGGCTTATTTGTCGGGTTTGTTATGAATTTTGCAGTAAAATATTCTTTCTTCGATGAAGACACCCCAATTCCAGACTTCGTGGTGGGCTGGTTCAATAGTTTACTGCCGATTACGTTCATTTTGCTTGTCGGCTGGTTAATCACTTTCCAATTCAAAATCGATTTCTTCGATGTGGTTTTATTGGTCTTTAGTCCGTTAGCGAGCATTGTCCAATCGTACCCAGGCTTTGTGTTATCGGTCTTTATCCCAGTATTTCTGTATACCTTCGGAATTTCTGGCTGGGTTATGATGCCAGTCGTCTATCCAGTCTATATGTCTGGACTAGCAGCAAATGCTGAAGCGGTAGCGAATGGCGGACAGGCCTTAAACATCGCAACACAGGAAACCTGTTATGCCTTTTCTTCAATGGGTGGAATTGGAACGACATTAGCATTATCTGTGATGATGCTGTTGTTAAGTAAGTCTGCGCAATTGAAGGCGATTGGAAAAGCGGTAATTATCCCTTCGATCTTTAATATCAATGAACCGTTAGTTTTTGGTGCACCGATCGCCTTTAATCCATACCTGATGGTCCCGATGTGGATCAACAGTATTATTGTTCCAACAATCGCCTACGTAACAATGTCAGTGGGCTTGGTCAACGTACCATCTAGTACCTTCTTGTTATGGTATATGCCGTATCCATTCACTTCCTACTTAGCAACACAGGATTGGCGAGCGATCATTGTTTGTGCAGTGATTTTCGTTATTACTTGGCTGGTCTTTTTGCCATTCTTTAAGGCCTACGATAATTCATTAGTTAAACAAGAAGCACAAGAGGCTTTGGAAGAAGCTGAAGCTGTACATTAAAAAAAGATGCACGATTAGTCATCAGCAGGAGGACACCTATGGAAGAGACGAAATTTTTAGAGGAGAATGACCAGTTGAACCAGCTGTCTATGAACATCTTAGTTCACGCCGGCAGTGCACGAGATCACTTGGTTCATTCGTTAGAAAGCTTAGAGGCGAAGGATTTTACTCAAGCAAAAGAAGAAGTAGCAGCGGCACGTAAAGAAATAGTGATCGCACATGGATTGCAAACGGATACGTTGCAGCTAGAGGCATCCGGCGAACAAATTCGCTATTCTACCTTATTTTGCCATGCGCAAGATACATTAATGACTGCACAAAGCGAGATTTTAATCGGCGAACATTTGATTCGCTTATTCGAAGCTTTTGACCAAAAATAGCAGGTACGCTTAGCCAGTCAGAGAGCCTTTGACTGGTTAATGCTACAGAGATACGAGGAGGAATTTCATTGAAAAATTATCGAATGCCTAAGAATTTTTTATGGGGTGGAGCAATCGCGGCGAATCAAGCAGAAGGTGCCTACAAAGTAGCTGGAAAAGGCATCAGTTTAGCCGACTTGCACAAGTATTATCCAGATAAAAGCAATGCCGAGATTGCCGAAGAACAGCATAAGGGAATGTCATTGGCGGATGTCCAAGCGAATCTGGCGGACACAGAGGGCTACTATCCAAAACGTCATGGGATTGACTTCTATCATACGTATGAGTCAGACTTGGAATTACTTAGTGAGATGGGCTTTAAAACGTTCCGAACATCCATCGATTGGACACGAATTTTTCCGACCGGTGAGGAAGAGGAGCCAAACGAAGAAGGACTAGCTTATTATGATCGTCTGATTGACAAAATTATTGAACTGGGAATGGAACCGATCATTACTATTTTGCATTATGAAACACCTGTTGAGATTACTTTGAAGTATGGCGGATGGAACAATCGCAAAGTGATCGATTTGTTTGTTAAATATGGAAAAGTCGTTTTAGAACGTTATCAAGCCAAAGTGAACTATTGGATCGTCATCAACCAAGTCAATCTAATCCAGTTCGAGCCCTTTAATTCAACAGCAATTCCCTACGATACCGTCGATAATTATGAAGAGGCAAGTTTCCAGGCCGTTCATCACCAGTTCGTAGCCTGTGCGAAATTAGCAGCTTACGCTAAAACGATTAATCCTGATATGCAGATCGGAACGATGATGGCTGATTGTACGGCGTATCCTTATTCTTGTGACCCAGATGATGTGAATTTAGCTTTACGTCGCAATCGTATGCAATACTTTTATACAGATGTTCAGTTTCAAGGTGCTTACCCGCAGTATGCTCTAAATTATTTTGCTGAAAACAATATTCATTTAGAGATTACAGATGAGGATAAGCAATTATTAAAAGATCATCCAATGGATTATTTAGGGCTTTCTTATTACTATTCACAAATGGTGGACGCCTCTAAAAATACCATGAGTCCTTCATCCGTGACACCCAACCCTAATTTAAAAGCCAATCCATGGGGATGGGCGGTCGATCCCCAAGGCTTGTATAATTCATTGTCGCAATATTGGGATCGCTACCACAAATCAATCATTATCGCTGAAAATGGTTTTGGTATGTATGATGAATTAGTAGATGGTCAAGTACACGATGATTATCGAATTTCTTATCTGTCTGAACACATCGCTCAGATGAAGCGCGCGATGTATGATGGCGTTGATGTCATCGCCTATTGTGCTTGGGGACCCATCGACATTATCAGTTGTTCTTCTGCGCAAATGGAGAAACGTTACGGGTTCATTTACGTTGATTTGGACAATGAAGGCAAAGGGTCTGGCCAGAGAATTAAAAAAGACAGCTTCGAGTGGTACAAACAAGTGATTGCATCAAATGGCGAAACATTATAACCAATTGAAAAGTTGATCTTTTGGATCAACTTTTCTTTGAATGGAGGTGTTCCTGTGCTGACGAAAAAAGAAAAGGAGCTGGTTGACTACTTGACGAAGAAAAAACGTTGGGTAACCTCTGACGAACTGGCATCATTTAGTAATTGTACGACTCGTACGATTCGCAATCGGGTTGCTCGGATCAACCAGAACAATCAGGCGCTCATTTTGACGAGTCATTTGGGTTACCAGTTAAACCCAGAAGCAAAAATACAAACAAAGGGACTCGAAGATCGAAAATCTCGTATTTTTTTGGAGCTGCTAAAGCATTCTTCAGAAGGTGTTGATTTTTATGAGTTAGCGGAAAAACTGTTCGTTTCTGAGTCAACATTGAAAAATGATATTCAGCAACTAAAAAAAGAAATAACTAATGATGCGATCCAAATCGTTTTTGAACAAGATTTTATCAAGCTAACGGGACCTGAACGTGCAAAAAGGCGCTATCTTATCTCACTTTTGTACAATGAAAGCGATCTGCAGGAAAAGCTGAAGGCCAGTATTCAGCAAATGATCGGCTACATCTCATTAGACAATCTTCAACAAACGATTCAAGCAGTTTTGTCTACACACTCGATTCAAATCAATCAATACTCTTTGAACAATATTGTCCTGCATTTTGCAATTAGCATCGAACGTATCCGACAGGGACATAGCTTGAAGAAGTGTCTGGCTAATCCACAGATACAGCATCATCCAGAATTTCTGATCGCAGAGGAGATCAGCGATCAGTTGGCACAGCAGTACGACATTCATTTCTCTCAAGCTGAATTAGAGCAATTGTCTTTATTATTTATTGGGATGCAAAATGAAACGCTGACAAAACAAGACAATCAACAGCTTTCTAGTTTTGTTGATCAGAAGATTATTGTTGCGCTACAGGATGTGTTAGCAGAAGTAGAGCGTACCTATCTTGTCGAACTGCATGATGAAGAGTTTTTCAACAAATTAGCCATTCATTTACAAAGTCTCTATTATCGTTCACATTACGAAACCTTTACCCGTAATAGCAGTCTTTTAGATTTAAAAACGGCTTATCCATTAATTTATGATTTAGCAGTCTATATTTCTTCTTTGATTCAAGATCGTTTAGATATATGGTTCAATGATGACGAAATTTCCTTCATTGCGTTACATATTGGCTCGTTCCTTGAGACACAAAAGCACTTTCAAAATCAAGTGACCATTCAATTAATCGTGAATAACTACCATGATCTCGCGAGCAATCTTAGCAAACAGCTCAAAGAGCATTTTGGTGAAACAGTCCATGTTTTAGTGACAGAAAGAGGTAAACATTTTTCTAAAGAGTATGATTTGCTACTGACGACAGATCGGGAAATAGCTTCTAAATTTGCTGGCTCTGTTTTCATTCATCCTTTTTTGACGACTAAAGATATTAAAAAAATTGAAAAACGAATGGATTCGCTAAAATCACAGCGAGAAAAACGACGGATGTATCAATCAATTGAAAAGTTTATTTTACCAGAATTATATTTCAATCAAATCGATCCCGCTGGATTAAAGCCAATCGAAATTCGGAAGCAGATGAATCAACGAATGTTAGAGAATGGCTTTGTAGATGCTGCGTTCTTTGAAAGAGTGGAAAAACGTGAACGCATGTCTCCTACGAGCTTTCCTTCAGGGATCGCGGTGCCCCATTCAGTAGAATTGGAGGCTGAAAGAAGTGGTGTGGCAATTATGACGTTACAGGACCCGCTAGTATGGGCGGATCAGTCCATTAAGCTTATTGCTTATATTGCCATCAACAAGGAGGAAGCCAATGAGTTCAATGACTTTTTTGAAAAATTTATTGAGATTGTTTCAGAACCAATCAATACGAAGCAGCTAAGTATGAGTGAGGACTATGAAGAATTTATTCTCCGTTTGAAAACCATGGTGGATGCTGATGAATAAGCAAGTATTCAATCGGCTCGGTTTAGTTTTTACGGGAACGATCTTAATGGGCGTCGGCATAGAAATTATCGTGATCGCCAATCAAGGATTTGATTCAGTCAGTACCTTGATTTTAGGTCTTATGAATTATTCGCCCCTTCCATTTGGACGCTGGAGCCAATTAATTAGTTTAGTTTTTTTACTCATTACTTTTTTCTACAAACGGAGTATGTTGGGCATTGGCAGTATCATTAACACGCTGCTGGTAGGGGAAACGATTAGCCGAGCAGCTCCTTTTCTTGAAGGGATTGTTCTTTTGCAGGATAGTCTTGTCGCTTCTTTTTTAGGTTTTGTTGTGATGGCCTTAGGGACCGCAATTTATTTATCTGGGAATCTAGGATCGGGACCTTTGGAAGGTATGATGTTTTGTACCTGTGAGTTACTAGGGGTATCCTTGCAAAAGGGACGGATATTGTTGGATTTCGTGATTGTCGCAGGAGGACTTTTATTAAAAAGTTCAGTTGGAATCGGAACGCTATTTGCTATTATTTTATTAGGTCCAATAATACAGGGATTCATGCTTATATTGCAAAAGCGGGTACGCTACAAATACCGCGATGGAGAAATACTTTAATAATAAGAAGTGATGTATAATAGCTGAAGTTCTCATTCAATGGAGTGATTAGTTAGATTTTCAGTTTGAATCATAAGGGATTAAGCAATGGGGATAAATTGAAAAAGCGCCACAACTTAGTTAGAACACGCTAACTAAGTTGCGGCGCTTTTTTTGTTTCTTTATTCGCTTTTATTTTCTTTTAGACTTTGGATGACTGTTCGAACTTTAGTGATGGTATTTTGTGCATTCTCACGATTGTGGAACATCAAAATCACATAGAGAGAATCAATGATGCTTAATTGAGCGATTCGAGAAGCCAATGCTTCAGAGCGAAATTCAATTTCTTCAGAGATCGAAATAAACACGACATCGCCTAATTTTGCCAAAGGTGAGTGGGCCTGACTTGTCATTACGATAACCTTCGCGCCATTTTTCTTAGCTGCTTCAGCGATATGAATAGTTTCTTTCGATTTTCCAGAATGGGAGATAAACAATGCGCAATCTTCCTCTGTAAGTAAGGAAGCCTCCATTAATTGAAGATGATAGTCGGTACTATGACCGACTGGAATAGGAGAACGCAAAAATTTATGATAGGCATCGGTCGCCACGATTTCAGAGCCTCCCACGCCAAAGAAATAAAGACGCCTTGAATCTGAGATCATTTTTACCGCTCGTTTTAGGTCTTGTTCCTTCAATAGTTTCTTTGTATCGACCAAAGTTGACATATTTGAATCGAAAACTTTCTGCGCCATTACTAATTCCGAATCATCTTTTTGTACATTTTCGTGAATCGTAATCGCGGTAAGATCATTTTCTTGTTTCAATAGCGCCATCTTGAAATCCTTAAAGCCGTTAAAGCCTAATTTTTTGGTGAATTGAAAAAAAGTGGAGTCAGCAATCCCCAGTTCAGCTGCAAGATCACTAATAGAGCTGTGGCTAACCTTACTTGGGTTTTCAAGTATGTAATCGGCAATCGCTTGTTCTTTCGGACTAAAATCGTTGTACATGGATTTAATTTGTAAGTGAATAGGGCTAGACATAGGCAATCCTCCTTTATCTCATAAGTAGTTATTCATAAGATACTAGGAAACGAAAAAAAAATCAACAAAAATATTTTTTATTTTTTCTGTTTACAAAAAAATATTTTTTTGTATAATAAAGGCATAAGGTTGAATGCGTTATCAGAAATCGGTTTCCGTAGGACGCTTGACTTTGAATAGTCTATGAAAGGGAGTTGGATAGAAAAGCATCAATGAATGAGGTAGAAATGATTTGTCAGGAAGAGTCAAACAAGACAAAAAGGAGCTTTAAGGATGGGAAAATACAAAATAGCGATTGTAAATTCAAGTAGTTTCGGCAAAATTTTTCACGATCAATTGGAACGATTGGAAAAGATCGGTGAGGTTCGTTCATTTACAGTAGATGGCGAAATTGGTGGACGAGAATTGGCAGAGCTGTTGGCGGGCTACAATATCATTATTGCAAGTGTCACTCCATTTTTTACGCAAGAATTTTTTGACTATAAGGATGAACTTATTTTAATTACGAGACACGGCATTGGGTACAACAATATTGATATTGAAGCCGCACGAGAACACGGCACATTAGTTTCGATTATTCCAGCTTTAGTTGAACGGGATGCCGTTGCAGAAAATAATATTACGAACCTGTTAGCACTTTTAAGAAAGACTGTTGAAGCGGATATCAGTGTGAAAAATGATAGTTGGGAAGATCGTGCTAATTTTGTCGGCCGCACCCTCTTTAATAAAACTGTCGGCGTTATCGGTGTCGGAAATACAGGCAGCTGTGTTGTGGAGACTTTAAGGAATGGCTTTCGCTGTCACGTTTTAGCCTATGATCCCTACAAGTCAGCGCTGCATATTGAAAGCTATGGGGCAAAAAAAGTAGACCTTCCCGAATTGCTGAAGGAAGCAGACATTATTTGTCTTTGTGCCAGCCTTAATGAAGAGAACTATCATATGATTTCCACTGAAGAAATTGCCCAGATGAAGGGCAATGTTTATCTCTCGAACAGTGCTCGCGGCGCTTTACTTGATGAAGAAGCAATTGTCAGCGCTTTAAAATCAGGGAAAATCGCGGGATTAGCCACCGACGTTTTAGAAGAAGAACCAGGCCGCAGCGATCATCCCTATCTGGCCTTTAGCAATGTGGTCATGACGCCTCATACCTCCGCCTATACGATGGAGTGTCTACAGGAAATGGGGGCGAAATGTCTGAGAGATGTTGAAGATGTCGTCGCTGGCAAAATTCCGGAACGATCGGTCCAAGCAGAAAGTAAGGTAGTCAGTTAGGAAGGTGAGCAAATGTGTTAACTGATTTAAAGGTAAAAGTAGGACCGCAGTTTTATCGGTACAACGTTGGTGCTATTGATTTTGTGCCAATGCTTTTACAGGAGTTCTCAGCTAAAAATGTGCTAATTGTTCATGGTCAAGTTTCTTTTGAGAAAGCGAAGCCGTTTCTGAGTTTCTTAGATGAGGAAGCCTATAATTTTTCCTTTTTACGATACACCGGAGAGTGCAGTTATTATGGTGCCGAACAAATTGAAAAAGCAGTAAAAATCAATCAAATTGATTTTATTATTGGCGTTGGCGGTGGAAAGCTGGCAGATCTTGTCGGCTACGCGGCACATAGAGTGAATGTAAATTTTGGCGTGATCCCAACACTTGCCAGTAATTGTGCACCATGGACGCCTTTATCGGTGATGTACAAAGAAAGTGGGGAATCTGAAGGAAAGAGTGAACATTTTTTACGTCAGGCCTCCTTTTTTATCACTGATCCAGCGTTAGTTATTGATGCGCCAGTGAATTATTTTGTTGCAGGCTTAGTGGATACAATCGCGAAATGGTATGAATCAGAAGCGATCCTGCAGCAGGATCATTTAAAAAATGAACCCTTTCTTCAGTTGGCTGGGTATACAGCGGCACTTTGTAAAGAAGCAATTCTAAACAATTCAGCGAAAGCGATCAAAGATATGCAAGCTGGCATAGTATCAGAAGAATTTGTTCATCTATCTGAAATTGTCTTTGCTGTTGCCGGACTAGTTGGCGGCTTAGGAGATAAATATGCAAGGAACGCGATCGCCCATGCGATGCATGATGGTATGAGCAAGTATTTGCCAAACAGTCACGATTTCTTACATGGAGAAAAAGTTGCCTATGGCATTTTCTACCAGCTAGCTGTGGAAAAGAAATGGGAACAAATTGATGCGCTGCTGCCTTTCTATCAAGAATTGGGATTGCCGATGTCATTAAAGCAGATGCAGCTCTTTCCAGAAGATGAAGCAGTTATCGATCAGATTGTTGCATTTATTGATTCAAAGGAAAAGGTCCACCTGCTTCCGATCCCAATTACAAAAGAGCTCTTGAAGGAATCAATGAATGAGTTAGAGAACTATTTAGAAAAAAAGTAATTGCTCCTTCTTTCTATTGAAGAGAGTGATTAACAAGTTGAATACAGGATTTAATTACGAATGAGGAGGAAATTATGGATACTTTAAGTGTAATGCAGAGTTTACTAATCGCTTTGTGGGTCGCTGCGGTAATGTCTAGGTGGCTAGGAGGCGGAGCAACGCTAACCTTGCGTTTCTCACCTTTAATGACCGGTTTGATCGTCGGGATTATCATGGGAGATGTGGCACAAGCCATGATCGTGACGGCCGCTTTGCAAATGATTTATATGGGGGTTTTCTCACCTGGCGGATCAATGCCGGCAGAACCATCCATCGCTGCTGCTATCGCGGTTCCAGTAGCGTTATTAGGGAATTTAAAACCAGAAGCGGCGATTGCCGTTGCCGTACCCGTTGGACTGTTGGGGAGTTATTTGTATCAGTTCCGTTTCTTCATTAATACGTTCTTAGGGAAGTATACAGATAAGGCGGTAGAAGACTTAAATGCGAAAGCAATCAAACGCTCGATTATTTTATACCCAACGTTGGCGTCCTTTATTTTGTTCGTTCCATTAGTATTTATTGCTCTTTATTTAGGTGCACCAATTATTGCGGATGTCATCAATGCGTTGGAAGGAACAGTAGTCATCCATATTCTTGAAGTAGTTGGTGGCGGCTTGGCGGCGATCGGAATCGCGACAACGGTTTATGTTATTGGCCGAAAAGATTACATGGTCTTTTTCTTCCTTGCTTATTTCATGAGTGTTGTGTTGAAGTCCCTTGAAATCACGATGGTAACTTACGCAATTTTTGGGGTCTTGATCGCGCTAATCTTCGTACAATCACAAAAAGGCAAAGGTGCGGCACCCGCAGCCGAATCGGCAGGGCAAAGTTCTACAGCATCCTTTGATGATGACGACGATTACGATGACGGGTTCTAATTTATTACTAGGAGGGAAAAAACATGACTGAAGTATCAACCAATCAAGCAGAAAATAAAAGCTTAGCACCTGAAGAGATTACCAGTAAAGATGTTACGAAAGCTTATCTGAGATGGCATTTCGCAAATGAGATTCCTCATTCATTCGAACGCTATTTGGCACCATCATTATTGTATGCCATGATGCCAATCTTGAAAAAGCTATATAAAGACGACGATGCTTTAAAGGCCGCTTATAAACGCCAGCTACTATTTTTCAACACACAGCTAAGCTGGGGTGGCGGCGTGATTACAGGGTTAATGTCATCCATGGAGCAGCAGCGCGCTCAAGAAGAATACGAGAAAAAAGAAATTCTGATGCAAGATGACTTAATGTACAACACGAAAGCTGGTTTGATGGGAGCGTTAGCCGGAATCGGTGATGCGATCGACTCAGGGACCGTTCAATATATTTTCATCGCGATTGCCGTTCCTTGGGCACAACAAGGTAGTGCCTTAGGCGCCTTGTTCCCATTTGTTTTCTTCGCTTTGTATCAAGCGGCGTTAGGGGTCTTCTTTGCGAAACAATCCTTTACTATGGGTCGAAATGCGACAGGCCTAATGCAAAGTACAGGTGTTCAAACAGCGATCGAAGCGTTGTCCGTATTAGGTTTGTTCATGATGGGAATTTTGGCCGGGAATTATGTAAAAGTTGAATCCACCTTGAAGTTCGCTATTTCTGGACGGAAGTTTGTTATTCAAGAGATTCTCGATCAAATCGTACCTGGTATTTTGCCATTAGCTGTTGTAATGGGTGTGTATTGGTTCTACACGAAAAAAGGGTTAAAAGTAACACAAGCATTGCTCTGGCTAACCTTGATTTTAATTGTTCTAGCTGGAATCGGAATCTTATAATTTGAAAAGGATGTGTATGAAATGGGCGTAATTAATCTAGCTCGAGTGGATGAACGGTTGATCCACGGACAAGTAATGATGACCTTATCACAAAAAAGTGGAGTGAATTCAATTTTCGTAGTGGACGAAGTAGTGGCGAAGGATAAATTTATGCGTGATCTATATAAAAATGCTGGCAGCCGCACAGGACAGAAGACCATCGTGATTACTCCGGAAAAAGCGAAATTTTACTGGGATGAATTCAATTTTAAAGAATACAACTGTATTTTGATCACAAAAACAGTCAGTGTAATTTACGATTTAGTAAAACACGGTGTGCCAATGAAAGAATTAAATATTGGCGGGATTGCACAAAAAGATCCTGAGAAAGATTTACTCGTGACGAAATCTGTTTATCTAAACAAAGAAGATGCAGAACGATTAAAAGATATGAATGAAAATTATGGTGTCGAAGATATTTATTTCCAAGCAACACCAGCTGCACCAAAATCCAGTTTAAAAGATGTACTAAAACAATTCGGTTTGTAGAATTTTTTGACTGAAAGAACAGGAGAGAGCATAGATGGAGCAAACAGAGGGGTTCAAGGATTGGTTATTTCGATACCAATACGTTTATCGATTGCGGCGGACTGAAAAAAGTAAAAAAAGATTTCTTGCGGCATTGGTAACGGATATCGCTAAAATGCGGAAAGATGTTCGTGTTATTGAATACGATCAACAAAAAAAATACGCGGCTCGAAATGTTTATGTTGGCAATATCAAACAAGCGGATCGCATCATTTGCACCTTCTATGATACTCCTCCTGAAAGTTTTGGTTCGTATCAGTTGTTTGATCGGAAAGACCAAGCGCAGAAGACGACCAAGTTTATTTTGCTAAGCTCAATAGCCGCAATTCTTTTTGGAATCATTGGTACGTTGGTCTATATGCGTTTTGCACCAAATTCTTTTCAATGGAACGCACTCAGCACTTTCGTGATTATGGCGATTTACGCAGGCTACTTTGCTTTGTTAGGAAAAATAACAAAGGGATTGTCTAATCGAAAAACATTGGTTCGCAATACGTCGTCGATATTGACGATGCTGAAGATGATTGCGGAAAATAAACAGAAAAATATTGCCTATGCTTTTTTAGATGAAGGCAGCTATGGCACTAAAGGTTTGGACGAGCTGCAAAAACAAGCGAATGGACAATGTAAAATTTATTATTTAGACAGTATAGGTGCGCCAGCGCCATTACATCTTGTCGGTGAATCACCAAATAACCAAATCATTCATGAAAATATGGATTATCAAGCTTCTGATCAGAAGGTAAATTATATTTTCAGTGCAAGAACAGATCAAGAGAATCGCGCTTTTTATTTAAATCCAGCTGATTTAAAGAAAAAGCAATTGAATATGGAAAATATAGCCACTGTGACGAGCTTGTTTCAGTGAGAGAAAGGGAGGACCTATGTTAGGAATCGTAATTGCAACACATGGAAATTTAAGTGATGGGCTGAAGGATGCAGCAGAAGTGATTGTTGGGACAACGAATAATATTGCGACAGTCAATTTAAATCCCGGAGATGATGTTCAAGCATTGGGAAAACAGATTGAAGCAGCAGTCAAAGAGGTCCATCAGGAGAACGGGGTTATTGTTTTAACGGACTTGGTTAGTGCCAGTCCTTATAATCAATCTGTTTTGATTACCAATGGTTTAGATCCAACACTTCAAGAAAAGGTTTATATCATTGGCGGAGTAAATTTACCCATGCTGTTAGAAACTATCAATCATCAAATTTTGAGTACCCCCGTTGAAGAAGCAGCACCAGCGGTTATGAAGCAAGGCTCAGATAGCTTAGCTATTTGGCATATTTCAGAGGTTGAAGATGAGGAAGACGAAGACGACTTTTAATAGGAATAGGAGACTAAATTAATGAAATGGGGCTTTAGATGGTATGGAGAGAAAGGCGACTCCATTCCTTTAAATCATGTGAGACAGATACCAGGCATTAACGGCGTAGTGGGAACATTACTGAACAAATTACCCGGCGACGTATGGGAAGTTTCTGAGATAAGAGAGTTAAAAGAATCGATTGAAAAAGAAAATTTAGAATTATTAGGAATAGAAAGTGTCGCGATTCATGATGCGATCAAGGCAGGTACCGCTGAACGAGATCAGTATATCGAGAACTATATCCAGACAATCAAAAATCTTTCAGAATGTGGGGTCCATCTGATTTGTTACAGCTTCAAACCAATCTTCGGATGGGCAAAAACAACGCTGAATTATGAAAATGAAGATGGTAGTCTGGCACTATTATACGATCAAGCAGTTGTAGACAATATGGAACCAGGGGACATGTATAAACTAATCAGCAGTCAATCAAAAGGCTTCCAGTTGTCTGGTTGGGAGGAAGAACGGCTTAACAAATTCAATTCGTTAGTGGAAATGTATGAAGGGGTGACTGAAGAGGTTCTGTTTGATAATTTGAAATACTTCCTTGAGAAGATCATTCCGATTTGTGAAGAAGCGGATGTGAAAATGGGGATTCACCCAGATGATCCACCTTGGGAAATTTTTGGCTTTCCTCGTATTACAAAAAATCTCGCGGATTTGCAGCGAATTACCAGCATGGTTGATTCTCCATATAATGGCATCACTCTATGTACTGGAGCTTTGGGTGCAGATCCGGATAACGACATGGTCGAAATCATTCATGCCATTGGTGATCGGATCAACTTTGTCCACTTCCGTAATGTAGAATTCTTAGGCTATCGGAAGTTTAAGGAAACGGCACATTTATCTACGGAAGGCTCATTAGATATGTATGCAATTATGGAGGCCTTAGTAGACGTCGGTTTTGACGGCGTGATTCGTCCAGACCATGGCCGTACGCTTTGGGGTGAGGTTGCCAGACCTGGCTATGGCTTATACGATCGCGCGATGGGTATTACGTATATGCAGGGTTTGCACGAAGCCATTACCAAACGAAAAGGTTAAATATTGCGTAGAAAGTGAGCGGGAAAATGTCAGTAAATATGAAACATAAGGTTTATGAACAATTATCGCAAACCAAACTTTTGCCGTTATACACGGCAACTGATTTGAGCTATTTATCTATAGTAGAAGAGATTCTATTCGAAAATAATGTTCCTCTGATTGAAGTGACCTTTCGTAGTGAGCTGGCGGCTGAAGCAATCAAGCGATTGTCGGAGTCCGGCAAGCTAATGGTTGGTGCTGGAACAGTTCGAACACTAGCAGAAGCGAAAATTGCGGTTGAAAATGGTGCGCAATTCGTTGTTTCTCCAGCAGTCGTCCCTGATGTGATCGAATATTGCTTGGATCATGAGGTTCCAGTCTTTCCTGGAACGGCAACACCAAGAGATATTCAGCAGGCAGCAGATTATGGACTTAAGGTCGTAAAATTTTTCCCAGCAGATATTTATGGAGGACTAAAAGCCATTGATGCATTAAGCGGTCCATTCTATGATATAAAATTCTTACCAACTGGCGGAATTAACGGAGAAAACTTCCTAGAATATCTTGATAACCCAAATGTAGTAGGTGTGGGCGGTTCCTTCATTCTCTCAGAAAAAGTTATTAAAGAAGACAACGGAAAGAAAATGAATCAGCTTCTTCACTCATACGTTCAACAAATCAATTAATTCTAACGTGAAATAAAGAACATTTGCATCCAGACTTTTGAAAAAAGGTCGATGCAAATGTTTTTTTCTTAATTGTAATAAGTCGCTCTCTTCATAATAACGCCACATTTTTTTCTAACTTTCCTTCAAAAAGCTCATAGCTTTTTCAAATATTTAGCGTAAGATGAACTTAACCCTAAAAATAATTCTTTTTCCCCTGTGAAAGCAGGAACCCCCAATAAAAAAGAGCTGGCGCAAGGACGTCAGCTCTTTTTTATGTCTATCTATTTTTTTACATCCATCCTAACTGAATACCCATGCATTGGCTAGCTCAGGCATGAGATGGTCCAAGGAGTACTTTTGTTTGTAGTGTTCCTTTTCTGGGCGATCATTTGGATCATAGACAATTATTTGATCACTTTGAAGATCCTTTTTGATTACCATGATATGTCCAACTTCTGTAAACTCGCCAGGGGTAACGGAAATCACGAGGGGCTGATTTTGATTTAAGTGTTGTTGTATTTTGGCTTGATCCTTCCCAAGTTCTTCAAGGGCAAGGCCATAATTTTGAGCAAAGGCAGGGAAAATCGACCAAGCGGTGCCTTGTCCTGCTTCATAATAATTGTTGCCGCTCCATTGTAGAATTTCTGTTGGATAAACGGTTCGCTTTTCTTGGTAAGAAAGAATCATGGCTAAGGAGGTGATCGCACACCCATTTGTGGCTAAGTCATTTTGACTGGAGCCACTGCCATAAGCTTTATCAGCCCAACGCGGGTCTGTTTGCAAAAGTAACGAGAAATCCTGACCATGCTCTTGTAAATATTGAGTGGCACTGGCCGAAAAATCCTGTTGACTGTTAACTTTATTATCAAAGTGAAAGAATCGAGAAGAGAGGATCCCTAAACTTGCCATCACTAAAAAAATTCCAAGTATTATTGATAAGGGTCGATTTTTTCGCCTCATAAAAAACACCTCCACTCTCTTATTAAAGCGAAAAAGAGTGAAGGTGTCATCGGTCAAAAGTTGTAAGTTATTCAAATTCTTCTAATTCTAAGCTAAGTTCTTCCCAACTGGCGAGTTGTTCTTCTTGCTCGGCTTTTTGAGCCTCTAACTCATTCGTCAGTGCTAAAAGTTGGACATGGTCGTTCAGTATTTCTGGCTGACTCATTTGAGCCTCTAATTCATCGATTTTTTCATCCAAAGTGGCGAGCGTTTCCTCAATGGCTTCGATTTTTCGACGCAAGCTGCGGATCAGCTTTTGCTGTTCTTTGTCTTGATAAAATTTCTTTTTAGGAGCTTCTATTGCAGTCTCTTCTTTCGCTTGTAGTTCGGCAATTTCTTCTTCCTCTTTTTTCTTCTCTAAGTAATAATCGTAATCCCCTAAATACAACTTGCTGCCTTCAGGAGACAGTTCGATGACTTTGTTGGCAATACGATTAATAAAGTAACGGTCATGAGAAACAAAGAGCAAGGTCCCTTGATAATCAATAAGGGCGTTTTCCAACACCTCTTTATTGTCAATGTCTAAATGGTTCGTCGGCTCATCCAGAATCAAGAAGTTCTCTTTATTCATCGAAAGCTTTGCCAACGCGACACGGGCCTTCTCGCCGCCACTAAGTAAGGGAATCGTTTTTTCAACATCTTCGCCACTGAAAAGGAATCCGCCAAGAACATTTCGAATGTCTTTTTCAGGCGTTGTAGGGTGTTCATCCCATAGTTCTGCCAGAATTGTCTTGTTTCCATGTAAGTCTGCTTGACCCTGATCATAATAGCCTACAGTGACGTTTGTCCCAAAATGTGGTTGGCCTTTAATAAAAGGCAGTTGACCGATGAGAGATTTTAGCAGGGTAGATTTGCCGATACCATTTGGTCCGACTAAAGCGATGGCATCTTCTCGTCGTATGTCTAAGTCAATTGGCTCAGACAATGTCTCCTCATAGCCGATGGCTGCTTCTTCCACCTGCAGGACGACATTCCCAGAAACCTTATCAATATCAAACATAAACTTCGCGGATTTTTCTTTTCCATCAGGTCGATCCAGTCGATCCATTTTTTCCAAAGTTTTCCGCCGACTCTGGGCACGTTTTGTGGTTGAAGCACGAACTAGGTTGCGAGCGACAAAATCTTCCAACTTTTCAATTTCTACTTGCTGCTTTTCGTAAGCCTTCCAATCGCTGGCAAGCTGTGCGGCCTTTAAATCTAAATAGCGAGAGTAATTTCCTGTATAGTGCCGAATCTTATGTCTGGAAATTTCATAGATTTCATTAACGACACGATCTAAAAAGTAGCGGTCATGAGAGACAATTAGCAGTGCACCGGAATAGCCTTGCAGATAATCTTCCAGCCAAGCCAAAGTTTCAATATCTAAATGGTTGGTCGGTTCATCGAGGATTAAAATATCTGGTTTAACTAGCAACATTCGAGCCAAAGCCAAACGTGTTTTCTGACCACCAGAGAGAGTACTGATCTCTTTATCATAAAAGCTTTCGTCAAATTTAAATCCATGTAAAACACTACGAATCTCATTTTCGTAACCGTAGCCGTTTTGATCATTAAAGTCGTGCTGCAACTGATCGTATTCCTTCAATAGAGAAGCGTAGCGACTATCACTTTCCGGTGTTTCACCAATTGCGACTTCTACTTCCCGCATTCGTTTTTCCATTTGACGTACCGATTCAAAGGCCTTCAGCATTTCATTCCAAATGGTTTCGTTGGAATCCAGGCCGGTGTCTTGAGCAAGGTAACCTAAACTTGCTTGTTTATTTTTAATTACCTGCCCAGCATCTGGCGCTTCGATGTTCGCGATAATTTTTAGTAATGTAGATTTTCCTGCACCATTTCGTCCAACTAGACCGATACGAGCCTTGCTGGCGACTTCAAGGTGAATGTTTTCAAATAATGTATCCGCACCAAAATAGCGGGCAATTTGATTTGCTTGTAATAAAATCATTGGATATCTTCCTTAAATTTATTTTTCCGAATGGATTCAGTCTACCATATTTTTAAGGTCCTTGCGATTGGAAGCGGTCATTTCACCTAATCGTGATTTTTTCACAAATTTTCGAGCAAGTGCGTTGCAATTTCACTAACATTCTTGCTATTATAGTGCAGTAGTCAACATTTACGAATTTTTTTGATAAAGGAGAGTTATTGTGAAAGAACATTCAATTCCAAAAGCGACTGTTAAACGATTGCCGTTATACTATCGGTATTTACGTATTTTAAATAATGCTGGAAAAACCAAAGTTTCATCTACAGAACTAAGTGAGGCGATTCAGGTCGATAGTGCAACGATCCGCCGAGACTTTTCTTACTTTGGTGAATTGGGCAAACGTGGATATGGATATGACGTTGAAGATTTGATGCATTTCTTCGGAAAAATCTTAAACGATGATCAATTGACCAATGTCGCATTAGTCGGTGTCGGTAATTTAGGAAGCGCCTTGTTGAAATTCAAGTTTCATCAAAGCAACAGTATTCGTGTAAGCTGTGCCTTCGATGTCAAAGAAGATATTGTGGGACGTATCGTTGACGGTATTCCAGTCTATCCATTAGACAACATGGTGGAGCAAATCAAGCTGCAGCAAATCGAAATCGCTATTTTGACGTTGCCTGCACAACAGGCCCAACAAGTAGTGGATCAATTAGCCGCTGCAGGAATTAAAGGAATTCTGAACTTCACTGCCGCACGTTTGACTGCGCCTGAAGATGTCATTATTCAAAGCGTTGATTTAACGAATGAATTGCAAACATTGATTTACTTTTTACATCATAATACAGATAATAAAAAAGACTAAGCGTGTGTGAACCGATCCCAAAAAGCTAGACCAAAAATCTTACTTTTGGAGGTCGGTTCAGTGCTTAGTCTTTTTCATTTGAACAGCTCTTGATAATCTATCGCTTCAGCTTCTTCCGGTAATTGTTGTAGAAGTTTTTCCAACAATTTAAAGTCAATGAAGCGAGCTTGACGAGCGACTTCTTTTCCATTGTGATAAACCAAAACGGCTGGCACAGTCAGAACCTCAAAAAAGCCAGATAACTCAGGGTCTTGAACAATATCTAAATGATGAAAAGGAATCTTGTAGCTTTCAGCCAGTGCTTTTGCCTTAGGAGCATCAACATGACAAATACTGCAAGTTTCAGAGGAGATGAAAACAATGCTATTTATTTCGCTGGCAAGGGATTTCTTTACAGTTGTAAGATTTTCCATTGATTAAAGCTTCCTTTCTGTGATGCTTACTTACTATCTGTAAGATAATCAGAATTGGTCAACTTGTCAATTCTTATGTTCGATAGAAATAGTTGTTGGATTGAATAAAAAGCGTTATACTCTCTTATGTACCGCGGGTGTAGTTTAGTGGTAAAACAGAAGCTTCCCAAGCTTCCGTCGCGAGTTCGATTCTCGTCACCCGCTTCATTTACGAAAGCACAGGGCCTTAGATTAATTGGCTGCTGTGTTTTTTAGTATTTAATACTTTTCTTTTTAATGTCCCCTTGCTATTCAATCAGTGATTGATGTATGCTAAGGGTGACGTGAGGGGAAACCTTCACTTAGGGTAATTTATCCTGATTAAACCAACGTTTGTGGCTGAGCGTTGGTTTTTTTGTGTAGCTTTGTAAGCGGATTATGCGAAAAAGTATATTTTTTAGAAATACAATAGAATCTGAAGTGCTTACTTTAATGAAGGAATTTGTTTGTATATAAAATCGCTTTTTTCTATTTGAGATTTTCTAGTGTTCTTATTTTGTGAGGCATATACTATGAGCTAACTATTAAAGGAGGAGAAACGATGATGTTTGAAAGAGGTTATCGTTGGATACGACGAATTAGTGTTCTATTTTCTGTAGCGCTTTATAGCTTAAGTCTTTTTTTCTATTCTCGTTTGCCTGCTAAAATTCCGATTCAGTTTGGTCTTGATGAGAAGGTGACTAACTGGGGAAGCAGAGGAACTGTTTTTCTTTTTCCGACCCTTTTACTGCTGATAGCAATCATCAGCAGTAGTAACTATAGTGACATGAAATATCCTGAACGAAGTATGGAAAATCGAGTGAGTAAAATAGCATTGTGTGGATCTTTGTTGTTAATTTGTGGTGTAGGCATTTACCTCTTTTTTCTCTATGCGCGAATGCTAGAATAGATAATCCCCAAAAAGCGGATTAAGTAGTGATTCCAAAAAGACTTAGGATGAAAAGTAAAAGAGCCGGCAGCATACCGTTCATGGTATTTATCATCCAATGGACCATAATGGATGACCAAATATTTTTTGACAATAAGTAGATTGCGCCTAAGTAAACACCTAATACCATGTAGGGAATCATGGCATATAAATTGCCGCTAAAATTGTTCCAGTGGACCAATCCAAATAAAATTCCTTGAACAAACAGCATCAGTATTTGGAGAATTGTGTTCTGGAATTTCCCTAATAATAAATAGCGAAAAGTTAGCTCTTCAGCAAAAGGCGCAATAAAGGGTGTAATGGCTGCTACCACCGTCCAAGAAGGATCAAGTTTCTGGGAAGTGTAGCGTGTGGAAGACCGAAGCTGAAGAAGCTCACTAGGGATCATTCCACGCACGACCCGAAGTAACCAAAATGCTCCGGCAACTAAAACAATACTAATGAGTAATTTTATAAAAAGTTTTTGTCGAAACAGGCGCCATTGTGCTTTTAAAAAATCATGAAATAAGTAAAGCATCATGACAAATCCTATTAAAAAAAGAACGGTCGAAGCAAGCAAAGCAAGTTTTGGATCTCTGTCTAAGTGAATGAGTGGAAAAAGAAAATCACCAATCAATAATTCTGCTGGGACGATTAGAAGTCCCAACCATTGTTTTTTATTCGTCTCCATCTTTTATGCCCCATTTCTTTTCCTAGTTTAAAAAAATTGAGGAATAGTGTAAAGCAATATGAAATAAGAAGCAGGTTCTTTGTGATTGATTTGGTATACTAGAAAAAAGGAGGGGGAGAGTGTAGTGGATTATCAGATGCAGAAAACGATGGGAAAATGTTTTCGCAGTAAGGGGGCAAGTATTAGTGGGCTCGTTCGAATCTTGGGTAGTTGGTATGATTATAAAGTAGTGAACGGTCCGCCTGAGCCGCAAGATATGTTGGAAGTTGTCGACTTTACTAGTCGAGAGTTGCTGGTCATCATTAATAATAATTTAGAAGAAAGTGATGTGAATTACATTGTTAATAGTTAATATTGTTTTATTAGTCCTTGCAATAGTAGTCCTTTTGTTTGTTATCAGTCAATTAGTCGTGATTGTACAGCAAGGAGAAGTTAAAGTTGTTGAGAGTTTTGGTAAGTATGTGAAGACCTTAGAACCAGGGTTACATTTTTTGATTCCGATTTTATACGTGGTTCGTCGTCGTGTTTCGTTGAAACAAACGCCGATTCAAATTGAACCACAAAGTGTGATCACCAGAGATAATGTTATTGTCGAAATCGATGAGGCGATTAAGTATCACGTGACAGATGCTAGAGCTTTTGTGTATGATAATGAAGATTCTGTCACGTCAATGATCCAAGACTGTCAGTCAAATTTAAGAGGCATTATCGGTAAGATGGAACTGAACGAAGTGTTGAATGGGACGGAAGAGATTAACGTAAATCTTTATGAAAGCGTGAAGGACATTACAGCTGGTTACGGGTTATCTATTGATCGGATTAATATTGGTGAGATTTCTGTTTCGAATGAAATCGTCAATTCGATGAATAAATTAATTACAGCTAGCAGGGATAAAGAATCGTTGATCACGATTTCTGAAGGGAAAAAGCAATCAGTGATCTTAGAATCTGAAGCAAAATCTTCTGAGATGCAGATTGATGCAGAAGCGCGGGCCAGACAAACAAAAATCGATGCAGATGCTAGAGCAGAACGTACTAGAATCGATGCTGCTGCAGAAGCAGATCGAATCGCTCGAATCACGGAAGCTGAAACTGCACGAATTAAGGAAATCAATAAAGCCATTGCTGAAAGCAATTTGACGGATGAAATGATTGCTTATCTAGGAATCGAGGCCTTCAAGCACGTTGTAGAAAATAATGGCAATACTGTGATTATGCCAAGTAATTTAACCGAGTTAGGAAATGTCCCAGCGATTAAGGAAATTTGGCAGCAAACAAAATAAATGGATCAGCGTGATGGGAAAAAATAGGCAGAAAATCTTCCAGACCACTCAACATATTAACTGTTACAAATTAGTATTGATGTAATTCGATAGTCAGTGGTTGAATGATAAACCTGTATTTAGATAGTAGGAGTTGAAGTACCATCACAGTAAAAAAACAAGTACCGAAAATTATTACTGCTGTGGTCGTTGCTTTAGCTGGGATTTACGGTGTTTATTCACAAGTAAGTCCTAGCAATGAAGCAAGAGATGCAGTGAAAGAGGTGTCCGTCAGTCATATTTCTGAGGTTCCAGAGTATGATGGGGAGCATCAAACTATTCAATTAAATAATAATCAACCCAATTTTTCTAACAGCGATCTTTCTTTGACGAAGGGAACATGGACGCAGTTTTCTGATTTAGATCAATTGAATCGCGTTGGTGTAGCGAATGGGATGTTAGGAAAAGAGTTGATGCCTCATCAAGAGCGGGAACGTTTATATGTAAAGCCGACTGGCTGGCATCAAAAATTTTATAATGATGAGCCCTTGTATAATCGAGCGCACTTGATTGCGTATCAATTTTCAGGCGAAAATAATAATCTAAAAAATTTAATGACTGGCACTGCATCAATGAATGATCCAGGCATGAATGATTATGAAATTAAAATCGGAAATTATATTCGCAAAACGAATCACCACGTTCGTTATCGGGTAACTCCATATTTCAAAGGGAATGAATTAGTCGCTCGTGGGGTCCAGATGGAAGCGCAAAGTATTGAAGACGGTCAGATTTCATTTAATCTCTTTATTTATAACGTTCAAGAAGGAATTACCATCGACTATCAAACCGGCTATTCACAAAAAGAATAAAATAAAAGTTTTACAAGTTCATTGTGGATTACCTATAAAGTGAACAGTTTGTCATTGAAATTCCTAGTAAGAAATCTGAAGAAGCCAGATGATCGGTTATTTAGCTAATCATCTGGTTTTTTGCTATCATTTTTCCCCCTTTATTGAGAGGTCACTTTTCATTTTTTAATTCATGAATAAAGGCATACAGGTTCATTTGAAGTAACTAATGAGCGAATTCTACAGGATATTAAAGGACTAATTGCTTTTAGAGAACAGCTGCACGCACCTAAAAAATGTTTTAGGTGTTTTTTTGGTTGCCAATCAGTCACAAATCATTGAAAATGAACAAGAAGAATTCAAGTAAAGATGGATTTCGTTGTTTTAGGTCTGGCTGAAAAAAATTTAGCAAGTAAAGCTTATAAATGAGGACTTAAGGAGAGTGGATATGGAGCAATATCAAAAAGATCGGTACGTAGCTGCCGCAGAAAGCTTAAGCAGGAAATTAGAACGAAGAAATTTTCAACCGATTATTTGTCAAAGTTTAAAAGAAGCCAGAGAAAAAGCATTAGAGAAAATCGCTCCCGATCAGTCGGTAGGTTTTGGAGGTTCTGTTACTGTAGAGCAATCGGAAATTATTGAGAAATTATATGAACGCGGTCAACGAATGATTGATCGAGAAAAAACAAAATCAGCAGAAGAACGGCATCAAGTAATGAAGCAGGCACTGCTGGCTGATTATTTTTTGACGAGTATTAACGGAATTACCGAGGATGGAGAATTAGTTAACGTAGATAGCGTAGGAAATCGTGTCGCTGCGTTAACCTATGGTCCAGACAATGTATTTGCATTTGTCAGTATGAAAAAAGTGTATGGTGATCTGAAGACGACTGTCGAAATGGTTAGGCGAAATACGGCACCATTAAATGCCCATCGTTTAGGCCTTGAAAAAACGCCATGTATCAAAAAAGGAACTTGTGGAGATTGTTTACAGGCAGAATGTATTTGCAATACCATCGCTATAACGAGACGATCAATGAAAAAAAATCGTATTGTGATTTTTTTGATTATTGAAGAGGTTGGGTTATAGGAAATTATTTTCGTATCAGCTAATAATCAATAGCCAAAATAAAAAAACCGAGGATATCCTCGGTTTTTAAACGTTTAGTTCAAAGCGCTGCTGTTTTCCATCACTTCATCAATTAAGCCGTATGCCTTTGCTTCTTCGGCTGTCATGAAGTTGTCGCGATCAGTATCACGTTCGATTACTTCGATCGGTTGACCAGTGCGTTCAGATAAAATGTTGTTTAAGCGTTCGCGCGTTTTCAAAATGTGACGTGCAGCAATTTCAATTTCTGTTGCTTGTCCTTGCGCGCCGCCTAGGGGTTGGTGAATCATAATTTCAGCGTTTGGTAAGGCGAAACGTTTCCCCTTAGCACCAGCTGTTAGCAAGAAACTTCCCATAGAAGCTGCCATCCCAAGGACGATTGTTTGGACATCGGCTTTAACAAAGTTCATCGTATCAAAAATCGCTAAGCCGGCAGAAACGCTACCGCCTGGAGAGTTGATGTAAAGATAGATATCTTTTTCAGAATCTTGGGCATCCAAGAAAAGTAATTGGGCGATGATAGTGTTCGCCATATCGTCGTTCACTTCTCCGCTCAACATAATGATGCGGTCTTTCAATAAACGAGAATAAATGTCGTAAGCACGTTCGCCACGAGATGATTGTTCAATAACTGTAGGAACTAAATTCATAGTGAATCCTCCTTAAAATAGTGTTCATAAATTATTTTAGCACAAACGAGGTTAGATTGCTAAAACTTAAAAAAAGTATACAACGTTGGTCAGTTTTGGTCAAATATTAGGCTTCGTTTTTTTAAACAGGTCAAACTATCCTCAAAACATCAAAATATGGTACTATTATTAACGATGATAACAGGATGTCAGATTGCCGCAACTTAAATGATTTCTGTGGGATGAAGGGCGTGTGAAAATCAATTTTTTTAGAAATAATTTCATAAGGATGAATTAGGAGGGAAAAACGTGGAAATCGCATTTATTGGACTAATCGGCGTGTTAATTGGAGCGGGCTTAACAGGCATCGCGGTTTACTTTGTGTTTAAGTATATTGACTTGCGTCATCGACGTGAAAGAGAATTGGAGCATCAGGTAAAGGAAATTGAAACCATTAATCTCTTAAATAAAAAAGTAAATGAAATTTTATCAAAACGAAATGTGTTAATGCAGGAGTATGTGACATTTAATTCATTCGATGATTGCTATATCACAATTGATGATTTCATCTATTTGAATTCCTTTACGGCGCAAAATAATTTCTATCTACCAAATTATTTAATTGAGGAATTTTTCAAAAATATTTCTCATCGAAAGGTTATTTTATCTCCGGAAGAAACGGTAAAAATCGGGGGATATACGTACAAAGGCGGACGGATTGTCATGGAAACTTTTTCTGAACAGCTTTTAGAAATATTAGATGAAAAGAAACAACAGTTGTCTCGTTCTACCAAACAACCTTTGCGCTATTTTAATGTACAATAGCAGCTTAGCAACACTCACAAACTTACGAGTTTTTTTATTGATGATGAACGAGGTGAAGTAAATGACAGTAATTATTGCTCATCGCGGGAGTGCAGGGACTCATCCGGAGAATACCTTGCCGGCGTTTATGGAGGCAGTACGAACGGGCGCAGATGGAATTGAACTTGACGTCCATTTAACAGCGGACCAGCAATTGGTCGTTATTCATGATGAAAGTGTTGACCGGACCACAGATGGTAAGGGATTCATTCGTGAGTTAACACTGGAAGAAATTAAGGCATTAGATGCTGGTAGTTGGTTTGACGAAAAATATCAAGCTACCAAGATATCCACGCTGCAGGAAGTTTTAAACCTCCTGCTCCAGATGCGGTTTCGTGGTTTCTTATGTATTGAGATAAAGACGAATAAATATCATTATCCAGGGATCGAAGAGAAAATATCAAACGTAATGACGAGTAAAGAATGGCCCTTCACCTATTGGTATACAAGCTTTAATATTGATTCATTGCGAATCATGCACGAGTATGAACCGGATGTTCAATATGACTTGATCCAGAAGAATGACTTAGAAAAATATCAACTCGTCTTGGATACAGATTTTATTGAAGGACTGCATCCAAGTTATGACTGGGTGAGACAGCATCCAGAGATTGTAAAAAACTTTGAAAAAGCGATTCGCCCATGGACACCAAATCTTTACGAAACAATGATGACCTGCTATGAGAACAACTTAGCTGGTATCATTACTGACTTTCCAGAAAAAGCGATTCGAACGAGAAGCAGGTTTAAGCAATGAAAGTAGTTGCAATTGTAGGACCTACCGCTGTAGGTAAAACGAGTTTAAGTATTGATTTAGCGAAACGCTTTAATGGAGAAATCATTAGTGGAGACTCTATGCAAGTATATCGTGGATTAGATATCGGTACCGCTAAAGTAACACCTGAGGAAATGGAGGGGGTTCCCCACCATTTAATCAATGTTCGAGAGTTAGATGAAAACTATTCTGTTGCTGACTTTCAAGTAGCAGCTAGGCAAACCATTCAAGAGATTACTGAACGTGGAAGACTCCCAATTGTCGTTGGCGGAACTGGGTTATATATTCAATCTTTATTATGGGATTACAAGCTTGGTAGTGAAGGTGAGCCGGAAGATGACACATTACGAAAAAGCTATGAGCATTTCGCTGAAAAAAATGGCAACCAAGCATTATGGGAGAGATTACAGGCAGTTGATTCATTGGCGGCTGAGAAGATTCATTTTAATAATCGAAAAAAAATGATCCGAGCGTTAGAAGTGTTTGAATTGACCGGTCATTCGATCCTTGAACCTAAGGAACAGCCTAAAAAACTTTATGATAGCTTTTTGATTGGTTTAAATACAGATCGCGCAATTTTGTATCAGCGAATTAACCACCGAGTGGATCTTATGGTTGAACAAGGATTGCTGGAAGAGGCTAAGAAACTTGCTGAAACACCGGATGTTCAGGCTGCTCAGGGAATAGGCTATAAGGAATTGTTTCCATATTTTGCTGGAGAAATGTCCTTAGAGGCAGCGCTCGAAGAGGTGAAATTACACTCGCGCCGCTATGCGAAGCGTCAATTAACATGGTTCCGTAATCGCATGTCGGTTCATTGGTTTGATTTGGTTCAGCAGCCGAAAGTGATTAATGACATTGAAGCGGAAATCACGAGATGGTTGGCAGAGGAGAATGATCAAAATTGATGGGTGAACAAATAAGACAGGTGCACAGCGTAAAACAATAGTATTCATTATGAAGCGGAAACGTTATTAATGAAATTAGGAGGAAATGGATTGTCAGAAAGAGTCATATTAGTCGGCGTCGAGACAGACGAAAGTAAATATAATTATTTAGAATCGATGCATGAGTTGGCCGGACTAACCAAGACGGCTCATGGCGAGATAGTTTTTTCATTAACACAAAAGCGCCCTCGAGTAGATCGTCAAACGATTATCGGAAAAGGGAAAGTAGAGGAATTGGCTCAGCTTGTCGATGCACACGAAGCTGATTTGGTGATATTTAACCATGCCCTCTCACCACGCCAAAGCCAAACTATTGAAGCTCAGGTGGGTGTTCCAGTGATTGATCGAATCCAATTGATATTGGATATCTTTGCGCAGCGTGCCCGCTCAAAAGAAGGAAAGCTGCAAGTAGAGCTTGCACAGTTGGATTACCTATTACCTAGGTTGGTTGGACAAGGTCAAAGCTTATCTCGACTTGGTGGTGGGATTGGTACCCGCGGTCCAGGTGAAACAAAATTGGAAACAGACCGACGTCATATCCGGCGTCGTATTTCAGCAATCAAAAAAGAATTGAAAGAAGTCGAGGCACACCGTGAGCGCAATCGTCAAAAACGGCAACAATCAAGTATTTTTCAAATGGGCTTGATTGGGTATACGAATGCTGGAAAATCAACGATTCTGAATTTATTAACGAATGTGGACACGTATTCTGAAGATCAGTTATTCGCGACATTAGATCCTTTGACTAAGCGATGGCATTTACCACAAGGGATGGAAACGACCATCACAGACACAGTTGGATTTATTCAGGATTTACCTACACAATTGGTTGATGCCTTTCAATCAACATTAGAGGAAAGCAAAGGGATGGATCTTTTGCTTCATATTGTAGATGCCAGTGCGGAGGATAGACAGCAGCAGGAAAAGACAGTAATTGAGTTGTTAAAGGAACTGGAAATGGACGACATTCCGATGCTAACTATCTATAACAAAGCTGATCGAATCGATGAATTCAGCTTTGCACCGACCTTGTTTCCAAGTGTTTTGATTTCTGCGAAAACAAATAAGGGAAAAGACCTTTTGGCAGAGGCCATCAAGCGAGAAATTATGAACTTGTTGGAGCCTTATTTAGTGACTTTAAATGCCGATGAAGGACAGGCTTTGAATGAGATGAAAAGGGAAACGCTTGTGTTGAGTGAGCGTTTTGATGAAGAAAAAGAACAATATATTGTACGGGGATTTGCTAAGAAAAAATCTCTTTGGATTAGGAGAATGGACGATGAATTGGACGACTAACCTAGCACCTGAGTTGGTTGAAATAATTGATCAGGTTGATCAAAAGATTGCAAAGCGGTTGCAGGAAATAAGAGAGGTTGCGTTATCAAATCAGGCGAAGGTATTGACTGCGTTTCGAGAAAACCATGTTTCGGAAAGTCATTTTTTACCCTCAACAGGCTATGGGAATGACGATCAGGGCAGGGATGTATTAGAAACAGTTTATGCTCAGACTTTCGGAGCAGAGGCTGCATTAGTACGACCTCAAATTGTTTCAGGAACACACGCCATTGCGACATCATTGTTTGGTGTGCTACGTCCAGGTGAAGATCTGCTTTATATTACTGGGACACCCTATGATACTTTGCTAGAAGTGATCGGAATACAAGGAAATGGTATTGGATCTTTCAAAGAATACAACATTGGTTACGATGAAGTGAATCTTTTGCCGGATGGAAACGTCGACTTTGATAAAATCAAGGAAAAGATAACAGATAAGACCAAAGTAGTGGCAATTCAAAGATCTCGTGGCTATGCGTCCCGACCTTCTTTTACGATTGAAAAAATCAAAGAAATGTGTGATTTTGTTAAATCGATTGCTCCAAACGTTGTTATTTTTGTAGATAATTGTTACGGTGAATTTGCAGAACTAATGGAGCCGACTCAAGTCGGGGCGGATTTGATGGCGGGCTCCTTAATCAAAAATCCCGGTGGGGGGATTGCCAAAACTGGCGGCTATATTGTTGGGAAACAAGAGTTGATTGAGCGATGTGCTTATCGCTTAACCACGCCTGGAGTTGGAGCGGAAGGTGGCGCGATGTTAGGGAGTGTCTTTGACATGCTGCAGGGCTTCTTCTTGGCACCTCATGTAGTAAGCCAAGCGATTCAAGGTGCGATTTTCTCTTCTGCTTTGTTGGCCGAGTACAATTTAGAATCTACACCCAAGTGGGATCAGCCGCGAACAGATTTGATTCAGTTGATCGACTTTCGAGATCGAGAGAAAATGATTCAGTTTTGTCAAGCGATTCAAAAATATTCTCCGATTGATGCGTATGTGGCCCCAATCCCATCTTACATGGCTGGCTATGAAGATGATATCATTATGGCAGCAGGAACCTTTATTCAAGGGGCAAGTATTGAACTCAGTGCGGACGGTCCATTGAGAGAACCTTATTCTCTCTATCTTCAGGGGGGCTTGACCTTTGAACATGTTAAAGTTGCGGTAGCAAACGCTGTAAATGAAGTTTATTATTCATAATAGTTAAAATCCGAAGTTGTTGAACTTCGGATTTTTTTTATCCTTTTTTTATTTCAAGCTGATTTTCGTGGAGGATTAATTGATAATCATGGTTGAAATACACAAGATAGGTACGATTCTCTTCATAAGAAGCTCTAACGACTCCAATCAACCCAGCCATTGGGTGAGGCCTTTTTAGTTCAACGGTTTGACCAATTTCAAATTTAAACAATCTTCCATCTTCCTGTCTTTTTTCTCCAGTATATCAATTTCTTTGAACCAATCTACCCTTGATACAATAAGCTTTCTTTGATAAAAACGAACGTTCGGAATTTATATGTAAGAAAATGTGACATAAAGACTTGACGATTGGTCTAACGGATGGTATCCTTTTTTCAACATCAAAAAACAAGGAGGAGATGTTATGCGGGAAAAAGAATTGCGTCGTTCACTTGCTGTTTTTCCAATTGGTACAGTTATGAAGTTGACGGATTTGACTGCGCGACAGATTCGGTACTATGAGGAGCAAGAACTGATCCATCCGGAACGAAGTGAAGGTAACCGTAGGATGTATTCTCTAAATGACATTGATGTATTGCTAGAAATCAAGGACTATCTATCCGATGGCCTAAATATGGCAGGAATCAAACGAGTCTATCAAATGCGTCAAGAAGAAGTGAAAGCGGCTAAAGAAAAACCGCCATTGACTGATAAGGATGTTCGCCGTATTTTTTATGACGAAATGTTGACACAAGGTGGATTCCAGCAACAAAATCCATATCAATCACAAGGTCCAAAGCTGTAGTGATTGTGGAATATAAAAAAATGAAGTGCGAGGAAGGGATTAGATATTATGCCGAAAAGAGATCTAAGTAAAGAGGATATTACAAGAATTGTCGAAGAAGAAAACGTCCGTTTTTTACGTCTGATGTTTACAGACATTATGGGGACTATCAAAAATGTTGAAGTACCAGTTAGCCAAATGGAAAAAGTCCTAGATAACAAAATGATGTTCGACGGTTCATCTATTGAAGGGTTTGTCCGTATTGAAGAAAGTGATATGTATCTATATCCAGATTTGTCTACTTGGATGATTTTCCCATGGGAAAGCGATCATGGCAAAGTAGGACGCTTAATCTGTGATATTTATAGTCCTGATGGTACACCGTTCCCAGGAGATCCTCGTGGAAACTTGAAACGTGTATTGAAGGGAATGGAAGAGTTCGGCTATACTTCATTCAACTTAGGACCAGAACCAGAATTCTTCTTATTCAAAATGGATGAAAATGGCGATCCAACATTAGACTTGAATGACAAGGGCGGATACTTTGATTTTGCACCAACTGATTTAGGTGAAAATTGTCGTCGCGATATCGTACTAGAACTTGAAAGCTTAGGCTTTGAAGTAGAAGCTTCGCATCATGAAGTTGCTCCTGGTCAGCATGAAATTGACTTCAAATACGCAAATGCGATTGAAGCATGCGATAACATTCAAACCTTCAAATTAGTTGTAAAAACAATTGCACGTAAACACGGCTTGCACGCAACGTTCATGCCTAAACCTCTTTACGGAATCAACGGTTCAGGAATGCATTGCAATATGTCACTGTTTAATGATGAAGGCAATGTGTTCTACGACGAAGATGGTCCAATGAAACTGAGCAAAACAGCTTATCAATTTTTAGCTGGTCTTTTGAAGCACGCGCGTGCATATACGGCAGTATGTAACCCGATCGTGAATTCTTACAAACGATTAGTTCCTGGTTTTGAAGCTCCTGTGTATGTAGCTTGGAGCGGACGCAATCGTTCTCCACTGATTCGTATTCCAGAATCTCGCGGTTTGTCTACACGTTTAGAATTACGCTCTGTGGATCCAGCAGCAAATCCATATTTGACTATGGCTGTTTTATTAGAAGCTGGTTTAGATGGTATCCGTAATGAATTGACACCACCAGCAGCAGTGGACCGCAACATTTATGTAATGACTGAAGAAGAGCGTAAAGAAGCTGAAATATATGATTTACCTTCTACAATTCATAATGCAATCAAAGCATTGCGTGAAGATCAAACGATGATCGATGCTCTAGGTAATCATATCTACACGAACTTCAATGAAGCAAAACGCATGGAATGGGCAGCCTTCCGTCAAACTGTTTCAGAGTGGGAACGTGATCAATACTTAGAACTTTACTAATCCTAACTCGTAGACCTCTTGAGGATTTCCTCAAGAGGTCTTTTAAATTAATAGTTTATCTCTTTACTTCTATCCGTTTGACGTTCCATAAGGCAATAGCTAAAAATATACAGCTTGAGATCACTAGAATAGCGATAGGAAGAATGATACTCTCTTGACCATTTAATAAAATTCCTAATTCTTCTTTAATTACTGTCGCAATTGGTTCATCTGCAGCAGTAAATACGTTTGCCGTTAAGATACGGCGGATTAATACGATGCCGCTAGTTAAAGGAAAATATTCTACTATTGTCTGCACATTGTCAGGCAGACTTCCTATCGGAACATAGCAACCGGTCAAAAAACCAATGAAAGGACCGATCACAGAAGTCATAGTGGAGAAGGTATCAATTCGTCTAAAAAAGCTCGCAATGAAAAACATAAAGGCTGAAGAACAAAAAACTGTCAATAAACTAACAATGAATAATAGGCCCAACTGTGGCAAAGTGAGAAAGTCACCATTCGAAAGAACCACAATGTAGATTTCTGCTACAAGAATCACGATAAAAGTAATCAACAGTGAAATCAAGAAGGTACTAAAAAAATAACCCAACATAATTTTACTTTTAGAAATCGGAGAGATCATAAAGTCAGTATAAACATTTCGCTCCTTGTCTCTAATCATTAGGCTGACTGAACCAAGAGTAGAACTTGCTGATGCAATACCGATCACACCAGCAAGCATCCAAGTGTCAATTACAAGTTTCGGATGCGAAAGGGCAGATAAGGAATCAACTAAACTGTCGCCTAGCAAGAAAACGTAAAGGATAATCATAATCAATGCTCCGATAAACGAACCAATCACCGCCTGTTTGTTTTTGAAAAATAGCAACAATCCTCTATATACTAATGCATTCATAATTCTCTCTCCCTTTTTCCATAATCGTCAAAAAGACATCCTCCAGTGTCAAGCACTGATAGTTTTTCTTCAAATTCTCTGGGGCGTCATACGCCATAATTTTCCCATTATCTAGCATCAAAATATTATCTGAATCTCGAGCCTCTTCCATGTAGTGAGTAGTTAATACAACGGTCATGTGATATTTTGATTTTAATTGATGAATCAATCGCCACATGTCTGATCGTGAACCAATGTCTAGTCCGGTAGTTGGTTCATCTAAGAACAATAATTTCGGTGTGTTAAGCAAAGCTCTTGCGATATCAACCTTTCTCTTTTCTCCGCCTGATAGAACACCATATCGTTTATTTAAGAGATGTTCGCCTTGGACATCCGCTAGTTTTTCTTTGGCTAATTGCTTGGCTTCTTTCCAATTATTAGTGTAAAAGTATGCCCGAATAAATAAGTTTTCTTTCACTGATAAATCTGGATCTAAGATACTGTTTTGGAAAACAACGGAGATCATTGATTTATGCTCAGTGGATTGTGTTTCTAAAGCTTTTCCTTCAAATAGAATTTCACCAGCATCTGCCTTGGCTAATCCTAGAATCAAAGAAATCAAAGTTGATTTTCCTGCCCCATTTGGACCTAAGACAGAAAACAACTCTCCTTCTTTTATTGAAAATGAAATATTATTTAAAACTTCTTGATGATTATAAGATTTAGCTAGGTTTGATATTGTTACGAGTTCATTCATTTTAGTTCCCTCTTTCTAGTTAATATTTCTCTCGTTGTTCTTCTTGATAAACCCACTATAAGCAACTTTTTTGGCTGAAACAATGGAATTTCTCTAAGTGGTTGTTAACTCGAACTAAGGTGAATGTTCCCCTATTTTTTTGCCGGTCTTCAATAAAAAATGCCTAGTAAAATCATTTTGATATAATGGAAGCAAAGACTTGTGAGGTGTGAAAGATGAAAGATAGATATCAACAATTCGCTTATGATTATGATGAGTTTGGCAGTATTGAGGAATATCTTGGCACAGAGAAGGAGTTTTTTCAATCCGTCTTTTCGAAAGAGAAAGTGGAAAGTGTGTTGGATTGCGCTTGTGGAACAGGCCAGCATCTTTATATGTTTTCAGAGATGGGCTTAGATGTCGCTGGATCGGATTACTCAGCATCTATGTTAGAGGTTGCTGTTAAAAATTTAAGTGAAAAAGGGATAGAGGTACCACTTAAACAATGTGATTTTAGGTATTTAGAGAAAGCGTATCAAAAGAAATTTGATGCAATCGTCTGCTTGACGACCTCTTTGCCTCACTTGCACACAGAAAAAGATCTGATTACTGCTCTAAAATCAATGAAAGCAAGGATGAAAGACGATGGGATACTTATTTTGACACAAGGGACGACACATCATAATTTAAGTTTGCCAGCAATTGAAGTAGTAGTGAATAAGCCAAATTTCTCTCGTGTATTTGTTAAGGAACAGGATGGAGCATTCCAAACCATCCATGTTTTAGATCTGTATCATTCGACAGAGCGTCTGGAAAGCAACCAATATGACATTGTATATAAGATAATTCTTGATGATGAGTACCGTCGACTGCTTAGTTTAGCTGGATATAAAGATGTACGAATATTTGGAGATTATGATCAAGCTCCTTATGATTTAGAGAGCAAGCGATTGATTGTCGTTGCGAGGTGAGCATGAAAAATGCCGATTGGCTATTCCAATCGGCAGAGAATTGTATTTTAGGTATTCGCTTAGCTATTTTGCTTCCTTTTTCGCTGAATTAGCTGGTTGATCTCGGCTGCTTCCTTCTTGTCATTACTGTAAATGAAAAATTTAATGAAAGCGTAAATTAATAGAGTGATCCCAAAATTTTGTATTAGTCCAATCATTCCTAAATTCCAACCATACCAAATATCGCCAATGATAATTTGTAGGAAAATCAATCCGATATAGAGCAGTTGATTTAAAATAATACGACGATTAGAGTAGGTTTCCTTGTCTTCAATAATGAAACGCAGCAATCCAGATATTAATGAGACGATCAGCATGTATTCTATGATCTCAAAGAGCGTTTGCTTATTGATTGCCAAGTTTACAAGGACTAGTAACGTAAAAATCATAGATGACAATCGAAAAACACTTTTGAAATAGTCGATTACTCTCATATCCGTTTCCTCATTCCTAAGGCTTTTTTTAATTCAGGAACATATTTTCTCGATACAGCAACGCGTTCATCGTTAACAAGAGTTGCTTCAAAGCGGCCACTCAAAGTAGGTGATACAGATTGAATGACTTCGATATTTAGTAACATTGATTTTCCGATTCGGATAAATTTGTGGGGCAAAAGCTCTTCCTCCAGCTGATAAAGCTTTTCAGCACTTTGGTAGACCTTGTCTTGCGTATAAATAAAGCTTTTCTTATCGACAACTTCTATATAAAAAACATTTGAGTATGGCACTTTGTAATGAGCACCATTTTCCTCACCAACTAAAAAAAGTTTTTCGTTCTTGAGAATAGAAAGCACATTTTGAAGGGATTTTGTTACTTCATGAACTTTAAAATTGGCTGTTTCTTCTTTTGATTTTTCAATAATCTCAACAATTGTCTTCAAAAGCGGCTCCTTTCCAATAGATTCCTGTCTAAAAGTATAGCAAGCGCTTTATGGAAAGGTCAAATCGGAGAGAAAAGAAGTGTCCTATTGACTGACGGAAAGAAAATGAAAAGATCAAAGCTAATAAAAAGACATCAGAGAGCTGATGTCTTTTGACTAGTTTAAAAACGCTAATCCAAATGAAAGGTAGGTAGCATAAATAATCCAAATAAGGTAAGGAACAAAACAAATCGCTGCTCCTGTAGAAATTCCTTGAAATTCACGAATGCTAAAAATGATACTAATTAGTAGAAACAAACTGATGAAAGAGGCGATCCAGAAATGTGAACCTCCAAAAAAAATGATACTCCAAATAAAGTTAAGTACTAATTGAATGCCAAAGAGAATATAAGAAAGAGTTTTGCTTTTTGCTTCCTTACTATCGATCACCAAGAATAATGCCAAACCAATTAGAGCATAAAGGATAATCCAAATCGTTCCTACGATGCTTCCTGGGGGTGCTAAAAATGGTTTATTTAGCTGAGCGTAGATTGCAGGGATATCGCCAGCAAAGAAACCAGAGATTGATCCAATTAATTCTACACCAATGATACAGGCAAGTAATTTAAAAAATCTATTGGACATAGTAGAGCCTCCTTTGTTTTTTTAAGCAAGAAATGTATTTAGTAAAACAAGTTATAATTTCAGTATAACGAGCATTATCCTTAAAAGAAAAAAAGATGCTTATAAAAAAAGACATACACTAGAGGAAAGCATGTTATAATAATTTGGAAGATTTTCTAAAGCCAATAGATTGGCAACTTGCAAAGTTTGTAAGTTTTGTCTTCTTTTAGTAGAATATAATTGTTGATAATTCCAAGGAGAGGTGTGAGAAAATGGGATACACAGATGAAACAGTCCGTTTTGATTTTGATGATAATCGTAAGAAAGAAATTAGTGAAACGTTAACGATTGTCTACAATGCTTTAGCTGAAAAAGGCTACAACCCGATTAACCAAATCGTCGGCTATTTATTATCAGGAGATCCTGCGTATATTCCTCGTTATCAAGATGCACGAAACTTGATTCGTCGTCATGAGCGCGATGAAGTCATGGAAGTTTTGGTAAAATACTATCTAAAAGATCACGGTATTGATATTCGATGAGAATAATGGGACTAGATGTCGGCTCTAAAACTGTTGGAATTGCGGTAAGCGATCCATTTGGCTGGACGGCTCAAGGAGTCGAAATCATCCGTATTGATGAGGAGCAAGGGGAGTTTGGCTTTGATCGTTTACGCGAGCTTGCCAAGGAATATCAGGTTACTAAATTTGTAGTAGGACTCCCTAAAAATATGAACAATTCAATTGGTCCACGTGCAGAAGCTTCTATGGCCTATGCTGAAAAAATCAAAGAACTTTTTGATTTACCAGTTGAGTTTCAAGATGAACGACTGACGACAGTGCAAGCTGAACGGATGTTAGTCGAACAAGCGGACGTGTCGCGTTCGAAAAGAAAAAAAGTTATCGATAAACTTGCAGCGGTGATGATCTTACAAAATTATCTTGACCGTACCGGCAATAAACTTTAGAAAAGAGGAATAGATATGGCACACGAACATACACATGACCACGATCACGAGCATGATCATGACCACGAACACGAAGTAATTACTTTAGTTGACGATGAAGGAAATGAAACGTTATACGAAATTCTTTTGACAATTGATGGACAAGAAGAATTTAATCGCAATTATGTATTACTTTATCCCGCAGGAGCACCTGAAGACGAAGATGTTGAATTGCAGGCTTACGCTTATGTTGAAAATGAAGACGGTAGCGAAGGCGAATTGCAGCAAATCGAAACAGATGCTGAATGGGATATGATTGAAGAAGTTTTCAATACCTTCATGACCGAAGAAGAATAAAATGAATTAAGAAGAATCCTTTTTTAGGGTTCTTTTTTTGTTTCCACTGGAATAAAACGTCAATAGGAAAGAATATTTTTATAGATTACTACTAAAAATAATCGATAAACAGATCATTTGTCACTAATTAAGTAGAAGGGTAACATTGGATTTGTAAACGTTATCAAATCGAAGGTGGGGATTTAGATGGAAAAGATTTATCAGGCGAGCACTGCAGAAGGTGCCATCGATTTTATTAATATGTTTGACCTGGAAGAAGCTGCAAAAGAGGTTATCCCTAGAGGCGGGTATGGATATATCAGCAGTGGTGCAGGGGATATCTTTACGTATCAGGAAAATGAAAAGGCTTTTAATCATAAATTGATTATTCCGCATGTATTAAGAGACGTGGAATTACCTAATACGAAGACAACGTTTGATAATGTTGAGTTAGCAGCACCGATAATTATGGCTCCTGTTGCAGCTCATGGATTGGCTAATGTTTCCGCAGAAAACGCTTCTGCAAAGGGTGTTGCTCGCTTTGGTACAATTTATACAGCAAGTTCTTATGCTTCCTGTACGTTAGAGGAGATACGACAAGCTGGAGGAAAGGAAGCACCTCAATGGTTTCAATTCTATATGAGTAAAGACGATGGGATAAATCGTGATATCTTAGATATGGCAAAAAGAAATGGCGCTAAGGCGATCGTTCTGACTGCGGATGCTACCGTGGGAGGAAATCGTGAAACAGATCGGAGAAATGGCTTCACTTTCCCTTTAGCAATGCCAATTGTTCAAGCGTATCAATCAGGAATCGGACAAACCATGGATGCTGTATATGGTTCATCAAAACAAAAACTTAGCGCGAAAGATGTAGAATTTATCGCCCAGAATTCTAAACTTCCTGTCTATGTAAAAGGCGTTCAGTCAGAAGAAGATGTAGAACGTTCACTTGGATCAGGTGCTTCTGGCATTTGGGTCTCAAATCATGGAGGTCGGCAGCTTGATGGAGGTCCGGCATCCTTTGATTCCTTGCAGTACGTAGCTAAAGCTGTGGCAGGCAGAGCTCCGATTGTTTTTGATAGCGGCATTCGTCGCGGCCAGCATGTTTTCAAGGCGCTGGCATCTGGCGCTGATTTGGTTGCGATAGGTCGTCCTGTCATTTATGGTTTAGCACTTGGTGGCTCCGTTGGTGTGCAACAAGTCTTTGATTTTTTCAAGAAGGAATTGGAGATGGTGATGCAATTGGCAGGAACACAAACAATAGAGGGCATACGGAAGATAGAATTAAGAGAAAATAGATATGTATAAAAGCTTTTAAACGAAGACAAGTTGAGAACTAGTTATTCTTAAAAATAAATCTAGTTATTTTAGGGGGGTGTCTTATCACACATTGAAATTGATCATATCTGTATTACATCCTGTTTTTCATAGGCAACTTTCTATTAACATGTGTTTTTTATATGCTATAAGTAAAGAAGCAATAAAAAAATATGTTTAAAGGAATGGGTGAAAGAGCATTGAAGAAATGGATGATAGGTGTGACACTTATTGCCGCAGGTTTTATTTTGACTGCATGCGGAAATGGTCAAGCAAAAGAGGATGCGAGTTGGGAAAAAGTTGAGGACAAAAAAGAGATCGTTGTGGCGACTTCGGGAACACTATTTCCGTCATCCTATTACGATGGTAAGAACAATTTAGTTGGTTATGATGTAGATGTTGCAAAAGCGATAGCGAAAAAACTAGATTTGAAAATTCAATTCAAGGAATATAATGTCGATGGACAAGTTACCGCAGTTAATCGAGGGGAAGCCGACTTTGCTGCCAATGACTTTGGCATGTCAAAAGAGCGTTCGGAAAAATTCTCTCTTTCATCCCCGATCAAATATTCTTTTGATAGCATGATCGTTAGGAAAAGCGATGACTCAGGCATTCACTCTTTAGATGATTTAAAAGGGAAAAAGGCTGCAGGCGAACCGAATACTAGCTATATGAAAATTGCGGAAAAATATGGTGCAAAAGCAGTTACTTACGACAATGCTACGAATGATCAATATTTAACGGATGTGGCAAACGGCCGGACAGATGTGATCTTAAATGACTACTATCTGCAAAAAATGTCCGTAGCAGCGTTACCTGATATCCCCGTAAAAATTTTAGAAGATGTCTACTTCAATGCAAATACAACTGGTTTTCTTTTCAAAAAAGAAAATAAGATGTTAAAAACTAAAATTGATCATGTGTTGAAGGATTTAAAAGAAGATGGGACTTTAACAAAAATAGCTGAACAGTACTTTGGAACAGATGTTTCAGTAAAACCGAAACAAGAAGTAACAGAAAAGGTTTCACCAGATTAATGTACATCCCTACAATTGATATCAATTTAATGATAGAATCTATTCCATTTATAGTAAGCGGATTAGGCTACACGTTAGGGATTAGTGTGGCAGCCTTTCTGCTTGGGAATTTTCTTGGAATAATTGTAACTATTTTAGGGTTTATATCTTGGAAACCCCTTCAGCTTTTTGTACGTTTTTACTTGTCTTTCTTGCGTGGAACACCAGCATTGGTTTTACTGTTTTTATTGTACTTTGGTTTGCCTTACCAATTAAATGCAGTGGCCGCGGCAATTATTTGTTTTAGCTTGACCAGTAGTGCGTTTATCGGTGAAATCTATCGTGGCTCAATTGCAGGCGTAAATAAAGGTCAATGGGATGCTGCGAATGCTTTGGGAAATCGTTTTTTTCCAACGATGCGCTACATTATTCTACCTCAAGCGATGAGAATTTCTATTCCGGCTTTAAGTAACGTTGCGATGGATCTAGTAAAGGGGACTTCCTTAGCTGCTATGATCACCGTACCAGACATCTTTCAAAAAGCTAAAATCGTAGGGGGACGAACATTCGATTATTTATCTATGTATATTTTAGTAGCAATTATATATTGGTTGCTTTGTATTATTGTTGGCAATATTCAGAAACGTTTGGAAATTCATTTTCAAAGAAAATATATATGATAAAGTAAGAACTCACAAAACAATGTGGGTTCTTATTTAGTCTAAGTTTCAATCAGCGGTGATGACTTTCTAACGAAACCATCATCTGCAAGTGTTAATATAGAATGATTGAATTCAGTGGTTTATTCATCTACCTATTTCTAAGAATCAGCTGCTAGTATTATCCAAAAAAATTTGTGATAATAAATAAAACATAAAACGAGGTGTCGCTAATGAAAGATGGTTTATATTGGGCAGAATTGCTGCGAAAAAAAGAAATAAGCTTTCAAGAATTATTAATGAAATTTGAAGAAAGGGTTCTTAAGCAAAATTCAGCTCTAAATGCTTTTGTAACGATAATGGACCAAGAGGCACTTAAAGAATATGAAAAACTAGATAATATTTTGGACCGTCCATTTGCTGGTCTACCGATCCCATTAAAAATGTTGGGGCAAGAAAAGAAAGGGTGGCTAAGCACATCAGGTTCTAAGTTATTACGAGAACATCATGCAAGTCATAGTAGTAATTTTACTAATCAATTGGTAGCAAATGGCTTGATCCCTTTTGCCCAAACAAATACACCTGAATTTGGATTTAAAAATATTACAGATGCTCAAATTTATGGTTCTGCCAAAAATCCATGGAATCTTGACTATTATTCTGGCGGTTCTAGTGGAGGTGCAGCTAGTGCTGTGGCTTCAGGGATTGTTCCGATTGCAGGAGCAAGCGACGGCGGCGGTTCCATCCGAATCCCTGCTTCGTTTTGCGGATTGATTGGGTTAAAGCCTACTCGAGGAGTGATGCCAGTTGGTCCAAGCGGATGGCGTGGCTGGCAAGGTGCGGCAATCGATTTTGCATTAACTGTTTCAATGCGTGATACGGAGAAACTCTTCTATGGAATGCGCAGTATCCATAGTGCAGCACCCTATCAGGCTCCTAAAAGAGCTTGGCAACATTTTCAAGCAGCACATGGAAAGAAACTGCGAATAGCAGTCATTATTGATTCTCCAATCGATTCGCCAGTTTCTGATGAAGCAATCAAAGCAGTGGAGCAAGCACGGGATTTCTTATCGGAAAAGGGACATCAAGTAGAAATGATTTCGTATCCAGTAAATGGAAATGAGATAATCACCAGTTATTACTTAATGAACGGTGCAGAAACTGCGGCGATGTTTTCAGGGATCGAAAAAGGCATGAAACGACCGGTTGAAAAGAATGATATGGAATTGATGACGTGGGGAATTTATCAATATGGCAAAAAAATTCCAGCTAGTCATTTTGTAAATGCCTTGAATCAATGGGATTACGCTGCTTTTAAAATGGAAGAATTATTTACGAAATATGATCTGCTCTTGACCCCAACGACTGCGGAGACCGCGCCTAAGTTGAGTGATCATTTAGTAAGCGATGAGGTTCGGGATGCACTTGAAGCAGCAGCTACGCTAACGGAGTCGGAACTTCTTCATTTAATTGATCGCATGTTCGAGAAAAGTTTACAAATTACACCTTATACTCAGTTAGCAAATTTAACAGGTCAACCGGCAATTAGTTTACCGACGCATGTGACCTCAGAAGGCTTACCCCTAGGTATTCAATTCACGGCTGCGCGGGGACGGGAAGATTTATTGCTGCAGGTTGGAAAAGTATTCGAAGTAGAATATGGATTTAAATTACCAGAGTATTATCAATAAAAATATAGTTAGTCAAAGGAGCCCTTAAAATTGTCTATCCTTTTTAAGGGTTCTTTTGTTACACTTAATTATGTTAATGAAAACGTTTTTTTGGAGGGGTAGAGATGATTTTATTAAAGGCAAAAAAAGTAATCACTGGTGATGGGAAGACAATCATTGAAGACGGTGGTGTTGTTTTTGAAAATGACACGATTAAGGCTGTAGGAAAGGCAGAAAAATTATCTGCAGAATTTCCGCAGGCCGAAATCCGAGATTATGGCAACGGGACTATTTTACCAGGGTTGATGGATGCCCATATCCACCTTGGCTATTATTGGACGCAGCCAGATTTGCATCGATACAATGATTTTATGATTGCCTATTATGTACAAAAGCAAGCAGAAATGTGTTTGTCTAAGGGAGTCACAACGATTCGTGATTGTTGTGGGCCGCAATTTTTATTAGAAACACTTCGACTAGCCGCTGAGAAAGGATTTGTTAAAGCCCCACGTATATTACATACCGATCGAGGAATATGCATAACTGGAGGTCATGGTCACGAAGATGGTATTGAAGAGGTTGATGGTGTTGAAAATATACGGCATACGATTCGACGTCAAAAGAAAGATGGAGCCGATTGGATTAAGTTATTAACGACAAATCGTGACGACATTTGTGAGTTTACACAAGAGGAGTTAGATGCGGGCGTTGCCGAAGCACATCGTCTTGGTTTGAAATGTGTGGTACATTCAGGAACGCAACCAGGAATTCAGATGTGTATTGATGCGGGCTTTGATACGATTGAGCATGGAAATTTCTTAACTGTTGAGCAAGCAAAACAAATGGTGAAGAATCACCAATCATGGACTCCGACAATGTTTGCGTACCATTTTCTTGCAGAATACAATCAAAAGGTTCAAGAAGTTGGCATTGATCATTCAAATCAATCAACCGAAACGTATTCACATCATTTGGATTTTTTCGAAAGTTCGGTTCAGGCTTACTCAGAAAACTTCAAAGCAATTTACGATGAGGGAGTAACCATCTTAGCTGGAACGGACATGGTAATGCTTGAAGCACCAAGTGTCCCGATTGTAGAAGAGCTAGAATTGATGGTGCGATATGGTTTATCGCCAATCGAAGCTATCCAGACGGCTACACAAAATCCAGCGAAAATTTTTGATTTATCTCATCTTACTGGTGAATTGAAAAGCGGCTTACAAGCAGATATTCTGGTAGTTACTGGTGACGCTGCTTCCGACATTGAGGCACTCCGGAATGTTCAGCAAGTCTATCTTGCAGGAACAGAAGTCTAAAATTACCCGTCAAAATGTTTGCGCATTTTGACGGGTAAAATCCGTTAAACTAATTTTTTCGCTTTCTCTGTATTTGCGAAATGGAGTTTAACGTATTTACTTAATAATTCGGTTCCTCCTTGACGTATCAGATCAGCAGCTAATTCATCAGAAGGTTTGCCCGCACCTGAAGGAACTTTTCTTCCGAGTTCAACAGAAGCTTTGTCTAATTCTTCAAGGAAGCTTGCACGACTGATGATTGAAGCAGCTGCCACCGCTAGATGATATTGTTCACCTTTAGTGACAAAATAGATTTTTTGATTAACACGCTGTGCTTCTTGTTTAACATACTTCATGTAATTGGCTTCTGAAGTAAATTGGTCAATTAGTATTGCATCAGGTTTAACTGGCTCAATCTCTTCTAGTAATATACGAATGGCTTGATTGTGTAAAGCAACCTTCATGCGTACCGCATTATATTTTGGTTGAATCTCATTGTATTTTTCTGGATTAACAACTAGTAATTTGTATGGGATCAGCTTTTTAATAGTAATTGCCATTTTACGAATTTGATCATCAGTCAGCATTTTTGAATCTTTCACGCCGAGTTTCTTTAAGGGGGAAAGGTGTTCTTTGTCTACATATGCTGCACAGACACATAGGGGGCCGAAGTAGCTGCCGTTTCCAACTTCATCACTGCCGAGAACGGATAGCGATGAAAAGTTTTCGGGCAGACTGGTGCTTTTCTTTACTGTTGATGATTCTGATTTTCCCCATTTTGCGGCCTCCTGTTCAGCATTGTTTCCTTGAAACAATACTTTTCCAGAGGTGTAGGCGGTGATGCTTGTGCCATTCTTTTTTGCTGAAAACTCACTATAGGGTGCTTTTTTGTTTAGCAAGTAATCAGTGTAATAGGATTTCAGCTTTTGGATTTCAGTTTTTGATAGTTTTAAAACAGTAGAACTCATAAATTTTTCTCTTTTCTTTAAGTTAATTGGCTTTTAATTGATGAAAGTTGTACATATGAAAGGTTTTAGCATATAATATATTAGTATTTTTAAAACTGAGTAAATAAAAAATTGTATTAGGAAGGTTGATCGATATGGCGCAAAATCGCTATAAGGCAATCGTTGCCGGTCAGACTTATACTATCATTGGACAAGAATCCAAGCAACATATGGATATGGTTACCGCTTTGGTCAATGAGCAGTTAAATGAGATCATGTCATTATCCCCTGAAATCACACAAGAAAAAGCTGCGATGTTGCTAGCGATAAATGCGATCTCAGATCAATTAAAAAAACAAGAAGCGTTAATGAAACTGGAAAAGCAGCAGTATACGCTTGATGGACAAGCTGCACATAATTTGGAATTAGAAAATCGCATTAAGAAAATTGAAGCAATTGAAGCCGAAGCCAAAGAAATTATGCGGAAAAATGGAAAAGAAAATGTTCCAATCCGGAATCACGTTGAAGCACAACAGATTGTTAATGAAAATCGAAAACGTGAGATTCAAAAAAGAGCGGCAAATAAATAAGTGAGGGATACTATGTTAACATTGGTAATTTTATTTGCACTACTGCTATCTTTTTATGTGGGTTATCGACGTGGCGCAGCTTATCAGATAGTGTTTACTGTTGGATATTTACTATCATTTATCGTTGCACGGATGTATTATCAACAATTAGGTTCTCATCTAGACCTTTTTGTTCCCTATCCATCCGTTACAAGTAATTCTAAAATGATTTATTATTCAGTTGAACAAGCATTTAATCTGGACAAGGCCTTTTATGCTGGAGTTGCATTCGTTATGATTTTAATAGCCGGATGGTTAGTGACACATTTAATTGCAATCTTCTTTAAAGATTTGTTGTTTAAGGTGATCATTCCTCAGTATGATGGCATTGTTGCTGGGATTTTACAATTGATTGTTTGTTATGTGTCTATTTTTTTGATTTTGAAATTAGTCAGCTTCGTACCGATGGCCTTAATTCAAAATCAGTTAGAGGGTAGTTGGTATGCTCGTTTTATGGTTGAGCATTCACTATTTTTAAGTTCTCATTTTGATAACTTATGGGTGACAAAAATTATTGGATAAAGTAAAAACCGGGACGCTGTTTGACAGGTTTCGGTTTATTTATGTATAGAAGGTGAAAAAATGAATGAACGTATTCTAAAAACATTAGAATTTGACCAAGTAATGAAAATGATTCAGCAACACTTAACGACGGAGCAAGGTGAGGAAGAAATCCGACAATTAACACCTTCTAGCGATGAAGATATTGTTCAAGCTTGGTTGGATGAAACAAAAGATGGAATGAAAGTCCAACGGCTACGAGGTGGGCTGCCGATTCCTAAATTAAATAATATTAAGCCGCATATGAAACGAATTGAGATCGGTGCGAATCTTAATGGATTAGAATTAGCTGAGGTTTCTCGTGTTCTGTCAACAACTAGCGAACTTGTTCGTTTTATTGAAGATTTAAAAGACAGTGAATTAGAATTTCTACGAATTTATTTTTGGGAAGAGCAATTGACGACTCTACCAGAATTAAGTGGCAAATTACGTCGTTCTATAGAAGAAGATGGAAGAGTTCGAGATGAGGCTTCATCAGAACTGCGTACTATCCGAAATCAGATTCGTCGGAGTGAGCAAACAATTCGTGAGCAATTAGACGGCTTGATTCGTGGGAAAAATGCGAAATATTTAAGTGACAGTCTTATTACCATGCGGAATGACCGCTATGTTATTCCTGTAAAGCAAGAGTATCGCGGTATTTTTGGCGGAGTTGTTCATGATCAAAGCGCTTCAGGTCAAACACTTTTTATGGAACCTAAGCAAGTTGTTGAATTAAATAATCGATTACGTCAACAGCAAATTGCTGAGAGAACAGAGATTGAACGAATTTTAGCTGAATTATCCGCTGAGTTAGTTGCTCCACGTAAAGATATTTTACACAATGCTTATGTTCTCGGTCGTTTTGATTTAATGAATGCAAAAGCACGATTTGCCAAAACTTTAAAGGCAGTTGTTCCAACTATCAATAAAGAAAACCATGTTTTCTTTAAGCAGGCTCGACATCCATTATTGGATCAGGAAAAAGCGGTGGCAAATGATCTGATGATTGGAGAAGACTTTCAAGCTGTCGTAATTACTGGACCGAATACGGGTGGGAAGACCATTTCCTTAAAAACACTTGGTCTTTTACAATTGATGGGACAAGCAGGCTTGCCAATCCCTGTAGCAGAAGAAAGTGAAATGGCCATTTTCGAGGAAGTTTTTGCAGATATAGGTGATGAACAATCTATTGAACAAAGTTTATCGACGTTCTCTTCTCATATGACAAATATTGTATCAATACTAGATAAGATTGACGAACATAGTTTAGTACTTTTTGATGAACTTGGGGCTGGAACAGACCCTCAAGAAGGAGCAGCTTTGGCGATTGCGATCTTAGATGCAGTTGGTGCGAAATCAGCATATGTGATGGCGACGACCCACTATCCTGAGCTGAAAATTTATGGCTATAATCGTTCAAACACAATTAATGCAAGCATGGAGTTCGATGTGGATACACTAAGTCCAACTTACCGTTTATTGATTGGGGTACCCGGACGAAGCAATGCTTTTGAAATTTCTCGACGACTTGGCTTGGATCCTTTGGTGATCGAAAGTGCGAAACAAATTATCGATGAGGAAAGCCAAGACTTAAATGAAATGATTTCGGATTTAGAAAATCAACGTAAAGCTACAGAGACGGAATACCTAGAAATTAGACACTATGTAGAGGAGTCTGAGAGACTTTATCGTGATTTGAAAAACGCTTATACGTATTTCTTTGATGAGCGTGAGAAGGAAATGGAAAAAGCGCGCAAAGAAGCAAATAAGCTTGTTACAGAAGCAGAAGAAAAAGCTGAAAAAATTATTAAAGATATTCGTCAAATGCAGTTGGATGGTCAAGGAACGATAAAAGAACACCAATTGATTGATGCAAAGTCACAACTAGCTGACTTAAAACAAGATGAGCAATTAAAGAAAAATAAGGTTTTACAAAAAGCGAAGGCAAAGAAACAGTTCAAGCCAAATGATGAAGTGATCGTAGAAACGTATGGTCAGCGCGGAACGTTAATTCAAAAGGTTGGAAATAATGAGTGGCAAGTTCAACTAGGAATTTTGAAAATGACTGTTTCCGAAGACGATATGACATTAACTACACCTGTTGAAGAACCGAAACAACGTGTAGTCACAGGCGTGCAACGCGGAGCCAGTGCTCGTGTGAAACCAGAATTGGATTTGCGAGGCAAACGGTACGAAGAAGCCCTGGCCGAAGTTGATCAATATATTGATGCGGCGCTTTTAGCGAATTTTGCTCAAGTGAGAATCATTCATGGAAAAGGTACTGGTGCTTTACGTAAAGGTATTACAGATTATCTCAAAAATAATCGTAATGTTCAGAGCTTTGAATTTGCTCCGGCGAATCAAGGCGGAAGCGGTGCAACTGTAGTTACTTTTAAATAGTTTACAAGTGTAAGCAGAAGAGTAGCGAAGAAAATGCGACCGTGATATACTACTTTTAGTAAGAAAAAGAAATACCTGTTTTTATGGTATTCGATTTATAATAGGAGGAATTCAAATGTCACAAGTAGTTACTGATAAAACTTTTAACGAAGAAACAGATAACGGTCTTGTTTTAATCGACTTTTGGGCAACCTGGTGTGGTCCTTGTCGCATGCAAGCACCGATCTTAGAACAATTATCCGAAGAATACGACGAAGATGAATTTAGAGTTGTAAAAATGGATGTAGATGAGAATCCTGAAACTCCAGCATCATTTGGAATCATGAGCATTCCAACGCTTGTATTGAAAAAAGATGGACAAGTTGTTGACAAAGTTATTGGTGTTCACACAAAGGATCAATTAAAAGAGCTTATCCAAGCTCACATGTAAGAAAATGAGCTGGACGTTATGTCCAGCTTTTTTCAATTGAATTTTTACGTTTTTATTCGTACTAAAGGATTGATTTTACTATAAGCTGTTTAGTAGGATAGTATGCATGATAAGAATATAAGTAGCTATGTAGCTATGTAGCTACCCTAGAGTTTTGAACGTTTAGATTAATGTAGGAATAAACCTTGGTAACAATCAGATTATTAAAGAGGATTGTTTAACTATAGGCAGCTTTGGAGGATAGCAACTTATGAATGAACGAATAAAAAATAAATTAGCACTATTACCAGATCAACCTGGCTGCTATTTGATGAAAGATAAAAATGGGACGATTATTTACGTAGGAAAGGCTAAAATTTTAAAAAATCGTGTTCGTTCTTACTTTACAGGTAGTCATAACACTAAGACGGAGCGACTAGTCAGTGAGATTGTAGATTTTGAATATATTGTGACAGAATCAAATATCGAAGCTTTGTTGCTTGAAATTAATCTAATCAAAAAAAATGATCCTAAGTACAATATTATGTTGAAGGATGACAAGACGTATCCTTTTTTAAAAATTACAAATGAAAAATATCCGCGATTAATGATTACTCGTAAGGTTTTAAAGGATAAAGCTCATTATTTTGGTCCCTATCCTGATGTAAATGCCGCAAATGAAACAAAGAAATTATTGGATCGACTTTTTCCACTGAGAAAATGCAAGCCATCACAGAAAACTCCTTGTCTCTATTATCATTTAGGACAATGCTTGTGTCCCTACGCGTTTCACGTTGATCCTCAAGTTTACAAAGATATGGTAGAAGAGATAAAGAATTTCTTGAATGGCGGCCACACAGAGATTCAAGATCAAATAAAAGAGAAGATGAATCAAGCAGCAGCAGACATGGAGTTTGAAAAAGCTGCGGAATATCGGGATCAAATCAGAGCGATTGAAACAGTTATGACGAAGCAGAAAATGACGAATACGGATTTAGTCGATCGTGATATATTCGGTTATGCTACTGACAAAGGGTGGATGTGTGTTCAGGTTTTCTTTGTACGTCAAGGAAAGTTGATCGAACGGGATGTTTCGATGTTTCCTTTTTACAACGATGCAGAGGAAGATTTTCTTACATATATCGGTCAGTTTTATCAGGAGAATGAGCATTTTATTCCAAAAGAGGTATTGATTCCCGATAATATCGATAAAGTAAGTGTGGAAGCAATGTTAGACACAAAAGTTCTGCAGCCACAACGTGGTGACAAGAAAAAACTTGTTAAGTTGGCGGGAAAAAATGCACAAGTAGCTTTAAATGAAAAATTTGATTTAATTGGCCGCAGTGAAGCTCGAACAATCGGTGCGGTGGAAAAATTGGGTGATGCTATGAATATTCCAGCTCCTATTCGTATTGAAGCCTTTGATAATTCAAATATTATGGGGACGGATCCAGTTTCAGCAATGGTTGTCTTTATTGATGGGAAACCAGCTAAAAAAGAATATCGTAAGTATAAAATTAAAACAGTCAAGGGCCCCGATGACTATGCTTCAATGCGAGAGGTTATTTATCGGCGTTATTCACGTGTTCTGAAAGAAGGTCTACCTTTTCCAGATCTTATTGTGATTGATGGGGGAAAAGGCCAAGTAGATGTAGCAAAAGATGTGTTAGCCAATCAATTAGGGATAGATATTCCCATTGCTGGTTTAGCAAAGGATGATAAGCACAAAACAAGTGAACTACTTTTTGGACCAGAATTGAATGTCGTTCCGTTAGAGCGCAACTCTCAGGAATTTTTCCTGCTTCAACGAATTCAGGATGAAGTTCACCGTTTCGCCATCACCTTTCATAGACAATTACGAAGTAAAAACAGCTTTGCCTCTAAGCTGGATAATATTGATGGTCTCGGGCCGAAACGAAAAAAAATGCTGTTAAAGGAATTCAAATCATTAAAGAATATTCAAGCAGCCTCAATTGATGAACTACAAAAAGTAGGGTTACCAAAAGTAGTAGCTGAAAACACCTATAATGAATTGCAAAAGAAATAATGTATAGTACCCTTTACATTAAATGTAAAGGATGCTATACTTTTTTTGTATCATATGTAAAGCGCGCTATACATTGAGGGGGGATTATTTGCAAAATCGAATTCAAACCTTACGTAAAGAACGTAAGCTGACCCAAAATGAGTTGGCGAATTATCTAGAAGTAACGCGACAAACCATTATTTCTTTAGAGAACGGAAAATACAATGCTTCGTTAATTTTAGCCCATAAGATTTCCCGTTTTTTTGGCTTAACAATTGAAGAGGTGTTCATTTTCGATGAGGAGGACGAGGAATGAAAGAGCTATCCAAGGCAGACCGTGAATATGCAGAGAAATTACGAAAGCAGAGTAAAATTTATTTAGTGACGATTTTGTTTATGTTAAGTTGTTCTGGCATATTATTTGTTGGAACGAATTGGTATAAATTAAAAATAAGTGAACATGCTGTTGGATATTTGCTAGGTTTCTTTCTTTCAATAAGTGTTGCCTTCATTATTTTTATTTTTAGAAATCAACGTACAATACGTAACCCTGAAAAATTGAAACAACAACGGATTGCTAGAACGGATGAACGTAACCTAGAAATTTCAAATATGGCTTTAAAAGTAACTGCGTATATACTTGCGGTTGTTTTAGTAATGTTAAGTATGATTGGCAGCTTTATTTCAGAGAGTTTGATGATTACTGCGAGCAGCTTGCTTTATGTTTTTCTATTCAGCTATCTGATTTGTTGTCTTTATTTTAGAAAGAAATTATAAGGAGTGAAAAAATGTTAAAGGTTGAGAGTTTGAGTAAAAGTTTCGGATCATACAAAGCGTTAGATAATATGAATTTTACGATCGAAGATGGAAAGATTTTAGGATTGATTGGGCAGAATGGAGCAGGAAAAACTACAACATTTCGTTTAATTCTAGATTTCCTATCAAAAGATTCGGGGAGTGTTCTGTGGGATGGACATGAATTATCTGGTAACGACTATAACATCATTGGTTATTTGCCAGAAGAACGTGGGCTTTATCCCAAGGTTACAATTGAAAATCAGTTGCTTTTCTTTGCCTCTTTGAGAGGAAAAAGCAAACAGGAAATAGCACCAAAAATTGATGAATGGATGGAAAAGTTTCAGGTCAAAGGGAAAAAAACAGATAAGGTAAAATCTTTATCGAAAGGGAATCAACAGAAAGTTCAATTAATTTCAACTCTGATTCATGAACCGAAGTTAGTCATTTTAGATGAACCATTCAGTGGGTTAGATCCGGTGAATGCCGAATTACTAAAGAATGGCATTATTGAACTAAAAGAGAAGGGATCTTGCGTTATATTTTCTAGTCATAATATGGATAACGTAGAAAAAATTTGTGATCACCTGATTATGTTGAGAAATGGCGAAACTGTTCTAAATGGGAAGGTTCATGAAATCCGTGAGTCTTTTGGACGTAGTAAATTATATTTAGATTCTCATTTGAAAAAAGAGGACATAGAAGCCTTTGCTGGTGTGCATACTGTGATTCAAAAAGAGGATGGTAGTTTTGATATTACTTTGGAAAATCCAGATGCTGGACAAGACATCTTTAATCAAGCGACTAAAGACGGTTATATTCCAATGTTTAATCAACAACCGCCAACACTAGAAGAAATTTTTAAATGGAAAGCAGGTGCCGTAAATGAGTAAAATGGGGATTATTATAAAAGATGTCTATAAAAAGAATGTAAAATCAACCGCCTTCGTCATTATGATCCTTGCACCATTTTTAGTTATGGGCATTTTCTATTTATCACAACATTTCTTTGGAGATGCTAATGATATTAATAAAATTGGTATTGTCAGTGATCAGCCAGCAGTAGCAGAACAATTAGCAAAGACAAAAAGTGAGGATTACAGCTTCAAAATAATATCCTCCGATAAAAAAGCGCAAAAACAATTAGAAGATAAGAAGGTTGATGCTTATCTTGATCTTAAGATGAGTCAGGAGAATGTTTCAGGAAAGCTCTATAGTAAAGCTTCTCTAGGGACCTCGACTGAGACGCAGTTGCAGCAGATTTTAAGTTCAATGCAAGCGACTATTCGTGCCAATCAGTTAAATTTAACAACTGCACAAGTACAGAAGGTTATGGAGCCGGCAAAATTCGAATCTACTAAAGTGACTTTTGAGAATGGAAAGATGCAAAGTGATGGGGGAGATTCAGGAACCCAGTTTATTTTGAGTTTTTTAACTACTATCATTATGTTTGTGTTTATTATTAGTTATTCGTCAATTATCGCTCAAGAAATTGCCTCAGAAAAAGGTACACGTATCATGGAAGTCCTACTGTCAAGTATGAAGGCAAAAACGCATTATTATGGGAAATTATTGGGTGTCTTGTTAGTGGCTTTAACCCAGTTATTAATTTACGGAGTAGCTGTCGTGTTTGGTTATCGACAATTCAAAGATGTTGCTATGGTAAAAGATCTTATCAATAACGTATCTATTAAATCGTTACTGGGAAGCGGTGCCTTGGCGATTATTGCCTTTATGTTGGTTGGGCTCTTTTTATACGCTGTTCTATCTGCCTTATGCGGCTCGTTAGTAAGCAAACCAGAGGATACTGCAAAAGCGATCCAACCAGTGATGTATCTTTCAATGATTGGTTATATGTTAGGTTTAATTTTAGGAACCTCTAATCCAACCAATGTAATCATCAAGGTTACTTCGTATATTCCATTTTTATCGTCGTACAGTATGCCGTTGCGTTTAGCATCAGGTACAGCCGCAATGTCCAGCGCATTTGTCTCTTTAGGAATTTTGATAGTCTTTACGATTTTACTGACACTTTTCTCAGCACAATTGTATAAGTCAAATGTCTTAGTCTATAGTGAAGGCGGTACGCTTAGTGCTTTGAAACAATCAATTTCTATTATGCAAAATGATCGGAAAAAGAAATAGACAAATCTGTTGACCGTTGAATCAAAGTCTTTCACAATAGAAATGAAACACAAACTAGAAGGAGGAAATTTGATGGATAAGATGAAAAAATTAGCAAATGGTCTCGAAATGCCTCGATTAGGTTTAGGTGTTTGGCGTGTGAATGATGATGATGCTACGAATTCTGTTAAATGGGCCATAAGTAATGGCTACCAACTGATTGATACAGCAGCTGTGTACAAAAATGAAGAAGGAGTTGGCGAGGGGATTCGTCAAGCTGGAGTGAACCGAGAAGATCTATTTATCACCACTAAGCTTTGGAATGCCGACCAAGGGTATGAATCTGCTCATCAAGCGTTTAATGATAGTCTAGAGCGTTTAGGACTAGACTATGTAGATTTATATTTGATCCATTGGCCTGTTGAAGGAAAATTCAATGATTCTTGGCGAGCAATGGAAGAAATTTATGAGAGCGGTCGTGCTAAAGCAATTGGTGTCTCAAACTTCCATCAGCACCACATTGAAGAATTAATGACAACGGCAAAAATTAAACCAATGGTGGATCAAATTGAACTACATCCGACCTTAACACAAGTTCAGCTACGTGACTTTTTGTCTAAAGAAGATATTGCTATTGAAGCATGGTCGCCGCTAGGACAAGGTAAGATATTACAAAACGAAACACTTGTTGAGATTGGACAAAAATATGATAAAACTGCTGCACAGGTAATTATTCGCTGGCATCTGCAGAGTGATATCATTGTTATTCCAAAATCTGTTCATGAAAATCGTATCAAAGAAAATTTTGACGTTTTTGATTTTGAACTGAGTGAAGAAGATATGAATCAAATAGATAGTTTAAATATTAATGAACGTCTTGGTGCCGATCCTGATAATTTTGATTTCTAATAAAGTTTTTAGAAGAAAAGTGACACGTATAACAGATATAATTCATATTTGTTATACGTGTTTTTTGTGTATTTTCCAATGAAAAATGCTGAATCTTTTCTGTCCATAAAAACAAGAATGAAAATTTTTTTAATTGAAAAAGAGTTTGTGAATTATTTTTATGATAGAATAACTAGAAAAAGGGAGGAATTTGATGGGTGATATTTTATTGAAAATTAATTCTGTGATTTGGGGAGCACCAATGATCGTCTTAATTTTAGGAATTGGTATTATTTTAACTGTTGGTTGCCGGATGATTCAAGTTCGTCGTTTGCCTCTTGCCCTGAAGTACATGGTGAAAAATGAAGAGGGTGGACAAGGAGATGTCACAAGTTTCCAAGCTTTATGTACAGCGCTATCAGCTACAATTGGTACAGGTAATATTGTAGGCGTTGCTACAGCAATTGTTGCGGGAGGTCCAGGTGCCCTGTTTTGGTTAGAGTTAGCTGGCTTGTTAGGAATGGCTACAAAGTATGCAGAGGGGCTACTGGCGGTTAAATACCGTACGTTTGATGACCATGGAAAAGCACTAGGTGGTCCATTCTATTACATTGAAAATGGGTTGGGACAAAAGTGGAAGTGGCTAGCGAAGATGTTTGCCTTTTTTGGAGCAATTGCTGGACTAATTGGAATTGGTACAATTGCTCAAATTAATGGGATTACTTCAGCGGCAGAAACTTTTTTTGATCCTAATAAAGTGAATACGATTACCCTTTTTGGTAATGAATATTCATGGGCAGTTATTCTCACGGGTATTGTGGTGACAGTTCTTGTTGCTGTTGTTCTAATTGGTGGTGTACAACGTATTGCAAGAGTGTCTGAGATTATTGTTCCTTTAATGATCGTCATTTATGTAGGACTTTGCTTGTTCATGATCATTGTGAATATCACAAAATTACCAGGAGTTATTATTGAAATTTTCCAAAGTGCGTTTGGCTTACGCGCAGTTTCTGGTGGTGCAATGGGGGCAATGATGATCGCCATGCAAAAAGGGATTGCTCGAGGAATCTTTTCAAATGAATCTGGATTAGGTAGTGCGCCAATTGCGGCAGCAGCTGCACAGTCGAAAGAACCTGTACGACAAGGTTTAGTATCTATGACGGGTACTTTTATTGATACGTTAGTTGTTTGTAATATGACTGGTATGGCAATTATTCTTACAGGGGCATGGGAAACTGGTCTAGAGGGTTCCGCAGTTACGATTTTTGCCTTCTCAGAAGCATTACCAATTTCGCAAACCATTGCGTCTTTATTATTAATGACATGTTTAGCATTTTTTGCCTTTACCACGATTTTAGGCTGGAATTACTACTCGGAGCGTTGTTTAAGTTATTTGACTGGAGGGAACACGAAGTTTTCATCAGCATTTCGTCTGGTTTATATCTTAGCGGTATTTATTGGGCCGTATTTGACAGTTTCTGCGGTATGGACAATTGCCGATATTTTTAATGGATTAATGGCATTTCCAAATATCATTGCCCTGATTTTACTAAGTCCTGTGGTATTTAAAGAGACAAAATCCTATTTTGAACGTTTGTCTACAGGTGAAACGACTGATTTATCAACATTCTCAGTATCAGAGACAACTATTGAAGATGACTAATAAAGAATAAAAGAAGCTATAGCAATTTTTTGCTATAGCTTCTTTTTATTCATAGCGTAAAGCGTTAATTGGATCTAGACGGGCTGCTTGATTTGCTGGAAAAGTTCCTGCTAAAAAAGCAATGAACATAATAATCACTAAAATGATCAGCATAGAAGGCCACGAAAATTGTAGCAGGGTTAAACCAGTTAATCCATCTAAAAAGGAGGTGGCAGCAAAATCATTTAGAAGGCTCCCTGCAACGATAGCTCCAGCTATTCCGGTGATTCCTCCCCAAAAGCCTATTAAGAGTGCTTCAACGCTGAAAGTTAAGAAGACTTTCAGTCGTCCCATTCCCATCGCTTTCATCAAACCGATTTCACGTGTTCGATCTTGCACAGACATATATAAGGTGTTGATTATGCCAAAACTTGCAGCCAATAAAGCGATTGCGCCAAATAGAGTGAGAACACCAGTAATAGCGTTAACTACTTGTCGTATCATGCCAATTTCATCTTCAACAGTCATTGAACTGAACCCTTTTTTAGACAAACGATTTTTTAATTGATCGATTTGTTTTTTTGATAAGTTTTTATCCATTGTTGCAAAAAGAGTACTATACTTGCTCTTCATATTTTCAGGCAAACCATTTTCATTTATACTGACAATTTTATCAGACAATGCCTTGCTCATAATAGATTGTCCTTGTTGAATCAAACTAACATTTCGAACACCGACAATTGTTGCCTCGATAATTTCTTGTTTTCCAGTAGCTTGACTACTAACCGCAATGTTTATCTTTTTGTTTAGTGCAGACTTTGCATTTTTGAAGCCTAATGATTTTAGATACTCGGGAGCTAAGTTGATTTCATAATGTTCGCCGAAATTACTTACTTCACGACCAGACTCTAGATCAATAGAGATATCGCTGACACTTACAGCAGAGAGTAAATATTTTTTTCCGTTATGCCGTTGAACATAATCTGTAGATAGAAAATGAAAAGGCTCAACCTTGCGGATTCCCTTTGTACTCTTGATCTTTTCAAGATCCTTTGTTGTTAAAAAATCTGCATCAGCACCCGCGCCTTTGTCAGGATTATACTCTTGAGGGTCCTCATTACCAGAACTCATTTGTGATTCAGGAAAAACCATTAATTGATCCTCTCCGCCAACTCCGCTTATTTGACGATCAATGTAGTCATTTACGCCATTATTCACACCAGTGGTTAGAGAGATTGTAAAGGCACCAATGAATATTGCGATAACTGTAAGTAGTGTTCGACCTTTGTTACGCCAAAGATTTGAGCTTGCAGATTTAAGTATGTCAATTAGTCTCATTTTAAGCGCCCTCCAATAGTTGACCATCTTTAATATGGATTTGACGATCACAGCGAGCTGCGAGTTCAGGGTCGTGAGTCACTATTATCAAGGTAATCCCTTTATTCTGATTTAAATTAAATAAAAGTTCTTCAATTTTTTCGCCAGTAGTCGAATCTAAGTTTCCGGTGGGCTCATCAGCAAAAATAATTTCTGGTTGATTGACGATCGCACGTGCAATGCATACACGCTGTTTTTGCCCTCCTGATAAATCATTGGCCTTGTTATTGGCTTTATCACTGAGCTCGACCGCCTCTAATGCATTGATAGCCATTTCTTTTCGTTGACGACTAGAAAGCCCAGCTATTTTAAGCGGTAAGACAACGTTGGAAAGAACGGTATCTTTAGGGTTCATAAAGAATTGTTGGAAGACAAAGCCAAAGGTTTCATTTCTCAATTTATTCAGCGTTCGTTTATTAATCTTTTGTGTGTCTTGGTTTAATAAAGCTATTTTTCCGGAGCTCGGTCGATCAAGTAACGCAAGAATATGCATTAAGGTAGATTTACCTGAACCACTTTTACCAATAATCGCGATTGATTCTCCCTTTTTAATCGTGAAACTTATCCCTTTTAGTGCTTCAAAGGCTGCTGGTCCAGAACCGTACACCTTTTTCACATCATTTACTTCAATTGCATTCATTATTTTCCTCCTTTTAGCTAAAAAGCTATGAGATGATTCTCCCATAAGTGAAAACGAAAGAAATGGTACTAAAGTAGGATTTATTGATAAAAAGTAAGAAAATGTAAATAAATAAGGTTCAATCTCGGATTTAGAGATTGAACCTTAATTGCTGTTATTAAAATTCTTGAACGAAGAAATCGAATAGGCGTTGCTCTTTTGCATCTTTTTTCTGAGTCAATTCAGGGTGCCATTGCACACCAAGAATTTTAGTATTTTTTTCACGACTTTCTACTGCTTCCACGATCCCATCCTGAGACCAAGCAATAGGCATAAGATTTTCTGCTAAATCCTTAATCGCTTGATGATGATAAGAGTTTACTTGTGCTTGTTCACCAAAAAGGGGAGCTAATGTTGAATCAGAGTTCACTGTGATTGAGTGAAGCCCGAAATCTGGTAAGGTGGGAAACATGTCATGTTTTACTTCCCAATCAGAATACTGTGAAAGATCTTGGTACAATGTTCCACCTAAAGTAACGTTCAGTAATTGGGTTCCACGGCAAATAGTAAAAATTGGTTTGTTTTGTTTGATGGCCTCTTTAATTAGTGCCATTTCGAAAGAATCTCGCTCGATACTTGTCGGACCTAATTTCGGATGAGGTTCTTCCCCGTAAAGAAATGGTGTGACATCTTGACCACCAGCAAGTAATAATTTATCAATAGAAGCAATATAATCCCTAGCAAGTTCAGGATCACTGATTGGTAACAACATTGGGATACCTCCAGCTTGGTGTACACCATCAATAAAACCTTGTGGGGTGTAAGTAAATTGCTGATCAAAAAAATCTTGATTGTTTTGATAATGCTGGTTTGCCGCGATTCCAATAATATTTTTTTTCATGACCGACCACTCCTTCTACATTACTTGATACCATAGTCAAAACTGAAAAAGCAAGTATTATGGTTTTTAAACTTTTTCTAATTTTTATTGAGTAAAACCCTACTATAAATAAAGCAGATTTTACTTGCTAAATATATGAGATTTTTAACCTTTTTGAGGAAAAATAGTTACGAGTATTCCTTTTTTTGATATACTAGACTCATTGAATAGATACAAAATGGTTGGGCGTAAGCTTCAAGGATCGTGTTCTTCAAGGGGTGAGAAGAGCAACCTTAAGAGTTTTGCGCTCTTTTTTTGTATATAAAGGAGGGTTTGTGTGTTAGAAGCTTTAGAGAAAATAAAGTCTGCTGAAGAACAAAATGAAAGAAAAAAAGAACTGTTACTAGCAGAACTGTCGAGTTACGAGTCAACTAAAAAACAATTGTTGCAAAAGAAACGTGATGAGTTAAAAAAAGATTTTTCTAGTACCTTGGCTATACGAGAACGAACATTAGCTGAAGAGTTAGAAACCGAAGAACGAGAACTAACCAGTCGTGCAGAAGTTGCAATTAAGAAAATGGAAGACAATTATTTAGAAAAAAAGGAACAAACGGTTCAAAAAATTATTGAAAGGGTGATCTCAGAATATGGCAGTTAGCAAAATGAGTAAACTGACCTTGATTGCCCAGCAAGGACATAGTGAACAAATTCTATCTGCGATTCAAGGATTTCAAGGTGTGGAAGTTCGTGACCTTTTTGAGCAAACTGTGAGCAATGATTGGGTAGAAAAATATTTTGAAGAAGTAGCGCCCTTACCTAGTCAAGACGCCCTTGCAAGAGTGGATAATCAGTTAGAACAAATAACGCATGCTATACAATTTGTAGAGCATCATGGTAGCAGTCGAGAAAAAGGGCTTCACCTTAAACGTCAGCAGGCAACTCTTCAAAAATTAGAAGATACGTTTGACGAGTCCGCATTGTTAAGCGAGTTAGAGAGTATCCAAGACTTGGAGAAGCGGTTTATTGAAGCCAGCTCGAAACAACGTGAGTTGCAAGAACAAGAAAGTCTGCTACAAAAATGGAAAATGTTAGATTTTTTGCCTAATGAATATAGCTTGCGGTCAACAAAATGTTTTTTAGGAACTGCTGATGCAAGTATTTGGGATTTATTTGAACAAAAAGTTAAAGAAAAACAGATTCATTGTGAAAGTATATATAGTGATGATCAAAGCGTTAATTTTGTTCTATTATTTTTGCGAGAGGAACAGACGGAAGTCCAAGAACTGGTTCGGCAATTTAGTATTAGCACGTTTAATTATAATAGATCACTTCTGCCTAAGGCTGAGTTAACCGTGATTCAACGAGAAATACTTGAGTTGGTCGAGGAGCAAAAACAATTGGCTCGACTAATCGGACAGAAAAAAATAGTTATCCAACGTTTGGAAACAGCGGAAGAGGTTTTACTCGCGCGTAAAAATCGTTGGATGATTCACGATCGTTTTATTAAGGATGATAAGTTATTCCTATTACAAGGGTGGCTTGAGACAGAAGCTTTTAAGTCATTTGAAGACTTTATGAACCAAACGGTTGGGAAAGAAAATCTTTATTTAGAGATAGAGGAGCCTACTGATATCGAAATAAATGAAGAGATTCCAACAAAACTCAAAAATCATGCGGTCGTGAAACCATTCGAGATGCTGACTGAAATGTATAGCTTACCTAAATATCATGAGGTTGATCCGACACCTTGGTTTATGCCATTTTATTTTGTGTTCTTCGGAATGATGGTTGCTGATGCTGGTTATGGCGCGTTGATGCTTATTGCTACGACAATTGCGTTGAGAACTGTCTTGCCTAGAGGAATGGGACGATTTATGCGTTTCTTCCAAATTTTATCAATTCCTACAATATTATGGGGATTGATATATAATTCATTCTTTGGATTCTCGCTTGGCTACACACCTATCCTGTCAACTAGTAACGATGTCATTAGTATTTTGATTTTATCAATCGTTTTTGGTGTGATTCAAATTTTTATTGGATTAGGTTTAGCTGCAAGAGAAAATATAAAGGCAAAGAATTACCTTGGTGCGGTTTCCGATGGATTCGCTTGGCAAGGAATCATGGTTGGTGCAATCATCGGAGGCTTGGGAAAAATGTTGCTTAATAATCAAGCATTATTTGTGATTGGTGTGGCTCTAGCTGTTTTAAGCGCCCTTATGATCATTGTTACGCCGATGTTGCAAGCAAAATCTAAGATTAAGGGATTAGCAAAAGGTGCGTACAACCTTTATGGAATTACTAGTTATATAGGCGATTTAGTTAGTTACACACGGTTAATGGCCTTGGGTATTTCAGGGGGAAGTATTGCTGCAGCATTTAATATGTTAGTGGGTTATATGCCACCAGTAGCACGTTTTAGTGTTGGAATATTGTTGATGCTGGCGCTTCATGGGTTGAATATATTTTTATCTTTATTGTCAGCTTATGTTCATGGGGCTCGTTTACAATATGTAGAATTTTTTGGAAAGTTTTATGAAGGCGGCGGACGAGCTTTTAATCCATTAAAAACAGAAGAAAAATATGTAAATATAGAACAAGAAAAATAATTGGAGGAATTTTAAACAATGATGGAGTATTTGATTAACAACAGTGGCGGTATTATTTTTGCGATTTTAGGAATGGCGACAGCGACAATTTTTTCAGGGATCGGTTCTTCAAAAGGTGTAGGTATGACCGGTGAAGCGGCTGCAGCATTAACAACTAGCCAACCGGAAAAATTTGGTCAAGCATTGATTTTACAATTATTACCAGGTACACAAGGGCTGTATGGTTTCGTTATAGCATTCTTGATCTTTACAAATCTGTCTGGTGATTTGACAGTTGTTCAAGGGTTAGGCTATTTAGGCGCATCATTACCGATTGCTTTCACAGGATTATTCTCAGGTATGGCACAGGGGAAAGTTGCTGCAGCAGGTATTCAAATTTTAGCGAAAAAACCTGAACATTCAACTAAAGGGATCATCTATGCTGCTATGGTTGAAACGTATGCAATTTTAGGTTTCGTTATCTCGTTCTTATTAGTAGGACAAGTGTAAGAAGATTAATCCTTATTTAACAGATGACTGTTTAGGAAAGATATAAACACGTTAAAACTATAAAAGATAAGAATAATTTACGTCAGAAGAATCGGAATTATTTTTTCTTACAGAAAAGATAAATACCTTAGTACGAATAAGGAGTTTTTTAATGGAAGCAATCGAAAAGATAGTCGAGCAATTGAATCAGCAGGCTGAATTAGAACAGCTTCAGTTGAAAGAAAAAGAGACGAATCGGATTGATCAAGAGTTTCAAGCGGAACTATCAGAAATAGAAATAGAACATCAAAAACGCTTGGAAAAAAGCTTGAAAAATCTAGAAAACAACTACAAGCAGGCTACAAATCGGCAGCAGATTGCTCAAAAACAAATGATTTTAAATCAAAAACAAGCGATATTAGAACGTGTCTTCGCTGATGCTGTTATTCAGATGGAAGACTGGTCTACCGAAGAACAGCAAAAATTTGCTCATCATGCTTTAGAAAAGATGCAATTACAAGGGGACTTGACGTTTATTCCCGGAGAAAAATCACAAACTGTATTTTCAAATGAGTGGCTTATCGAGCAAAATAGAAGACTCTCTTATCATCTAGATTTTGGAGAAGGAACTATTGAAGGTCAAGCAGGATTTATTCTAGATAAAGAGGGTGTGCAATACAACTTTCTTTATCAAAGTCTGGTTGGAGAGATTCAACAGCGTGAGAGTTTCCAAGTGGCCGAATCACTTTTTGACTAGTAAAATGTAGACTTTATTTATAGAGTCGGTTAAAAAATACGAATTAGGAGGCATTGAATGAAGCAATCTACGTATCATGAATTGAATCCACTGGTTCGTTTGAAAGAATTAGAACTATTGACACCTGAGCTAATGACTCGAATGATCAAAGCAGATGATTTATCGGAAATTGAGGCTCTTTTCAGAGGGACTATTTATGGTGAATATCTAACTGATAATTTTTTTGATAGCTTCGAAGTAGCTTTAGGTCAGGCGCAAGAAGATTTATTGACAGAGTTGGTTAAAATTGTTCCTGATCCGGACGTTATTTGGATTTACACAATGCGTTTTACTTTCCATAATCTCAAAGCATTGATCAAAGCTGATTTATTAGATCAAAATTTTGATGACCTTTACATTTATGATGGTTTTTATTCATTAGAGCAAATCAAGACGGCTATTCGTACTGGAATGGCGAGTGGATTGCCGGCAATTTTACTGGAAAGTATTCAGGAAGTCCGTGAGCATTTTGAAGAATCTAATAGCTTACAGGGGATCGATATTATTTTGGATCGTAAATATTTATATTGCCAGCGAAAAGTAGCTGATAAGATAAACGAGCCGGAACTATTGAAGGAAGTTATCAGCTTCATTGACTTCACGAATATTTTGATGGTTGCTCGTGGGATTAAACAAAAAAGAAGTCGTAATTTCATGTCGACAGCTTTGTCCAGCCATGGAAGTATTCCAAAAGAAGAATTATTGGATTGTGTTGAGCTTGGATCAGATCAATTGATTAATTATCTTATGGCAACCTCTTACGGTGAAATCATTGAACCAAGTATTGAAGGAAGCATAATTGATTTAAGTCAATTGGAAAGACTTTGTGACGACTATTTAACAAGTTTTTATGAAACTGCGCAGACACACGCTTTTGGTCCTCTGCCAGTACTTGCTCTTTTGAATGCAAAGTCGATCGAAACAAAAAATCTTCGTCTAATTATTACTGGCAAACGAATTGGGTTGACGGAAGAACAAATGAGAGAGAGGATGCGTGAGACATATGGCACATAAAATTGGTGCGATTGGTGACAAAGATTCTGTCTTGCCTTTTAAACTCTTTGATTTTGATACTCGAACGATAAAGGATAAACAGGTCATTCGTCAGCAAATTGAAGAAATGGCCAAAAATGATTATGGCATCATTTATATTACGGAAGAGTTTGCTCAGCTTGTTCCCGAAACAATTAAACGTTATGAAGAAAAGATGATTCCGGCAATCGTTCTGATTCCTAATCATGAAGGAACGTTAGGAATCGGCAAGTCCATGATACAAGGACAAGTAGAGCGGGCAGTCGGACAGAATATTTTATAAAGGAGCTAATAACTTGCAAGAAGGTAGAATAATAAAAGTTTCTGGTCCATTAGTATTGGCAGAACATATGGAGCAAGCAGCCATTCAAGATATTTGTTACGTAGGTGACCTTGGGGTTATCGGTGAAATCATTGAGATGCGCGGGGATGTTGCTTCCATCCAGGTTTATGAAGAAACCGCAGGAATCGGACCAGGCGAACCAGTTAGGACAACAGGAGAGGCGCTTTCAGTTGAATTAGGACCAGGGATCGTTTCTCAAATGTTTGATGGGATTCAACGACCATTAGATACTTTTAAAGATCAAACTGACAGTAATTTTTTAAGTCGTGGAATCCAAATTCCAGCTTTAGATCATACAAAAAAATGGTGGTTTGAAGCTTCTGTTGAAGAAGGGGTCACTGTATCTGCCGGAGACATAGTAGGAACAGTCAAAGAGACTAAAATCATTACACATAAAATCATGGTTCCAAACGGAATTAAAGGTACCTTGAAAAAAATTACATCAGGTGAGTTTACAATAGATGATACCGTGTATGTGATTGAAACGCCAAATGGTATTCAAGAATTTTCAATGCTTCAAAAGTGGCCTGTTCGACGTGGACGACCTGTTTCTGAGAAATTGAATCCAGAAGCGCCAATGATTACTGGGCAAAGAGTTATTGATACCTTTTTCCCAGTTGTAAAGGGAGGCGCAGCAGCAGTTCCTGGGCCATTCGGTGCCGGGAAAACAGTTGTTCAGCATCAGATCGCAAAATGGGCCGATGTGGACCTTGTGGTGTATGTAGGCTGTGGTGAACGTGGAAATGAAATGACTGATGTGTTGAATGAATTTCCTGAATTGATTGATCCTACTACAGGCGAATCCTTGATGGAACGTACAATCTTGATTGCTAATACGTCAAACATGCCGGTTGCTGCCCGTGAAGCTTCAATCTACACGGGAATCACCATTGCTGAATATTTCCGTGATATGGGCTACAATATTGCGATCATGGCCGATTCAACTTCTCGCTGGGCAGAAGCGTTACGAGAAATGAGTGGACGTTTAGAAGAAATGCCTGGGGACGAAGGATATCCAGCTTATTTAGGTAGTCGTCTGGCGGAATATTATGAACGCTCTGGTCGTGTCATTGCTTTAGGAAATGATGGACGTGAAGGTTCGATCACAGCTATCAGTGCCGTATCTCCATCTGGTGGGGATACATCTGAGCCTGTAACTCAAAATACATTACGAGTAGTAAAAGTCTTTTGGGGATTAAGTGCTACATTAGCGCAACAACGCCATTTCCCATCAATTGACTGGCTGCAAAGCTATTCTTTATATTCTTCAGAGGTTGGCAAGTATCTAGACAATGATTTACAGGCGAATTGGTCACAAATGGTATCAGATGGTATGAGAATGCTGCAAAAGGAATCTGAATTGAATGAGATCGTTCGTTTAGTCGGAATTGATTCGCTATCAGAAAAAGATCGTTTGACATTGGAAGTGGCAAAATCATTGCGTGAAGATTATTTGCAGCAAAATGCTTTTGATGATATAGATACGTTTACTTCGAGAGAAAAACAATTCAAGATGATTCAAAACATTTTAACCTTTAATAAAGAAGGGCAACGTGCTTTGGAGCTGGGTACCTATTTGAAAGAAATCATGGATGGGACAGTTACATTAAGAGATAGAATTGCTCGAAGTAAGTATATCCCTGAGAATGAGTTAGAGAAGCTGGATCAAATTCATTTAGATATCGTTTCGGAAATTCAAGCGATTATTGCAGAAGGAGGAATGACCAATGATTAAGGAATACAGAACCATCAATGAAGTGGTCGGACCTTTGATGGCAATTGATAAAGTGGAAGGCATCAAATATGAAGAGCTACTAGAAATTCGATTGAATAATGGAGAATTACGTCGAGGACAAGTACTAGAAATTCATGAGGACAAAGCATTAGTACAGATATTCGAGGGGACTAGCGGTATTAATTTGAAAGAATCAACCGCACGTTTTTTAGGACATCCATTAGAGCTAGGTGTATCAGAAGATATGGTTGGCCGCGTTTTTGACGGTTTGGGTAGACCGAAAGATGGTGGACCAGAAATATTGGCAGAAAAAAATGTTGATATTAATGGTGAAGTAATTAATCCGGTTTCTCGTGATTATCCTGATGAATTTATTCAAACGGGAATTTCTGCTATTGACCATTTAAACACGTTGGTTCGCGGTCAGAAATTACCAGTTTTCTCAGGATTTGGTTTGCCTCACAAGGAGCTAGCGGCTCAAATCGCTCGTCAGGCAACCGTTTTAAATAAAGAAGATGATTTCGCGGTAGTTTTTGCCGGGATAGGTATTACTTTTGAAGAAGCTGAATTCTTTATGGAAGATTTTCGTCAGACTGGAGCAATCGACCGGTCAGTTGTATTCATGAATTTGGCAAATGATCCGGCAATTGAGCGGATCGCAACACCTCGAATGGCATTGACGGCTGCAGAGTATTTAGCGTATGAAAAAGGAATGCACGTATTGGTTATTATGACGGATATGACTAACTATTGTGAAGCTTTGCGTGAAATATCCGCCGCACGAAGAGAAGTTCCTGGTCGTCGTGGTTATCCAGGTTACCTTTATACGAACTTAGCTACGCTTTATGAACGTGCTGGACGTATTCGTGGTTTAAAAGGTTCGGTTACTCAGATTCCTATTCTTACGATGCCTGAAGATGATAAGACTCATCCGATTCCCGATTTAACTGGTTACATTACAGAAGGACAAATTATTTTGTCGCGTGAATTAGATAAAAATGGAATTCAACCACCAATTGATGTTTTGCCCTCTCTTTCTCGACTAAAAGATAAAGGGACAGGGGAAGGTAAAACTCGTAAGGATCATGCTCCGACGATGAATCAGCTCTTTGCAGCCTATGCACAAGGAAAACAAGCAAAAGAGTTAGCGGTCGTTTTAGGTGATTCTGCTTTGTCAGATGTTGACAAAATCTATGCAAAATTTGCGGAACGATTTGAAGAAGAATACGTCAATCAAGGGTTCTATGAAAATCGTTCGATTGAAGAAACCTTAGATCTTGGCTGGGAGCTATTAGCCATGCTGCCGCGTACTGAGTTGAAACGGATCAAGGATGACATGTTGGACGAATATTTAACAGAGGGAGCTTGATCCTATGGTGAAATTAAATGTCAATCCAACCCGGATGGAGCTCACACGTTTAAAAAAGCAGTTGACAACTGCGAGCCGTGGACATAAACTCTTAAAGGACAAGCAGGATGAGTTGATGCGGCGTTTTATCCTATTGGTCAAAAAGAACAACAAAATGCGTGCGGAAGTTGAGGAAGAACTGCAGCAGGCAATGAAGAGTTTCTCAGTAGCAGATGCATTATTAAATGATAAGTATATTGAAGAATTGTTAGCTGTTCCTAAAGAGCGTGTATCTCTTGATGTGATCGAAAAAGATGTGATGAGCGTGAAGGTGCCGATAATGAATTTTCAGCACGAATCTGAATTATCAGATGGACCATTGGAATATGGTTTCTTGAATTCCAATGATGACCTCGATCAGAGCATACAAAAATTCACCGAAGTTTTACCAAAATTACTAGAGTTAACTGAGATTGAAAAAACGTGTCAATTAATGGCAAAAGAAATTGAGAAGACGCGTCGTCGTGTGAATGCACTGGAATATATGACGATTCCACAGTTAGAAGAAACCATCTACTTTATCCAAATGAAACTGGAAGAAAATGAACGTGCTGAAGTGACTCGCATGATTAAAGTTAAAAATATGGGTACTACTTGAGAAAGTAGTGCCTTTTTTTGAAGGTAGGAATCTATGAATAAAGAAAAACGTTGGCCGTTTAAAATCCACCCTATTCAATTTATTGCTTTGGGTTTCGGAGGAATCATTTTATTTGGGAGTGTATTGTTAACCTTGCCTATGTTCACAAACTCAGGAGAAGGTACTCCGTTTATAGATGCCTTATTTACAGCAACTTCGGCAACTTGTGTTACTGGACTAACGACGTTGACAACCAGTGAACATTGGAATATGGGTGGGCAACTAATCATTTTAGGTCTGATTGAAGTTGGTGGACTAGGATTTATGATGATGCCTTTTATTTTCTTTGCAGTTATGAAAAGAAAGGTGGGCTTGATGACGCGGATTATTATTAGTGAGTCCTTGAACCTAGATGGTCTATCTGGCGTGATTAAGCTGATGTACTATATTTTACGTTTTGCAATCGGTTTTCAACTGCTAGGAGCAATCTTATTGGCAGTTGATTTTATTCCTACTTATGGAATTGGAAAAGGTATTTGGTATGCTATTTTTCATTCTATCTCGGCATTTTGTAATGCTGGATTTGATTTATTTGGTGATAGCCTGGTTGGTTTTCAAGGAAATGCGTACGTGTTATTGGTAATTTCGGGATTAATCATTGCTGGTGGACTAGGGTTTATTGTTTGGCAGGATTTGATGGCCTTTCGTAAAACTAAGAAATTAAGTCTTCATAGTAAGTTGGCTTTAACGGTGTCAATTAGTTTGCTAATTTTCGGAACCATTGTTTTTTATATTTCTGAATCAGGGGGGCGTTTTATTGTTAATGATACATCGCCAATCAATCGTTTTGCGAATATGCTTTTCATGTCAGTAACCGCTCGGACCGCGGGATATTTTTCTGTTGATTATGGGAATGTCAGTCAAGCGGGGATCTTATTTACAATTGTTTTGATGTTCATTGGAGGAACTTCTGGATCAACAGCAGGAGGGCTAAAAACAACAACATTTGGTGTATTGCTCATTCAAACAATTTCTATGTTGAAAGGACGGGTACACGCAGAAGCGTTTCACCGCACGATTAGACCGTCAGTTGTTTCACGAGCACTTACACTTTTTTTCATTACGTTGACCTTATGTATTGCGGTAACAATGGTCATGTCGGTTACAGAAGTACTTCCACGTTTTCGGGGGATTGAGTATTTACTATTTGAGACCTTCTCCGCTTTTGGCACAGTTGGTCTTACAATGGGCTTGACCCCGAGTTTAAGTTTAATGGGAAAACTTTTAATTATTGCCTTAATGTATATTGGTAGAGTCGGTATTTTAACAGTGGGCTTCTCACTGACTATGCGTTTAATGAAGAAAGCGAATGGTGGACATTATAAACTTCCAGAAGAGAGTGTCATAATTGGCTAAAAAATCGTTCATTGGAATTTTCCAGTGAACGTTTTTTTCATATTAAAGAAAATCAAAAAGAGTCCACACTTTTAACAGTGGACTCTCTTGTTGTGTTAACGAATAACTTCGATTTTATAGCCATCTGGATCTGTAATGAAGTAATAAGAAGGATCGGTTCCAGGTAAGCCTTTCATGTCAGTTACATTGAAGCCTTTCGCTTTTTGTTCTTGATGAAGTTTTTCAATATCTTCTGAGCGAATTGCAATATGTCCATAGCCATCGCCTAATTCATAAGCGGCATGATCATAATTATAGGTAAGCTCCAACTCGTAATCATCCCCTGGTAATGTTAGATAAACCAAAGTAAATTTTGAATCTGGAAAATCACGACGACGAGATTCTTCAAAACCGAATGCTTCTTGATAGAATTTTACTGATGCGTCTAAGTCTTTTACTCGAACACAAGTATGTGCCATTTTCATAGATAAGTATCCTCCTATTAATTAGTAAGTTTATGATAACATAAAAAATCAATTTGCCAGTAATTATGCTCAGTGGTTGTTTATGAGTTTTTTTTAATGTAAACTAACGAGTAAATACATTTTGCAGGAGGACACGAATGATCCCAGTGTTTGGCGTAAAAGAAGCCGAAAAGGACTACCAAGCTCGTTATGCAGCTTATGCGATTTTAATGAATGAGGATGAAAAAATCGCACTTATACAAGCTCCTAATGGTGCATACTTTTTACCTGGAGGAGAAATCGAAGGAAACGAAACAAAAGAAGAAGCTATCGAGCGTGAAATGATGGAGGAACTAGGTTTTGAAGTGGATCTGTCAGATTATTTAGGGCAGGCAGATGAATACTTTTATTCTCGCCATCGTGGAACCTTTTTTTATAATCCAGGTTATTTCTATGCTACAAAAAATTGGAAGCAAGTTTCTGCACCTTTAGAAGAAGGAAATAACAGTAGTTGGGAGTCTCCGCAAACAGCCATTGAACTACTAAAACGCGGAAGTCACAAATGGGCCGTGAAAGAATGGTTGAAGAAAAAACTTTCTGAGTGATCAGAAAGTTTTTTCTATTTATTCTATTAACGCGCCATTCCGAATGTGGTTAGCAAATGCTTGATAGTAATCATCGAATAAATCAGAATTTTTACTATCTTGTTGTGTCATTTCTTTTGGATAATAGAAACGAACGTCGCCTTGTCCTTGACCAGTTAACGCTGAGACTAATTGACTTGCCTTTGATAATTCGATTAATGATCCATCTTTTTGCATCAATTCAATTTGTGTTCGATGACTACCTTTTTCTGGGTGGTAAAGATCATAAGGCAGGTCATAGCTTGAATTGATCGCCGTATAATAACGAGGGTTAAAGCCAGCTTTTTCGACTAATCCCTTCATTTCAGTCAGTAAAGGATTAGCACTAGAATCAACGGTAATCGATTTTAAAGGTTTACGATTTAAAAACCGGTAAGCTAGGTCACTTAAAATTAAGTCTTGTTCATCCATCCATTGAGCAAAGTAGGTGTTCAAGACACCATCATCCAATTTTAAATAGTCTTCTAAAGAAAAGTTTTGCCTTAAAAAAGGAATCAAAAATTGCGAATGGAAGGAAAAAATCTCCGCATCTTCTTGATACAATTCGTGTGCGCGGTCAAGTAGATGCTCTAATAGCACCTCCATCGCGCGTGAGACTGAGTGAAAATATACTTGGACATACATTTGATAGCGGCTGACGATATAGTCCTCAACAGCATGCATCCCATTCATGGAAAAAGCAATACCACCTTCATAAGGACGAATGACACGCAAAATTCGAGTTAAATCAAATGTTCCATATTCAGTTCCTGTATAATAGGCGTCTCTTAATAAATAGTCCATTCGGTCGGCGTCAATTTGACTAGAGATCATTTGAACAACTTGAGGATTCTCGTAAGTTTTAGTGATCACACTTGCAACTTTTTCTGGGAAACCTTCTTCAACATTATTTAAAATTTGAAATACTTCTGTTTCAGGTGAAGTAATGATGGCGACGGTTAATGCTTCGTGATCGGTATGAAAAATATGCTCAAATGTATGAGAATAAGGACCATGACCAACATCATGCAGCAATGCAGCACATAGCGCGACTAACCGATGGGAATCGTCCCAGCCATCTTTACCATATTTTTCTTTAGAGTAGTTTCGCTGGAAAATATCACAGATTCTGCGCGTGATATCGTAGACTCCTAGTGAATGAGAAAAGCGGCTGTGCTCTGCACCATGAAAAGTGTAGGACGTTGTTCCTAACTGCTTAATACGTCGTAATCTTTGTACCTCTTTTGAATTGATCAAGTCTAGTATTACTTGATGCTGTACATGAATATAATTATGCACCGGATCACGAAATACTTTTTCCAATGGGAGCATTTGATATTTATAAGTCATTGAGTACCTCCTGAATAATCATGTTGCGTTGCCGCATATTTTCAATACGACGTTGATATTCTTCTAATTGGTAAAATTCTGATAGGAAACTTGTTTGGTCACTATAAGGCATTGCTTGTAATAATTCTTTCTTTACTAGATCGATCGATACATCAAATGCTGCTGAGTCATTTAATGTTGTCATGCTTTCAGGCCTAACAGGTGGATAGCCGAGAGAGCCAAACTGCTCCTGTAATCCACTTCTATAATAATCGCGCACCAGCTCGCCTCTGATGTTTTGGTCGCCGTCTACACTGAGATACATCATTATTGCCACGCCATCTTTTACACGCCTTTGGGCAATGCCCGCAATTTTTTTTCCATTAATTGAGAGATCATATTTTCCTGGACAATATGAATCTGTAACTTCACCAACTTCTATCCCTAAGCTTCCAAAACGAGTCTGTCTCAGCCAGTCTACCATTGCTCCGTAGCCATCATCGATTGATAAAGTGGTAACCGTATCTTTTGGCAAAATGAATGAAACATTCAAAATTCCAGAATCACTGACTACACCTAATCCTCCTGCATTGCGCAACAGTAGATGATATTTTTTTTTATGAACCGTTTTTAACGCTTCGTTAAAATGAGTCACGCGACTATCTTTCATCCCTAAGATTAACGTCTGAGGCAACTGCCAAAAATGGATGATTGGCTGATCTTGCTCGCCGCTGAATTCAGTAAACACGTCTGTTAGGGCAAAGGGGGTAAATAAACTATCTTTTGAAAGCATCCCTTGATCAAATAGCAATGCTTTTTTCATCGAATCTTCCTCTCGTTCTATCTTTTCTTCTCTATTATAAACAAAAAAGTGAAAACAAGTAATTTAGCCACTCAAAAAGCAGAAGTAGTTGACAAAAAAAGTAAAACCGACAAAAATAAATAGTGGAAGGAGTGGAAGCTCTGTGAAAATTAATGAAGGCATTCCCGCAAAAATAAACGTTCAAACGAAAGTCACTCAAAATAATGAGACGGAAGATTTCGTATTCGACCTCCCTGGTCAAGTGGTTAAAATGGGGGATACCTTGTACATTCGTTATAAGGAAATTCAACCGGATGGACAAGAAATTCCCGTTACGGTAAAAGTTACCCCCGATTCGCAAGTACAATTGATTCGCTCTGGCGAGGCAAGGATGCGGATGCGTTTTGCTTATCGTGAGAAAATGGATACAACGTATAAAACGCCCTTTGGAATCTTTATGATTTCGACTTATGCAAAAAATTTACATGTAAGTTTAAAGGATCGACCGTTCTCAGGAATTATTACAATTGATTATGCATTGTATATGAAAGAAGAAAAAGTTGGGGACTATCACTTAATACTAGAATTTACTACTTGAGCGTAAGAAAGGTTTGCTTTTTAGCTGTCGATTTTGTATGATAAGGAGTAGACTTTGAAAGGACGTGTCATACTTGGAACTTAGTATTTTTGATGGTTTGAACAAAGATGAATTATCAATGATTGAAGTGGCACACGCAATTCTGGAAGAACGCGCCGATGTAATGGATTTTTCGGATTTAGTGAATCAAATCCAAAACTATCTTGGCAAATCAGACAGTGAAATTCGTGATGCATTAGCCCAATTTTATACCGATTTGAATATTGATGGAAGTTTTATTTCTTTAGGGGATAACCGCTGGGGATTACGCTCATGGTATGCAATCGATTCAATCGATGAAGAAGTGAACCATGGCTTAGAAGATGAAGAAGAAGATAAACCACGTCGCAAAAAACGTAAGAAGGTTAATGCGTTCATTAATGATGATGAAGATGCAATTGACTACAACGATGATGATCCTGAAGACACGGATCTATTGGTTGATGACGACGATGATGAAATCGACGATGACGATGATGACGACGATGACGAAATCGCAGCATACAACTCTGATTTACAAGAAATTGGGGCTGATGCAAGTGAAGATGACGAAGAAGTTGTTCCAGGCGGTATCGAAGATGATTTAAGCGTGATCGATGATGACGACGATGAATTTGATGATGACGAGGAAGACGAAGAATAGATCATTTTGATCTATTCTTTTTTTCGTATTTTTTTCAGTTTATTCTTCACAAGCGCTTCCTTTGGTTCTTTCTTAAGAAAAACGATAGTATAAAACTAGAAAGAAAATTGGAAGGTGATCGTCATGGAAAAAGTACCTGAAATTAAAATCAAATTAACGGATGTCACAGAACGATTGGATGAAGGCTATTTATTATTGTCAGAATTGCGGAAAGAAGCTGGTGCGCCGGTTGTCAAAGCAAAATTATTGAACAAAGAAGTCATTGCCGTATATGGAAATGAAGCTGCTCGAAAATTTTATGATCCAAGTAATTTTAAGCGTGAAGGTGCAATGCCAAAGGTTGTTTTGAAAACATTATTTGGAGAAGACGGGGTTCAAACCTTAGATGGTGAGACACACAAAAATAGAAAAACTGTCTTTATGGATTTAATGACACCAAAAAGAATGGAGGAGTACCATCGGATTTTAGATAAGAATTTATCTGAAAAATTAGATAGTCAGCAAGGTGAATTTGAATTGTTTGACCTATCTAAGGATGTATTATTCCGATCAATCTGTGAATGGGCAGGCATTGATTTATCCAAAATGAGCAAAGAAGAAATCGATCAACTCGCTGAATATCAAATTTCAATGATTAGTTCTGCTGTAACTAATCCTGCAACGCATATTAAAGGAATAGAAAATCGCAAAAAATCAGAGAAATGGGCACAGTCACTGATTGAACAAGCAAGGACAACGCCAGTTGCCGGAAAAGAGGATGTAGCACTTTATGCCTTTGCGAATGCAAAGGATGATAATGGCAACCTATTACCTATTGATGTAGCTGCCGTTGAACTATTAAACGTGATTCGTCCGACTGTGGCTTTGACCGTATGGGTAGCATTAATGGGTCATGCCTTATTTAGCAGACCAGATATTTACCAAAGGCTTCATGCAGAGTTTAATAAATTGCAAGATTCATTTATTCAAGAGATGCGTCGTTATTATCCTTTCTTCCCAATGCTCCCTGCCTTTGCTAAACAGGATGTTGAAATTGACGGCTATTTGATTCCTACAGGAAGCTGGGTAGTTTTGGATCTTTATGGAACAAACCATGATAAGCGAACGATTGAAACACCTGAAGCATTTCGTATCTCTCGTTATCTTGGTAAGGAAAAACATATTTCCTATGATGAAGAATATGAGATGATTGCCCAAGGTGGAGGAAAATTTGAAGCCATGCATCGTTGCGCAGGAGAATGGATAACACTGCATACACTGCGGGTCTTTTCTGATCAATTAGTGAATAAGTATCAATTTTCTGTACCAGAACAGGATTGGGAAATTCCAATGAATCAATTTCCAACTTTTCCAAAAAGCAAGGCCTTACTAATCAAGAACTGATCAATAAAACCGCTCAAATAGAATTCTTATTTGAGCGGTTCATTTTAATTATTTCGTTAGTTTAAGGCATTAATAGAATCAAAATTGATAAGTATCCGTTAAAAAAGTATAATGGTCTTTACGGAGAGATACTAATGCATTCGAAAAAAAGAAACGACACGTCTCAAAAAGAGAAGTGTCGTAAATGTACGCGCCCTGAGGGAATCGAACCCCCGTCTCAAGAACCGGAATCTTACGTGATATCCACTACACTAAGGGCGCAAGCACGAATATTAGTTTAGCATATAATTTTAAAAAAACAAGGGGAAAGTCTATGAAGTTTCAACAAGGTTATTCGCAAAAGCAACAACAAACTCAAAAATTGGCGATGACGCAAGAATTGCAGCAAGCGATTCAAATTTTACAATTTAATACTGAGGAGTTGCAAGACTATGTTGAAACGGTCTCTTTGGAGAATCCGCTATTTGACGTGGTCGCACCAAAAATTCAAAGTGACTTGATGCAGATGCATGGAGGAGCAGTTAAGGAAGAATCGTTCATACAAATTGCCGATCATCCTGTTTCTCTGTTTGAACATTTGATCAACCAAATCCATCTAAATTATCGAGATACCTTTATTCGTGAAATTATGTTAGTTCTAGTCGAGTTCATTGACGTAAATGGCTATTTGAAAGTTGACGAGGAGCGAGTGAAAGAAGAATTAAAAGCCACCGATCTTCAATACCTTGATGCATTGACACTGTTGCAGCAGCTAGATCCGCCAGGGGTAGGTGCTAGGAACTTGCAAGAATGCCTGATGCTTCAGACAGAGCAGGATGATTACGCACCAGATTTAGCATATCTTCTCTTAGAGGAATCGTTTGATGCAATTGCTAAAAGAAAGTTTGAACAAATTGCTAAGTCTTATCAGATTAGTTTAGCGCAGGTACAGAAAATTCTTGATTATATTCGAACGTTAAATCCATTTCCAGGCGCAAGTTTCGGTGGACAGGATTCAAATTTCATTATTCCAGATTTGACATTGGTGAGAAGAGAGAATCAGCTAGTTGTTTTATCGAATAAGCGGGGCCAACTACGTCTGAACTTTCAAGAAAATTATTTTAATCGTTTGAAAGAACAAGCGGATGATGAAACAAAAGCTTATTTAAAAGAAAAGCTCCAACAGTTTGAATGGTTAAATAAGACACTTGGGCAACGGAAAGATACCATCTTGGAAGTCGGTAAAATCATCGTTCAGCATCAAGCACATTTTTTTGAAGACAAACAAGGAGCATTAAAACCATTAATGCTGAAAGATGTTGCGAAAGAATTAGATGTTCACGAATCAACGATTAGCCGCGCAGTGAACGGGAAATACATCGAAACAGATTTCGGTGTATTTGAACTGCGAAGCTTTTTTGTCAATAAAGTAAATGATGAAGATACTTCTGCAGATGAAGTCAAACAGTTGATTGCTTCATTTGTTGAACAAGAAGATAAACGCAAACCATTATCTGACCAAAAAATTGTAGAATTGCTTGCTGAAAAGGGCCAGAAAATCTCTCGGCGTACGGTTGCCAAATATCGAGATGCTTTGAATATCCCAAGCTCATCCAAAAGAAAACGTTTTGATTAAGCCAAGTAAAAAAACTTGGCTTTTTCCTTGCGTAGACGCCTCAAAACTGTTACACTTTGTCATGTAAGAAATCAACAATTTCAAATGAATAATTTGACTTTCTTTCATTTTTTTTATCATTCATGGGTCGCTAAAAGTCTATGAGGGACTACTTAAGTCCAACGGAGGAATTCCTTTGTTAAGTGAATTAAGAGTGCTTGAAGCAATCGCCCCTGATGTGCTAGAGGTTGTAAAAAAAAGATATCGTATTATGCAGAATATTTTTTGGATGCAACCAATCGGTCGAAGAAACTTAGCTGATTCATTAGGACTTACTGAACGGGTATTGCGAAGTGAGACAGATTATCTTAGAGATCAGCGTTTGATTGATGCAACAAAGAGTGGTATGTTGCTAACTGAAAAAGGCGAAGGCTTACTGCAACATCTGGAACTATTGATGGAACAGTTTACCGGCATGGATCAGTTAGAAAAGCAACTTGCTACACTATTCAAGATCGAACGTTGCCTGATTGTTTCTGGAAACAGTGATGAACAAGAAAAAGTAATCGGTGAATTTGGCGAGTTGGTAGATGAGGCATTGCAGCGTCAATTACCAGACGGTCGAAACATTATTGCAGTGATGGGCGGAACGACGATGGCAGAAGTAGCCAGACACGTCAGTCCATTAGAAACAACAAAGCGCCATAATCTTTTTGTTCCAGCTCGAGGAGGTATTGGGGAGGCAGTGTCAATCCAAGCTAACTCAGTCAGCGCATTAATGGCAGCGAATGCTCATGGAGAGCATCGCGCGTTATATGTACCGGAACAATTAAGTGAGGAAGCCTATCACACATTGCTGAAAGAACCCTCTATCAGAAGTGTCCTGGCGATGATTAAAGAGGCTAATTGTGTTGTACACAGTATTGGTCGAGCTGTTCATATGGCGGCTAGACGAAAAATGTCAGAAGATGAGATCGTTCGTCTAAAACAAAAAAATGCTGTTGCAGAATCTTTTGGATACTTTTTTGACGAAAATGGAGAGATCGTCCATAAAGTTCCGCGCATTGGCTTATCTTTAGAAGATATTCAGAAGATGCCGACGATTCTCGCAGTTGCTGGTGGAAAAAGCAAAGTAAAAGCCATTACAGCATATATGAAAAATGCTCCGAAACAAACGTGGCTCATCACTGATGAAGCTGCTGCAAACGAGATTTTAAAAGGGATCCCCCCTTTAAAATAAATATATTTTTTGATTCCATAAGGAGGAAATCTTAAATGACAGTAAAAGTTGGAATTAACGGATTTGGACGTATCGGACGCTTAGCATTCCGCCGTATCCAAGATGTAGAAGGATTGGAAGTTGTAGCTATCAACGATTTAACAGACGCTAAAATGTTGGCTCACTTGTTAAAATATGATACAACTCAAGGTCGCTTTAACGGAACTGTTGAAGTTCATGAAGGTTCATTCAACGTGAACGGAAAAGAAGTTAAAGTTCTTGCTAACCGCAACCCAGAAGAATTACCTTGGGGAGAACTAGGAGTAGATATCGTATTAGAATGTACTGGATTCTTCACTTCAAAATCTGCTGCTGAAAAACATTTAACAGCTGGTGCTAAACGTGTTGTTATCTCAGCTCCTGGTGGTAACGATGTTCCAACAATCGTTTACAACACTAACCACGAAACTTTAACTGGTGACGAAACAGTTATCTCTGGTGCTTCATGTACTACTAACTGTTTAGCTCCTATGGCTAAAACTTTAAATGACGAATTTGGTGTTGTTGAAGGATTAATGACAACTATCCATGCTTACACAGGTGACCAAATGACTCTTGATGGACCTCATCCTAAAGGTGACTTCCGTCGTGCACGTGCTGCTGCAGCAAACATCGTGCCTAACTCAACTGGTGCTGCTAAAGCGATCGGTTTAGTTATTCCTGACTTGAACGGTAAATTAGACGGAGCTGCTCAACGTGTTCCTGTTGCAACTGGTTCATTAACTGAATTAGTGACTGTTCTTAACAAAAAAGTGACTGTTGATGAAGTAAATGCAGCGATGAAAGCAGCATCTAACGAATCATTCGGTTACAACACTGACGAAATCGTTTCTTCAGATATCGTAGGTATGACTTACGGATCATTATTTGACGAAACTCAAACTAAAGTTATGACAGTTGGCGACCAACAATTAGTTAAAACTGTTTCTTGGTATGACAATGAAATGTCATACACTGCTCAATTGGTTCGTACTTTAGAATATTTCGCTAAACTATAAGAATTATTTTAAACAACAACATTGTCTGAAAAAAGGCGGGGAAGCAACGCGCTTCTCCGTTTTTTTCGTAAGTTTATCATTGGCTCTTTTCTCGAAAAGAGTTGTATAATAGAAAAGATTTAAAAAAACTATTTGGAGGTTTTCTTTCATGGCAAAAATGACAGTTAAAGATCTTGACTTGAAAGACAAGAAAGTTTTAGTTCGTGTGGACTTCAACGTTCCTGTTAAAGATGGCGTGATTACGGATGACACTCGTATTAAAGCGGCGTTGCCAACAATCAACTACATTTTAGAACAAGGCGGTAAAGCAATTTTGTTCTCTCACCTAGGTCGTGTGAAAACAGAAGAAGATAAAGCAGGCAAATCATTAAAACCTGTAGCTGAACGTTTAAGCGAATTATTAGGTAAAAATGTAACATTTGTACCTGAAACTCGTGGTTCTGAATTGGAAGCGGCAATTGCAGACATGAAAGACGGCGACGTAGTTGTCTTTGAAAACACTCGTTTCGAAGATATTGACGGTAAAAAAGAAAGCGGAAATGACGCTGAACTTGGTAAATACTGGGCTTCATTAGGCGATGTTTTCGTAAATGATGCATTCGGTACTGCTCACCGTGCGCATGCTTCTAACGTAGGTATTGCATCTACTGGAATTCCAACTGTTGCTGGATTCTTAATGGAAAAAGAAATCAAATTCATCGGCGAAGCGGTTGAAGAACCTAAACGTCCTATGATCGCTATTTTAGGTGGAGCGAAAGTTTCTGATAAAATCGGCGTAATTAAAAACTTGATTCCTAAAGCAGACAAAATTTTGATCGGCGGAGGAATGACGTATACATTTTATAAAGCTAAAGGGCTGGAAATCGGTAACTCATTAGTAGAAGCTGATAAAGTAGACTTGGCTAAGGAATTGATCGAAGCAGCTGGCGACAAATTAGTTTTACCAGTTGACTCAATTACAGCAGCTGAATTTTCAAACGACGTACCTACAGAAGAACATACGGGTGATGTTCCTGAAGGACAAATGGGACTTGACATTGGGCCTGAATCAATTGCTTTATTTGCACAAACTTTAGAAGGTGCAAAAACAGTTGTCTGGAACGGACCTATGGGTGTGTTTGAAATGAGCAACTTTGCTCGCGGAACAATCGGTGTTTGCGAAGCAATCGCTAACTTAACAGATGCTACTACAATCATCGGTGGTGGAGATTCTGCAGCTGCAGCTGAACAACTTGGCTTTGCTGACAAATTCACTCACATTTCAACTGGTGGCGGCGCAAGTCTTGAATTACTAGAAGGTAAAGAATTACCTGGTCTTGCAGCAATCAACGATAAATAGTCAGGAAAGCGGTACGAGCTCGTTCAGCTCTCGATCAATAAGGCTAAAATTTTGATAAACTGCTCTTCAAGTTTCTTAAAATTTTTATTTATTACTGCTGAGAAGAGCTAGCTCATAAAGCTAGACAAAAAGAAAAAGGATGCCAGTCCAACTTTTTGCAGTTTCACAATGTGTTAAAAATTCACATGATGGAACTTCATTGAACAGTATTGATCTGTATAGTTGGATGGTATACGGCTTGAGAATCAAATTAATTTTTAAAAAAATTAATACCTTAATACGAAAAAGGAGTTTTCTAAATGCGTAAACCAATTATTGCTGGTAACTGGAAAATGAATTTAACTGCCTCAGAAGCAAAAGATTTTGCAGAAGCAGTAAAAAACAACATTCCTGCAAATGATAAAGTAGATTCAGTGATTGGATCACCTGCTTTGTTTTTACAAGAATTAGTTGAAGCAGCAAAAGGCACTGATTTAAAAATCTCTGCTCAAAACTGCTACTGGGAAAATGCTGGAGCATTCACTGGTGAAACTTCACCTGCAGCTTTAGCGGATCTTGGTGTGGACTATGTAATCATCGGCCATTCAGAACGCCGTGAATACTTCCATGAAACAGACGAAGAAATCAACAAAAAAGCCAAAGCAATCTTTGCTAACGGTATGTTGCCAATTCTTTGTTGCGGTGAATCTTTAGAAACTTATGAAGCTGGTAAAACAGCTGAATGGATCGAAGGACAAATCAAAGCTGGATTAGCAGATCTTTCTGCTGAACAAGTTTCAAGCATGGTTATTGCTTATGAACCAATTTGGGCTATTGGTACTGGTAAATCTGCTGATGCACAAATCGCTGACGAAATCTGCGGCGTTGTTCGTTCAACAGTTGAAGGTATTTATGGCAAAGAAGTTTCTGAAGCTGTTCGTATCCAATACGGCGGTTCTGTAAAACCAGAAAACATTGCTGAATATATGGCAAAAGAAAACGTCGATGGTGCTTTAGTTGGCGGAGCAAGCTTGAAAGCTGACTCATTCTTAGCTTTACTTGAAGGCGCAAAATAATTTTTTAACGAAAATTGCAGCTTTTGTTTGCAACTGCCCGCGATTTTCACTAATATTGGTTATAAGGGTTTTATAACCCCTATTTACAAAAACAAATTTTAAAGGAGAGACAAAACATGTCAATTATCTCAGACGTTTACGCACGCGAAGTCCTAGACTCACGTGGTAACCCAACAATCGAAGTAGAAGTTTATACAGAAGACGGCGCATTCGGCCGCGGTATGGTTCCTTCAGGTGCTTCAACAGGTGAATACGAAGCCGTTGAATTACGTGATGGCGACAAAGCTCGTTACGGCGGTAAAGGTGTTACTAAAGCAGTTGATAATGTAAACAACATTATTGCTGAAGCAATCATTGGCTACGACGTACGCGACCAAGCTGCAATCGATGCTGCTATGATCGAACTAGATGGCACTCCTAACAAAGGTAAACTAGGTGCAAATGCTATTCTTGGTGTTTCTATCGCTGTTGCTCGTGCAGCTGCTGACTTCTTAGAAATCCCATTGTACAACTACCTTGGCGGATTCAATACAAAAGTTTTGCCTACTCCTATGATGAATATCATCAATGGTGGATCACATGCTGATAACTCTATCGACTTCCAAGAATTTATGATCATGCCTGTTGGCGCTCCTACATTCAAAGAAGCTTTACGTTATGGTGCAGAAGTATTCCACGCTTTAGCTTCAATCTTAAAAGCTAAAGGTCTTGCTACTTCAGTTGGTGACGAAGGTGGATTCGCTCCTAACCTTGGTTCTAATGAAGAAGGTTTTGAAGTAATTATCGAAGCTATTGAAAAAGCTGGCTATGTACCTGGTAAAGATATCGTTCTTGCTATGGACGCTGCTTCTTCAGAATTCTACGATAAAGAAAAAGGTGTTTACGTTTTAGCTGATTCAGGCGAAGGCGAAAAAACAACTGAAGAAATGATCGCATTCTACGAAGAATTAGTTGCGAAATACCCAATCATCTCAATCGAAGACGGCTTAGACGAAAACGACTGGGAAGGTACTAAGAAATTAACTGAAGTTTTAGGCGATAAAGTTCAATTAGTTGGTGATGACTTGTTCGTTACAAACACTGAAAAATTAGCTAAAGCAATTGATTTAGGTGTTGCTAACTCAATCCTTATCAAAGTTAACCAAATCGGTACTTTAACAGAAACTTTCAATGCTATTGAAATGGCTAAAGAAGCTGGTTACACTGCAGTTGTATCTCACCGTTCTGGTGAAACAGAAGATTCAACAATCTCTGATATCGCTGTTGCAACAAACGCTGGTCAAATCAAAACTGGTTCTCTTTCACGTACTGACCGTATTGCTAAATACAATCAATTATTACGTATCGAAGACCAATTGGGTGATGTTGCAGAATACAAAGGAATCAAATCTTTCTACAACTTAAAAAACAACCCATTCATCGGTAAATAATTAGCGTTGAACAAACAAATAAAGAATTAAGGCTGTGGTGCTTTTGTACCACGGCCTTTTTTTACGAAGAGATTTCTAAAAATAGTGAGACAGACTCCTTTGCGTTATTCTTTATATGAGATTCTTATTACTGAGTAAAAAAACCAAGAATATATTTCTTAGTAAGTTTTCTTTTGTTATAATTGAATTACTAAGGAGAATAGAAATAATCAATTTAATGATGCAAAAGAGATAAGAGAGTTATTCTACACTAAGCTTTGGAGGGATTTATGAAAAAGATTGTTGGGTTAGCGGTTGTTACTGCGAGTATTTTTTTGTTGGCGGGGTGTAATACAGATAAAGAGCAAAAGAGAGTGTCTAGTATTTCAGAGTCTTCTTCTGAAGAAAAAAAGAAACTTGAAATTATTAGTTTCAAAACATTCGAAACAGATGAACTAGGTAAAGCAATTATCACTGGTACGACTGATCCAAATGCGACAGTTTCTGTGGATGATCAAAAGGAAACTGCGGATGAACATGGTCTGTTTCGTATCGAGTACCAATTGACCGAACCAAAAACGAAAGAACTAACGTTGACTTCGAAAGTAAACGGCGTAGAGGCGGAAAAGAAGATTAAGATAGAGCCGTCTAAGAGTTATTTGCGCTCTGAAGAATCCTCGACTTCCAGTGAAGTGGAGGTACCACAACCGTCTAGTGAAACGAATCAGTCGGCAGCACCGGCAACTCCGGAGGCGTCAGCTGAACAGCCTCAAAAGGATGATCAGGTTGGTAAGGTGTTGGTAAGCCCTAGCGGAGCAGCTGTCACGGTTCTTCGCGTCTTGCCAAACGGTGAACGAGTGATTAGCGAAGAAACTTCTCAAGCAGATCTGAATAATGATGGAATCTTGACGTTTGAAGAGTTGTCTCAGGCTGAGAATGATTTAAATAGGCAAACAGAAGAAATAAGACGCAAACAACTAGAAGAAATGGAATAGTGACGGATCAAATTAGTCAGAAATAAAGAGCTGCGAGAAACTTTCTCGCAGCTCTTTTGACTGTTTTAGTATGCTTGATGCAATGCATGAAGTGCATGTGCAACGGTAGGATGCTGGATGGGACGATGGACTTGTTTATCCCATAATTGCTGGAACTGTTTTTCCACCTCAGGCTGCATCGAAGTAAAAATCAATTTTTGATTGTTTAATGCAGCAACTGAGAAATAATCGGCAAAGGTGTCTCGTGCAGTCAAATCGATACTTGGAACACCGCGAAGTGAAAAGATGATCCCTTCCTTGTCGACGGCTTGATCCAGTTCTCTTTTCAGCTGATTCGCTGACATAAAGAACAATGGACCGGTGATGTAGATGACTGCCCAATTAGAGCCAACCTCAGAATGCGGCAGGTCCATTCTTGTCCAATCAATTTCTTCGGAGATAATAGAAATACGCGAACTTTTGGCGATAAAGAAAATACAGCCGCAGATGACACCGATGACGATTGCGATGCTCAAATCGAAAATGATCGTGCTTAGCATAGTTACAACGAATAGAAGAATCGCTGACCGATTTTTCTGCTTGAACATTGTTCTAATGGTCGTCCATTCGTGCATCCGCCAGCTTGTAATAAGTAGAACACTGGCAAGAGCGGCCATTGGGATTTGCGACATGATCGGTGCAAAAATAATCATCGACAAAAATAGGAAGAGTGCATGAAAAATTCCGGCTAACCGTGTCTGCGCACCCGATTTTATTGCCACACTGGTTCTTGCGATCGCAGCGGTTGCTGGGATCCCTCCAAAGAAAGGCAGAAGCATGTTTCCGATTCCTTGAGCGATCAATTCTTGATTGCTGTCGAGATCTTTTCCGGTCATGCGTCCGGCAGAAGCTCCGCAGAGTAAGCTTTCTATCATACCCAGCATTGCAATGCTAATCGCAGGTAAAAATAATTGCTTTACTAATGGGAGATTAAGAGTTGCTAGATGAAGACGTTCGCTAGTAAGTAGTGACGTGGGAATTTTGCCAACTTTTGCGACTGGCAGATTAAAAATAATAGAAGCAAAAGTTGCTAGAATAATTGCGACCAGTGAAGCTGGTAGGACCTGATTCCATTTTTTGGGATAAAAGATCAACAATAATAAAACGATTATACCCAAAATCAGTGTAGGAAAATCTGGGGAAAAACCGGATCGGTAGCTGATCAGTTTTGCTAGAGCACTCTCGCCACTAGATGTTGTGCCGAAGAAGTTATCAATCTGTCCTAAAGCAATGATGATGGCGATCCCGGAAGTAAACCCTGTAATTACAGGTGATGGAATGAAGGAAGTGAGACTTCCAAGCTTAAACAATCCAGCTATCAGTAATAGGATGCCGGCGATGAAGGTGGCGACTAAGACACCCGCTAACCCTTGCGAAGCGATAATTCCAGTTAAGATGGCAGCCATTGCACCAGTTGGACCAGAAATCTGATAAAATCCGCCTGAAAGAGTGCCAATAACGAGGCCTGCAATAATAGCCGTAATCATTCCTGCTGCTGCATCGGCTCCACTGGAAACACCAAAAGCCAAAGCTAAGGGTAATGCCACAGCAGCAACAGTCAGACCTGATAATAAATCCTTTTGAAGTTTTCTCTTAGAGTAATGGCGAAACTCCTGTTGTAACAAATTCGTATAACGCTTGATCACAAAACACTCCTTTTTTTGAAAATACCACAAAAGCCCGTAAATGAACGGGCTTTTAACAAAATTTTTAAAACCATCTTTAACTATAAAAGAGTAAGAATAAAAGTACAATGGTTTTCTTATGTTTTCAAGCCAACTTTTGGTTTTTGATTACTTTTGGCTGAGATTCAGCATTTTTTTGACGATTTTGATATACTGGAGCCAAAGGAAATTTTATTATAGGGAAGTGAGAGAGATGGCAAAAGATGAATTGCAGCAACATCTAGATAAAGGACGTTTTGGGGCAGCACGAATCAATCCAGATGAACAGCGAAAATATTTGGGAACCTTTCGTGAGCGTTGTTTTGCAAGTATGACGGTACGAGAGATGAAAAATCAGCAAGACCAAAAAAATCTAATTACTGAGATTAAAAAATACCCAGAAGGTAAATTATTGATCAATGGCGCTGTAGATGAAAAAGTACAAGCGGATTTCATCGCACTAGCGTCTAAAAATTCAGTTGATTTTACGATCGTAAATGATGCAACAGTTGAATCAGAAGATAGTATCGGGTTATTATTGGTAACAGATCATGCTGTCAATGAAGAGATTATTGACATTGAAGAAAAATATCCTTCAACTAATTCAGATAACAAAGAACCTTCGGAGAAAAAGAAAAGCTTTTTTGGTCGTTTATTTGATTAAAGAAAATTAAGCAACGAATAATTACGGTTGACATTTTTCCAAAGTGTCGGTATTATACTGCTTGGGCACCCTTTTAGTAAGGGTCAAGTGTTTAGTGAAATCACAGCTCCCTATTCAAATTGGATAGGGAGCTTTCTTTGTTTTTTCTAGACGTTTCCTGCAAATTAGTATGAAGGAGTTTTTTCATTTATGACAAAGTATATTTTTGTAACTGGCGGCGTAGTTTCATCAATTGGCAAAGGGATCGTGGCAGCATCATTGGGTCGTTTGCTTAAAAATCGGGGATTGAAAGTTACCATCCAAAAATTCGATCCATATATTAATGTCGATCCAGGTACGATGAGTCCTTACCAACACGGAGAAGTTTTTGTAACAGATGATGGTGCTGAAACGGATTTGGACTTAGGTCACTATGAACGTTTTATCGACATTAACTTGAATCAATACTCCAACGTAACGACAGGAAAAATCTATTCAGAAGTTATTCGCAAAGAACGTAAAGGCGAATACTTAGGGGCAACAGTCCAAGTTATCCCTCACATCACGAATGAAATCAAATCAAAAATCATGCGTGCTGCAAAAATGACAGATTCTGATGTCATTATTACAGAGGTTGGCGGAACTGTTGGTGATATTGAATCATTGCCATTTTTAGAAGCATTGCGTCAAATGAAGGCTGAAGTGGGTGCGGATAATGTTATGTATATCCATACAACATTGATTCCTTTCTTAAAAGCTGCTGGAGAAATGAAAACAAAGCCAACACAACACAGCGTAAAAGAATTACGTGGTCTAGGGATTCAGCCAAATATTTTAGTGGTTCGTACAGAACAACCTATTTCACAAAGTACTAAAAACAAGCTTGCACAATTTTGTGATGTTGCGCCAGAAGCAGTTATCGAGTCTCGTGATGTTGAAACACTTTATTCGATTCCATTGGCATTACAAGCACAAGGAATGGATCAAATTGTTTGTGAGCATTTGAAACTTGACGTACCTGTTGCGGATATGACAGAGTGGCGAGCGCTTGAAGAAAAAGTCTTGAATCTTAAAAAGAAAGTAAAAATTGCATTGGTAGGAAAATATGTAGAATTGCCAGATGCCTATATTTCTGTAGTGGAAGCCTTGAAACATTCTGGTTTTGCTTACGATTCTGATATTGAAATCGAGTGGATTCAATCTCAAGAAGTTACACGTGAGAATGTGGAAGAAATGCTTGGAGATGCGGATGGTATTTTAGTTCCTGGTGGTTTTGGTGATCGCGGGATCGAAGGGAAGATCGAGGCGATTCGTTATGCACGTGAGAACGATGTACCGTTCTTAGGTATTTGTTTAGGAATGCAAATGGCCTGTGTAGAATTTGCTCGTAATGTTGCTGGACTAGAAGATGCTAATTCAGCTGAAACAGTACCGGACACTGCAAACAACATCATTGATTTAATGGCAGATCAAGAAAATGTTGAGAACTTGGGTGGTACATTACGTCTTGGATTGTATCCATGTAAGCTGAAAAAAGGCAGCAAAACGGCTGCAGCCTATGGAAACGAAGATGTCATCCAAGAACGTCATCGTCATCGCTATGAATTCAACAATCAATACCGTCAATTATTTGAAGACAAAGGCTTGGTTTTCTCAGGTGTGTCTCCAGACAATCGTTTAGTTGAGATCGTTGAGATTCCTGAAAATAAATTCTTTGTGGGCTGTCAATTCCATCCAGAATTAATTTCTCGTCCAAACCGTCCTCAACCATTGATCAAAGCTTTCGTAGGTGCGTCATTAGAAAGTAAAGAAGCAAAATAGTAAATTTGACTGAAAGGCCTAGTCGCCTTTCAGTTTTTTTACAAGAAAAGCAAAAAAGTTGAAATGTAAAGGTTTTATCGGAAGGTTTGGAGTAGCAAAGATGCTAAAACTTTGATAGAATTAACACGTTAGTTAAGCATGGCTTAACCAAATAGTAAAAAACCTTAGGAGGAATTTTTTATGCCAGTAGTATCAGGAGCAGAATTCTTAAAAGCTGCACGTAAAGGCGGATATGCAGTAGGTGGATTCAACACAAACAACTTAGAATGGACTCAAGCTATTCTAAAAGCTGCAGAAGCTAAAAAAGCACCAGTTCTTATCCAAACTTCAATGGGTGCAGCGAAATACATGGGCGGATACAAAGTTGCTAAAGATATCATCACTGATTTAGTAGACTCAATGGGTATCACTGTACCAGTTGCAATCCATTTAGACCATGGTGACTACGAAGCTGCTTTAGAATGTATCGAAGTTGGCTACACTTCAATCATGTTTGATGGTTCTCATCTTCCATTTGAAGAAAACTTGAAATTGGCTAAAGACGTTGTTGAAAAAGCTCACGCTAAAGGTATCTCAGTAGAGTGTGAAGTTGGTTCAATCGGTGGTGAAGAAGACGGAATCATCGGTGCTGGTGAATTAGCTGACATCGACGAATGTGTACAAATGGTTGCTACAGGTATTGACTACTTAGCATGCGGTATCGGTAACATTCATGGTGTATACCCTGAAAACTGGAAAGGTTTAGCATTTGACCACTTACAAGCGATTGCTGATGCTGTAGGTAATGATGTGCCTTTAGTATTACACGGTGGATCAGGTATTCCTCAAGAACAAATCCAAAAAGCAATCTCAATGGGTGTTTCTAAAGTTAACGTTAACACTGAATTCCAATTATCATTTGCTAAAGCTACTCGTGAATATATCGAAGCTGGCAAAGATAAAGAAGGAAAAGGCTTTGACCCTCGTAAATTGTTGGCACCAGGTGTTGCTGCAATCGTTAAAGATGCTGAAGAACACATTGACTGGTTCGGTTCAGCAAACAAAGCTTAATTTGATTCATACATTTTGATTGAAGACTGTCAATTGTGGCAGTCTTTTTTTTTACCTTAAAAGGAAAGAAGATAGTGGCTTATGAAACCTGATAAAAACAATCTTTGAACACTTTTGTTTAGTCTCATTGCCTTGAAAATGGTTACAAAAAAGCCGAGGAGTCTAAACTCGATTGTTCGTTCAGTAATAAGAATTGGTGAACTTACCATCAAAGTTGCATGAGAAGACGGTTTTTTTTATGTAAATGAAGACTTTGCGATCTTTATGATAGGTAGAAGCAAACAATGAATAAAGGAGAAAAAAGGTATGAGTTTCAAACTCTTTTCTAAAATTAATAGTAAAAAGAATGAGTTATTGTTTTGCGAAGTGCCACTAAATCTCAGTTACTTTTAGTGTATATTAGTTTTAGAAAAGCTTTTTGAAAGCGGTTAAATAATTTGTGAATAGTGAGGAGCATGCAGCATGTCAATGGTAAAATTAACAAGTCGCCAGATATTTGGAATGAAGAGAGCAACAGTGGAAGCTAGAATTGAAAAATACTATGATGAGACTAAGGATGCGACAGTGGTAATACAATACGCGTTTGCACTTTTGTTGCGTAACGCATTATCTGTAAATGATTTTTCGGGAATGCTGGAAGCTGTTATTCATGAGATTCTGCTACGATCTGACCCGAATGATACTATTCGAAGGCTTGCTCCCTTTTTTAAGAATTATTTCAAAAGCAGTGATTGGGAGAGAGTAATCGAACGAGTGTACAAGCGTAAGAAGGATTATCTTTCCGTTGATGAGGCTCTCCATCAGTATAAAAAGTTTTTATTGGAAAAGACCACACCAATCGATGAGCTAGAAAATAAGCAATATAAATTTATATCCATTTTCTTAAAAGGAGATGGGAAATCCCATACTTGGAGCTTACGCGATGCTGATCCAAAAATATCTGATAAGAAGTGGCAGGCTATCTTGGAGTTTTTGACTACTTTGACAGTTTTTGAAAAGGATGGTACTCGTCTTTTTGTCGAACTAGTAAACTCTGATTTAATGAATTGTACTCGCCGCTCACTTTGGGAGAAAAAGAGAGCAACAAAAAAGGCATCATCAAAAGAAAATAGTACTGATCATCAATGGGCGGATGCTGTGCAGCTTGAACAAAATGAAAATGAACAGGAAATAGGGATTTCTCTGCCGCCAGATATTGACTTGAAGGATTTGAGCCCAGAGGAGCTGCAAAAGATTGTCGAAGAGCAATTACCAGAAGGAGCGACATTGACGAACCTGCGGCTGCTTCAAGAGGAGGACTCCGAACAAGAAGCTCTTTTGGATTCTGTCAATCAGTCTTTGAATCAAGCAGTATCAATACCAGCCCCTACAAAAGAACCAACTGAGACAAAGGAGAAGAAAACTTTCCGCTCCCTATTTCCAAAGAAGTCCCAAGGCCGCAAAACGAAAAATAAAAAGTATCTTGAAGAGGAAAAAAAGAAAACTCTGATGAATACTATAAATGGGAAAAAGAATAGAAAGAGGAATAAGAGGAAATAGGCCTTCTTTCTGTGAAGGTAGGTGGATTTTCGGCTGAATTTATGAAGGTTATTCTTTGAAATCATCGATTAAAGTTAGCATCGTTTCCGCAAAAAAAAACTATCTACAGGTTTTTAATCGTCCGATTAATCTTACGATACTATTGCTGTTCCTAATTAGAAAAAAATCTTCAATTAAACTTGAAAACGGTATTTCTCAATAAAATATTTGAATAAATCTAATAAAATATCCCAAGCATTTGGGATGAAGATGAAAAATAGTCCTCTACTAATCAAAAACATCCTTGAGTGAAAAGAACTTGCTTATTTTCTCACGTGATTTGAGAATGCTTCCTTTTTATACAAGCAATAATATGCTAGAATGGATAATGGTCTATAAACTTCAAAATAATTAATTAGGTGAAAATAAATGAGAAAAATCGAAATCCATGGCGGAAAGCCATTATCAGGTAATATTACAATCAGCGGCGCAAAAAATAGTGCCGTTGCATTGATCCCAGCAGCAATCATGGCGGATTCGCCAGTGACATTAGAAGGAGTGCCGGATATTCAAGATGTGCATTCATTAATCGAAATTTTAGAAATCATGGGAGCGAAAGTTTCCTTTGAAGATAATCGGATGGTCATTGATCCAAGTAATGTTGTATCGATCCCGATGCCAAGCGGAAAAATCAATTCGTTACGCGCTTCCTACTATTTTATGGGAGCTTTGTTAGGAAAATTTGGTGAAGCGGTGGTTGGTTTACCTGGCGGCTGTTTCTTAGGCCCTCGTCCAATTGACTTGCACATTAAAGGCTTTGAAAGTTTAGGTGCCGATGTTTCTAATGAACACGGTGTGATTTATTTGCGGACAGAAGAAGAAAGCTTAACGGGAGATCGTATCTTTATGGATGTGGTTTCTATTGGCGCGACGATTAACGTGATGTTGGCAGCAGTAAAAGCTAAAGGAAAAACAATCATTGAGAATGCTGCAAAGGAACCAGAAATTATCGATGTTGCAACGCTATTAAATAATATGGGTGCGAAAATTCGTGGTGCAGGTACGGATGAAATTCGGATTGAAGGTGTAGAGGAATTACACGGCTGTGTCCACTCAATTATTCCTGATCGCATTGAAGCGGGGACTTATTTGGCTTTAGCTGCAGCTATGGGCGAAGGTGTAACCGTGCATAATGTCATCTATGAACACATTGAAAGCTTTATTGCGAAATTAGAAGAAATCGGTGTAGAAATGAATATTTCAGAAGATAGCATCGAAGTATTGCCATCAAGGAATCTGAAGACTGTAGATGTTACAACATCGCCTTACCCAGGTTTTGCGACAGATCTACAACAACCGTTAACACCGCTATTACTTAAAGCGCAGGGAACGGCTGAAATTATTGACACGATTTACTCAAAACGAGTAAATCACATCCCTGAGTTAGTCCGCATGGGGGCAGATGCTCGTGTTGAAGGCAACTTAATTGTATTAAACGGTCCAAGCAAATTGCACGGAGCCGAGGTAGTCGCTTCTGATTTGCGGGCGGGTGCTTGTTTAGTTATTGCTGGATTAATGGCTGAAGGGAAAACAACGATTTTTAACGTGGAATATATTTTACGAGGATATGATCATATTATTGAGAAACTGACGGCTCTTGGTGCTACTATCGAAATGATCGACGAGGAAGAGGCGGAATAATGAGCGATTATTTAACAATGGCGGAGCTTGAGAACAAGACGCTAAAAGAAATTTATGCTTATGCAAAAGATTTTAAAATTCCTTATTATAGTCAAATGAATAAAAAGGAATTGTCTCTGGCTGTAATTCGTGCACAGGCAGAAAAACAAGGCTTCTTTTATATGGAAGGAGTCTTGGATATTATTGGACAGGATGGCTACGGCTTTTTACGTCCAATTAACTATGGATCGAGTGCGGAGGATATTTATATTTCCTCTTCACAGATTCGTCGTTTTGGTTTAAGAAATGGGGATAAAGTGGCCGGCAAAGCTCGTCCACCCAAAGAATCTGAACGTTATTATGGGCTGATGCATGTAGAAAGTGTCAATGGTAAAGATCCAGAAGATGCGAAGGAACGCCCGCATTTTCCTGCATTAACTGCTCTTTATCCTGATAAACAACTCGTTTTAGAAACAACACCTGGTCGTTTGTCTACGCGAATGATCGACATCTTCTCCCCAGTAGGCTTCGGTCAGCGTGGATTGATCGTTGCTCCTCCAAAAGCAGGGAAGACAACCATTCTTAAAGAGATTGCTAATGGTATTACTGATAATTATCCCGATGTCGAATTGATTGTCTTACTCATTGATGAACGTCCAGAAGAAGTGACTGATTTAGAACGCAGTGTTAAAGGTGATGTGGTTTATTCGACATTTGATCAGCAACCACAGAACCATACCCGTGTATCTGAACTGGTCTTAGAACGCGCAATGCGTTTAGTGGAAGACAAACGAGACGTGGTGATTTTGATGGATAGCATCACTCGTCTTGCACGTGCATACAATTTAGTAGTTCCGCCAAGCGGACGGACATTGAGTGGCGGGATCGATCCTGCAGCGTTATACAAGCCAAAGAAATTCTTTGGCGCTGCTCGAAACATTGAAGAGGGTGGCAGCTTAACTATTTTGGCGACGGCACTAGTTGATACTGGTAGTCGGATGGATGATGTAATTTATGAAGAGTTTAAAGGAACAGGAAACTTAGAATTACAATTGTCCCGTGAGTTGTCTGAACGTCGGATCTTCCCAGCAATCGACATTAAAAAATCTGGTACACGTAAAGAAGAATTGCTGATGGCTCCTTCACGTCTAGAAGAAATCTTCAAGCTTCGTAATAACATGACGGGAGATTCATTGGAATATACTTCGCAATTCGTGAACTTCCTGAAAAAGACGAAGAATAACGATGATGTTTTCAAAGCTTTTAAGGACGTTTCATTCGGTGGCAAAACCACCCGTAGAAATCAAAAAAGATAATTGCATTGTCGATTCATTCATGATAGTATATTCATGTTGCAAATTGCAAAAATAACTCTGAACCAGCAAATGATTCAGGGCAAAGGAGCGAAAAAACTATGAAACAAGGAATTCATCCAGAATATCATCCAGTTGTGTTCATGGACTCAACGACAGGTTTCAAATTCTTGTCAGGTTCTACTAAAACTTCACAAGAAACAGTTGAATGGGAAGACGGAAATACTTACCCAGTAATCCGTGTCGAAGTTACTTCAGATTCTCATCCATTCTACACTGGACGTCAAAAATTCACTCAAGCAGATGGACGTGTCGATCGTTTCAACAAAAAATACGGTCTCAAAGACGCCAACGCAGAGGAAAAATAAAAACATTGAGTTATCAACGTTTTACAGACTACATTTTCGGATGTGGTCTTTTTTTATTTCAAAATTAAAAAAGGTTGTACCAATTTTGATATACTAACTGTAGAATTGAATTATACGCGAAATGACGTAGGAAACGACTGTAAGAAATATTGATAAATGAGGGATTCAAATGATTATTAATCCAACAAAAAAAGCATTACCACTTTTTAACAAAATACCAAGCGTTGCTGACAAGCAATTGGCGCGAAGATTCTCTGAGTTTAATCCGCTGTTTTCTTGGCATGCGAATTATTTCAATGTCAATAGAAAGAAGATTTTATTGGTGGTCAATGACTTGACCTACTTCCCGCTTATTTTCGTAGGAATCGATGCTAAGAATAAGGGGCAGTTAAGCGAGACTTTCCAACAAGCTATTATGGAAGTGTTCCAAGCGGCAGGAATCCCAAAAAAGCAGATTGAAAAATATCTTGATCTAGCTGGTGAAGTGGAGGTGAATGGGGGCTATAATCGTGTTGTTACTGGCATTATGAAGAATATGATTTTTTCATTGGAGTATCATGAGCGATATGATTTTAATACGCTCGTGGATGTTGAAAATAGTCTTGATTTGGCAGAGGACATTTTCAAAGAGCAATATCCCATTGATAAGTTGCGTGAAGCGTTTAAGGAGCCTTTGTTAATTCATGAACTTTCACAAGAAGTAACGGAGGAAAGTTATGTGGTGAAGAAGGACTGGGAAAGTCTAACCGATTATAAAGTTGATGGATTTTCTGGAAAAGAGGTCGAAAAAGCGTTGGCTAACAATCGCTTAATCTTAAATGCGTTTAAAGAGTACCTTGAAAAGTCTGAAAAGCTGACAAAGAAAACCGTGAATCATCACTTAGCCAATGTTGAAGATTATCTAAGCAATTATTTGATTTTTTATGGTTTTGACTCAGCGGTAACGACTTTCGATGTCATTAGCGACTTTTTTGGTTGGGGAGCAAGTAAAAATGTTTGGATCAGTGAAAATGCAGTCAAAAAGGCTGGTACAGCGATAAAAAAATTCTATCAGTTTTTGATTGCGGCAGGTGAAGTGAAGGAATCGGCTATGCCAGAAATACGAGACCAGATTGAACTGGGAGTAGAGACTGGAAAGATGACGCTGATGATGAGTGATAGTTGGTATTAAGAGCCGATTTTGATTGGTGCAATTCGGCTGACTTATTTCGATTCGATCAGATAGAGGATTAGAGAACTTCTGTCTAACCAGGATTGGGCAAACAATGAACAACGAACTTCCTATTTTAGCGGAGTTCGTTTTTTGCTGTTTACAAAGAAGCGCTTTGATTGTTGTTTCTGAAACTATCTGCTATGGTTTTGATAGTAAAAAATGATTTTAAAACTAAAATTAGGAGTCTTTACTATGTATAAGAAATGGTATGGGAGTCTTTTCTTTTTTCTTCTATTTTTCCTTTTTCCATTCACTGCAGAAGCATCCCACTATGGGCTAACTGTTAAACAGCAACAGGAGGCATTGAAGCCCTATAGCCATTTTTATCAAGCAGCTTTTTCGAATCAGGATGAGAACAAAGATTTCGGAATGTACAAAATTCCGGGACTCTATAGAGCGAAGACCCTCAGCCTGGAAACGAACGCGATTGCTGACAGTTCTACGATGACGCCACAGGGAATCACGCTGACGGAGAAGTATCTTTTGATTTCGGCCTATAGTCATGATCATGAAAATCATTCGGTCATCTACATGCTGGATCGTGAGACACATCGTTTTATAAAAACTGTTGTGTTGCCTGGTCGTCCGCATCTCGGCGGTATCGCCTATGATCCGAAGCACCAGCGTGTTTGGATCACGACGGGCGGACTTTTCGCTGGTTTATCATCGATTGATTTGAAAGAGCTCGAGGATTATCAGCTAAAAGCGGATCGGGTCGTTTCTTATCATCAGCAGATTTCTTTAAAAGAAGTTTCTCATGCTTCGGCGCTAACCTACACATCTGGTGTGCTGGTCGTTGGTTATTTTACACTGAATGAGTATGGGCGTATGGCGACTTATCGTTTGAATGATCAAGGAGAACTAAGAATCAGTTCTCAGGAAAAAATCTCTAGTTTTGACCAAGGGGAGCAGAAAAAAGTAGGATTAACTTCCGTTCCATCCTCTCAATTTGCTCGTTCTCTTGGTTCATGGAAAACACTGGATATGATTCAAGGCATTGCTTTTTATAAAGATTACTTGATTATGTCTCAGTCGTGGGGACCGGAGCGCTCTGGCAAACTCTATTTTTTTGATCTTGATAAAGTCAATAACTTTTTCTCAGTAAAAGACGCGGCCTTTGAGATTGATACACCGCCATATATTGAACAGATATCCGTGGGCGGTGATCAGCTTTTTGCTGTTTTCGAAGGTGGCGCATGGCCGTATCGCACAAGAAACCCCGTATTGGTGGATCATGTCATTCAATTGAACATTGAAGAGTTACTTACGAAAAAGGATCACGAGTAATCTTTTTTGATTGTCTTATTTATGTTTATCGAGAGCTCCTTCATAGGGGTTCTTTTTTGTGCTTCTCATGATGAAACGTATTTCATATCGTGAAACACATTGAGTTGTAAGCGGTATCGGTTCCTTTTTGTACTGCTGCCCCGTATACTGAACACATCATAAAAAGAAGGAGATAAAATGATGAAAGCGAAAATCATGGATAGCATGCAAAAATTTTCGAAAGCAATGTTTGTTCCAGTGCTGATCTTACCAATTGCTGGTATTTTGATCGCGATTGGAAACGTTTTTACGAATCCAAGGTTAATTGAGATGTTTGGATTTTTAGATAATCCTATCACAATGGGATTCGGGAGTATTTTATCAGCTGCACTGTTGCCAGTTTTAACAAATCTAGGAGTAATTTTCTGTGTCGGCATTGCTTTAGGATTGGCAAACAAAAAGAAAGCTGAAGCAGCATTTACTGCTTTACTGGGCTACTTAGTCTTCTTATATGCGATGAACAAATTTATGGAACTTAGAGACATGCTGGTAGCGCCAGATCAGCTTCAGGGATCGGGACAAGCCTTAGTCTTAGGTGTTCAAGTACTGGATATGGGAGTTTTCTTAGGGATTATTCTTGGAATTGTGGTGGCATTAATTCATAATCGCTTCATCGATACGACATTTAATAACGCTTTTCAGGTTTATGGCGGAGCACGATTTGTCTTTATCGTTTTGATTCCAGTATTAGTATTAGCAGCGATTGCACTTTCATTTATCTGGCCGGTTATCCAGCAAGGAATTGACGGATTAGGTGGTGTCATTCAGAAGACAGGAAATTTTGGGATCTTTCTCTATGGTTCATTGGAACGGCTATTGATCCCAACTGGTTTGCACCATTTGATCTATACACCGTTTCTATACACGTCACTTGGCGGCGTGGCGGAAGTTGGTGGGCAAGTATTTGAAGGAGCGCGAAATATTTACTTTGCTGAAATCGCAGATCCTGCAGTTAGAGTTCTATCACAAAGTGTGATTTGGGATGCTCGTGGAATTTCAAAAATGTTTGGCTTGATCGGTGCTTGTCTAGCGATGTATCAAACGGCTAAACCAGAAAATAAATTTAAAGTAAAAGCTATTTTGATTCCGGCAGTTGTGACATCTTTTGTGGCTGGGGTAACTGAACCGATTGAATTTTCTTTTATGTTTGTAGCACCAGCATTGTTTGTCATTCATTCTGCATTAAGCGGATTGAGCATGGTGGCTTTGAATATCTTTGGTTCACGGGCGATTGGACCAAATGGCTTTATTGATTTTCTGCTATACAACATACCACTGGGGACAGAAAAGACCCGTTGGCCGATTTATCTTCTAGTCGGTGTGGCCTTCTTCTTTATTTATTACTTTATCTTCCGCTTCTTAATCGTCAAGTTCAATTTCAAAACAGTCGGACGAGAAGACAGTGATCAGGAAACGAAACTTTACTCGAAAAAAGAATACAACGATAAGAAGGGGTCTGTACCAGATAATGGCGTATTAGCTGTGCCTACGTCTGAGGACGAAGTATCTGGAATAATTGTTGAAGGCTTAGGTGGTGCGGAGAATATCAAAACGATTGACAATTGTTATACCCGTTTGCGGTTGAAGTTGGCAAATCCAGCTTTGGTTGATGAAGGATTATTGAAAAATGAGACTCAAGCAAAGGGTGTCATCAGTAACGGGGAAAATGTCCATGTGGTCTATGGATTGACTGTCCCGCAAGTTCGGGAAAAACTTGAAAAATATTTAGGTAGAGATAGTGGAGGAGACGAATAGTTATGAAGAAATTTTCAGTAGTAATTGCCGGCGGCGGGAGTACGTTTACTCCGGGAATCGTCATGATGATGTTAGACAATTTGGAGCGGTTTCCATTGCGAACGTTGAAACTATACGACAATGACGGTGACCGCCAAGGAGTGCTTGGAGAAGCCTTAGAGATATTATTGAGAGAACAAGCACCAGAGATTGAGTTTATCTATACAACAGATCCAGAAACGGCTTTTACAGATGTTGATTTCTGTATGGCACATATTCGCGTTGGAAAATATGCGATGCGGGAAAAAGATGAAAAAGTTCCGTTGCGTCATGGAGTTTTTGGGCAGGAGACCTGTGGACCTGGCGGGATTGCATATGGGATGCGCAGTATCACAGGCATGCTAGAAATCATCGATTATATGGAAAAGTATTCACCAAATTGCTGGATGCTGAATTATTCTAATCCGGCGGCAATTGTAGCAGAAGCTTGTCGAGTATTACGACCAGATTCAAAGGTGTTAAACATTTGTGACATGCCTGTTGGAACCTTACGTCGGATGTCTCAAATTGTTGGTAAGAAGCCCGAAGAACTAGAAGTCCGTTACTTTGGCTTGAATCATTTTGGCTGGTGGACTAGTGTCAAAGACAAAGAAGGCCATGAATACATTGATCAAATTCGTAATTACGTTTCCGAACATGGCTACTTGACGCAAATAGAAGTAGACACTCAGCACACAGACCCAAGTTGGCAGGAGACCCATAAAAAGGCGAAGGATATTTTAGCGGTAACCCCCGATTATTTGCCGAATACTTACTTGAAGTATTACCTGTATCCCGATTACGTTTTTGAACATATGAAGGATCATCCAGAATTTACGCGTGCCAATGAAGTCATGCAAGGTCGAGAAAAAAATGTTTTTGATCATGCCCGTCAAATCATCGCGAATGGATCAGCCGAGGGCATTGCTTTTGATATTGATGCGCATGCGACATTTATCGTTGATTTAGCACGTGCGATTGCTTTTAATACTCACGAGCGTATGGTAATGATTGTTGAAAATAATGGCGCCATCGCCAATTTCCCTGATGATGCGATGGTGGAAGTTCCTTGTATTGTCGGTACTGATGGGCCAGAAGCCTTAGCTCAAGGTCAAATCCCGGCATTCCAGCAAGCGTTGATGTTCCAGCAGGTCACTGTTGAAAAATTAGTAGTCGAAGCTTATGTTGAAAACAGCTATCAAAAAATGTGGCAGGCCTTGACCTTGTCTAAAACGGTTCCAAGTGCACAGGTTGCCAAAGAACTATTAGACGATTTAATTGTCGAAAATGGCGATACTTGGCCAGAATTACATTAATTTTTTAAGGGGTGTAACAGCAGCGAGCCAATGAGTTCTCTGTTGTTATGATCCCTTTTTTAAAAAATTTCAGGAGGAGCAATAATGGAGATCACGATGATCGGTTTAGGAAAAATGGGGATGGGGATTGCCGAGAATTTATTGACCCATCACTACCAAGTAAAAGGGTATGATATCAATCTTGATAGCGGGGAACGCTTGATTGAACTGGGCGGAACATTTTATTCAGATATCGAGAGTCTGTTGTCAGATCGATCAAAACGTCAAATTGTTTGGCTGATGCTGACGGCAGGTGCTTTAACAAATGACACGTTGACAGCAGTGGCTGATCGCATGGGTAAAGACGATATTATAATTGATGCTGGAAACTCTCATTATCAGGATAGCTTGACGAACGCTGCCTATTGTCAAACTAAAGGTATTCATTTTATGGATGTTGGGACGTCCGGTGGAGTTTTTGGCGCTAGAAATGGAGCTTGTATGATGGTCGGGGGTGAACGATTTATTTATGATGAGTTAGCCCCATTGTTCCAAAAACTATGTGTGGAAAAAGGATGTATTTATAGTGGCCCGGCTGGGAGTGGTCATTACCTTAAAATGGTCCATAACGGGATTGAATATGGCATGATGCAGGCGATTGGAGAAGGGTTCAATTTATTACATCACAGTCCTTACGATTATTCGATGGCTGAGGTTGCCCAAGTCTTTAATCATGGATCGGTAATCCGCTCATGGCTGATGGAGTTAACTGAAAAGGTTTATCAAGACCAGCTTGATCTGACTGAGATCGCAGGAGTCATTCCTTCTTCAGGTGAAGGGAAATGGACTGTAGAGGAAGCTTTACGTTTAAAAGTGAATCTTCCTGTGATTACGCAATCACTTATGACGCGCTTTGCATCAGAGGATTATGATAAAATAAGCGAGAAGCTTGTCGCATTATTGCGCAATCAGTTTGGCGGACACGCCTTTGTAAAGGATGAATGATTTTGTCAGTATTTTTAGGAATAGATATCGGAACAACAGCAATCAAATTGGGAATCATCCAGGAAAACGAGTTGCTTTATTCCAGTGAGCTGCCACTTCAAACCTATGGAGATGACCGCATCAAATATCAAAATGGGACAGAACTATTAGCAAGTTTAAAATTAGGTATTTTAGCCATTCCTGCGTGGCTACGTAACGAAATTACAAGGATTAGTTTCAGTACGGCGATGCACAGCTTGATGCCGGATGATGGCAAAAAGCAAATTTTTCTATGGTCAGATCTTCAGGCGGCTAGTCTCATTGATACATTTAAGCAGTCTGATTTAGCCGAACACTTTTATCTGATTTCAGGGACGCCTATCCATGCGATGTCTCCATTTGCAAAGTTGCTGTATTTTCAAACATCAGAAAAATATCCGACAGATACTCGATGGTACGGCATTAAGGAATTGGTTATGGACTATTTTACCGGAGAGGCAGTTGTTGATTATGCAACGGCATCTGCAACAGGTTTGTTTGATTTGCGAAAAAAACAATGGAGTAGTGAAATTCTTGATTATCTAAGGATTAAGGAAGAACGGCTGGCACCATTAGCAGATACTGATCAGGTTTTTGAAATGTTGCCAGAAAAGAGGCGTTTCTTTGGTTTTCCCGCCACTATTCAAGTCGTTGTAGGGGCCAGTGATGGGACGCTGGCAGCTTACGCCAGCTACTACTCTACCGGAAGAACAGCTAGTTTAACAATTGGAACAAGTGCCGCGGTTCGTCAAATAAGTAAAAATATTCATTTGGATCAGGAAAAGCAAAATTTCTGCTACTACTTAAAAAAGGAACTGCTTGTGTGCGGTGCACCGTCAAACAATGGCGGAGTGGTTTTGGCCTGGGCGGCAGAACAACTGGCGGAGAATCCAGCGACTTTTTATGAAAGACTGCCCAATTTGCTAGCTCAAACAGCATTAGGAGCTAATGGTCTGCGTTTCTGGCCTTATTTGAACGGAGAACGCGCGCCCTATTGGAACAATAAGATCAAAGGCGGGTTTCGAGACCTTACCCTGCAGCATACCAGAAACGATATGCTGCGGAGTGTCTTAGAGGGAATTCTTTTAAACATCCGCCAGCTAGTAAAACTCGTAGCAGAAAATGAAGAGCTCTCTATTAGCGGTGGTTTCTTTCAGACGACTGCGTTGGGACAATTGGCGGCGGATATCTTTGCTACAAAATGCTACTACGCACAGGAAAATGAACCCATTTTTGGGTTGTATTATCTCTTGGAACAGCCAACACGGATGATTGAAGAAAGTCAACAAATTTTTCTACCTAACCTAGGTAACAGTACCGCTTATGAGAAAATCGCGAAAAACTATTTCGAGTAATTATTCGCGCGTAAATTCTTGGACAATGTACTCCATCAATAACAATAATTTACCGAAGAAGCCATTATACTTAATGTTTTGACTATCCAAGGGTCGTTCATCAGCAACCTCAAATATAATGGTTGCTGCCTTTGTAGCACGAGACTGACTGTTTCCTGTAAAGAGAATCGTTGGAATGCTGCGTTCTTGTGAAAACTGCATTTTTTCAATGACTTTTTGAGTCTCGCCTGATTTTGAAATGACAATCAGCATACTGATATTTCCGGCATTGTTATTGATAATTCCAGATGAGTCAGCTGCATTGACGAAGAGTGTCTTAATCCCATTGACCAATAATTTCTTGTAAAGGTACTCAGCGATAATACTCGAAAAGCCCGTCGCATAAATCGTAATGAATTTGTCTTGATTCTCTTGATAGATTTGTTTCATATTTTGGATCGAGGGAGCAATTTTTTCAGTGGGAATAGAAATATCGACTGTCGCTTCAACAAGTTGATTTTGTGGCTGGTATTGATTTTTCAAAAAATAAAACAGCTCTAAATAACCAGAGAAATCTAATTTTTGTGCTAAACGAACAATCGTTGCGGGTGATGTGTAAAGCGTTGTTGCGATCTTTCTTAATGATACCCCTTCTAACTCATTTATATGTGTGGCTAAGTAAGTTAAGATTGCTTGGTCATTTTCAGACAATTGCTTACCTTTGGTTACCAATTCTAGGTCCATATTTGCCCTCCTAAATGTACTGATTATTTGTATTATACACTATCGCTTTTAGTAAAAAGATGAGATAGAAAGGAGAACGATAGATGTTTAATTTATTTAAAAGTAAAGGGATGAAAATAGATACCCCTGTTGACGGAAGAGTCTTTAATTTGAAAGAAGTTAGTGATCCCGTTTTTAGTGAAAAAATGATGGGCGATGGTTTTGCAGTTGAACCTAAAAATGGAAAGATCTGCGCACCTATTAAAGGAACGATCAAATCCTTATTTCCAACACTGCACGCGTTGACTATGGAAGCCGAAAACGGGGTGGATATATTGATTCATATAGGTCTTGATACTGTAGAATTGAATGGCGAGGGTTTTAGTACAGTGGTTCAGGAGGGACAGAAAATTAATCTAGGGGATCCACTCATTCATGTTGATTTGAACTTCCTAGCGAATAAGAAGAAGGAAAATAGTGTGATGGTTGTTTTTCCTGAAATGAAAGACAAAGAACTAACAGTGTATGTTGGGGAGAAACAGGTCGGTGAAGTAGCTGCTGAAGTAAGATGAAGTCGTAATGAATAACTCAGAAGAACTTTCTTGGTTGAAAGTTCTTTTTTTCTGTCTGGCATTTCTTTTTAAGGAATCAAAAATGTATTGATACTGGTCGTCTGTAAGTTCATAGATTCTTTATGATAAAATGAGAGGAAAGATACAGCGTTCATTGGAGGATAACGAATCATGGCGGTAATACTAATTGCAGAAGATGAGAAGCAAATACAAACAATTATTGCTAACTATGCGAAAAAAGAGGGGTACTCCGTGCAACTGGCAGATGATGGTGAAGAAGCATTAGCAATATTAAAGAATAATCCAATTGACTTATTAATACTAGATATTATGATGCCAACCATTGATGGATACTCTGTTTGTGAACAAGCACGAATGATCAGTAATCTACCTATTATTTTTTTAACTGCGAAAAGTGATGAGACAGATAAACTATATGGTTACCATTTAGGAGCAGATGATTATATTACAAAGCCGTTCAGTCCAAACCTCCTTATGGCTAAAGTAAAGGCACTTTTAAAAAGGGCTGATAACAAGCCGAAAATAGAAAACGATATTGAAGCAGGCCAAATTATTCTTAATCCGATATCTAGAGAAGTGTTTGTTGAAAATCAACCTATTGAGTTGACCCATACTGAGTATGAACTTCTGCTGCTATTTCTGCGTCATCCAAAACAGGTCTTTTCCAGAGAACAATTACTTAATAAAGTTTGGGGATATGATTTTGAAGGAACGACAAGAACGGTAGATGTTCATGTAAAAAACCTCCGTCAAAAACTCGGAGACGAAGGGAAATCCATTGTTACATTAATTCGATCAGGTTATAAATTTGAGGTGAAGTCAGATGAGCAAACCAGTTAACTCAATGAAGTGGTATTCAATCTATCTCACAAATAAAAAAGTTTTCTTTCTTTCTAAATTTGTGATAGTAGGATGCTTGATGGCTTATATTATTTCTTCAGCATTTACTGGCTGGCTGAGAGACGGTTTCTTCCTTTTTTTATTAGTAGCCTTAATTTTAGTTTGGGATGCTATCTTGAAAAAAATTATCTCACAGCCGATTCTAGAAATCAGTAAAGCTGCCCATCGGATGGCAAATTTAGATTTTTCGGAACCATGTCCGATTAATACAAAGGATGAACTTGGGAAACTAGCGAATGATTTAAATACAACTGCGGCGAATCTTGAACATTCTCTTGCGCAGCGAAAGGACCTAACGGATTCGTTGTCACATGAGTTAAAGACACCTCTAGGGGTAATCCGGGCTTATGCAGAAGGGCTTGAATCTGCTGATCCAGAACAAGAAGTGATGTATCGACAAACAATTATTGAAGAGACAGAAAAAATGTCAGAATTAGTGAACACGCTTTTAGACTTATCTGCTTTAGAGGCGGGAGCAGCACAATTAACAACTGAATCTTTTGACTTAGTTGAACTAGTAGAAATAGTAGCAGGAAGAGAGTTCATTGACAGTTCATCTAAGTCCTTTCACTTAAACTATTCACTACCAGATACTCCGATATATATTGTTGCTGACTGCAATCGAATTCAGCAAGTGCTTCATAATTTTATGAGCAATGCTAAAAAATTTGTGACTAAAAATGGTGAAATATCTATAGAAATGATCGAGTTGGATGGATTTGTTCGTTTTTCAATTTATAATGATGGTCCTTTGGTCGTGGATGAAGTTTGGAAGAGATTTCATAGAACGAGAGGCAGTGAAAATAAAAATGGTTCAGGATTAGGACTTACGATTGCTTCTCAAATTTTGACTATGCATCAAGTTGATTTTGGTTTTATAAATCAGGATACTGGTGTTTCTTTTTATTTTATTTTCCCAATAAGCTAATCTTGTAAAAAAAGTCATGTCGGGGTTTAGAGGCATGACTTTTTTACGCGCTCTTCATGCTGCCTTTACACTGTCTTTACAAGAAAAGGCTAAAATTTTAGAAAATAAAAAACCATTGAGGTGATCGTGATGTTTCTAGGATTAGATTGGTATTTATGGGGATTTTTTGCACTGCTATTCGTTCTCTCGCTTCCTTTAAAAATCAAATTTATGAACAGATGGTCAATGAAAAAGAATGGAAAGAATGCTCATCGTGATAAATGGGGGAATGAAAAATGATTGAGGTAAAAAATCTAACTTATTCGTATAAAAAAAATAAACAAACAATTCACGGAATAGATTTTAATATCGAAAAAGGAGAAATATTTGGTTTTTTAGGACCTAACGGCTCTGGAAAATCTACCACTCAAAAAATACTGACAGGCATCATGAGAAATTTTGGTGGCGAGGTTTCTGTTATGGGTCAAGACGTTTCGCGCAAAACTGATCGGACATTTTATCAAAAAATTGGTGTTCTTTTTGAATTTCCCTACCTATATGCCAATTTAAGTGCTTTAGATAATCTGAACTATTTTTCCTCCTTTTATCCAGAGAATCAATTGCAGAATATTCCCGATCTATTGAAGCGTTTAGAAGTAAAAAAGGACTTTCTAAACAAGCCTATTTCATCCTATTCAAAAGGGATGAGACAGCGGGTAAGCATGGCAAGAGCATTAATGACGAAACCGGAACTTCTTTTCTTAGATGAACCAACAAGTGGCTTGGACCCCTCCGGTGCTGTACTTTTTCGAAAAATTATTGAAGAAGAACGTTCAAAAGGGACCACGGTTTTTCTCACAACGCATAATATGGTGGATGCCGAGCTTCTTTGTGATCGTGTAGCGTTTATAGTAGATGGCACTATTGCAGCTCTAGATACGCCTAAGAAACTGAAAGAAAAAAACAGCAATCAAGAATTAGTAATAGAGTATCTACTAAATGATGAGAGAATAAGTAAGACATTAACGACATTCGATTTTGATCGTTGGTTAACGTTCCCCCATGATGAAATACTGAGTATCCATTCTCAAGAGCCAACATTGGAGGAAGTCTTCATACAATACACGGGAAGGGGATTGTCCTGATGTTGAATATTTTTTTCTCACTTTTAAAAAAAGATTTTAAAATGCTGATCTCCAGTAAATTTTTTTTGTTGGTATTTGGATCACTCATTCTATATTCTAGCTATATTCAATTGGTTTATGTAAATATTGACCAAGCAATTTATCCAGTTTATCTCTATGATCCAGATCAACACTTTTCTTTGGTATCTAAGGACGTTATTAAGGTCAAAAATAAAGATGCACTTTTACAACGCAGTAAAAATGATTACGCTATCGGAATAGACGCAACAAACCAAAAAACTAAACTAATAATGACTTCCTCCAATAGTAAAGCAACGGACAAGATACGATCAGCATATGCTCTTTCTCTATTAACTAATGGAGAATCTGTCGTAAAACAAATTGGTAACTACAATAAAAAACAAAAGAATATACGAGAAATTACCTGTGAATTTCTTTTTTTTGAATTAGTAGCAGTAGGTTTTTTAGGGGTCGCTTCAACACTTTTTAAAGAAAAGCATATGGGAGTGATACGGGTGCATGGAGTGATACCGATGATCAAAACTATGTTTATCGCCTCTAAATTAGCTTCGTTTCTTTTGGCAGATATTCTATTTTCAGCTTTACTGACAATTATTAATCTGGGTGGAATGGATAGTTTGAATGTCTTGCCAGCCGTATTGTTTCAAACAATAATTATGTCACTAATCATGACATTAATAGGATTCATCTGTGCAGTTCGATTATCTGATTTTAAGCAATTTTCTTTACTTTATTTAGTATTGGCAGTTTTTGTTACTACTCCTGTTTTTTTAGCGGGACAGACTGAAGTGACTTGGGAGTGGATAAACTTTCATCCGTTGTATCACATGTTTCAATCAATGAAACATGCTTTTTTTCAAGTACCTGCTGCTAGTGGTCTATACTACTTCATATGTTTGATCGTTGTTCTTCTTCTTTTCAAAGTTGCAAGAAATGTCTTGGCAAATGAAATAGCAAAGGAGGGCTAATATGAAAGGGTTGAGTTATCAATTAAAAAATAGTTTTAGAGACAAGTTATGTATGCTAACATTTTTGTTACCACTCATTTTTGGTATTTTTGTTAATGTTCTTTCAAGTGTTGAGATTGATACGATAGAAGAAATTTCATTTGGAATTGTCAAAAGTGATTTGACACAAGATATGTCAAAATGGCTAGAAGAGAATGGAAATGTTAGTATTTATCAAAATCAAAACATGTTGAACACGGCTGTGAATAACCCTTCAACTCAGATTATTGGTGTAACAAATGAAGCAGGACAGCTCAGGCCGATTCTTTCTGGTGATGAGTGGCCGCTGTACAAGAAATTGGCAGGACGATTGCCTCAAATGTATGAGGAAAGAGGACAGATAGATGCAGTCGATATAAGCATTCAAAAAACAGAAAAAAATCAAAATGGTTTAAGGTCCTTGTTGATTGCAATTACCATGGTAACAGCAATGTTCATGGGATGTACGTTTAATGCCATGAATATAATAGGAGAAAAAGAGGATGGGATAACTTTTATCAATGATATTCTACCGATGACTCAGAAGGACTATGTTTTACAAAAAATGTTCGTGGGATTTTCCGGCGCTATCCTTTCAACCATCATCACTGCTTTTATTTGTATACGTATTGAAATAAAGGGATTCATTTTATTGCTACTTTTAATCATTCTATCTTCATTTATTGCTGCTTTTTTAGGATTACTAATTGGAAAAATTGCAAATAATATGATGGTAGGAATACTTTATATCAAAGGAATTATGGTTCTGTTTATTGCACCACCAATCCTCCTCTATTTACTAACCGCAGAAACTAGTTTAGCTCGAGCATTCTCATACATTTTACCATCAAGTGCGACCTTTTATGGCTTAATGGATATAATGAATGGAAGAAGCGGATCGACACTCAAAAATATTTTAATCTTAATAGCTCATTGCATTTTTGGAGTAATGATTTATAAGAAAGGCCATAAACGACTCGGTGATTGACACTAGGTTCTAACTAAATTATAGTATGCGAAAGAAAGTGGTGTAGTCGAATGAAATCAATATTGCTAATTGGACAGTCAAATATGGCTGGACGAGGATACTTAAACGAGGTTCCCGCAATCTATAATGAATCAATTGAAATGTTGCGTAACGGTAGATGGCAAATGATGGCAGAACCTATTCATAACGATCGAGAGGTATCAGGAGTTGGCCCTGCTGCTTCCTTTGCAGCAGCTTGGTCACAAGACCATCCAGGAGAGAAAATCGGTTTGATTCCTTGTGCAGAAGGAGGTAGTTCGATTGATGAATGGGCGCCTGACCAAACGCTGACTCGACACGCTCTGTCTGAAGTAAAATTTGCGCTGGAAACCAGTGATCTGATAGGGATTTTGTGGCACCAGGGCGAAAACGATAGTTTAGATGGTCGCTATAAAGATTATGGAGTAAAATTGAAAGCTCTTTTCAATCATATGCGACAGGAACTTGCACGTCCTACTTTACCTATTATCATTGGAGAATTACCCGATTTTCTGGGTAAGAGGGGCTTTGGGTTAAATGCAACTGAATTCGAAGCAATCAATCTTGAAATGGCTAGGGTGGCAAGTGAAGACGAAAACTGTTTTTTAGTTAGTGCGAAGAATTTATCGGCCAATCCTGATGGTATTCATCTCAACGCCGAATCACAAAGACAATTTGGTATTCGCTATTATGAAGCATTCAGAAAAAAAAGCGATGTTACAGATGCTTTAGGAGATGAAGATGAAAAACTTGGTCGAATTTATGGGCGAGAAACGACTAAAAATGAAAAAATCTATCTATTAAGTCGAGATTTTGCGCTTGGAAAGATGTCCTATCAAAAGTTTATGGAAAAAATTTCTCTAATTTCCAATTAGTTGAGGAATGTAGAATAAAAGGAAAGCCCACGAAAATTTTTGTGGACTTTCCTTTGTCTTTGTCTCTAGTAGTTCGAGTTTTTTCCCTGTATGATTGTCTTAAAAAGTATCTCACTAGAAAGGGGAAAAAATGAAAAAGAACTTTAGTTTCCATTTATATGCCATGATTACGATTGCGTGCTGGTCTTTGGCTTTTGTATTGTCGCGATTAGTGATGCGAGATATATCCTCAGAGTCTTTAGGATTTTTACGCTATTTGATTGCATCGCTTGTGTTACTTTGTTTAATTCCCTTTTTACACTTACGTAAGGTGGATTATAAAGATTTAGGACTGATCTTCTTAACTGGCGCAACCGGTTTTTTTCTTTACATGATCGCTTTTAATAAAGGGGTTAAGGAGGTAAATGCTGCTACTAGCAGTGTAATCATTGCCACTGTTCCAATGATTACAGCACTATTGTCTCGATTTATCTATAAAGAAAAAATAACCATAAGGCAGTGGTTTGCGACTGGGGTTTCCTTTATAGGAGTAGTGATTATTACGGTTTTTAGTAAAGGATTCACCATCAGTAATGGACTCAATTGGCTTTTTTTTGCGGCAGTATTACTGGCATTCTATAATTTATTGCAAAAGAAACTGCTTATAAAATACTCCGCGATTCAAAGTACGATGATGAGTATTTTTTCTGGAACCATGATGCTGGCCATTTTTCTACCAAAGACGATCAATGAAATTCCCGCTCTTACGCTCAATTCAATACTACTTATATTGATAATGGGGATCTTTTCGAGCGCTGTCGCGTACGTTTCATGGACAAAGGCCTTTGAAGTAGCAGAAAATGCAGCATCCGTTAGCAATTATATGTATATAACGCCCTTATTGACCACAATATTGGGACTAGCTATTGCAAAAGAATCGTTAAATTTATCTACGGTTTTTGGCGGTTTGATTATTTTATCTGGATTACTTTTGTTTAATAGTGGTCAGGTATTCTCAAAAAAAATAGAAGTCAGGCGCTTGAAGATGGATGAATTAGTAGAAGCAGCCCGCGTAATTCGAGAAAGTTTTGCTACTGTAGCGGATGAATTTGGATTGACTTGCGATAACTGTCCGACCAATGGCGCCTTTACTGAGGCAAAGCATTTGAGAAGCGATTTAGAAAATGGGAATCAGCTGTTTGGTGTCTTTTTGGGAAGGAAAATGATTGGTTTTTTTGAATTGGTTTATAAAGAAAATCAACAAGTATTCTTAGAAAAAGTAGCCATTATTCCAGATGAAAGAGGAAATAAGTACGGTGAATTCATATTAAACAACGCTCGAAAGATTGTCCAAAACGACCAAATGAAACAGATAAACATTGGAATCATTAAAGAAAATAATCGATTAAAAGAGTGGTACCAAAGAAACGGCTATCAAATTGTTTGTAGTGAGAATTTCTCCCACGTACCGTTTGAAGTATTGTATTTACAATTAGATATAATAGAGGAGATGAATAATGGATAAGTTGAGTGTGGTTAACCAAATTACCCGTAAATACCCGAATTTCTTTATTGAGAAGATAGAGTTTCTGGGATCAGGCTTTGATAGTGAAGCTTTTCTAATAAATCAGTTTTATGTTTTTAAGTTTCCTCGCCATCAAAAGGCGGCCAAAAATCTTTATAAGGAAGCTTTGATATTGAAGGAAATAAAAGGTCAGGTACCGTTGAAGGTTCCCGACATTTGCTTTGTCGGAGAATCAGATGCATTAAACGAACTACAATTTGTAGGGTATGAAAAAATTGAGGGTGTTCCTCTAGATGCAGAGATTTTAGCGACATTAACGAAAGAACGGAAGGATAAATTGGCCAAGGAGCTTGCTGCTTTTTTCAAAGCACTTCATGGAATTGATCTGTCAATTACGATCGAGGGACTTAAGGTAGAGAAGAAGAATAAAGCAAAACATGAATATAAAGTAATTAAGGAAAATGCATATCCTTTTTTGAAGAATTCTGTTAAAAATCAAATTGATAAAGTTTATCAAAGATTACTAAATCAGGAATTTCATGATAAGAATTGCTTGATTCACAATGATTTTGGCGCTAGTAATGTATACTACGACTTATCAACCAATGAGATTAATGGTGTAATTGATTTCGGTGATAGTGCAATTTATGATCGTGATATGGAATTCGTTTGTTTGATGTATGATTACGAAGAAGGATTCGATCAAGAGTTTGTTCAAAAGTTGATAGATTACTATGGAGTTGATTCTGCAAGTCTGATCAACAAGTTCAATTTTACTGGTTTTTATAATCAACTTGAAAATATCTATTTAGGAAAAGAATTCGAGATGAAGGAACTATTAGACGAAAGTATTCATAGCATTCAAAAGGGCATAGAAGGATATGAAGAGAATATTTTGAGAGAAGATAAAACGAAATATTACCTCTAGTAAACAACTACTAGAGATAATATTATTTCTGACGTGTCGTTTTTTTTGATTCAAAGAGGTACTACCGATTAAATAACAATACTTAAACCGCTAAACATTGCCACTCGTTTAGCGGTTTAAGTATTGTTTTAGTTTTTTTCTTGATCAGAATGTTTTGTTATTTCTTGTAAAAGCTCAATTTGCAACTGCTGAAGTTCAATAAGAAGTTGCCATTTTGATTCCGTCAAGTAGTCAAGTTTTTCATGAAGAAGATGGATTTCCACTTCAGATTTAACATTTACTTCATAATCGTTGTCTGCTTCGACTCGATCACGCTCTGTCTGGCGATTTTGACTCATCAAAATTATGGGTGCTTGAATAGCAGCTAGACAAGATAAGGCTAAGTTTAGCAAAATATATGGGAAGTTATCAAAAGGTTCAAAAAGTACCGGAAATGTATTTAAAGTAATCCAAGCCGCTAAGACAAGAATGAAGAATATAATAAAGGTCCAGCTTCCACCAAATTTCGCAATGTCATTCGAGAAATAGTGGAGTGAGTAGTTAATTTGCTATCCATCTGTAAAATGAATTCTTGAAGTTCGATATCTAGATTAGAAATTTGAAAAACTTGATCAGAATGTTTATTCGACAAAAGAATCACCTGCTTTTCTTTTAATCATAGCACTAAGTAGTATGATCTATTTCCAAGATGCTTAAATAATAAAAAAGAAACGACGTTGCATGTGACGACAATAGAATATTGGCAGAAAAAGTAAAACTGTATTCCATGAATAGATTACTTTTTCAAACTCTATGGATTTTTCTTTGATATGTCGAATTTTATAACAGCATAACTTGGTATTTTCATATTTTTTTATAATGGGAGAAAAAAATAAAAAAAGTTTCCTTTTAACGAGCTAGATTGTGCGCTATAAGTGGATTGTTCATTTGTGAAAAGAAAATTTCTGTAAAAAAGTATCGTTTGACAGTTCTAATTTGATTAGTCTATAGTCGAAATAGAAATACATGAGTAAAAGTAAACAAAAGAACCAATTAATTTGCGTATGTTTAGTAAAGCAGAAAAATACAGATAGAAATAGGTAGCTAAATATTTTGGATCACATATCATCTGGTAGGGTACGAAACTCGTTAAAAATGAGAAAATAATAAGTTTTGAATTTTCTCTTTTTCATTACTTGTTATTCTAAGATTTCTCATTCATGATTCCTTGTTTTTAAAAGCTACTAGTTTAGGTTTGGTAGGATATCAACAGTTGTTTTTATATCTAAATGAATGATGAACTGTCATTTATTTAAATAGGACACGAAATTACTACTTGTTTTTCTTTAGTGAAGTTGTTAACATGTGATTGAAGAAAGCGGTTACAATAAATGGAAAATTGCGGGAGAGTACAGAATAGACTGTCACCGAAGGTATAAGCTGCAAGATTTGCTGATTTTTGTAGTGAACATCTCAGGTAAATGGACCGTAATTGGATAAAACTCTGGAGAGCAGAAATGCGCCGAAGGAGCAACCCCTGAAAGGGGGGAATCTCTCAGGCTAGGAACAGGGGACAACAGCACAAGGTGTTGTTGTCTTCTTTTTTATGTCTAGAAAAGCAGATCGAAGAATAGTATAAATAAAATATTTGTGATTAACAGAACAAAAGGAAGGGATGAGTTAATGAATGTAATAACCAATAATCCAAAAGTAAAAGAAAAAATTGGTAAAAAGTCTTCCATTCATTTTGTGAAAGGCGAATACAGAGATGTGTTAGATGAGGTAAAAAGACAGATTATTGAAGAATACATTTGCTTACTCTCTCATCCATTAAGCGGCAGTATCAAACCCAATGAGACTTACTATAAGACGATTTTTGTTTCAGAGACCACTTCTCAATATATTGATATTGAGAGTTTAGAATATATTGAATCAGCGATCGAGGTCTACGAAAAATTTATCAAGAATAAGCAGCGGCCTAACTGGTCCTTAGCAGTGCTGCAGGATTTTTCTTTTGTAGATTTTTATATCGCGCAAAGTACGTTGGACAGAATGGGGGTGTCGGTCGAGTAGTTCAACGGCTTGCAACCAATTAGAACTGAGGTGAATAAATGAAACTCGAAATTGGAAACATTGAAATCAAAGAAGTAGTTTTAGGCGAAGAAGAGAAAATTGAAAATGGCACGTTAACCCTTGATCCGACGAAAATCAAAGAATTGGTTTTAGAAGACGATCGTTTAGCGGACTGTGAGATCGAAATCGCCAAACCGGGTGAGAGTGTTCGTATCACACCAGTAAAAGATGTGATCGAACCAAGATGCAAAGTTGATTCAGAAACAGGAATTTTTCCGGGAGTCATCAATAAAGTGGATGTTGTCGGCAGCGGTCGCACACATGTATTGAAAGGTTGCGGCGTTATGACGGTGGGGAAAATCGTCGGCTTCCAAGAAGGCATTGTGGATATGCAAGGACCTGGTTCTGAACTGACCCCATTTTCACAATTAATCGAAATTTGTTTAGTTTTGAAACCACAAGCAGAGTTAGATCCTCATTTATATGAAGAAGCGGCTCGTTTAGCTGGACTAAAGGCTGCAGATTACATCGGAAAGCTGGGTAAAAAGGTCGAGCCCGATAACATTGAGACATTTGAAACATTGCCGTTATTAGAACAAATCCAACAATATCCGAATTTGCCAAAAGTTGGTTACGTTTATATGCTTCAAACACAGGGCTTACTGCACGACACCTACGTTTATGGGACAGATGCGAAACACATCATTCCTACAATCCTCTATCCGACAGAAGTTATGGATGGGGCAATCATCAGTGGAAACTGTGTGTCTGCATGTGATAAGAACACAACTTACCATCACTTGAATAATCCAGTGATCAAAGATTTGTATAAGCAACATGGGAAAGAAATCAACTTTGTAGGTGTAATTGTCACTAATGAAACAGTCTATTTGAAAGATAAACACCGTTCCAGTGATTTTGTCGCAAAACTGACTGAGTACATTGGCTTAGAAGGTGTCATTATCTCGCAGGAAGGCTTTGGAAATCCTGATACAGACTTGATTATGAACTGTAAGAAAGTCGAACAAAAAGGAATAAAAACAGTTATTGTTACAGATGAATATGCAGGAAGAGATGGTGCTAGCCAGTCATTAGCAGATGCAGACAAATTGGCGACTGCAGTGGTTACTGGCGGAAATGCAAATGAAACGATCCAATTACCAAAAATGGATCGTTTAATCGGACAATTAGATTATGTGGATGTCATCGCAGGCGGCTTTGACGGCAGCTTGAAGGACGATGGCACGATTGAAGTTGAAATCCAGGCAATTACCGGTGCAACGAACGAACTTGGTTTTAACAAAATGTCTGCAAAAGGCGTTTAAATCATAATAGGGAGGAAATACTAATGACTTTAGATTTCAAAAACAAAAAAGTCTTAGTGATCGGCGACCGCGACGGTATCCCAGGACAAGCTATTGAAGCTTGTATTGAAGGTACCGGAGCTGACGTAATATTCTCATCTACAGAATGTTTCGTCTGAACGGCCGCTGGGGCAATGGACTTAGAAAATCAACGTAGAGTAAAAGAAGCAGCAGAAAACTTCGGAGCAGAGAATGTTGTTGTTCTGATCGGTGCTGCTGAAGGAGAGGCAGCTGGTTTGGCTGCTGAAACTGTCACAAATGGTGACCCTACGTATGCCGGTCCATTGACCAATGAACAGCTAGGTTTAGCTGTATATCACGCTGTAGAGCCAGAATTTAAAGAGGTTGTCGACCCAGATGTTTTTGAAGAGCAAATCGGCATGATGGAAATGGTTTTAGATGTTGATGACATCATAGAAGAAGTATCGGAAATGAGGAATCAATACGCTAAATACTAACTAGTAAAGGAGCGTCTTATGACTAAGTTTAAAGTTGTTCACTACATCAATCAGTTTTATGCTGGAATTGGTGGTGAAGAAAAGGCGGATATCCAACCATTCTCAGAAGCAAAAGTAGTTGGTCCAGGACTTGCTTTTATGAATTCATTTGGTGATGAAGCAGAAATCATCGGCACCGTTGTGTGTGGCGATAGTTTCTTTAATGAGAACTTGGATAGTGCCAAAAAGGATGTATTAGATCGTATCAAACAATTTGAACCAGATATCGTTATTGCAGGACCTGCGTTTAATGCTGGTAGATATGGAATCGCCTGTGGAGAAGTAGCACAAGCAGTAATGACTGAGTTAGGTGTTCCAGCAGTGACTGGAATGTACGAGGAAAACCCTGGTGTTGAAATGTATAAAAGGGGTGCTTATATTGTGCCAACTAGAAATAGTGCGGCGGGTATGAGAAAAGCAGTTCCTGTTATTGCGAATCTTGCGTTGAAATTGTTGAAGAATGAACAAGTTTCACCAGAAGCGGACAGTTACTTTGTTCGTTATCGAAAGAATTTTCAGGATGAAAAGCGCGGTTCAGCTCGAGCCGTGGATATGCTAGTTCGTAAGTTGAAGGACGAAGCGTTTACGACTGAATATCCGATGCCTGAATTTGATAACGTCGCGCCAGCCACCGCGATAAGTGATCTGTCTAAAGCAAGAATAGCTCTTGTGACTTCTGGTGGAATTGTTCCAAAAGGCAATCCAGACCGTATTGAATCCAGTAGTGCTTCAAAGTATGGAACGTATTCAATTGAAAATGTGGATACTTTGAGCGCTGATTCTTATGAAACGGCTCACGGTGGGTATGACCCTGTTTATGCAAATCAAGATCCAAACCGAGTATTGCCATTAGATATAGTGAGAGAAATGGAAAAAGAAGGTGTGATCGGCAGCCTGCATGATTATTTCTATACGACAGTTGGAAATGGAACTGCTGTTGCTAATGCTAAGAAATATGCGGCTGAGATCGCACAAAAATTAGGCGCTGATGGTGTTGATGCAGTCATTCTGACATCCACCTGAGGAACCTGTACGCGTTGCGGTGCAACGATGGTAAAAGAAATTGAAAAAACAGGATTGCCTGTGGTTCACATCTGTACAGTCGTTCCGATCTCGCAAACAGTTGGAGCGAATCGTATCGTTCCAGCCATTGCAATCCCTCATCCATTAGGCAATCCAAGCCTAAGCTTGAAGGAAGAGAAAAAACTTCGTCGAGGAATTGTCGAGAAAGCCTTAAAGGCAATGACGACCCCTGTAGACGAACAAACAGTTTTTGAATAATTGATGGTTGCCTGGGTGAGGTTTCACTCAGGCAACTTAGAACAGAAGAATATCAAAGCTCAAAAAATTATTTTCATATTTGTGAGAGGAGCTTAAAGAGATGTACGATGTGATTATTATCGGAGGCGGTCCTGCTGGATTAACAGCTGCTTTATATAATGCAAGGGCACGACTTAAAGTTTTACTTTTAGAAAAAACAAAATTAGGCGGACAAATTGTTTCTACGCATGAAATTGCGAACTTCCCAGGATCAATTAAAACCACGGAAGAAGAAACTTCAGGACCAGAATTGATTAAACGCATGGCGGATCAAGCACAGCAGTTTGGTGCCGAAATCCAATTACGCAAAGAAGTAACTGATTTGGATCTTGAAGGCAGTGTCAAAAAAATTATGTGTAAGGATGGTAGCGTTTACGAGTCTCATGCAGTTATTTGTGCAAATGGTGCATTTCCAAGAGAAATTGGTTGTGCGGGTGAGCGAGAATTAGCTGGTAAAGGTGTTTCTTACTGTGCAACATGTGATGGCGCTTTTTTCGAAGATATGGAAGTTTTTGTAATTGGCGGCGGAAACTCAGCGGTGGAGGAAGCGATGTTCATTACGACATTTGCTCGTAAAGTAACGATCATTCAAAACTTGAGCGATCTGACTGCTGATGCGATTGCGGTTGAACAGGTGAAAGCCAATGAAAAGATTGATTATATTTTTGACTCAGTTGTAGAAAGTATTGAAGGCGATGGCATGGTAGAAGCCATGACGATTCGAAATACGAAAACCGATGAAGTAACACGCTTTGAAGCGGATGAAGACGATGGTTTATTTGGTATCTTCGTCTTTATCGGAAACGTGCCAAGTACGAAACTTTATGAAGGAAAAATTCCATTAAATGAGTATGGCTATATGATTACCGATGAAGCAATGTGTACGAAAGTACCAGGTGTTTTTGCGGCTGGGGATATGCGTCCCAAAGTATTGCGTCAAGTCGTAACGGCTACCGGGGATGGGGCGATCGCTGCCTTCTCAGCGCAAAAATATGTAGAAAAAATCAAAAGGGAGGTACCAACGACATGATCGAACTAACTGTCGATAATTTCAGCACAGAGGTATTAGAGCAAGAATCACCCGTATTAGTAGATTGGTGGGGAGAAACCTGTGAAAACTGCTTAGCCCTAATGCCTGACGTAGAAGAGCTTTATGCACAATACAAGGATAGCATTCGTTTCACCAAATTTAATACGTCACAGAAAAAAGTTCGCCGTTTTTGTATCCAACATAAAATACTTGGTCTGCCGGTTATCTCGATTTATCAAAATGGCGAGAAAGTTGATGAAGTAGCGAAAGATGACTGTACCAAAGAATCCATTGAAGCAATGATTCAGAAATACATTTAGGGAGAATGCCCATGAACTATTCGACTTTACGTGGGGCGAGCTATGTTTTGGTTCATACACCAGATATGATCGAACATAATGGCACGACCCAAACAACTGAAAAGATCACGACACCAGATAGTCCATATTTGGCGGACCTGTATGATCACCTGCGCAGTTTTGATGAAGTGGTCAATTATGCACCGAATCAGACATTTATCGGAAACATGAGTTATCAAGAATTAAAAGAAATTCCACAACCATGGGTCAATCAACCAATTGAAGGCACGCGTGAAGGCAAATTCGGTGAGATTATGCCGGAATTGGAATTTTACGGCTTGTTGCAGATTGTTGATGTGTTTGAGTTAGTCCATTTGGAAGAAACCTTTGCATTAAAGGTTCGCGAGGCGTTAAGCAGTCATCCTTTGTTTAAACAGGATGTGGAAAAAATTAAAGAAGGAAAAACTCTTGAATGGATTGAAAAGGAAATAGCCGAAAATCACGGAGAAGGCTTGTATTATGAGCGTGAATTGGTTGGCTGCGTAAGTCCTGCTCATCAAATTGATGTGAATCTCAATGCCCATGTAATGCTGGAAAATTTGGTAGTCAAAGCAAGCGGTGTGTTCGCGTTGCGTCAATTAATCGACAAGCACCAGCTTGATCCAAAAGAAATTGATTATGTGATCGAATGTAGTGAGGAAGCTTGCGGAGATATGAATCAGCGAGGCGGCGGAAACTTCGCCAAATCAATCGCCGAATTATGCGGATGTGAACATGCGACCGGTTCAGATATACGAAGTTTTTGTGCTGGACCAACCCATGCCTTAATTACAGCTGCTTCTCTTGTTGCGGCAGGAACGCATAAAAATGTAGTTTTAGTGGCTGGCGGAGCGACTGCCAAATTAGGAATGAACGGAAAATCCCATGTTGGGAAAGGATTTCCCATTTTAGAAGATGTTCTAGGCGGTTTTGCGGCTTTAATCAGCGAAAATGATGGAATCCATCCGATTTTGCGTCATGATTTGACTGGAAAACATGAAGTTGGCAGCGGATCGAGTCCGCAAGCGGTCACCACTGCCTTGATCGCTAGTGTTTTAGAAAAAGCGCAGTTAACGATCAAGGATATTGATGTCTATTCTGTTGAAATGCAAAATCCCGATATCACTAAACCGGCTGGTGCCGGCGATGTCCCGTTGGCCAATCTGAAAATGATTGGGGCAATCGGGGTGTTACGTAAAGATATTGAGAAAAAAGAACTGATAGCCTTTGTTAACGAAAAAGCCCTTGTCGGTTGGGCACCAACCCAAGGTCATATTCCAAGCGGCATTCCGTATTTGGGTTTTGCGGCAGAGGACTTAGCCAGCGGCGACAAAAATCGTGCGATGATTGTTGGGAAAGGTTCCCTTTTCTTAGGACGGATGACGAATTTATTTGATGGCGTATCGATTTTACTCGAGCGAAACAACGGTAAGCCTTCAGAAGAAAATCAGCAAGATCTAGAAGAACTGGTAAAACGTGAAGTTGCGCAGGCATTGAGAAGTTTTGCTGCCAATCTTTCAGTAGAATAGAGGTGAGTCAATGTCTGATCAAGTAAAACAAACAGTAAAAAAAGTTTTTGAGGATTTAGCGACTAGTTTAGAAACCGGTCGAATGGAGTCGAGAATCAAGATTGGTTTGACCATCGATGGCAGCGAACTTGGCATGGATGTAATGAAGCAGGCAGCGTTAGCTATCAAGAAAAAGAATCTCTTTGATTTAGTCTTGATTGGCAGCAATGTTGATTGGGCAACTGATTTTACCCATTATTCGACCGCAGATTGTCAAAAAGAAGCGGCTGATTTAATGGAGGAACTGTTAGATAGCGGAGAACTCCAAGGCTGTGTAACGTTGCATTATAATTTTCCGATCGGCGTTTCTACGGTTGGGAAAGTAGTTACGCCTGCATTGGGACGTGAACTTTTTATCGCGACCACAACTGGGACAACAAGCGGCAATCGAAATGAAGCAATGGTGTTGAATGCAATTAATGGTATCGCTGTAGCGAAAGCTTGCGGTATCCAGCAACCTTCAATCGGTATTTTAAATATTGAAGGTGCTAAAACGGTTGAACGCTCATTAAATGAACTGCAAGAGAATGGCTATGAACTTACTTTTGGTGAAAGCCAACGAGAAGATGGCGGAAAAGTTCTACGTGGCAATGATTTACTGTTGGGGAGTGTCGATGTTGTTGTTTGTGATAGTCTGACTGGAAATATTTTGATGAAGCTTTTCTCAGCTTACTCGAGCGGTGGAAATTATGAAACTTTAGGAGCAGGTTATGGTCCAGGAATAGGTCGTAATTATGATCGCAATATTTGTATCATTTCTCGTGCTAGTGGTGCACCAGTGATTGCTAATGCGTTGGAATATGCCTATGAGTTGGCTAAAGGCAAGCTTGCAAAAATCAGTTATAGAGAGTATCAAAAAGCGGATCAAGCAGGCTTGAAACAAATTTGTGCAGACTTAACTGCGACACCAGCAACGGAAAAGCAAGAAGTTGAATCGCCGGCTAAAGAAATCGTAACGAATGAGATTGCAGGAATCGAGATCATGGAATTAGACGATGCAGTGAAGGCTCTGTGGGCTGCTAATATTTATGCCGAAAGTGGAATGGGCTGTACTGGTCCAATCGTGTTAGTCAATGAAAAAAATGTACAAGCTGCACAGGATGAATTAAAAAAAGCGAATTATTTATAAACGGATGCCAGTTCAATCAATGGGCTGGCTTTTTTGTTGCTTAATGCGAGAAACAATGGTCGAAGAACCAAAGTCAAAGCATAAAAATATCGGAAACCTGAAGTGAGACTGTGAAAGAAGTAGTCTGCTTAAAAAAATAAGGAGGAATTTGCCAAAATTACTTCTCGAATTTTTGCGGAATTTCAGCACATTTACTAAGAAGCGGCTATTTCTTTTTTGTCGAATCAGAAAATCTCGCAATATTTCGAAGCGATGGGTTGCAACCACAATTAGACGATAAAGATGTAAATGATTCTAAAGAATTACTTTTCGTAAAAAAGTTGAATTCTCCTTGACTCTCCAGTTGCGGAAGACTTTAGACTAGAAAGGTAAGGGGGAAATCAGATGAAACCACTAAGATTAATCGGTCTCACACAAAACAATTTGCAGGATCTCTCATTGGAGATCAAAAAGAACCAGCTGATTGTGTTTACAGGCGTGTCAGGTTCAGGAAAGTCCAGTTTGATCTTTGACACGATTGCTGCAGAAGCGCAGCGACAAATGAATGCCAACTACTCTGCATTTGTACGGAACCGGATGCCCAAGTTCCTCAAACCGAAAGCGGAGCGAATCGAAAATCTGAATCCAGCGATCGTGATTGATCAAACTCCGCTTGGCGGAAATCAACGTTCTACGGTTGGAACGATTACTGAAACCTATTCGTTGCTTCGTTTATTATACTCGCGAATCGGTCAGCCTCACATTGGATCTGCCAGTCAATTTTCTTTTAATCATCCTCAAGGCATGTGTTTAAAATGTTCTGGATTAGGACGTGTTAATCAAATCAACTTGGACAAATTGATTGATCGGGAAAAATCTTGGAACCAGGGTGCTGTTATGGATACCAGATATGCAGTCGGCAATTGGTACTGGAAACAGTATGCTGCCGCTGATTTTTTTGACAATGATCAACCATTAAAAGAATTGACTACTGCTCAGTGGAATCAATTAATCTATGGGCATCCAGATCAAGAGCCAACACCGGTGAATCCAAAACTAGAAGGAATCTGTCGGAATTACGAACGGATTATTTTGAAGCGCGATTTATCTGGCCACAGTAAAATGTATGAGGATAAGTTGAAAGAATTACTTTTTGAAGCACCTTGTCCTGACTGTGAAGGGCAACGATTAAACAAAGAAACGTTATCAGTAAAAATCAACGACTGTTCGATTGCTGATTGTGTAGCGATGGATATGAACGATCTGCTTCATTTTCTAGATGAGCTGTACTATCCAGGAGTAAACGAAGTAATTGATGAACTTAAGCGTCAAGTTCAACGTCTGATTGATATCGGATTGGATTATCTCCAGTTGGATCGGCAGACACCAAGCTTATCAGGTGGGGAAGCGCAACGAGTAAAATTAGTGAAGTATATGGGTAGTGCCTTGAATGGGCTGTTTTACATTTTTGATGAACCGAGTACTGGAATGCATGCTCGCGACGTTTCACGCATCAATCGACTTCTGCAAGATTTGCGAGATAAGGAAAATACAGTATTTGTCGTGGAACACGACCCTGATGTGATCGCGGTCGCTGACGAAGTGATTGATATCGGACCACTAGCTGGAAAACAAGGTGGGGAAATCGTCTTTCGAGGAGAGTATCCAGCGCTTCTTCAGTCAGAAAGTTTAACTGGGAAGGAAATCTGCCAGAGCCTACCAATCAATACTCATCCCCGTAAGTGGCATGAGAAAATGACCATCAAAGAGGCCAACTTGCACAATCTAAAGAATGTGACTGTAGATATTCCTAAACACGTTCTAACAGTGGTGACTGGCGTAGCCGGCTCTGGAAAGTCAACGCTGATTACAAAAGTTCTGCCAGAACAATTTCCAAATGAACTATCTATCATTAATCAAGCGCCAATCAAAGCAACCAACCGAGCGACACCAGCGACATACCTTGGAATCTATGATGAGATTCGCCGAACCTTTGCTAAAGCGAATCATGTTCCAGTTGGTATGTTCAGTTTCAATTCAACGGGGGCTTGTCCGACTTGTCACGGAAAAGGAGAGACGACAGTGGAACTGGTATTCATGGATCCAATCGTGAATGAATGTGAAGCTTGTGGCGGGACGCGCTTCTCTGATGAAGCATTGAGTTATCGTTTGAAAGGATCCACAATTTTAGACGTGTTGGCAATGACACCCAAAGAGCTGCAAGACTTCTATTGCGGTATCGGTAGTAAAAAAATGAACGATAAGCTGCAGGCGATGATTGATACTGGGTTAACATATCTACCGATCGGACGTACCTTGACCACACTCTCTGGCGGGGAACGACAAAGACTAAAATTAACTAAGGCGATCACGCAAAATGAAACTGTTTTCATTCTTGATGAACCGACGACAGGACTGCATCTATCAGACATCAAAAAGTTAAACGGGCTGTTTCAACGGATGGTGAATAAAGGAAACACATTGATTATCATTGAACATCATAGTGAGATCATTAAGCAAGCCGATTGGATTATTGATATCGGACCAGAGGGCGGTGTGAAGGGCGGCAACGTTGTTTTCAGCGGTGTTCCTGAAGATTTATTAGAAAGCGGAACGATCACTGGTGAGTATTTGAAGAAAAGTAGTGAACAAATCGAGCATGCGATCTCCTGCTAATTCAGCAGGAGATTTTTTAATGCCATCTCACCTGGAGATTTTCAAAATATGAAGGACGTTAGATTAATTTATAGTAGAAAATATTAATAAAAAGAATTGTTTAGATTAATTATTATTTAAAGGCTAAAAGCTCAACAGAGAGTAGACTCGCTGAATTTTCTTTCATTTTTTTAAAAGTTGTTGGATAGGTCTAGTCGTCTAAATGACGGGATTTTTTGTTATACTTAAAGGGGGATGATTGTGATGGATCGATTAAAAAACATCTGTTGCTATGCACCCATGATGGTGTATGCAACACCAGAAGTAGAAGCAAAGGTAGATAAGTTATGTTTAGAAATGGTCACATTAGCGGCAAAAGGCTGGAGTGTGGACCAGTTATATTATCATGCGTTGAAACACGGCAGTGAGATTGAAGGTGCTGATATGGTGTTGACGGCTGATACTAAAGGATTAGTCATTATCTTCAAGCCAGAGCAAGAGGGGCAGGAGGTGGAAGATTATGTCAGTGAATACGTTTAACTTAAGTATCGTTCATCAAAAGATGTGCGATGAGTTTATTGCCGATATATGGATATTCGCTATCCAAAAATGCATGGATTTGCGTGAGGCATTCGTTGCAGCCAGAAAAGATGATCAGCTACAATACTTTTACAAATTGATTGATGAAAATGCTGAAATGTCTTTATATGTACATGAAGAATTAGGACTAGATTGCTAGTCCTTTTTTTTTGATTTTTTTCGGAGGATAAATATGAGTATACTATAGATAATGAAAAGTTTTGATGTTGCTTATGCCCCGATTAAAGGAGGAAATTTTTATGAGTAAAACGCTCAGATTGCTCTTTCCCCAGTGGCAGGGAGGAAACAATCCAAATTATTATTTTGGTTCTGAACTATTGAGTCATATCGTTCCGAAAGGCAGTCAAGCCGAAACGGTGCAAGTCTCCGTTGCCAAGGAGCTTTCACAAGAATTACCGCTTGAACATGGCGTAATCGGTGAAAGCGGATTGTTGAAACAACTGGCAGAGGCATCTAGAATTTTGGAGGAAAAAGCACCGGAAAAAAGTTATCACACTAGGCGGAGATTGTTCGATATCACAGGCACCGTTTGACTATCTCCATGGAAAATATCCAGATACATTAGGGATTCTTTGGATAGATGCTCATTCTGATATGTCCACGATCAATGACAGCAATCGTGAACATATGATGGTCCTAGGTAATTTATTAGGACATGGCGCACCACAATTTGCAGAAAAAGTTCAGCATCCCTTTAAAATAGAGCAAGTGATGCTAGTTGGTTTGAAATATGAAGAACTTCGACCCTGCGACCATCAAGTCGATGAGTTACAGATGAATTACCGGACACCCGACAAATTGGCAGGCGATAGTCGAGCATTGGTCGGTTTGATCAATCAGAACCACATTAAACAGTTAGCGATTCATTTTGATTTGGATGTCCTGTCCCCGCAGGATTTTCGTTCGACTCATCCAGGGAAACCTCATTTAGCAATTGATAAATTTCCTGCACCAGTTGGCACAATGACACTAGATCAAATCACGCGAATCATTCACGATGTTTCTGAAAAGGCTGAAATCGTTGGATTTAGCATTGGGGAACATCTACCGTGGGATGCGATTAACTTGCGGAATGCATTGGCGAGTGTGGAAATATTTAGGGAATAGAAAAAACAGCCAGCAGGTGCTGGCTGTTTGAAACGTTGTAACCATCGTCAACAATGATCATCATTATTGACGATCTCATACTTAATTCCATCTGGATCGTTAAAGAAGAGAGCATAATAGTTTGGCCCGTGTTGTGGGAAAATTTGCGGCTTATCTAAGATTTCAGCGTCAAGACCACGCACTATTTGATACATTCGATCGACTTCGTTTCTAGAGGAGGCTCTAAAAGCAATATGATGAACCGCACCGGGCTTTCTTCTGTGCACAGTTTGATCTTCAAATTGACTTAATGCTGAACAGATACCAAAATCATAGGAACTGTTGAGATATTCAATGACCTGCATATCCAGCTCTTCCAAATAAACATTGATTTTTTTGTTTAAATCAAAACCCAAAGCTTCCATTAATCCATCGTAAAAGGCTTCTACTTTATTAACATCTTTCACCGTTACCTGCAAATGATCGACTTTCATTGGTAATGCCATCATTCTTCCCCCATTCTAGTAAAACCAGTTATATTTTCCAGTAAGTAGTGCCATCCACCGTACGACCTAAAATTCCATATTCAATGAGGTAGCGTCTAATCGTTACATAATCATCGAACATTTCCGAAATAATCGTATTGATTTCTTTTTCTGTATATTGTTTTTCAGGAACAAAGTTTTCTGCCAGTTTTTGAATCAGAATAATCCGCTTTTTTTCTTTTTTCGGGATTTGAGTGGCTTTCCCGTTAGCATCAAGAAAAACGCTGAAGACTTTGTCTCTTTCTTTTTTGCTGGATACAAACCGTTCATCGGAATCAATTAAGGAGTTTGCGGTAAAATCACTTTGTTCCTTTTCGTCGATCAATTCCAATAAGGCCAAAAGAATTTTTGCCTGACGTTTCTTTTCTTTAAATTTGAAACGATGATTTCTTACTGCAGATGTCGTAATGTTCAGTTGATTGGCTATTTCCTGGTCCTCGAATCCTTTGGAAAACAGAGTCAAAAAGTTCTTTTGTGTCTCGCTTAGGCCGGTTTGATTCTTATCAAGAGTCAACAGTGCATCAAAAGGCCCATTGTGTTCGTGTTTTAAATGATAGATGATTGCGCCTTCTGCTCGTGCTAATTGACTGTTTGATTCGCTGATGGGGTAGACGAAACGATCGTCAAACATTTGATCACAATACAGACACTGAAAAAGAAATTCCCCTTTTTTGGCATAGCCTTTTTTTATTTCCTTGATTGTTAATTCACTCTCCATACGATCTCCTCCTGTATATATGCTAACATAATTAAAAAACGTTTGCAAATTTGGTTGCAAATTTAAAGTTGTTGTTACTGGTCTATGATTCACTTTTTCTTGACCTTCACGCAACGTCAACCATTATCATATAAGCAAGGAGGTTAGATCATGAATAAGATAAATGTTACGATGATTGATTCGTTGTCTTTTTACAAAAGATGTCTGAAAGAAAAGGTAGATGAAAATGCTTTTCGGTATGAAATCATGCAGCCGTTTGAACCAATGTGGCGGTACTTAAACGCACCGCTTACTCCAAAAACACCTGGTGGATATGATGTAGTGATGGCTTCGGAGATGTTAGGCATTTGGACTCCTCGAAAAAGTGTTGATCAAATTCAAACAAAAATAGACCTGTTAGAGAAGACGAAGATTTTTTCCGAGTATAAGCAAGTGATTGCTAATGGTGCACAACTTTTTAGTGACATTGGTTATGATATTCCTGTGAATGATTTTACTGTCGCTGTTTTATTGGGAGATTCAGACAATAGTGTATTGATGGCGAGTGAAGGATACAGTGGCTTTGGCGGGATACCAGGTTTTATGTTTTTGATTGTTGTACCAAATGAGTTTAATCGAACGCGTTTAAAATCTGCATTAGCACATGAGTTTAATCATAATGTGCGATTTACTAATGAACCATTTAATCATTGTGATGTAAGTGTCGAGGATTATTTGGTGATTGAGGGATTAGCAGAAGTTTTCGCTGAGGAATTATATGGAGTTGAATCCCGTGGCCCTTGGGTACAGGACTACGATAAGGAGGGGATGGATTATACGATTGAAGTAATGAAGGATGGTCGTGAAGCACGTGGTTTTGATCAAGTTTCGGCTTATATGTATGGGGATGAAGTCGCTAAGGAGCAGGGATACGCGCCTGTTGGACTTTCAAGAAATGCTGGATACACAGTTGGATACCATCTCGTAAAGGCCTATTTGAAAAATACTGGGAAATCAATTGCGGAGGCGACATTAACTCCGAGCCGAACGCTTGTTAAAGAATCAAAAATATTTGAATAGAATCAAATAAGCCCATTTTTCTTGGGCTTATAGACTAATAATATGCTTTTCTAATAATCATTGTTTTGGGTTTTTATTAAGTATTCACGAATGCCATTTTCATCCTCTTGTTGATAAGAATAGTCAAAATAGTTTGCAGTAAATACTGCCAAAGTATAGAATAACTCACACGCAACAAACATAGCACACCAAATATTCTCCGTCTCGGTATTTGAATAAGTGGCACAATACTGTTTATACAAATCTTTCGGTAAAAAACGTTTATAATATTTACCCATTTTTCCAGAGGACACACTAAAACTATTTTTAATGCCGATAAACCAATCAATCATGTCATGAAGCTCTTTTCGAACGATCGTGTTATACATCATCAAAGCATAAGGAAGTTCGTCGCGAGCAATTCCTTTGGCAACATTTTGTAAACACCACCAAAAATTATTACAACACGATTCAAATTCAATTTTGGATGGAGGTGTTATGAGGTAGTCCTTGTCTGAGGCGGGTGGAAAGGCCTGTAGCAGATCATCCTTATCAAGTAAAGGTACTGTCAGACTATCCTTACTAAAGGATTCAAGTAGTGGAATCGGAATAAGAGTCAAATCAAGTCGATTGCCATCAGAAAAGAGCATCATCCAATTAAAGTGTCCTAATCCACTTGGGGAGCGCATGGTTTCAGGCATTTGCAGCATCAAACGTTCTCCGAAGCTATCGATCCAATCAGAATCCCTTTTGAAGGATTCGAGTTCTGTTACTACATAGACAATATCATAATCTTGATAGATATCTGTTGGGACGTTCTTATTGGCACGAGAACCATTTAAAAATACCGCGCGAATGCGATCGTCTTTTTTTGCTGTTTCGAGGATAATGTGGTACATTTCTTTTTCGCTTCTCATGAGGAATCATTCCTTTCGGTAACCATCTTTTTTTAGTATACCAAGCTTTATAAAGCAAGTAGGATGCTTTAATAAATACACAGAAGTTTAATTTAGTCGGCATTTTTACAAGAAGAGTATGCTATACTTTTAGTAATTGAATGACACTAGGGGTGCTTTTGAAGCTGAGATTATACCCATTGAACCTGAAGCAGTTAGGACTGACGCAGGGAATGTGTAATGGTTTATAAATTTGTACCCGATCGCTTTTTTGTGGTTGGGTTTTCTTATGTATGAATTTCCAAACATAGAAGCCTCCTTTTCATTCTAAATAGGGATAAAGGAGGTTTTTTGTTGCGTTAGAGAAAAAATGTCACTTTTATAGTTTAAGTTGGATGCTGTTTAATCATTTTTTGAAAAGGAGAAATTAAATGACGTTTACGAAGTTAGCAAGAGAAGAAGCGGCAGTATTTTGGGATGGAAGCTTTTCGCATCCGTTTATTCAATCGTTAGCAGCAGGAGATTTAGCCCCAGAGATTTTTCGCTATTATTTACTGCAAGATCGGTACTATCTTGAACATTTCAGTAAGCTTTACCATTATATTGCTGAGCAAACTGATGATAAAGAAATTCAGGCTCAGTTAAACGAAAATGCCAAGAATCTTGAATTGGGTGAGCTAGCAATCCGAGGTGAATTTTTCACTGAATTAGCTATTACTGAAAAGGAGATAGCCGAAACGCCGATAGCCCCAACAGCGTATAATTACGTTTCACATATGTACCGACAGCTGATTGATGGTACACCAAAGACAGCTATTGCTGGAATGTTACCTTGCGCATGGCTATATCAGGAGATTGGTGTACGCTTAATTGAGATGGGTTCTCCCAACCCGTTATATCAGCGATGGATTGAGACATATGCAGGGGAAGAAGCTGCGCAAGGAATTGAAAAGGAGTGTGCACTGTTAGATCGTTTATATCAAGAAAGCGGAAAAGATGAGCAGCGAAAAATGATGGAAGCATTCGTTATTAGCAGTAAAATGGAGTATGATTTTTGGGAAATGGCTCTCACTATAGAAAAATGGTGATAGCAAAACTCGGGATCGTTCATAGTGAACGGTCTTTTTTGTTTGAAAACGATTGACAGACATTCTTTGTGTTCTATAAAACAAAAATTAACACTTGCATTATTAGGAGGGACTAACAATGGTTTCGGGAGCAGAAATGGTTGTAAAAGCATTTATCCAAGAGAATGTTGAGGTATTTTTGCTTATCCTGGTGGACAGGCAATTGATTCATTTGATGCCCTTTATTAATGGGTTAAATTGAAAGAACACCTGAGTAATCATCCTTTTATGAAATAAGGACAATCATTCAGGTGCTTTTTAATCCATTTTTATTCCCTTTAAATACTTACGTAAAGTTTTCAATAGAATCTTCGCTTTTTTAGGATTATTTCCATTTGTTGTTATGGCGATCCCGAAATCTTTTTCCTTCATGAATGCCATATTAAAAAAATTGCTGTTGTCTTGATTCGTTGTATCGTTTACGAGTTGACGTGGGTTGGTTTCATTTAAAATCGCATGATTGACCGCGTCATTATCTGTACAAATAAAAATAACTTGAAAATTACTAGTATCTCCGTATTGAAAAGATCGTTCGCGCAATAAGACTGTACCGTTCTTTTTTTCATTTAATAAGGTGTCTGAGAAGCTTGGTGAAATAACTGTTGGTTTCGCTCCCGCCTCGATCAATGCAGACACTTTTCTAGTGGCTATTTTCCCACCGCCAACAACGAGAATTGAGAATTGTTTAATATCAACTAAAATTGGATACATTCTTCTAGCTCCTTAGCAATCTAATTATAGTGAGTGCTTATCGTTATTTTGTTGAGAGAGAGTCGTCAGACGTTTCTTTTGCTCCAAGCGAAAATAAATAAAATTTGAAAGAAGACCAAAGAAGACAGGCCCCAACAGTAAAGTAGAAAAATTCACGTAATTCCCTAATTTAAGAGGTTCATAAATTTGAAAAGCAATGGCTACAAATATACATATGCAGACACTGATAGAAAGCGAGTAATTAAGACCGCTATTTTTAATCAATAAAGTTTCCTTTGAAATAATTTTCTTTTTTAAAGAAAAAGGAAAGCTGGCAGCAACAATAAAGTAAGGGATTGCTCGGGAAACGTTTGTCATATAGGTCAATTGATTAAATAATTCAGACAGAAAAGTATTGCTGAATGAGAGTAGTCCGATAAACAGTGAGATAAGGATTGCCTGAATCCACAACGCATTTTCTGGCATATCATTCTCATTTAAAGCAGAGAACCTTGGCCAAAAGAACTTAGGCGTACTTTTGATCAAACTCTTTAATGGACCATAACTGATGGAACTAAGTAGACTCAAATAGGCAAGTCCCATAGTCAGTGCAGTGTAGCGAATAAAAAGTTGAACCAATAAATGCGTGTGACCTGCGGATAGCTTAAAGACGGTGCCTAATGATAGAGCCAGCTGCTCCATTACACCATACATTAGATTTCCAAGATGCAAAGAAGTTGTATCTCGAATGGCGCCAATGTTATTTGCACAACTCCACAGGATAATACCACTGACATAGAGTATCAATACAACAAATGAACTGATAATAACTGCTCGAGGAAACCTCTTGCGGCTTTTTTTTGTCTTATCAGCAAGACTAGCAATAGTATCCAGTCCGCCGAAAGCAGTGATCGAAAAAATAAAGAAGGGCAGTTGAGATAATAGTCGGTTTGAAGAACCTTGAAAAAAGCTAGTAACAGATAGGCTATGATTGATATTTCCAATTACTTGTTCAGGATTTTTAGTAATTAGCAATAAGTTGCCAATAGTCGAAAGGAGTAAAAGCCCTACCATGGCATACCCGCTAATGTGTAGAAATCTGAAGATAACTTGAAATCCTCGTTTGTTCATCCAGGTAATAAATAGTACCGAAAAAATTGAAAACACGGCTAGCCAAATTTGTGGCGAAATTCCTAGCCAATCGATTGTGCCAGTAATATCTTTTCCGAAAATAAGGATAGAAATTGGAATCAACAGTTTCATAAATAGGCTGATCATCCAAATAAAGTAACTACTATACCAAAGGAAGACAGTGGTGAAGGCTGCCTTAGGAGAAAGAGACTCTTTTAACCAATCATATATTGCTCCCGAACGATGAGCATATTTTTTTGTATATTGAGCAACAATCAGCGCATAAGGGATAAAGTAAAATAACGCGCTGATAAAAAACCAAATAAGTGATTGGCTTCCCAGCATAAAGAAAGCAGAGATCATGCTGGAAAATGAATACACAGTAGTGGTAATGATCAAAATTAAATTCTGAGAAGCGTTCTTTTTTTTCATCATCTGCTCCTAGCGTCCTTTTCTCCTATCTTATTTTCTTTCAAAAAAAAAGACAAGATGACTTAGGATGGTAAAAAATTGTTTGTTCATAAAAATGAGAGAATGGAAATTGACTAAAAGCTTGTTAAATCAACATTTATCATTCATCTGGTAGAGTCAATAACAATATCTTGCTTTGTTTTTACGAGAAATAACAAATTTTGGCTCAACTTACTTGATCAAATTGAATTTTGTTAATTTGTAAATGAGACTTTAATAAATTCCGTTCAATAAAAGGAACTAAAGGATGATGTAGTAGGGATTAGGCTGGTATTTTATTATAATATTTTGCCCATTCGCTACAAAAAATAGCACAATGCGGCTGAGTTCCCTTGAAAGAACCAGTATCTATGTAAACGTTTGCTATAATAAATGAAAACTTAATAAAGTAATCACTGTGTAAGGGAATGAGGTGAGAATCCTCAACAGCCCCTTTCTACTGTATATGCGGATGAACTCTCAACAGCCACTCTTCGGGAAGGCGAGATAGTAAAGAGATGCAAAGTCAGGATACCTTATATAGAGATTAAGAAATAATTGGATTGGGAAGGTTATTTTGCTGGTTGTCTGTATCTTTTTTGGACAAATAAAACACGGCGAGACCACTTTCGGTCTCGCCGTGTTTATTTTTAAGGAGGGAATTATGATGAAGTACTCTACAAAGAAATTAGCAACATTGGCAATACTCTTGGCTCTCTGTGTGATCGGTGCAAATATCAAAATTCTAGGTTCCATTGCCCTGGATTCTTTTCCAGCCTTTATTGGTGCGATTATTCTTGGTCCTGCAGCAGGCGCATTTTTAGGATTTTTCGGACACATGATTTCTGCCTTACTATCTGGTTTTCCAAATACGTTGCCGATCCATTTGATTATTGCGGTCTTGATGGCAGTCTGTATGTTTTTCTATAGCTGGACGCGTAAAAAATTGTCAAAAAATAAAGTGGTTGCATCGATTGTTTCTATGTTAGTAGGTTATACGATCAACGTACCCCTTGATTTGTTATTACTTTACCCACTAATGGGTCCGGTTGTTTTTATGCTATTTGTCCCTTTAACACTTGCCACAGTAGTTAACTTGTGCTTATCCGAGGTTGTTATTTTAGGCATTCCACAAAAATATAAAGAAGCAATTTTTCTAAAATAAAGAAGAAGCGGAGCCATAATTATGACGGTCAAACATGGTGGGAATATTCAGGAAATTAGTGAAGTTTATCAAAAAGGTATGGAACGGTTAATTGATTTTAGTGCAAATATCAATCCCTTGGGTATTCCCGAAGGCGTTGAACGAGTGATCGCGAATAGTATTACACAATTGATACATTATCCCGATATTCGTTACCAAACACTGATTCGATCAATTGCCAATTTTCATGAAATTTCAGAAGCGTTTATCTACCCATCTAACGGAGCGGCTGAAGCTATTTTTATGCTGGGAAGCACATTAAAGGTGAATAAACTTCTTTTGTTGGCGCCGACTTTTGGAGAATACGAGGCAGCGTTTAGTCAATCAGGGACAGAATTTTGTTATTTCTATTTAGAAGAGCGAAATTTTGAATGGTCGGTTAAGGAACTGATTCAGGTAGCAGAAGCGCAGAAGGTTGATGGTATTTGCCTTTGTAACCCCAATAATCCAGTCGGACAAATTCTTTCTAAAAGGGAACTTGATAAATTATTCGAATTTTGTTGTAAAAATGAAGTGGTACTTATTCTAGATGAAGCCTTTGTAGATTTTACAAAAGAGGAAAACTCGCTCATTTCGTCAATCAATGATTATCCCAATTTATATATTTTACGTTCACTAACTAAAATGTTTGCGATTCCTGGATTACGTTTAGGGTATTTATTGACGAGCAATTTATCCACTTTACATGCAATTAAAAAGAGGTCAATTCCTTGGCATATTAATACATTTGCGGATTTAGCAGGCAGGCAAGCGCTAAAAGAACATAGCTTTATTGAGGAGAGTCAGCGATATATTCAGAAAGAGCGTCTTTTTTTAGAAAAAGGGTTATCTGCTTTTGAAGAGATAGAACTTTTTCTAAGTCAAACAAATTTTTTATTCTTTCGTTATCTAGGCGGCGGATGTCTGTATGAAAGCTTGATTCATAAAAACATAGTGATTCGGGATTGCAGTGATTTTAAAGGATTAACTAAAAAGTACTATCGCATTGCAGTTAAATCCAGAACGGAGAATCAAGTGCTTTTGAATGCATTGGAGGAGATTTTATGAAGGCGGTTGCTTCTTGTCCAGGCTCCTGTGGGGAACTCATTCAAGGATGGTTGGATGATTCACAAAAATTAGTCAGTTATGGAATTAATCGTTTTTCCATGGTTGAAGTAAGTTTAAAAGAAACTTCCAAATCTGGTCATTTAAAAGCCGAAGAAGCTTTGCGACGGACATTGACTTGTTTTGATCTTCCGAGCGAAGTAAGCTCGAGACTTTCACTTACAATAAATTCAGATTTACCAGTTGCCAAAGGAATGGCAAGCAGTACAGCTGATATTGCTGCAACCTGTCAAGCTGTTGCGGCGTTTTTTGGAAAGCAGATTTCAAGAGATCAGATAATAGAGATTTGTTTGGCAATCGAACGAACAGACAGTATTCTTTTTCCAACGCTTACCTTATTTGAGCAAAGAACGGGTTCCATTAGGGAACAAAGCGGCTGGGCTCCTTTGTTCTACGTGCTTGTACTTGAACCGGATGAAACTCTAACAACAGAAGCCTTTCATTCTACTGAAACCGACCGATTGTTCTATCAACAACGCAAGCAATTTCTTGAGGTCCACCAACATTATCAACATGCGGTAAAAATACAATCTTTAAAATTTCTTGGTGAGGCAGCAACTCAAAGCGCTGTTTTGAATCAAAATATCTTACCCAAACCATATTTCTCTGAATTATTAAAGTTTCAGCAATATTTTAAATGGCTGGGTATTAATGTCGCACATAGTGGTTCCGTCGTTGGAATCATGCTGGAAACAGTTGAAGAAATAAAAGAGGCAATACGAGTGATTCAACGGTCTAAGCTCAGCGAATGGTATTCAAGGATAAGTGTACATCATAGCTTTTATGGAGGAGTACAGCTGTTGGAGGTGGGGAGAAACAATGAAAAAATTAATGGTTGCCGCAGTATCCAGCGGGTCGGGGAAAACGACGATAGCACTTGGCTTGATGAACCTCCTGCAAAAGCAGGGGTACAAAATTCAGCCCTATAAGGTTGGCCCTGATTATGTAGATACAGAATACCATACTCGTATCACAGGAAAACATTCACGTAATCTGGACATGTTTTTAGTCCCAAATACCGATTGTTTACGATCGCTATTTGAAAAAGAAGCGCATCAAGCAGAAATATGTGTAATAGAAGGGGTGATGGGTCTTTTTGACGGTTTAGGTGTTGATAAGGACTATTGTTCAAGTGCAGGAATAGCGAAATTGTTGAATTTTCCAGTACTGTTAGTAGTGGATGGCCAATCGGCCTCAACATCTGTAGCAGCTGTTGTAAAGGGCTTTGCAAATTTTGATCCTGAGGTCAATATTTGTGGAGTGTTAATTAATAAGGTGGCTTCCGAAACACACTATCAATTGATAAGAAAAGCGGTTGAAAAATATACGGATATTCCTGTTTTCGGCTATTTAAAGCGTGAGAAAGGAGCAGAACTTCCTTCTAGACAACTCGGACTGATCCCTGATAGAGAAAGTAAGGATGCCACCAAAAAAATACAAAAAATATCTGAATCATTAGAAAAAACTTTTGATTTTAAACGATTAGTAGAATCCTTGTCAGAAGAAGAACTTTCATATAAGGCACCGAAATATCCTCATTATCCTAAAATTACACTCGCTTATGCGCTAGATGAGGCATTCCATTTTTATTATCAGGACAATCTCGAGTTGCTGTCTGAATATGGAGTAGAATTGATTTCCTTTAGCCCAATCAGAGATCGTGAGTTGCCAAGTGCAGACTTGTACTATTTTGGTGGTGGATATCCTGAAGAGTTTGCGGAACAACTCGCTGAAAATTCTTCGATGCGACAAAATATTAAGGAAAAGCATGAGCAGGGAGCATTTATCCTAGCTGAGTGTGGGGGGCTGATGTACTTAGGATCTTCATTTAAAAGTGGAAATGAGTTCTATCCGATGGTGGGGATTTTTGAAGGCGTCAGTGAGATGTCTTCTGGACTCAGAAAATTTGGCTATTGTTACGGAGAAATTGAAAGAGACACTCTGATAGGGAAAAAGGGGACGGTTGTTGTTGGACACGAATTTCACCATTCTGTCTTCAATAGTCAGGAACCTACTGTCTTGAAAATGACCAAAAAAAGAGATGGAGAAGTCATCAAAGAATGGGCAGGTGGCTATCAAAAGAAAAATACTTTTGGGAGTTATCTACATCTCCATTTCTATCAAAACGAGACCTTTCTACAGAATTTATTACAACAAGTGAGGAATGATCTATGACTATTTGGATTGTTACTGCATTTCTGTTAGATCTGTTGATCGGTGATCCTTATAATTGGCCCCATCCAATTAAGTGTATCGGCAATTTCATTGATTGGTTTCAGCGAAGATATACGCAAACAAAAAGTGAAAATGAAAAATATCGCTGGGGCATCCTGTTGTTTTTAGTTACGGTTTTCGGTACTGGTTTGATCACGTATTTCATTCTCAAAATAAGTTTTCTAATTCACCCTTTTTTCGGGACATTTTGCTATGTATATTTAGCCTACACAACATTGGCAACTAAAAGTTTGTCTTTGGAAGGGAAAAAAGTGTATCAGAAATTGACATTAGATACTTTAAATAGCGCCCGAAAACAAGTTGCGATGATTGTAGGTAGAGATACTAGTGAGTTAACGGAAGAAGAAATCACAAAAGCGACAATCGAAACAGTTGCTGAAAACACCAGTGATGGGGTCGTAGCGCCGTTACTCTATCTATTTATTGGGGGACCAGTATTAGCAATGATGTACAAAGCTGTCAATACACTCGATTCAATGGTTGGCTATGTGACTCCAAAGTACCAAGCAATTGGTTGGTTCTCAGCAAAAATGGATGATTTATGGAATTTTATCCCTGCCCGATTAACTTGGCTATTTTTATTAGCTTCGGCCAAATTGCTGAACTTAAATGTGGCGAATGCTTGGGCAGTTGGTAAAAAGGATTGCCGTAAGCATAAAAGCCCAAACAGCGGTTTTCCTGAATCTATTGTTGCTGGTGCTTTAGGAATACAGCTAGGCGGAACACATTGCTATCATGGTGTCGAAATTTATAAACCAACCATTGGTGTAACACTTCGTTCGGCAGAACCTAGGGATATTTTGATTACAAATACGTTGCTATATGTAACGTCAATTTTAAGTCTAAGCATTTTCAGCGGTATAGCAATTTTCTTTACCTATTACTTATTTTGAGAAGAGGGAAACGTGTGGACTATATAAGAAATCCTCAGTTAATTGAATCAAAGAGCTTTACGATCATTCAAGGAATAATTGATCAAGATTTTCCTGACTTTGTTTACTCTTGCCCAGAGGAGGAAATGATTATAAAACGCGTCATTCATACGAGTGCTGATTTTGACTATTTAAAAAATCTCGTTTTTACCAATGATGTTATCACAGAGCTGAAAGATTTTTTCTTAACAGGAAACGGGACAATTTTTACTGACACAACAATGGCGTTAAGTGGAATAAATAAGCGTGTATTAGATAAGTTAACTATTCGTTATGAATGTTACATAGCCGATCCTAAAATATCTGAGCAGGCTAAAAGCAAAGGAATGACTCGTTCAATGGCCGGAATCGAATACGCCGCAAAAAAGGACGGGCCAAAACTATTTGTTATCGGGAATGCACCAACAGCCATTTTCAAATTATTAGAGCTCATCGAAAAAGGAGAGTTAAATGCCGCGGCGGTAATTGGTGTTCCTGTTGGTTTTGTCGGTGCTGCTGAATCAAAGGAGGCATTATTTGAAAGTGATGTTCCAGCGATAGTAGCTAGAGGACGGAAAGGCGGCAGCAATGTTGCAGCTGCGATTATCAATGCCCTATTGTATCAGTTAGTAGAAAGGGAAAACTAATGGGGGAGTTTGTCTTTTATAACGGGAAAAAGTTACGTAAGGGCTATACGACAGGATCATGTGCAACTGCGGCAGCAAGTGCAGCAGCCTATTTTCTTTTTCATGATAAAGCTTACGAAGAAATCAAAATTGAGCTTCCAAATAAAGAAAAGATAATGATTCCAATTCATTCCATAGAAATGAAGAAGGACGGCTGTCAAGCGTTTGTTGTGAAAGATGGTGGGGATGATGTGGATGCTACTGATGGCATGCTCATTGGTGTAGAAGTCACTCGTAATACGACCAATCAACTAATCATTGATGGGGGAGTAGGGATCGGTCGAGTAACAGAAATTGGATTGCAATTACCTGTTGGTGAAGCCGCAATTAACTCGGTTCCAAGAAGGATGATTGAAAGATCAGTACGAAAAATAATTGGCTCGAACACTGGAGCAAAAATCACTGTTTTTGCCCCAGAGGGAGAAGAGATTGCAAAACAAACGATGAATCGTCGGTTAGGTATTAAAGGTGGAATTTCAATTTTAGGTACGACAGGTATTGTCACTCCTATGTCTGAAGAAGGCTGGAAACAATCAATCTCCCTAGAATTAGAGATGAAAAAAAGTCAAGGGGATAACTCTGTAATCTTATGTCCAGGTAATTATGGTGAAACCTTTGCTTTAAAGACATTAAAGCTAAATGAAGCACGAATTGTATCTATGAGTAATTTTGTCGGATACGTATTAAAGGAAATACAACGACTAAAATTTGAAAAAGTACTGATGGTTGGACATCTAGGGAAATTGATCAAAGTTTCTGCGGGAATATTTTCAACACATAGCAGGGATGCCGATGCACGAGCAGAAATTTTAGTGGCCAATCTAGCGCTATTAGGAATGCCTGTGACTCAGCTGCAACAAATTGAACAATGTTTAACGACTGAGGCGGCTGGAGAAATTATTGCTCAAGCAGGGTATGAGGCAGTTTATCAAATTATTGCACAAAAAGTGAAAAAACGTTCCGAAGGGCTATTAAAATATCGTAAACCTGAACCATCCATTGAAGTCGTTTTATTTTCTTCTCAACGAGGATACTTAGCGTCAACCAAATCATTGGAACTGTTGAAGGAGGAATGGAAATGATCACTGTCGTCGGAATTGGTCCGGGCGGAACGCAAGATTACCTCTTTAACAAAGCTCAATCTGCAATTGAGGCAGCAGACCAAATTATTGGAAGCAAACGGCAATTGAAGCTTGTTCCGATTAATAAAAAGAAAAATTGTCAGTTACTCCCAAGTAAATTAGAGGATCTATTGATACTTTTAAATGACTACCAAGACGACAATCTCGTGCTATTGGCTTCGGGAGATCCACTAACTTACGGAATTGGAAAATGGCTGATTCAGCGATTTCCAGCAGAAAAATTAACAATTCTTCCCGGAATTAGTTCTTTACAGTACTTGTTCAATCGCATAGATATTCCCATGGAAGATTGCTTTATTACTAGCAGTCATGGCAGAAGCCCCGACTACTCGATAATTTTTAACTTACCTAAAGTCGGAATTGTAACCGATAAAACAATAGGACCTTATCAATTAGCACAGGAATCAATAAAGTATCCTAAACACTCAATCTTTTATATAGGTGAGAATCTTAGTTATACCGATGAAAAAATCAGATGCTACAAAGCTTCTGATGTGCCAGATGAAGACTATCAAATGAATGCAGTGGTGATAATTAATGAAGGATGATTGTTTCATTCGCGGAAGTGTTCCAATGACAAAAGAAGAGATACGAACAGTTAGTTTAGCAAAGTTACAGTTGGGAGAAGCAGAGACCTTTTTAGATATAGGCACAGGAACAGGCACAATGGCGATTGAAGCTGCTTATTCATACCCTAACTTAAAGGTTACGACAATTGATTCAAATCAAGCTGCTCTTGATATATTGAAGAAAAATCAAAATAAATTTCAATTGACTAATATAAAGAGTGTCCTAGGGAAGGCACCTATTAATTTAACTGAGAGATTCGATGCTATTTTTGTTGGTGGAACAGGAGGAAACTTGTCGGAAATTTTAGAATGGAGTTTTCGACGACTACAAACGGGAGGACGTTTAGTACTAAATTTTATTTTAATCGAACACGCGATCGAAGCGACTAAGTGGCTGGAGAACAAGAATCATTTATATCAAGCCATTCAGCTGCAAGTCGGTCATTATACGAAATTAGGTCAAGGCCATTATTTTAAAGGGCAAAACCCAGTGATTATTATTGAATCGAGAAAAGAGGGATAACCATATGGCAAAAGTACATTTCGTGGGTGCCGGACCAGGAGATCCGGAATTGATTACATTTAAAGGATACCAGTTGCTTAAATCAGCCGACTGTGTCATTTATGCAGGTTCATTAGTAAATCCGGAGCTTCTAAATTATTGTTCCTCCGATTGTCAACTATTCAATAGTGCCACCATGAACTTAACGGAGATTATTGATGAAATGGAACGAGGTATAAAGGCGAATAAAGAAGTTGTCCGCTTGCAAACGGGAGATTTTTCCATCTATGGATCAATTCGAGAGCAAATCGAAGAATTAAAAAAACGCAAAATTGAATTTACTTGTACGCCAGGTGTTAGTTCATTTTTAGGTGCGGCGTCAAGTTTAGGTGTAGAATATACCGTTCCAGAAATTTCTCAAAGTGTAATTATCACACGAATGGCGGGAAGAACGCCTGTGCCAGAAAGAGAGAGTTTACGTTCTTTTGCGCAACATCAAACTTCAATGGTCATTTTTCTCTCGATTCAAGGGATAGAGAGAGTAGTTGAGGAGCTGCTTGCTGGGGGCTATCAAATGAAAAACCCTGTAGCAGTTATTTATAAAGCGACCTGGCCCGAAGAAAAGAAAATTTATGGCACATTAGAAAATATTACAAAAAAAATTGAAGAGACAGATATTACGAAAACGGCGTTGATTATGGTGGGGGATTTCTTAGGAAATGAGTTTTATTACTCTAAACTCTATGATGCATCATTTGCGCATGAATATCGAAATGAGAAAAGCGATGAATAAGCGAGCAATTATAGCCATCACTTCATCGGGAATTAAATTAGCTCGAGAATTACGGGATAGTTGGGATAAAAGTGCGCCTATTTTTGTACCTGAGAATAAAGCTGAAACGGATCTATTGGTTCTTCCTACAGGGAAAGTTTTATCAGGTATTCACGCTCTTTTTTCACAATACGAGGCACTGATTTGCATCATGGCAACGGGAATTGTAGTTCGCAGCGTTGCTGGTGTGTTAGAGGACAAGCGAAAAGATCCTGCAGTAATAGTTATTGATGAGAAAGGCAGACATACAATCAGCCTATTATCTGGGCATATTGGAGGAGGGAATCAACTGACCCTTGAAATTGCCGAAAAATTAAATAGCTGTCCAGTAATAACTACAGCGACAGATGTGCAAGAAGTAACGGCTTTGGATTTACTGAGTAAAGAAATTAATGGCTGGTATGACAATTTTGAGGAGACAACAAAAAAAGTTAACGGCCTTCTAGCCGACCATCAAAAGGTAGGCTTAATACAACATGAAGAATGGATCAAAGATTTTCGAGGGTTAACTCTAATGGAGGCTAGTGACTCAGTGGACGACTTTCAAGCTGTACTGCTTATTTCAGATAAAAAGGAGCAACTTTTTTCTGAAAAAATTATTCAAGTAGTTCCTCGAAGATATGTATTAGGGATTGGGGCAAGAAAAGCACTTGCTTTTCCAATTATTAAGCAAGAGTATCTTAATTTTTGTGAATTAAACAATGTTCATTATCGAAGTATAAAAGAAATTGTCAGTATTGAATTGAAAAAAAGTGAAGCAGGCATATGCCAATTGGCCGAATGGCTTAATGTACCGTTTACAACTTATACTTCAAAAGAATTATCAGCTGTTTCAAAAAAATATCCTCAATCAGAGTTCGTAAAAAAAATAACTGGTGTAGGTAGTGTGAGTTTGGCAGCAGCAGATTTAGCAAGTAATGGACAAGTGGTGACGAAACGTTATGCCGGCCAAGGCGTCACCTTTGCATTGGGAAGGAATGAGGACGACACATGTTGTACGTGGTGGGATTAGGGCCAGGTGAAAAAGGAAAGATGTCGCTTGAAGCGATGGAGGTCATCCGTAAAGTAGAAGTAATTGTGGGGTACACCACATATGTCCGATTAATTCACGAATTAGTCAGTGGAAAAAAAATAATCAGTACCGGAATGAAACAAGAAATCGATCGATGTAAAAAAGCGATTGAGGTAGCAAAAGAAGGAAAAAATGTTGCTGTAATTTCAAGTGGTGATGCAGGTGTGTATGGGATGGCAGGTTTGATCTTAGAACTACTAAGTCAAACGAATGATGAAATTAATGTCAAAATTGTTCCAGGAATTACCGCTAGTATTGCAGGTGCAGCGTTATTAGGCGCTCCTTTAATGAATGACTTTTGTCATATCAGTCTTAGCGATTTGATGACGCCTTGGGAAATGATTGAAAAACGACTGCATGCTGCCGCTAGTGCGGATTTTGTCATTTGTTTATACAACCCTAGAAGTAAAGGTAGACCTAATCATTTAACCAAGGCATTAGAGATCATTCAACAATACAAACCAAAAGAGACCATTCTTGGATTAGCGAAAGATATTGGACGAAAAAAAGAAAAGACAATTCTTACAACAATTGCACAATTAGATGAAACAATGGTGGATATGACAACCGTTGTTTTAGTAGGAAACAAGGAAACCTATATTCACAATGAACGGATGATCACTCCCCGAGGGTACCAATTATGATTTTACTTTTGGGAGGTACCTCTGATAGCCAAAATATTGCAAAAGCATTCAATAAGAATGATATAAATTTCTATCTGTCCGTCGTTTCAGATTATGGTGAAAGTCTTGCAAAATCCGTTGCGGAAAATATTATTAAAGGCCGTTTAACTAAAGCAGAGATGGTGGAATTTATTCAAAATCATCAAGTAAATAAAATTGTTGATGCAACACATCCATTTGCAGAGGAAGTTTCGAAAAATGCGATCTCTGCTTGTGAAGCAACAGCCACTCCTTATTTTCGTTTTGAGCGTCCTTCATTTAGTGCTGAGGGAGTACTCGAGGTAGACTCAGTAAAAGAGGCTTGCCAGAAGGCTCAAGAATATTCAGGAAACATTTATTTAACGACAGGAAGTAAAACGTTAGGAGAGTTTTTAAAATATCTACCTAAAAAGGCGATAATTGCCAGAGTATTACCAACAACCGAAGTCATGAATGCTATTGAAAAGTTGGGATTAATAACTAGTCAAGTAGAAGCAATAAAGGGACCCTTTTCTAGAACGTTGAATCGTGAATTATTGCTTCACAATAAAGCTGGCGTGATGATTACAAAAGAAAGTGGCAACGCAGGTGGTTTTCTAGAAAAAGTCGAGGCCTGTCATGATTTGAATATTCCGTGTATTGTGCTGAGACGTAAAAAGATAAACTATCCGAATAAGTTTTCAACTATTGAAGAGCTTGTTCATCAAGTAAAGGAGTAATGAAATGGTCGGAAAAATTTCATTAGTTGGTGCGGGACTAGGAGATCCAGAGTTGCTAACGGTCAAAGGATTAAGAAAAATCGAACAGGCAGATGTGATTGTATATGATCGCTTGATCAATCCAGCGATTTTAAATGCCTGTAAAATTGCTTGTGAGAAGATTTATGTTGGCAAAAAGCCAAATTATCATCCAGTTCCACAAGATAAGATTGAGGAGATCATGATTGAAAAAGCGAAGTTGAACCTTAATGTCGTCCGACTTAAAAGCGGAGATCCTTATGTTTTTGGTCGTGGTGGCGAAGAGGGGGCATCTCTAAAGAAAGCTGGAATTCCATTTGAGACGATTCCTGGGATTACCTCATCTATTGGTGGGCTCGCTTATGCCGGAATTCCAATTACACACAGAGATTTAGCTGCAAGTTTCCATGTCTATACAGGACATCTAAATAAATCAGATCAACAAGTGGATTGGAAAACAGCTGCGGCGGCAGAAGGAACATTGGTTTTTTTGATGGGGATGTCTAGTTTACAAGAAATTACAAATCAACTGATAAGTCACGGGAGGGATGAAACGACTCCAGCAGCAGTGATTCAGTGGGCTAGTCGCAAACAACAGAAAACAGTAACAGGTACACTTGCGACGATTTTTGAACAAGCTCAAAAAGCAAAGCTGGAGCCACCGAGTTTAATTGTGATTGGGAACGTTGTAAACCGCCGACAAGACTTGAATTTTTTCGAAGAGCGTCCACTTTTTTCATTAAGTATTACAGTCCCTTATTCAAAAAAAAGAAATATGACAAATCGTTTATCAGATTTAGGGGCAGAAATTGTTGAACTGCCAGCAAGTAGTATTCAAATATTTGATGAAAAAATGGAATTTTCTGAGCCTAAAAATATCGTTTTTACAGATCAACTTAGTATTGAGATGTTCATTCGAGCCATGAAAATATGTGGTATCGATTGGCGTAATTTGATGGATTGGTGCTTTATTACAGTAGGTCATCATACGGGGACAGCTATGAAAAGAATAGGGATTTGTCCGGATCATGAGTTTATAGATATACCACAGTGTTTGCAAGAGTTTCAAGTTACTTCTAATACACTATTTTTAGGAGATTCCTTTGAGATAGCGTGTCTGAATGAACAAAGAATCCCAGGCAAAAAGGTGATAAGTCATGAAGAAAAAATTACAGCAGAAATACCTAAGCTGTGGCAAGAAACAGATTTTATGTACTTTCCTAATTCAAAATCTGCTCGATTATTTTTGACGACTTTGTCTACGGAAGAATTAGCGATTGTTCGGAAGAAAAAAGTTGTAGTGATGGGAAATAAGACAAAAGCGATTTTTGAAGACTACCATCTTCCAGTAATTGTGACAAATGAGCCTAGTTATAAAAGTGTGATCAATAAATTAATAGAGGAGATGTAGCAATGAAGCCTGCATTAGTGGCCGTAAGCTTTGGTACAAGTTATCCAGAAACGAGAAAAAACACGATTGAGGCTGTAGAGAAAAAACTAAGTCAAACGTATCCGAGTTGTGATGTTTTTCGAGCTTTTACTTCCGATAAAGTAATCAAAAAAATCAAAGAACAAGAAAAGACAACCATTTTGACAGTAGATCAACAAATGCAACAATTAATTGATAAAGGTTACGAAGAGGTATATGTCCAACCACTACACATCATTCCTGGAAGTGAATATTCTAAAGCACTTCACCAAGCAATGAGATACAAGAATGACTTTAAAAATTTGGAAGTTGGGCGACCGTTATTAAGTGGTATAGAAGATTATCAAAAGGTTATTGCCTGGTTGGATTTATTAGCGAAGAATCTTGATGAAGACGAGGCTTTGGTTCTTATGGGGCATGGAAGTCAACATTCCGCCTTCACAGTTTATTCCTGTTTAGATCATATGTTAATGGAAAAACCTATTTTTGTTTGTGCAGTGGAAAGCTATCCTGAAATTTCTTCATTGATTAAGCGACTGAAAAAAAGCAGCTATAAAAAAATCAAATTATATCCGTTAATGCTAGTAGCAGGAGATCACGCAACAAATGATATGGCTTCTGATGACGAAAATTCTTGGAAATCTCAATTAGAACGAGCTGGATTTCATGTTGAGACATTTCTTAAGGGAATGGGTGAAGCAACTGAAATTCAGGAACTGTTTATTGAACATGCGGCGATGATAACGAAAGGAAAATCTAATGGCTAAATTCTACGGTGTTGGTACTGGCCCTGGCGCATCGGATTTATTGACAATTCGCGGGAAAGAAGTCATTGAACGGGTGGATTGTCTTTACACTCCAGAACCCAAAAAAGGAGGAAAGAGTCTTGCTTTACAAATCGTGACTCCTTATGTAAGAGAAAGAACGATAATTAAGCAACGATACTTTCCAATGGTTAAAGATTGGGATGAAAAGCAAAAGGCTTGGAATGAAATTGCTAAAGAAATTATTAATGATGTTAAAAGTGGTTTAAATGTCGCCTTTATTACACTTGGAGATCCAATGGTTTATAGCACATACAGTTATTTATTGGAACGAATAGCAGATCACGTTGAAACAGAAACAATACCAGGAATTTCATCTTTTAGTCAAATTTCAAATCACTTACAGATTCCTCTAGTCATTGATGAAGAAAGTTACGCCGTATTACCAGCAACAGCAGAAGAAACAACTCTACAAATGGCTTTAGAGCAACTTTCAACAGTAGTATTGATGAAAGTGTCCATTGCCTTACCTAAAGTATTAAAAATCTTAACAAGATTGGATCTTTTGGAACAAACAATACTAGTCAGCGATTCTTCAATGGAATCAGAAAAAATAGTAATTGGCCTAAGCGAGTTGAATCCAGAAGATGATTTATCATATTTCAGCACGATGATTGTTTACAAAAACAGAACGTTGAAAGGATGAGAAAAATGAAGTGGAACCGTAAAACGATGGAAAGACTATTTCTTGCAGTGCTTCTCATGATTTTAATATGGCCTCAAAAGGCTCATGCTATGCATATTATGGAGGGATTCTTACCGCTAGGGTGGTGTTTGTTCTGGTATGCGGCGTTCATTCCCTTTTTTATCTACGGTTTGATCAGCATTCGAAGAACTGTCTCAGATAATCCACAAAACAAAGTTCTGTTAGCTTTTAGCGGGGCATTTATTTTTATCCTATCAGCATTAAAAATTCCTTCAGTAACCGGCTCTACCTCGCATCCGACAGGAGTCGGTATTGGAACGGCTCTATTTGGCCCCGGAGTAATCAGTGTACTTGGCACGATTTGTCTACTTTTTCAAGCCTTACTTCTTGCGCACGGTGGCATAACAACTTTGGGGGCTAATGCTTTTTCAATGGCGGTAGTAGGTCCTTTCGTAGGCTATGGTGTTTATCTTATTCTAAAAAAAATCAATGTTTCACATTCAATCAGTCTATTTTTATGTGCATTCATCGCTGATTTAGCAACTTATTTTACCACGTCGCTCCAATTGGGTCTTGTTTTTCCAGATCCTTCTTCAGGTGTTGTAGGAGCAATTATGAAATTTGTAGGAGTCTTCATGTTAACACAGATTCCAATAGCTATTGCCGAAGGTCTATTAACAGTTGTTGCCTACAATTTGATTTCAGCAAATTTTCCTTTTCAAGAGGGAGGTATTTTGAATAATGGAAAAAAATAAATCTAAAACGAGTTTGAATATTATTCTTTTGGTAGCGGTTGCCATATTAATGATCGGAGCTCTATTAATCAATAAAAATGGAGAATTTGGCGGTTCTGATGGGGAAGCAGAATCGGTTATCACAGAAATCGATCCAGATTATACCCCATGGTTTGATTCACTATTGGAGCCGAAAAGTGGTGAGATTGAAAGCTTGTTATTTACTCTTCAGGGGAGCTTAGGCGTAGGAATCATTACTTATATTTTAGGGTATTACAAAGGAAAAAAGAAAAATGCTGTTAATTGATAAAATTGCTTACGAAAACAGAATGATTGAGATTTCTCCCACATCAAAAAGTATTTTGTATTTATTTTTACTGATTACCTGTTTTTTAACTCGGCCAATCGTTCAAGGAGGATTAAGTATCGTTATTGGAGCAATTTCTATCTATGTTACTAAGATAACTCTAAAAAGGTACCTTAAATGGTTACTTGTTCCCGCTCCTTTTTTAGTGATAAGTATTTTGACTGTTTTATTTTCGTTTAGTTCAAGTTCAAAAGGATTCGTTTTCGAAATCCCATTGTTTAATCACTTTTTAGGAGTAACGCATTCTTCACTTTTAATAGGATTAAAACTTTTCTTCCGATCTTTTAGTTGTTTAGTTTGTACGTATTTCTTTATTCTCACTGTCCCTTTTAGTCAATTGTTAATAGTAATGAAAAGAGCGCACTTTCCAGCGCTGTTAATTGAATTGACGATGCTTATGTATCGATTTATTTTCATTTTTGCGAATGAATTTTTAGTTATTAAGCGAGCACAAGACATGCGGTTTGGATTCAAGGGATTGAAAAACAGCTATCAATCATTGGGCGTTTTGATAAAGATGTTGTTCTTCCAGACATTTGATCGTTTTAACAAAATGATTTTGTCCTTGGAAATGAAATTTTTTGACGGTGACTTTCCACTGTAATACTCAAAATGAAAGAAGGAACCAAAATGTTTAAAGTAACCGATTTATGTATCAGTTACGAAAATCAAACAGATGTATTGCATCATCTTTCTCTGAATTTTAGCGATCATAAAGCTGTAGGGGTTTTAGGTGCAAATGGTTCTGGAAAATCGACTTTATTTGCGGCAATTGTTGGTCTGTTGCGTCCGAATCAAGGTGAGATTATCTATGAGAATCGTCCATTAAATTATAATAAATCAGCATTATATCAATATCGTCAAGAAGTAGGGATTGTATTTCAGGAACCTGAACATCAAATTTTTTACTCTATCGTAGAGGATGATGTGTCTTTTGCTTTGAAAAACCTTGGGATTAAGCAGGCTCAGATAGAAAGTAGAATGAAGGAAGTTTTTTCGCTGCTGAATATTGAACATTTAAAGAAGAAACCTGTTCAGTACTTGAGCTACGGTCAAAAGAAGAAAGTAGCGATTGCAAGTGTCCTGATGCTTAAAACAAAGTGGCTACTGCTAGACGAACCGACTTCGGGACTAGATCCGGCTGGAAAGCAGCAAATGATAGAAATTATTTCTCAACTAATACAGCAAGGAACCAGAATCATTTTATCTAGTCATGACATGGATTTAATGTACGAGGTTTGCGATTACCTATATGTGATTGATAAAGGAACAATTATTCAAGAGGGAAGTTCTGATCAAGTTTTTTTAGATGGAGAATTATTAAAGCAGGCTGGTCTGGAGCAACCTTGGTTAGTAAAAGTACATCAGCAACTAGGGTTTCCACTTGTCAAAAATCAACAAGAATTCATGCAGATAAAACTTGAAGGCGAGGTGAAATAATGGGTAAAAGTTTAATGATTCAAGGGACGGCCTCTGATTCTGGCAAGAGTATTTTGGTTGCTGGCTTGTGTAGAATCTTTCATCAAGATGGATTAAAGGTGATGCCATTTAAATCTCAAAATATGGCGCTTAACTCTTACATTACTCTACAAGGCAAAGAAATGGGACGAGCACAAGTTTTCCAAGCAGAAGCAGCTGGAGTTGAACCAGATGTACGAATGAATCCTGTCTTATTGAAACCAACTTCAGATCGTAAATCACAAGTTATTTTCAAGGGTAAAGTTCTCTGTGATATGGATGCAGTTGAATATCATGAATACAAACCACGACTAATCGAGAAAATTTCTGACTTATATCAAGAGTTATTAAGGGAAAATGATGTGATTGTGCTTGAAGGCGCCGGTAGTCCTGCCGAAATCAATTTAAATAGTCGTGATATCGCTAATATGGGCATGGCTAAAATTGCGGATGCCCCTGTTCTTTTAGTGGCAGATATTGACAAAGGTGGTGTTTTTGCTTCTATTTATGGAACGGTTCATTTATTGGAACCAGAAGATAGAGCAAGGATTAAAGGGATCATTATTAATAAATTTCGCGGGGACATTGCCTTGTTAGATCCTGGACTAAAAATGATCGAGGATTTAACAGATATTCCGGTGGTAGGAGTTATTCCTTATGCGCAATTAAATATTGAAGATGAAGATAGTGTTGCTTTGTCAAAAGTAAATCGTTCATACAACTCTCAAAAAGAATTAGATATTGCAGTAATCGGATTATCTAAAATGTCTAATTTTACAGATTTTAAGAGCTTAGAAAGTGAACCAGATGTCTCTGTTCGATATGTTTTTCCTGGAGATAAGTTGGGCAACCCTGACATAGTTATTTTGCCGGGAAGTAAAAATACTCTTGAGGATTGTTTGTACTTGAAGGAATCAGGATTAGCAAAAGAAATACAACGTGTTCGTACGGAAGGTAAGATGATTTTCGGTATTTGTGGTGGGTTTCAATTATTAGGGAAGATGCTGCATGACCCTCAGCAAATTGAGTCTACTCATGGTAGTCTCCAAGGACTTGGATTGTTAGATACAGAGACTTATTTTGAATCCCAAAAAACGACCACTAGAGTAGAGGCCAAAATTGGAGAAACAATAATTAACGGCTACGAAATTCATATGGGCAGAACAGAAAATTATGAACAGCAGTACTTCGCCCACGTTTTCTCTGAAAATGGTAAGAAGACTTCAAAATATGATGGCGCTATTAGCTCGGATAAGCTTGTTGTCGGAACGTATCTTCATGGAGTATTTGATAATACTGCTTGGAGACGTTCGCTGTTGAATCAAGCTCGAGAAGTGAAGGGATTGCAACCAATCAAGGAAATTGCTGTACCTTACGATGAGTATAAGAATCAACAGTATGACAGATTAGCAGATTTGATTCGCGAAAATGTGGATTTAGAAAAAATTTATCAAATTATTAGTCAGGAGGAGGTGTCCGTATGAGTATTTATACGCGATACGGAGATCAAGGCTTTACTCGGCTAGTTGGTGGTGGCAGGGCAAAAAAGAATGCTCCTCGTGTTCAGACATATGGGGCTATTGATACGCTGAATGCTCAAGTTGGATTGACGATTGCGGGCTTAGAGAAAGAAGATTTATTATATGCTGAACTAGTCCAAGTTCAACAATGGATTTTTGATTGTGGTAGCGATTTTGCCACTCCTGAGGAAAAACGTCCATACAAAGTTGAAGCAAAACTAATCAAATGGCTTGAAGAGAAGATTGATTTATATTGGAGTAAATTGCCAAAGATTAATCAATTTATTTTGCCGGGAGGAACTGTTGCAGCCGCAAATTTACATCTTTGTCGTTGTTTCACTCGCGAGGCTGAGCGGAATGCTGTAGATTTATTCGAGCATCAGGAAGCTGTAAACATGGAGGCGTTGAAATTTTTGAACCGTTTATCTGATTACTTTTTTGTATTGGCTCGATGGGTCAATAATCAGGCTGGGCAATCAGAAATTTTTTATGAAAATAGTGTCTCTGTGTTTAATAGAAAAAAATGATTCAGAAGAGAGCTATCTGAATGAAAGAAGGATGAGAATGAAGAAGCTGAAAGTAGGAACGCGAGGTAGTAAGCTAGCGACGACACAAACAAAACAAGCTCTAGCTATTTTTAAAAAGTATAACCCGAATGTAGAGGTAGAACTTGTAAAGATCAAAACCAAAGGGGATCATTTGGCTACCCACAACTTGCAAGCGATTGGTGGGCAGGGCTGTTTTGTTAGAGAATTGGAATATCAACTTCGTGTTGGAAATATTGATTTTGCTATACATAGTTTGAAGGATATTCCTACGACGATACATGATGAACTGATTCTCGCTTGTGTGATGAAGCGTCATTCACCAACGGATGCTCTTATTATCAAGGAAGTCGGATATACCTTGAACTCTTTGCCTAGAAATGCTGTGGTTGGTACAAGCAGTCTACGCAGAAAGGCACAGCTCTTACATGCTCGTCCAGATTTTAACATTCAACCAATAAGAGGAAATATAGATACTAGAATTCGCAAAATGAATGAGGGTCAATATGATGCCATTGTGTTGGCCTTAGCAGGATTAGAAAGACTGGGCTTGGATCAAAGTGTTTATCACCAAGAACTTTCGCCTGAAATTATGCTGCCAGCCATTGGACAAGGGGCCATAGCTTTGGAATGTCGCAAAGATAACAAAGAAGTACTAACCATGCTCAAAAAAATGGAGCACAAAGAAACAGCTATAGCAGTAACAGCAGAGCGAGCTTTTTTAAATAGCATGGATGGCAGTTGTACTTTTCCTGTAGGAGCCTATAGCCTTCCAAAAGCCAACACGTATGAATTAACAGGAATGATCGGTAGTGAAAATGGGGAAATTATTCTAAAAGAAACGATGCAGGGGAATGATCCAGTAATTTTGGGGAAAGCTGTAGCGGCCAAAATGATCCAGCAAGGTGCAATTTCATTGATTGAGGAGTGTAAAAACGATCAAAAAGAAACTTTTATACACTAGAGAATCACCGATGCCAGAAGCTATTCGACAAAATTTTGCGCAAGAAGATACTGAAGTAATTTCTATTCCATTGAATAGAACAATACCTTTGCCTCATCAGCGTCTAGAGAAAAACTATGAGTGGATTTTTTTTACCAGTGCGAACGCAGTAAAGTATTTTGATTTTGCTCAACTAAACAAACAAGCTAAAGTGCTCGCGATTGGCAATCAGACAAAAAAAGTGCTGAATGAGTTAAATGTTAATGTAGACTTTCAACCAAAAGAGGGATTTTCAGAAGGTCTAGTTGAAGAATGGCTTAGCTTGGTGAAGACAAAGCAACGTGTTTTTTGGCCTCATTCATTTAATGCCAGACGTGTAATTTATAATGCATTAACAAATCGAGGGCACATTGTATTCGAACAGGTAACTTATAAGAATGAATTTTTAGTAAGGGATCAAGAACGCTTGAAAGAGTTATTGTTGAGTGAAACACTTGATTATGTTCTATTTGCTAGTCCTTCAGCATGGAATTCTTTTTCAAAGATAATTAAGGATTTTCAACAATTACCAGATGATTTTTGGAAGCGTATAAAAATTGCTGCTATTGGACCTGTGACAGCGAAAGTAATAGAAATGGAACATCATTCTGTTACCGTCCAACCCCAAATATATGATATGCAGCATTTATATGAGTGTCTATTGCAAGACATTAAGGAAAGAGGGTGAGAAAGCCGTGCCAGCAAGCAAATATCGTGATTTATCTATTATTTCTATTTCCGGTGAAAAAAAATTAGTGATCGCTTGTGATTCAACTGCGGGTATAGGCGAGAAGCAACAAGATATCGTTGAGATTGATCCGGCAATTACGGCAGCATATTGTTTACGCGTTCCTTTGATGGAATTATTTTGTTTTGGAGCAGAACCAATAGCTGTGATTGATTTGGTCGGTAATGAGTATGAAACAACTGGGAAGCGTATGCTCAAAGGGATCAAAAAGGAATTAGAAAAAGCAGATCTTACCCATTTACCGCTAAATGGAAGTACGGAGGAAAACATAGAGACAAAAACTACGAGTCTAGGAATTACAGTTATTGCTGAGACGACTTCAGAAAAAGAAACGTTCAGAATGAGTGAATCCTGCAGTCTTTTACAACTAGGGCAACCCTTTGTTGCGGAAATGGTAAGAAGAAATACTCAAAATATCTTTTCTTACCCTTTAGTAAAAGCACTTAAGGCAGAACGTGGTGTTTTAGACATGCTTCCTGTGGGGTCAAAGGGAATTCGTTTCGAGGCAGAATTAATGACTGAAGGATCAGATTTTTATGTAGAATTTATAGAAGAAAAAGAGCTTGATTGTTCTGCTGGACCAGCAACAGTCGTATTGCTGGCGGTAAGATCGAAAGATGAAATAGATATCTTAACTCGCTACCCTGAATTAAAGAAAATCGGTGAGTTCATAAAGGAGTGAACAATTGTGGGAGAAATTACGCTAGTGACCGGTGGCGCACGGAGTGGAAAGTCAGCTTTTGCCGAAAGTTTGCTTGATACAAAAGCAAACGTCAACTACATTGCTACGAACTGTATAGCACAGGACGAGGAAATGAGAATTCGTATTCTACACCATAAAAAAAGACGGTCTAAGAATTGGTCAACTAGCGAAACTTATTTGAATGTTGCCAATGTCATTGAAGAAAAGACTGCTTCGGCTCATTTACTTGATTGTGCGACGATGTTAACTACGAATTTCTTCTTTCATTTAATGAAGGAACAATTTGGTGAAGATTATGAAGTCATTGATAAAGAAATTGCTAGGCTTTCTGAAAAAGAGAAGGAGGATATTGAAGCAAAACTTTTAATTCAATGGGAAAAAATTCTAGTCGCAGCAAAACATAGTTCCTCGCATCTAATTGTGGTAACTAATGAAGTTGGCTTAGGCATTGTCCCAGAAAATTCTTTTTCTCGTTGGTTTAGAGATGTTTTAGGGCATGTCAATCAAATCTTAGGAAAGGAAGCGGATAAGGCATACTTAGTGATAGCCGGTATTCCCATGAAGATCAAATGATAGATAGCATAATTCTCTATTTTCAATTTTTTACTCGAATACCTATACCTGTAGTAATTGACGAGCCTGAAATGAAAATGCGTTCTGGGGTTCGTTTTTTTTCGCTGTTCGGATTAATGCTTGGATTTCTTGAAGCAATAGTCTATTGGGGAATTCAGCACTTTTTTGGAGCAAGTATTTCATGGATTATTATCCTTTTTTTCGATGTTATGCTGACAGGTGGTTTTCACTTAGATGCCCTATCAGATATGGCAGATGGACTTTTTTCATCACGACAAAAAGAGCGGATGCTTGAGATCATGAAAGACAGCAGAGTAGGAAGTAATGGCGTCTTAGCCATTGTTTTTTATTATTTACTTTTGTTATTCAGTTTTTTTACACTAGTGCCACACCTTCAATATACACAGCAAGCAGTCATTGTTTTGCTGTTGAATCTTATTGGAAAAAATAGCATCAGTCTTCTATTTTATCAAATGAGCTATGCAGGAAGTAACACAGAAGGATTAGGAACAACTTTTCTGAATGTAAAAAATCATGAAATAGGCTTATGTCAACTCTTGTCTTTCTTAACATTGGTTCTTTTTTTAGGAAAGGTTGGTATTGTCTGTTATGTGACAACTGTACTTATGACTTTTTTTTATCGTAGGTTGGTGATAAGTAAAGTTGGCGGATTCAACGGAGACACACTGGGAGCTTCTTCCCCAATTTCACAATGCGTGTATATGCTAACACTGGTCTTAATGCGGGGATTCTTATGAAAATATATTTAATGCGGCATGGAGAAACAGAATTTAATCGATGTCATTTGTTTTATGGAAAAACAGATATATCATTGAACGATCAAGGGATTGAACAAGCCAAATTACTAGCAAAAAAGTTCGAAAGAATGAATAATAATTTGATTGTTTATACGAGTACATTAAGGCGAACAATCGAAACGGCACGAATAGTTTTTCCAGATAAGAAAATCCTTTCTTTAAGGAATTTAGACGAGAAGGATTTTGGCATATGGGAAGGAATGTCAGCGGACCAAATTAATTCAGCTTTTCCTCTTGAATGGGAGCAATGGTTATCGTCACCCTTTGAATATACACCTAAAAATGCTGAAAAATTTTCGGATTTTCAACGGCGTGTGTTGACTATTTTTGAAATATTGTTGAACCAAAAGAAAGACTTCGCTATTGTTGGACATCTTGGCGTACTACGGACTATTTTAATGGAATACTTTCCAGAGTTTGACTTTTGGGAAATAAATGTGGATCAGGGAAAATATTCATTGATAGAAGTAGAAAACGGTACTTTCACTTTTATAAAATGGAATATATGAGTATGATTGAAGATCGTTTCTTTGCGAACGGTCTTTTTTTATCAAAAAATTCTTAAAAAAAACAATATATCCAGAAACGAATAGAATTTTAATATAAACTGAGTGAAGAATAATTGAATGGTCATCAATCTAGTTGAAGTTTAGAATTATTTGACTTCTTTGGTGTTGCAGAGAGGATTTTAGTATGAAAATTTTCAAACGTGTTATCTTAATTGTGTTAGGAATTTTGCTTGTTTTTGAGTGCTATCTCATTTTTTCATTTTTGCAGGGATATGAATCAACAAAACATGCCCAATCAAAACAAACAATTGCCTTTAATGGAGAAGAAGCCCCTGATCAAAATGATTTAAACATCTTGATTATAGGGACAGATTCTCGTGGAGAAGATCGTGGACGTTCTGACTCACTAATGATTGCCCACTATGATCAAAAGAAGGAACAACCTAAGTTGATTTCAATCATGAGAGATAGTTATGTAGATATTCCTGATCATGGCAAGGATAAAATTAATGCCGCATATTCATATGGCGGAATTGAATTAGTGAGAAAAACATTAAAGGAAAATTTTGATATACCCATTGAGTATTACGTCACGATTGATTTCGATCATTTTAAGGATGCAATTGATAGTTTATTTCCAAAAGGGGTAACTATAGATGCAGAAAAGGATTTAGATTTGGATCAAGTCTATATTAAATCCGGAAAACAAAAAATGGATGGCAATACTTTGTTGCAATATTCTCGCTTCCGTGAGGATGAAGAAGGCGATTTTGGTCGTATTCGTAGACAGCAGCAAGTTCTATCCGCTATTTCTCAACAAGTTACAAGCGTAACTTCATTAAGTAAATTACCGCAAACTACTGGAAAATTATTAGGCTATGTTGACACAAATTTACCTGAAAGTACGATTTTGAGTGTTGGAAAAGACTTTGCTCTTGGAAACACTAAAAAAGTCGAAACACTCTCTATTCCAATCGATAAGTCGTGGGAGTTTAATAATGACACGCCTAGTGGAAGTGTGTTGGAAATTGATTCTGAGGTAAATGCGAAAGCGATTAATAAATTTCTGACGGAGTAAGCTTTTTACAATCGGCCAGCAAATACTTTGCTGGCTTATTCATTATTAAATCCTATAGTTCACTAATAAAAACACTAATTATGATAGAATACTTCTGTTACTATTTAATAGAAGAAAGAGGAATACAATGACACAATCAACTTCAGCTTATATTCACATTCCTTTTTGTGAACACATCTGTTATTACTGTGATTCTGTTATTTTATAAATCTCTTTAAGAAATATAATCATACAAAAAGAACAGATAGATTGAGTGAAAACCGCTTGGATAAAGCGGTTTTTGTTTTGAAAAAAACTATATTAATTGAATTTTCAATATAACTAAAAGCTTTTATTTGAAACCTTTTTGTATATGATTTTACATACTTTTATAAAAGTAGTATGGAAAATCGGTATGGTTTCTGGATGTTTTGGAAAACGGATTACTTTTAAAGATGATTTGAGAATCAAGAACATCGATTGTTTATAACTGTTATATAATAGGTGGAGATCGGTATGGTTTTCATTTATCTTATGTTGCACATTACCTCTAACTTGCTTTTTTACAGAAAATGAAGGAGATGAGGATAGTGATATTTAAGATTCGTACACCACCAATCAAAACAGGTTTGAGTACGTTTATGAAAGATTATTTACCAATATGAAAGGGGAAAAAATGGAAAATTTAAAATCTGAAAAGAAACGAGTAGTTATGATCGGAGTTTTGATCATTCAACTACTCGCTTTTTTTGTATCATCAATTGTTGCATTAGCGGATATCAATCATCCGGAAAAAGTGAATGTTGAATACGATACAGGTGTGAACTATCGTTTTCGTGGAAAGAAATCCAATGGAGATTCTTTTGAGACGATTTCTACTCCTTTGTATGCTGTAGCCGGTAGTACAAGGACCCCTGTTTTTTGTATTGAGCCAGGTGTCCCAATCAACGGACCAAGTAGTGGAGGATTTTCTAAAAATCCATTACCTTCGATGACTGAGAAAGCAAAATTGATTTCATCATTATGGAGTCAAGCTGGGAACAATGCAGATACTCGGATGGTTGCACAAGCGATGTTATGGCAGGAACACAATAAGTACCCAATCAGTGAAATCGTTGATCTATCCTCTAATCGTACGATTGACTTGAATGGTATCAAGACAAAGATTAACCAGACAATCACTGACTATCAAAAGAAACCAAGTTTTGATCAAAGTACAACAACAGTGACACTAGGAAAGTCTGTTACACTAACCGATCAAAATAGCAGAAATCTTTCTAGTTTTGATCGTGTGGTCAAAAACACTGCGAATGTTGATTATAAGATCAACGGTAATCAATTGATCATTACTCCTAAAACTGACTCGAAAGAATCTGGCGAGTTGGTTTTTGAGAAATCTGTTCAAGCTGGGACACCAATTGCTTATAAAAAAGCAGGGGAACAAACGGTAATGGCAGGAGCCATTGATCAAACGAATCGATATACAGTAAAAATCAATGTTGAGAAATACGGTAAATTGAAAATCGTGAAACGGGATAAAGAATCGAACGCGTTAGTTCCTAATACTATCTTTACTTTAGATTTCGGAGGCGTCATAGCCAACAAAGAGGTAAAAACTGGTGAAGATGGGTCAGTTACTTTGGACAAGATTCCCCATGGAACGAATGTAACAATTAAAGAAAAATCAGTACCAGCTCCTTATGTCATTGATGAGACACCAATGAAAGCAGTTGTCAAAGCTGGTGAAACCATCGAAGTTACCTCAAAAAACTTACGAGCAAAGGGACAAATAATTTTAGAAAAGGTTGGTGCTGAAACTGGAACTGATGTGTGGAATCAACATTATAGTTTAGCAGGTAATGAATTTGAGATTCGCAAAGATGCCATTAACGGTCCCATTGTTAAAACGATTGTGACAGATGATAAAGGTCATGCTGAAACCCCAAAATCACACGATCAAGCATTGGAGTTAGGTACTTATTTTGTTGTGGAGTCGAAAGCAAGTAATGGGTTCGTGAATACTTTCAATCCAGCCAAAGTGGAGCTGAAATATGCGAATCAAACAGTTTCATTGATTACTGGATCGGCAAAAGGTACGAACAAAGAAATCACAGGCGAATCTATGTTGACTAAGATCGATAAAGAAACAGAAAAAGAAACTCAGGGTTCAGCCGTTTTCGAGAAAGCGGAGTATACGCTTTTTTACGGTGAAGATACTGCTGGTCACAAAAAGGGCGATCCAGTCAAATGGACAGATAAGTTTAAACCAAAAATGATGAAAGGAACTCAATCTAAAACACCAATTACTAAGGATTCTATCACTCTAGTCCTTGATCAGGAAAGACAAGTTGGTGTCAGCCATCTAGCTATGGGGAAATATTACTGGCGCGAAACCAAAGCACCGATTGGTTACACTGAAGACCAAACAAATTATGAATTCGAGATCAAGAAAAAGAGTGACCAACTTTCTAATGCAGTTGTCAAAGAGAGTACCACGGCAAAAGAGCAGGTGATCCGAATGAATCTAGATTTCTTCAAATTTGCTAACTCGGAAAAAGGATCGGCAAGTGCAGGAGTCAACGATTTAGAATTCAAGTTAACACCATTGGAAGGAACGAAGGAAATCACAGGGGCCAAGGACACTGCGGTCACTCAATACAATGATCAATTAGGTTTTGATGGGTATGGAAATTTTGAGAATGTTCCGATCGGTGATTACTTGTTAGAAGAAGTGGAGGCACCAAAAGGTTTTCAAAAAATCAAACCTTTAGAGATTCATAGCCGCTTTGAAGAAAATGAGGAGGACTATAAACAAAGCCAATATATCTTCACAATTACTGAACAAGATCAGAAGGAACCATTAAAAACTGTAAAAGTACCATATGAAAAATTAACCAATCAAGCATTCACTGTGAATTTAAATCGCTTGATGCTTTATGATTTACCAGAAGAAAAAGATACTATCACATCCTTGGCAACCTGGATCAATGAAGAAAAAGTATCAGAGGATCAAACCAATAATACCGCCGTTGACACTGTGAATTACAAATTATCTAAAACAAAGGATGATTGGTTCCTTGTTTCTCAAGTGGTTGATGTAGCAGCAACGAAAAAAGCACAAGAGAAAGAAAAGAATGCTGAGCCAATTGTCTTATCAGAAAAACTTTCGACTCAAAAAAATGATTCGAAAGAAGGAACATGGCAAGTAGAACAAATTATGGAATTGGAAAAGATTAGCGGGAAGTCATTGGTTCTGTTTAATACGCTCTATGAGAATGAAGAAGCATATAAGGATGGGAAAGAGCCAGTAGCGTTTGACAATAATCTAGACAATCAAGCGCAAACATTAAAAGTCGATATTCCTAAAAATAGTGTAACCATCAAAACCAAAGCTCATTTGGAAAAAGATGGTAATACCTTTACTCATGGAGATGTCATAGCAATGTATGATGATGTTGAAACTACTCATACCGAAGTGACAGAGGAGAAAGAATCATTCGAAACGATTCTTGTTGCGATTTTGCCAGATGGGACCTCTAAAGAAATCTGGAAATCCGATAAAGAAGAATACATTGTTGATGATGAAGCCTTCACCAAAACGATTGTCACTGAAAAGATTGATACGGGTAAATATCCAAAAGGAACGCTCTTTACTTTTAAAGAAATTCATTATGATAAGGATGGGGAGATCAACGGTAAACACAATGAAGATTTAACTGAAAAAGATCAAACACTCTATCCAAATGAAGCTTCACAACCAGAAGAAACAACAGAAGTTCCAAAAACATCCGAACCAGTTGAAACAACGGAGAGTAAAGAATTTCCTTCTGGATCGAATACGCCGACCGCTGAAAATACTGAAAAATCATATCCGCAAACTGGGGAGAAAAACGATTCGATTCTTTTATTTATCGGGTTACTCTTGCTGGTTTTTTCTTGTGTGGTTTATTTACTGAAGCGTCAAGCTAAGTAAGTTTACTCATGGATCAAAAAGTCAGAGCACGTTCCCCTCCAACTAAAATGAACTATCCTATTAAAACAAATAGAAAAGAGGAAGAAGTATGGAATTGAAATTTGTCGTGCCCAATATGAAAGAAACCTTTGGGCGTTTGGAATATGCTGGTGAAGGGAAAGTGACTCAAAGAAGGATCAATGGCCGGATGGCGGTTGTTGAAAGAAGTTACAATCTATATTCTGATGTCCAAAGAGCGGATGATATTCTTGTTGTTTTACCTGAATCAGCAGGAGAAAAGCACTTTAATCAAGAAACTCAAATTCAATTAATCAATCCAAGAATTACTGCTGAGGGATACAAAATTGGGGATCGCGGATTTACCAATTATATTCTCCAAGCAGATAATATGGTGAAAGTCTGAGGAGGAAAACAATGAGATTAGCAAAAGGGATCGTAATCAATAAAGAAGAAACTTTTGGTACATTAAAATTTTCAGCATTACGCCGTGAAGTTCGCGAGACAAATGACGATGGAACAGCCAGCAATCGGATTAAAGAACGAACCTATGATTTAAAATCATCTGTTCAAGGTCGTATGATTCAAGTCAGTATTCCAGCAGGTGTTCCGTTGCGGGAATTTGACTACAATGCGATTGTTGATGTAATTAATCCAGTAGCAGATACAGTTGCTAACGCGACTTTTCAGGGAGCGGATGTTGACTGGTATATCAAGGCATCAGATTTGGTTTTAAAGAAACCTGCTCCAAAGAATCCGCAGCAACAAAAAACAAATGAAAAATAATTATCGCAAAATCAATATCTGTAGTTGTAACTAAATATAAACGTATTGAAGAATACACTTAGGACCAAAATCTTATGAAACAGATTTTGGTCTTTTTTTATTGGAGGTGGAAAATGCGTAGAAATAAGGGGTATCGTATTCGTTCATTGGATAAACGATTAGTCCAACGATTCCATCTATGTATTTGCATGAGTACATTGATATCCGTTCTTTCCGTAGGATATGGAAAATCATTGATAAATGGGACTTTTGATGCAGTTAGGTTCATCAATGATAGTTTCTTAATCGCCCCAACGATTTATTTCGCCTTGTTTTGTTGGGGCGTAATGACGATTCTAATCATATATTGGATTCGATTCATCCACCAGGACTACTATAAGCAATTGATCCATCGACAACGATTAGCACAAATGATTTTAGAAAATCATTGGTATGAATCAGAGATGGTTCAGTCAGATAGTTTCTTCAAAGATTTAAAGAGTAATCGACAATCGGAAAAAATCACATTCTTTCCAAAAATATATTATCAGGTTCGTGATGGTTTGATTCATATCCGAGTGGAAATCCGAATGGGTAAATATCAAGAGCAACTCTTGAAACTGGAAAAGAAATTGGAAAGTGGTTTGTATTGCGAACTTGTTGAAAAAGAATTAAAGGATGGATTCGTGGAATATGTTTTGTTCTACGACATGATCGCTAATCGGTTATCACTCAGTGAATGTGAAATCTGTAAGGGTGCTATGAAGTTGATGAAAAATATTTGGTGGGAATACGATCGTTTACCGCATATGTTGATTGCTGGTGGAACAGGAAGTGGCAAAACTTATTTCATTTTAACGATTATAGAGCAACTTCTAAGGACGGAAGCAAAATTATTTATTCTTGACCCAAAGAATGCAGATTTAGCCGATTTGTCTGTCGTTTTACCAGATGTTTATCACCAAAAAGACGATATGATCAATTGCATTGAATCCTTTTACTATCGGATGTTGGAACGAAATGAAGGGATGAAAAACATGCCAAATTATCGGACAGGAGAGAATTATGCCTATGTTGGATTGGTACCAGAATTTCTGATATTTGATGAGTATGTCGCATTTATGGAAATGTTGAATCCAAAAGAAACCTCACTAGTCTTAAGCAAACTGAAACAAATCGTTATGCTTGGTCGACAGTCAGGTTTCTTTTTGGTATTGGCCTGTCAAAGACCAGATGCAAAATATTTAGGTGTGGTATCAGGGATCAATTTAGCTTTCGAGTTGCACTAGGAAGAATGTCGGAACTCGGACTATCCATGATGTTTGGTGAGACCAATAAAGACTTCTTCCTAAAACAAATTAAGGGACGTGGTTATGTAGACGTAGGAACGAACGTGATCAGTGAATTTTATACACCACTCATTCCAGAAGATCATGATTTTTTAACTGAGATATCTATTCTTTTTAAACCAAGCGAAGAAGAACTTCCAGATGAAATGTGACTTGAAGTAAGCAAGGTATGACTGATTTTTTTCGAGCATCTATGGTACGCATCTATATTGAAAGAGAGGAAATCAATGGAAATTGATGAATTGATTAATGCTATGTATATGATTGCTCGTCAATCTCATCATGAAGAAATTAAAGAAAGTCTATATGTACTAGCTCATGATATAGGAAAAAACGGTGTTAGCAGGGTGGACCCAAATACCTCCGATGATTGTTACCCCTTCAACCGTCTAATTAATGATTTAGAAGTCCTTGCAGAACGAGCTAGATATAGTGTATCGATATGATTGAATTGATGGGATTGAGAGAACAATTATTAACCGAGGGAATAAAAGGATATGTCAGACAATAATAGAAAGGCGGGCTGCTTCACGGGCGGCGCGAAGCAAAGCCGTTCGTGAAAGCATTGCCGAGCCCCCTGTATCTAACAGGGGGGCACAAAAACAGCAGGAATCTACCTACAACCATCTATAAATGCTGGCATATCAACAATTTTATAAAATTTGAAACATGTGACCTAGAACAAAAAAGGTCACATATTTGGGAGGAATGTCATGGTTGCGGTTTTTAACGGAAGAATGTTGAAAGAACGACGTAAACTCTATGGCGTATCACAAAATAAATTAGCGATTGTTTCTGGTATTAGTCGAGAATATCTTGTTCGAATAGAACAAGGGAAAAAGATTCCTTCACACGATTTAGCAATGAAATTGAATGAATCACTTGAACGCTTTAATCCAGAAGCACCGTTAAGTTTATTGATCGACTATGTACGTATTCGTTTTCCAACAACTAAAGTAGAAAGAATCATTGAAGAAATCTTGCGATTGAAGTTTGGCTATATGCTGCATGAGGATTATGCTTTTTATGGTTATCAAGAACAATTTGTGATGGGCGATATCATTGTGATGCTGTCTTCTGACAAAGAGAAAGGCGTTTTATTGGAACTAAAAGGTCGTGGGTGCCGACAATTCGAAAACTTTTTACTCGCTCAATCTAGGAGTTGGTACGATTTTTTTATAGATGCGTTAGCAGTCGGAGGAGTGATGAAGCGAATTGATCTGGCTATCAATGATCACACAGGAATTTTGAATATCCCAGAATTAATCGAACAGTGCCAAGGTGAAGAGTGCATTTCGCTTTTTCGAAGCTTCAAAAGTTACCGATCGGGTGAACTAGTTAGAAGAAATGAAAAAGAGGATATGGGTAGTACTCTATATATTGGTAGTGTAAAAAGCGAGGTCTATTTTTGTGTGTACGAAAAGGACTATGAGCAATATATCAAATTGGGGATACCACCGGAGGATGCGGACACTAAGAATCGGTTTGAAATACGTTTGAAAAATGATCGAGCATTATTTGCGATACGTGATTTGATCAAGTCTCGTAATGTAGAAAGAACAACCTTCTCTATCATCAACCGTTATGTTCGCTTTGCGATCAAGGAAGAGAAGAAACGTCGTAGCCAATGGAGGTTACAAGAACAGTGGGCTTGGTTTATTGGAGAAAATCGTCAAGAATTACGACTGACTACAAAGCCGGAACCCTATACTCTGGAAAGAACCTTTCGTTGGCTTGGTCGACAAGTTGCACCAACTCTCAGAATGGGCACGATGCTCGATATCATCAACAATACAACGAAGATCAAGGATATGGTGGATAAAGCAGAGTTGAGCGATCGTCACAAAAAAATAATTGAGCAGCTAACAGCGGGCATTGAAAATTTGATCATATAAGAAAAGTGAAAGGATGATTTTATGAATTTTGGGCAAAATCTATTTAATTGGTTCACATCTAACGCACAGTCACTTGTTTTATTGGCCATTGCGGTCATTGGTGTTTATCTTGGGTTTAAACGAGAATTTTCAAAGTTAATTGGATTTATGGTGATTGCAGCAATTGCAGTTGGATTAGTATTTAATACTGCTGGCGTAAAGAATGTGTTGTTGCAGTTATTCAATCGTGTAATTGGTAGTTAATATGTCAATAAGTATTGATGATATGCAGGTCTATATTGCCAATCTTGGCAAGTATAATGAAGGAGAACTGGAAGGAGCGTGGTTCTCCTTTCCAATTGATACTGAAGAAGTTAAAGAAAAAATTGGATTGAATGCTGAATATGAAGAATATGCTATTCATGATTATGAGTTGCCTTTTCCTATTGGTGAACATACATCGATCGATTGGCTAAACGATATCTATGGAATGCTTCAAGAAATTGAGGGTGAACCAATATATGATGCCTTGAGTGAAATACTTGATTACTGGTTCAGTAGTATTGAAGATTTGTTGGAACATAAGGATGATATCATTTGCTACTCCGATTGCAGTACAATGGAGGAAGTAGCAGAATATTACGTTGAAGAAACTGACATGCTAAATTCTTTACCAACTAATTTGCGCTCTTACTTTGATTACGCAGCTTTTGGTATAGATATGGAAATTGAAGGTAATTTTCTAGTTACATCACATGGAATATTTGAATATTCGGGTTAGCTGTACATTGATTAATTAATTATTTTTGAGGGGCAATCTATTATGGATTTGCTCCTTTTATTTAGCTTATAAAAAAGGAAGTTGTAATATGAAAAAAATCCGTAGCTACACCAGTATTTGGAATGTCGAAAAAGTAATCTACGCAATCAACGATTTAAAACTACCTTTTCCTGTCAGTTTTAACCAAATGGCATGGTTCGTTTTGACACTGTTTATCGTCATCGTCTTTGGAAACTTACCACCGTTATCATTGATTAATGGTGCGCTATTGAAATACCTTGGGATTCCAGCAGGGATTGCATGGTTTATGTCACAGAAATCGTTTGATGGGAAAAAGCCAATTGGATTTATTAAATCTATCTGTCGATACTTTACCAGTCCTAAAATCACTTTTAATCAGAAAAAGGTAGAGGATAAATCAGTGGTGTTTCAACCTAGTATCACTTATGTAAGGAGTGGATTTTTTGGAGTATCCAATTAAATATATCGAAAATAATTTGGTTTTCAATCATGAAGGAGAGTGTTTTGCTTACTATGAATTGATACCATTCAATTACTCATTTTTGAGTCCAGATGAAAAATTTAAGGTCCATGATAATTTTCGTCAATTGGTAGCTCAATATCGAGAAGGAAAGATACATGCACTGCAATTAAGTGCTGAATCTAGTATCAAGGACGTGCAAGAGAGATCAAAAGCTACTGTAAAAGGAAAATTAAAGGAAGTAGCGATACAACATATTGATGGACAGACTGAAGCGCTGGTTGACTTGATTGGAGAAAATCAAGTAGACTATCGCTTTTTTATTGGCTTTAAACTGGTACTGAATGATCAAGAAATCAACCTGAAAAGTGTTTGGAATGAGTTTGTCCTTGGAATCCAAGATTTTATCCATGGCGTCAATTCAAAAATAATGGGTGATTTTGTCCAAATGAGCGTAGAGGAAGTTGGACGATTTCAAAAGCTAGAGCAATTACTTGAAAATAAACTACTTCGTCGCTTCAAATTTCGACCATTGAATAAGAATGATTTCGGCTATCTTTTGGAACATCTACATGGAAAAGATGGCATTGTATTCGAAGACTATGATTTCCATTTACCGGTGAAAGAAAATGATTCTCAGAAACTTATTAAAAAATACGATTTGATTAAGCCAACTCGCTGTCTGATTGAAGAAAAGCAGCGATATCTAAAACTCACCAATGAAGAAAACGAACTATATGTCTCTTACTTCACGATAAATTCGATAGTCGGAGAACTAGACTTTCCAAATAGTGAATTGTTTTATTACCAGCAGCAACAATTTTCATTTCCTGTTGATACATCCATGAATATTGAAGTCGTGTCAAATAGGAAAGCTCTATCCACGGTTCGTACTAAGAAGAAGGAATTGAAGGACTTGGATAATCATGCTTGGGATAGTGATAATGATACGGCAAAAAATGTGGTGGATGCTATCGATTCTGTTAATGAACTAGAAGATACTTTGGATCAGACAAAAGAATCGATGTATAAATTGAGCTATGTCATACGAGTGTCTGCACCTACATCAGATGAACTGAAGAAAAGATGCAATGAAGTCCGAGATTTTTACGATGATTTCAATGTGAAGCTCGTCCGGCCTTTTGGCGATATGTTGGGTTTACATAGTGAATTTATTCCTTCGTCCAAACGTTTTATGAACGATTACATTCAGTATGTGACCAGTGACTTCGTTTCTTCTTTGGGATTTGGAGCTACACAATCTCTTGGTGAGCGAGAAGGAATTTACCTTGCATTCAATATTGATACAGGAAGAAATATCTTTATTCAGCCGGCACTAGCAGCTCAAGGAATTAAAGGAACGACAACGAATGCCTTAGCAGCAGCTTTTATTGGAAGTCTTGGTGGAGGGAAATCCTTCTCTAATAATCTGCTTGTCTATTATGCGGTGTTGTTCGGTGGAAAAGCGGTGATTCTAGATCCAAAAAGTGAGCGAGGAAATTGGAAGAATAATTTGGTTCACATTGAAGATGAAGTTAATATTATCAACCTTACAAGTGATGAAAAGAATCGCGGTCTACTTGATCCATTCGTTATTTTGGAAAAGATCAAAGATTCGGAAAGCCTCGCAATTGACACCCTGACTTTTCTAACTGGTATCTCTTCTCGTGACGGTGAAAAATTTCCAACATTGAGGAAAGCAATCAGAACGGTTGCCCAATCGGAGCGACGGGGATTACTTTGTGTAATCGAAGAATTACGAAAAGAAGAATCACCTGTGTCAAATAATATTGCGGATCATATCGAATCGTTTGTTGATTACGATTTTGCTCAATTATTGTTCAGCGATGGAAATATTGAGAATACAATCAGTTTAGAAAAGCAGCTAAATGTGATCCAAGTTGCGGATTTGATTTTACCGGATGCAAATACCACGATGGAAGAATACACGACAATGGAAATATTAAGTGTATCGATGCTAATGGTTATCAGCACCTTTGCCTTGGATTTTATTCACTCGGATACGTCGATTTTTAAAATCGTCGACCTAGATGAAGCTTGGAGCTTTTTACAGGTTGCTCAAGGTAAGACGCTATCTATGAAACTAGTTCGCGAAGGTCGAGCGAGAAATGCAGGTGTATATTTTGTCACGCAAAATGCCAATGATTTACTGGATGAAAAGATGAAGAACAATATTGGAATGAAATTTGCCTTCCGATCAACCGATATCAATGAGATCAAAAATACGTTGGAGTTCTTTAGTTTAGACAAGGAAGATGAAGGCAATCAGAATCGCTTGCGTAATTTAGAAAATGGTCAGGCGTTGTTCCAAGATATTTGGGGCCGAACAGGTGTCATTCAATTTGACTATATCTTTGAACATCTATTCCATGCTTTTGATACACGACCACCAGTAAATGCTGGAGGGTATTAAATGAAAAAATTAAATAAGAAGAAAACAATCAAGATACTGCTAGGAATAGTCAGTATCTTTTTTCTTTTATCTGTACTATCACTTACCACTCAGGCGGCGGGTTTGATTGATGAAACAATCAACAGTGGAAACAACTATTCCAAATATCCAGTTGATAATTATTCGTTAGATTACTTTGTCGACTCGAAGTGGGATTGGCTGCCATGGAATTGGGGAGACGGTATTGGAAAGAGTGTGATGTTTGGTATCTATAGCATCACGAATCTGATCTGGTTGATCAGTGTGTATTTATCAAATGCAGCTGGCTACTTGATCGGTGAAGCATACTCTTTAGATTTTATCAGTGATACAACTCAAGCTATAGGTAAAAATATTCAAACATTAGCCGGTATCAGCCAACGTGGCTTTATGTCATCTGGTTTTTATCCTGGCTTAATCCTCATTTTGATCATGATTATGGGGATATACGTAACTTATACAGGATTGATCAAAAGAGAAACCACGAAAGCTACTGGAGCATTAGTAAGTTTTCTGACGATCTTTATTCTTTCCTCGTCATTTATTGCCTATTCGACTAGTTACATTACGCGCATCAATGAGTTTTCATCAGATATCAGTAAGGCAGCGTTGGATATCGGTTCAAAAATGACGATGCCAAATTCTAATTCAAAAGAAAAAGATAGTGTAGATGCAATCCGTGATTCTCTGTTTGAGATTCAGGTCAAAAAGCCTTGGATGATTTTACAATATGGTGAATCTGATACTAAAAAAGTTGGCAAAGAGCGAATGGAATCTTTAGAATCTACCAGCCCCTTCGATAACAAGGGTAAGGATCGAATAGAGATAGTCAAAGATGAAATCAATAAAAAGAATAACGACAATATGACGATCACTAAAACAGTTAGTCGATTAGGCATCACGTTCTTCATTTTTATCTTCAATATGTTGATATCGATTTTCGTCTTTATTCTGACCGGAATCATGATATTCTCTCAAGTCCTTTTTATTGTTTTTGCGATCTTCTTACCGATTAGCTTTCTTTTATCAATGATTCCAAGTTTCAATCATTTGATGAAAACGACAATCATGCGTCTCTTTAACGTGATCATGATGCGTGCTGGAATTACTTTAGTTCTCACGATCGCTTTTTCGCTATCAGCGATGATTTATGGACTGACTGCAAATCAACCGTTCTTTATAGTCGCCTTTATGCAAATCGTTGTATTTGCAGGAATTTACTTTAAGTTGAATGACTTGATGGGAATGATGGCATTAAATAGTACGGACTCACAAAATACAGGAAGTCGTGTCATTCGAAGACCAAAACAATCAGCTACACGAGCGATTCGGAAAATTGCTATTGGTGGACTGGCATTGAAAGGGATCGGTTCTACTAGAAAAGATGACACAAGCAAAAAGAAAATTGAAACGAAAAATAAGCAAAAGAAAACTGATTCAAACGAGAATGGTTCAACTAAAAAAAGAGAACAGCCCAAAGATAAGAAATTACCTGATAAATTCAAGAATCCAAAAGAGAAAGATAGACCAAAGAAAAATGGAACTACTATTGGAAAAGACTCCGCTGATACTCAGCAAATAAAGGATAAAGCAAAACAAGAGACAACCAGAAAATTCAAACAATCAAATTACAAAAAGGAACAAAATAAATCTCCAAGGGATCAGATGGACCCGTCTCTTGAAAAAAAGAAAACATCTCAACGTAGAAACTTGCCAACGAGAATGTTAGAAAAATCAAAACGAAAACCAATAGAGTGGCAAGATAAACAATCAACTAAAGTTGATCATCCTAGAAAAGTATTAGAAGAAAAAACGCAGCCAAAAGGGAATAAACAACGTAAATATGGTAAGAACTCTCCTGTGAAAATGCCACCGATCAAACAAAATAATCGACTCGATTTAAAGCGAGAAATGAAACCACTGAAAAAGGGGAGAGCTATCGAAAGAGAAGTAAAGTTGAGTAATGATAAACGTCCAAGTATCAGTAAAACAAAAGAAGAACGGTCAATTATCAACGGAAAAGAAGCCAAGAGGAAATGAAACGAGTCGGAAAAATAACGATACCACTTGTCGGACTAGTTTCTTTTTTCGGACTTCTTTTATTTGGAATTGTCTTGTTTGGTGAGGATGAACAAAGCAAATCTGAAACCAATGAAGTTACTGGAGTGAATCTTTCCTCAGAAGTGTTAAAGCATCAATCGTTAGTTGAAAAATACTGTAAGGAGTATGGAATTTACGATCAGGTGAAAATCATTCTAGCGATCATTCAAGTAGAAAGTGGCGGTAATGCTGAAGATGTCATGCAAAGTTCTGAGAGTCTGGGGTTGCCGCCGAATTCTCTTAGCACGGAAGAATCAATCAAACAAGGATGCAAATACTTCTCTGAATTGGTCAAAGGGATCAAGTCGAATGGCTGCGATATCAATACAGCGATCCAATCTTATAACTATGGTGGTGGTTTTATCAATTATATTGGTAGTCATGGAAAGAAGTATTCTTATGAACTCGCTGAAAGCTTTTCTAAGGATAAGGCTGGTGGTAAACGTGTGACTTATATGAATCCGATTACTATCCCGATCAATGGAGGATGGCGCTACGCGTATGGAAATCAGTTTTATGTGAAATTGGTTGAGCAATACTTGTCCGTAACTGCAAAATTTGATGACAAAGTGGTTCAGAAAATTATGGATGAAGCATTGAAGTATCAGGGAAATAAATATGTTTTTGGAGGCAGCAATCCGCAAACATCGTTTGATTGTAGCGGAATCGTTCAATGGTGTTTTGCGAAAGCAGGTATCAATCTGCCTCGTACTGCCCAAGCCCAGTATGGTGTGACTCAACATTTATCATTGGATGAGGCAAAACCTGGAGACTTGGTCTTTTTTCATTCGACTTATTCAACTGCTGATTACGTTACGCACATTGGAATCTATGTAGGTAATAACAGGATGTATCACGCAGGCGATCCTATCGGTTATGCGGATTTAAAAGAATCATATTGGCAAGAACATTTAATTGGTGCTGGTCGTGTTAAATAGAAAAATTGAAAGGAATAGATACATGAAAAAAGTAAAGAAAATAAAAATTAAGAGTATTGGCTTACGAAAGAGAACAACAATTATTTTATGGTTGTTGTTGATTGGTAGTCTCTCATTTGGACTCTATAAGAATTTCACCGCGATCGATCGCCATACCGTACATGAAGAAAAAATCATCCAAACTCAAATTGTAGATACAAACTTTATTTCAAGTTTTGTCGAAGAGTTTGTTGAGATATTTTATTCTTGGGAGCCTAAAAAGGAAATTCTAGAAAAACGAACTACTGAGTTAAAGAACTATATGTCAGATGATCTTTTGCAACTGAACCAAGAGATGATTCGTTCAGATATTCCCACTGTATCAATCGTAAAGGAAATGAAGATTTGGAAAGTCAAACAACTGGACAAAACCAATTATTCTGTGGTCTATTCGATCATTCAAGAAATAGAGGAAAACAAAGGGAAAACCAAAGAAAAGCGACAGGTTGAATCTGCATTTTCTGTTAAGGTCAAAACAAGAGGCCATGATCAACTAGTGATTGTGTCAAACCCAGTGATGGCTTCACTACCCAAGAAATTAGATATGCAATCTGATCCCATGCAAGATGATATGAGTATCGATCAAGAAACAAAAAAGGATATCAATGAGTTTTTAATGACCTTCTTTAAAGTCTATCCGACTGCCAAGAAAACTGAGCTGCAATACTATCTGACGAGTAAAGATATCAAAGAAATCAACAAAGACTACGTTTTTTCAGAAATTAAGCAGATCAATTATTTTAAATCAAATAATGGAGTGAAAGTAAAAGTTGTAGCTGTTTATCTCAACCAAGATACTAAAGCAGTTTTACCGTTTACTTATGATTTAGTTTTAAAAAAGACAGGCGAAAAATGGATCATTGATCGTGGTATTTAAGCTTACAAGATAATTCCACCACGTTAGAATTATAAAATAGAGAATGAGGAGGATTGTACTATGGAAAAGCAACTGATTCTTTCTGGTTTCTTCGCAGGATATTTGGTAAGACTTTTTTACAAAATGATTCAAAAAACGACGAACTTGTTTTTAATCCCTTTGTACTTTCTCGTTCTTTTATTCTTTGGATTCCTATTTTTACTATCACTTGGAGTTTTCATCTTCATTAATATGGAAATGGGTCTTTGGGAAAAAAGATTATCTAAACATATTGTAGAAGAAAAATACAAGAATTATTTAAGAAAAGGTGTTAGAATAAAACTCTATATATTTTCACTAAAGAACTTCCATTCAAAATATCGTAAATATTTTGAATGGATTTTTTGTCATGGTTCCAATGTATTTTATTTTTGTTAAAGTGCGAAATGATGAATAACGCTGAGCCGTATCATTAATGATGATATTTTTTTTAATTTGCTGAGGCTGAGTTTAGATAAGGAAATACAAATTCAATGCAAATTTGCTGAAAAAGTAGGAAAAGAATTACATGAAGAGTTTAAGTAGTAGTCGAAATTAGTACATCTCGTTTGTTTACTGCTTGCTATCTGTTGGTGTGGAAGCTTATGGATGGATATGGTTAGTGACCATTATTAATTATTTAATTAAAGGTGGTATTATTGCTTTAATTTTGATATCAGAAGTTTTTCTTTAAACTATGAAATTTCAACATTTCTATCTAGTTAGAGGCAACTGAATAATGAAATCTAAATACGTTTTAAAGAAAATAATCATAAAGCAAAACGATTAAACTGTGAAACACAGAAAAAAGAAAAGTTTTTGACCATTGTAAAAGATTAATTAGGTGAATTCCTTACCCCGTTGTTTTAATTAAACTGAAGCAACGGGGATTTTTTATCTTTAGATGTTGAAAAGCAAGTCTTGCAGTTCTTGCCATTCAGTATCTAAAGGAATGTCAGATAGCCGATAAAGATCTGATGAAGTTAAGTTGAGTTGAGGTTCAAAATTATACACGCATAAATCAATTTGTAGTGTACGTAACAATTCATTTGTTAAAGGACGGTTAAATAAGAAATGGTATTCAACATCATTTGGAATCACTTTTTTTGCTAAGGCTTTGTAATAACTTACGGAGGAAGAATCACCAGTTAAGGCAAAGAGCACCTTTTGCTTGTTATATTTTTTTACCTCATACAATAGTGTCAATCGAGCGGCCACATCTTCCACCTGTGTAAAATAATTGTGATTTTCTAAAATACCACACCAAATAGAAAAAGTAGTAGGGTAATTACTTTTGGCTTTACGTATAAGGATGCGGGAATATTTTTGAAATAGGTCTGTACAATCAGTTAAAACTGACAAGTTTGTGAGATAAGATTGGAGTGCTGATCTCGCTTTGTGATTTAGAACCAAATTTTGTTTTGATTCGATAAAAAAATTCGTGATAAGTAAATCTTGTTCTGAAAATTCTTGTATAAAATCATTGGTTAAGTACGAGCTATTTGATTCATAAATAATTGTATCAATTTGAGCAAAATAAGAAAATAGAATCTCTTGATTAAGATTATATGTATTAACTATTTTGGGCTTAAAATAAGTAGAAAAAGCTGTTTTAAACCGTTGATAGCTATCTTTTTTTTCATATTTTTCTAATATTGAAGTATCAAATTCAATGAAATGTTGATTTTCAATTCGTTTTTCTATGATAAACATCCAGATCGTTGCTCTGTAATAATCAAAATTTAAGTTTAAATCATACTCTTTTTTCATTGTTTCTAATACTTCTGTTATTTCATGGTATTGATTATTATGTATAATTGGTGCACTACTTTCATGAATAGAACGAAAGTACTGAAAGAAAAAATATCGAATATCAGCTTCATTACCAATAAAAGAAAAGTTAGTGGTATCAAGGTCTAAATTGAAATCTTTAAGAACTTCTCGAAAAGTTTTGGTATAATTCTTCATTGTTGATTCAGAAATATAGAGGTCCAAAGCATAAGTAACTAAATCTTTTTTTTCTTCATTAAAGATTGATTCGATAATATAAAAAATTGGATTGTCTGAGACTAAACTATCTATATAGGTAACAATTTCACGAGTAGGCCCGTATTTTTCAAGGGATAAAGCATGATTAAAGTCTTCTAACAATAATGAGTTTGGTAAATTTTCAATCAAGTATTTTACATCCTGTTGTATTGTCTTATAGGAGACTTGGCAGAGAGAACTGAAAGTTTTTAAAGATACTGGTCGGTTGGCTTCAAGTAAGATTTGAAGAATTTTAATTTTTCTTTTTATAGATTTATCAACTATCAAATCATAAGAGTAAGTATTCATAAGAGATATCTCCTTATCTAAAATTATCAATGCAATACATTATAATACAAAAAGAGTAAAATAATAAACATTTTTCTAGTCTGTTCATAAAATATTATTTATACTTTCGATAAATAATTTCTAATTTTGAGAATTATATTATTTGTAGTGAGAATATCTGTCTACTAAACTTACTTTACAATCTACCGTTGAAACTTCTTGAGAAAGTATGGAAATCATTATAAGAAGTTCGATACTAGATAAGTAAGTAGTTCAGAAGGAGAAATATTATGAATAAAATTATTGTTATTGGAAATGGAGATGTCGGTTCAAGCTATACGTTTGCTTTAATGGCTCAAGGAGTTGGAAACAATGTCGGAATTATTGATTTGGATACTGAAAAGGTTGCCGGTGACGTGAAAGACCTTACGAACGGATTAGCATATGTTGGTCCTAAAAGTATTTACTCTGCGGAGTATTCAGATTGTTCGGATGCAGATTTAGTAGTCATCACAGCTGGAGCAGCACAAATAGAAAATGAAACTCGTTTGGATTTGGTGAAGAGAAATGCACGGATTATGAAGTCGATTATTCAATCAGTTATGGCGTATGATTTCTCTGGAATATTTTTAATTGCTAGCAACCCAGTCGATGTTCTGACACATTATGTAAAGAATTTAACTGGCTTTCCTGCAAATAGGGTGATTGGTTCAGGAACTTCTTTAGATAGCGCTAGATTAAGAAATGCTATAGGAGAAAGGTTTCAAATAGACCCAAGAGATGTAAATGTTTATATTTTAGGAGAACATGGGGATACGCAATTCCCTGTTTGGTCCCATGGAAATATAGGCGGTCTAAAAATTACTGAATGGTTGGATCGGCATCCTGATTTTTCTGCATCTAATTTAGTAGAACTTTCAGATAAAATTAAAAATGAAGCCTATGAAATTATTCGACATAAAGGTTCCACTCATTACGGAATTGCTATTTCTCTAGCAAGAATTACCAAAGCAATTTTGCAGGATGAAAATTCTGTGCTTCCGGTTTCGGTTCATCTAGAGGGACAGTATGAAACTCAAGATGTTTGTATTAGTTCTAATGCTGTTTTAAATAGAGAAGGAATTCGTGAAATTATTGAAGTCCCATTAAGTGAAGATGAAAGGGAAAAAATGTTCTTTTCAATACAAACGTTAAAAGCTATGCAAGAAAGCGTGCTAGAAAGTGATTGCTAGTAAGAATAGATGAACTTGAGGAACTTAAGGAAATTGAGAATCATGAACTTTTCATCACTGCCATATATAGTTAAATCAAATAACCTTAGAAAAGGATTTCTTTTCTAAGGTTATTTTTTTGTTGATTTTTTTTGCTGATAGAGGATTCCGAAATAGCTTAGCTACGGGCTAAAACAATTTTTTTCTAATAATGAGAAATAGTTTGTTTGAGGACTCGTTATTTATTTAATAAACTAGCACTATACTCATTAAGCGTTATTACGAAAGGGGAAAGGACATGAAAGAAAATACTACTTTAAGTTTAAAAGCAGGAACGAAATATAGAAAATCTATTATTGATAAAAAAAATAAAGGCGACACGATATTTTCATTTCTAATGCAAATACTAAAAATATCCGTGGCGGTATTGTTATTAGCTATTAGTATCAATCTATTTTTAGGACCGCATGATATTGCTGCTGGAGGTGCCAGCGGTATTGGGATTTTAGCAGAATCAGCTTTAGGGATCGATCGTTCATGGGTTGTCCTATCATTGAATGTACTTGTTTTAATCCTAGCAGCTCTGTTTTTAGGAAAAAAGATTTTCTTCAATACATTAATTGGAAGCCTATTGTTTCCTTTAGCATTACGTATAGTACCGATGGGTATGTTAACCGAAGATCGATTACTATCAGTAATTTTTGGAAGTATTATTTTTGCAGTTGGAGTAGCTATCTTATATAAGATTCAAGCTTCTAGTGGAGGAACAACAATTCCACCACTGATTTTTGAAAAGTATTTTGGTGTGAATCCATCACTAGGATTACTACTTACTGATATGGTGATCGTATTTATGAGTCTTTATGTTTTTGGTTTCGAAGAGTTTCTTTTTGCCATTCTATCTATCGGTATTACTTCAATCGTAATGAATTATATTGAAAATGGTTTGAAGAGAAGAAAAGCGATTATGATTATAAGTCAAGACTATACAAAAGAAATTCGAGAGCAATTAACTAGTGAACTGGATAGAGGTATGACAGTGTTTGACGCTAGAGGCGGAAAAAATGATTGTGACAGAGAAATGATCATGGTAGTGGTGACTGGGCAAGAGTATCCGTTGGTTAGAAAAGTCGTAGATGAGATTGATCCTAAAAGCTTTATGCTCACATACAATGTGGCTGAAGTTCATGGCTTGGGATTCACGTATCATCCGATTCAATAATAAGGAGGAAAAATAATGGAACCTATATTAGCTTTTACTATTGTAATGTTTATTTGGACGATTGGAGAGTTTGTATCAAATAAAAGCAAGGCTTTGATTTCGATGATGTTGGTAGCTTCTATGATCTTTTTAGTTGGTTTTGCAACTGATTTGCTACCACATGATCTGATTCAAGATTCAGGATTGTTAGGCTTAGGAAATGCTGTTATTGGGGTAATTATCGTTCATTTAGGAACAATGATGAGCTTTAAAGATTTGAAGCTGCAGTGGAAGACCTTTGTTGTAGGCTCGTTAACGGTTGTTTTAATGACGGTGATTCTGATCTTTATCGGTGAATGGATCTTTGACAGAAATATTGCCGTAGCGGGCACCGCTTCGATAACCGGAGGGACACTATCGATTTTAATGGTTCAGGAAAAAGTGAATGAGATTCAGAATGCTGGCGGCGATCTAGGTATTTTATCTAGTTACTTATTAGCAGTTTTTCCGCTCTTGATACTAAACTTAAAAAATTTGGTTGGTTTCTTATTTACGGCGAATATTTTGAAAAAAGAAGCACTTCGCGTGAAGAAGCAATATCGTGATGGCGAGCTGACTTTTTTTGAACAGGAAGTAGCTGAAAATACTACGGAGGTTAAAGAAAGTATTTTACCAGATTTTTTACGGACACCTTACGGCACGTTGTTTTTACTGGGACTGACAATGTATGTTTCTCGATTTTTAAGTCAATTAACTAATGGGACAGTAAATGCGTTTGTGATTGCCTTACTGTTGGGAATCATTTTGCGACACTTCAGAATTCTGAAGCCTAATGCATTATCTTCTACCGACTCTTTTGGTTTACTAATGATTTCCATCATGGTTATTGCGTTTGGACCATTAGCAGATATTGTTCCGGCAGATCTATTGCATTTGATTGGTCCAATTGCTTTCTACTTAGCAGCAGGTTTGGGGATAATCTTTATAGCTTCATTCCTTATCGGTAAAAAGGTCGGTTACTCTGGTTCACTGTCGATTGCTGTAGGTATGACAACTTTGTTTGGATTTCCAGGAACAATGGTCTTAACCAAAGAAGCAGCTGCAGCTGTAGGGGAAACAGAAGAAGAAATCGCTGTAATTGAGCAGAATATTCTACCGATTATGGTAACGGCAGGCTTTTCTACAATAACGATAACTTCGGTCATTACCGGAGGGTTGATTGTTGGGTTGATGCTGGGATAAGTGTTCATTGATAAAAGAGGTTGATTATGAAGAAAATTAGTAAATATTTTGTAATTGTTTTGCTTGGTGTAGTAGTTGTATATTTTGCGTTTTTTTACAGAATTCCAGATTTGTTTATAACGAAACCAGGTCCAGTCGCAAATGCGTTGGAAATGGTTTCGGTAGCAGACAACACATCTAAAAATGATTCTGAAATTTTGGTCACAACAATCAAACGTGAACAAGGGACAGTATTTAAGCTGGTTAAAGCCTTGATTCATCCTTATCAAAATCTATCAAAAGAAAGTCAGAACTATGAAGCGATAAAACAGGATAGCAGAGATGTTCAACAGGCTTTCATGGCAAATTCTAAGCAAACAGCAGTTATCGAGGCCCATCGACTTGCTGAAAAGGAGAAAGAGCTTGATTTTGTTGGAATACGTGTGATGAATATTAATCGAGATGTGCAAAACTTGAGTTCACTGAGAATAAACGATGTCATTCTTTCAATAAATGGTGAAGTCGTCACACCTATCGCTCTAGCCTTACTCCCACAAAAATTAAGGGCGGCACGAACAGAACTTATTGTCGCGAGGGAAGGTAACAAACAGGAACTATCTATCCCGAGAATTACAAGAAGCGGCTATTTATTAAACGGTGTACTGGCAGTGACTGCCAACGAATCAATTAGCATAAATTCTAAAGGATTCGGCGGACCTTCAGCTGGAGCGATGTTAACCTTAAGTGTTTATCAGCAAATTACAGGTCAGGATCTGCTAAATGGAAGAACAGTTGCTGGTACAGGAACAATAGAAACGAATGGTAGTGTCGGACTTGTTGGCGGAATCCCGCAAAAAGTCTACGCCGCACATAACGCTCAAGCAGATATTTTCTTCGTCCCTTATTTAGGAAATGAAGAAGGAACTTTTTCAACAAACTATTTTGAAGCTAGAAAAGTGGCTGAGGATATTCAAACTGAGATGAGAATTGTACCCGTTGGAGATATGGCCGATATTATTGAATACTTGGAATTGAACGGTTAAGGTCTAGCATTCAAGGATATCAAAATAAGATGGAGGAAAAATTATGAATACAAAACGATTGGTTAAAACATTTATTGAATTGGTTCAGATTGATTCTGAATCTAGAAATGAAAGAGAAATACATGAATATTTAAAAAATAAATTTATGAAGCTTGGCTTGGATATTGTGGAAGATAACAGTAAGGAAGTTACCGGGTTGGGTTCAAATAATTTAATTGTTAAGCATCATGGAAAAGACCAAAATAAATTGCCTCTTTTCTTTTCCTGCCATACCGATACGGTTTCTCCAGGAAATGGTATTGAAGTGATTGAAGAATCAGGAATTTTATCCTCTAAAGGAGAAACGATACTAGGAGCAGATGATAAGGCGGGAATCGCGTTTATCATCGAAGCAATTGAAACAATTCAAGAACTGGGCATTACAACAGGTGATTTAGAATTTGTTTTTACTCCCGGAGAAGAAATTGGATTAATTGGTGCCTCAGCCCTAGATATGCAGCTGATCAAAGCGAAATATGGATATGTTTTAGACAGTGGTGGAGAGGTTGGTCGTGTGACTATAGCCAGTCCGACATTATTTATGTATGAGGTTCAAGTAAATGGGCGATCCGCGCATTCAGGCATAGAACCAGAAAAAGGAATATCTGCTGTTTCAATTTTATCAGAAGCTTTGCAAAAAATTGAGATAGGTCGAATTGATGAATTGACCACGTCAAATATCGGAGTAATCAATGGTGGGAGCGCAACGAACATCATTATGGACTCATTGAGATTAAAAGGAGAAGTCCGTTCTGTGCTACCAGAAGTAGCAGAACAATTACTGAAGGAAATAAAATATGCCTTTAATGGAGCTGTTGAAAAATATGGCGCTTCCTTTGAAATGAATGTTGAAAAATTGGCTACAGGATATAAAATTTCAGATGAATCTGCATTAATGAAAATGTTGGATCAGGCAATGAGTAAACAAAATCTTTCTTTGATCAAGGAAATTAGTGGAGGAGGAAGCGATGCAAATATCTTTAATGGAAATGGAAAAGAAGTCGTCAATCTATCGATTGGATACGAAAAGATTCACACGACAGAGGAATATATAGAAATAACAGAAATGGAGAAGGCTGTTAAGCTAGTCATTGAATTAGCAAAGATAGCTCCTAAAATTGATAACTGAGTCAAGTGAAGATTTTTGAATAGAAATTTTTCGATCAAGAATTAGATGAGATAAGTGAGTAAAGAGAGGGAGTGATTAGATGATTGATTTAAGTACTTTTTTGCTAGTAGGTATCGGAGGGTTCTTTATTATCATTTTTAGTTGGAGTAAAAAATTTTTTTCTCCAACAGAACAATTACTGCTAGCTCTGTTCTTTGTACTGATATCTTTATTATCGATTGTATTTTCCTCTGTTTATTTGTTCTTGCTTATAAAATGAAATAACGAATATTTGGACTACAAAATTTTTTAAATAGTGGGAGAAAAAATGAGCGAAAACTATTCATTTCAACAAAAAGAAATACAGCAAGCGCAGTTTTTTTATGAATGTGCTATGAAGGAATGCGAAACGAAATTCCAAATTCTTTTTTCTGAACTATTAATGAAAAATGAACGCTCCTCTATTCAGGGAGTCAGTTCAAGAGTGAAGACAAGTACATCAATTTATGAGAAGTGTGTAAGAAAGAACATTCCGATAACATTTGATGAAATTCTAACGAATATTTTGGATGGTGCTGGAGTTCGAGTGATCTGTTCTTATGTCGATGATGTATACCGAATCAGAGAGATGTTTCTTGGACAGGATGATGTGATTCTGATAAAAGAAAAAGATTTTATTAAATGTCCAAAGGTAAATGGTTATCGTAGTTTACATCTGATTGTTCAATTGCCAGTATTTTTGTCTAACATGAAGAAAAGTATTGTTGTGGAAGTACAGCTTCGGACAGCAGCGATGGATTTTTGGGCAAGTCTAGAGCACGAATTAAAATATAAGAGTGATAATAAAGACCCTGTTTTAATTGATGAGTTACGTATCTGTTCAGATAAAGCTAATCTATTGGATTGTGAGATGAAGAAATTAAGAGATAGAATTATAGCGTTTAATCAGAAGTTTGAAAGGGAAAAGTTTTAAAAAGTGACTATAAGACGCGGCTAACTATATGAAAGCTATTTTTACTGATTTACAGCTAATTCATATTTCATTGGACGAGAATGTGACTATTTATTCAGAGCAAACGATCCTAGTTTCAAAAAGGGCCTATTCTTTCTAGTCGTAAAGTATTTTTCAGCATATGCGTGCTAAATTCACATGTTTCAGATTAGTATGCTAATTTCTGATAATCTGATGTCAACATATAATAGATAAAGTGTTGTTACTACTCGTTAAAAAGCGGTTGGAACTATTTATTATTTTTTACAATTTTGAACTCAGGCATAGTTAGCCAATGACTGATTAAATCAGAATGGTTGAAATAACTGAGTAATCTAACTATAGAAGGATTGATTATGCTTATGAAAAAAAAGGTTTTACTAGTCTTGTCTCTTACTTTATCATCTGCAGCGTTCCCTGCTATGATAAAAGCAACCGAAGCCAAGTCGCCTTCTCATCTAAGCGAGTTGGCGAAAAAAAATGAGTTTGCAAATGACGAACCAATTAATTCTTGGATGCCTGACGTTAATTTACAAAATGTTCTTGTCTCTATTCTTGGGTTAACAAATCCTGACCAGATAACCAAAAGTTTGTTGTCTTCTAGTGATATACATATAGCTGTCACTCCAGAAGACACCTCATTTTTAACAGTGTCAAATCTTACTGGATTGGAATACGCTAACCAAATAACTATACAAAGTAGTGGAGAAAATATTTTTTCTTCTATAAATTTTCTGAACTATCCTGAAGTAATGAAAAAGACGTCGTTGTCCTTTGATGGAAGTCTAACAACTATTTTTCCAGATGGAATTGATTTTGATCTATTGAAGCACTTTGCTAATGTCGGGTTTGATCCTCATAACGTTTATCAACCAAATGTGGTTATCAATTTGAATGAGGATAATTATTCTGAGTTCTCTATTAGTTATGAGCAAGCTGTTCTGTATAACATTAACCCTGAGATGCTAACAAATGTTGGAGGCATAGGTATTTATGATTCAGGTTTAGAACTTTATTACACCGCTTCATTAGAACCTGGAGGGATCAAGTTCACCTTAAATCCTTCTTCTGATCTTGACTACTCTGAACTTGAAGGGAAAAGTTTCTCTAACTCTTCAGAATCTACGGTTTTTCCAGATGGTCCTTATTCACAAATAGGTATTACTAGCTCGTCTGATTCCAACATATCTGGCTACATCAATCTATGCGTAACTCTAAATTATGCTAATAAAAAGCAACTAGCCGAAGATGTAATCGTACAGTATGTGGACCAGCTTAACAATGAAATTCATCCAACACAAACAATCAGTGGTTATATTGGAGACACTTATGACGCATCTGCCGATCAATACAAATTAACAATTGACGGTTATTCGCTGGATCAAGAGCAGCTGCCTTCAAACGCTTTGGGAACGTTGGGAGAACAACAACAAATTGTCAGATATGTTTATAAAAAAATAGAAGCACCTAGTCAGGAAACGTCAAAGGTTATTACACAATTTACTGATGATTCTGGCGAAGAGCTGGCACCAAAAAAAGAACAGTCTGGTCTGGTAGGTGAAACCTATTCTACAGAAGCAATCGCTATAGATGGATACACATTAGATCAAGAAAAGCTGCCAGAAAATGCAAAAGGATTGTACGCCAATGAAGATATTACCGTCACTTATGTGTACAAGAAGGTGGAAGTGCCTAGTCAAGAAACGTCAAAGGTCATTACACAGTTTATTGATGAATCAGGCAAAGAGCTGGCACCTAAAAAGGAGCAATCTGGTTTGGTAGGTGAAACCTATTCTACAGAAGCAATCGCTATAGATGGATACACATTAGATCAAGAAAAACTGCCAGAAAATGCAAAAGGATTGTACACCAATGAGGACATCACTGTCACCTATGTGTACAAGAAGGTGGAAGCGCCTAGCCAGGAAACGCCAAAGGTTATTACACAATTTATTGATGAATCAGGCAAAGAGCTGGCACCTAAAAAGGAACAGACTGGTTTGGTTGGTGAAACCTATTCTACAGAAGCAATCGCTATAGATGGATACACATTAGATCAAGAAAAGCTGCCAGAAAATGCAAAAGGATCGTACGCCAATGAAGACATCACTGTTACCTATGTCTACAAGAAAGCAAACTCAATAGAATCAGATTTAATAGCATCAGAAAAGAATAAAGGGATTGTTGGTACTCCAAATAAGTTAGTGGTTAACAAGCCACTTCCTAAGACGGGGGAACAGATGTCGAAAGGACTGTTAATTTTAGGAACAGGGTTAATTACGGTTGCCACAACTCTGTTTTTCTGGAGGAGAAGTAGAAAAAAGTAAAATAAAGTGTTGAAAAAAGTATTACAAACTAAAATATATTCCAATTATTATCAAGCCAAAGCGCTCGAAGATGAATCCGAGTTGAAGGAACTCATTCATGAAGAAAGTTCTAATTAGTTGAGAGGCTTAAGATCAATGTGCATCACAAAATTGGAATGAGGCACAACTGCTGGAATAGAAGCGCTTTTTTGGAAAAAGGGGAGAGTGTAATATAACCGTGAAAGTAACCACCTGCCTAGGATTGATGGTTACTTACAGGGTTTATATTATACTCTCAATCATTCAAAATATTTTCGGAAAGTACGTCCTTAATTAAAACATCATCTTCTTTTAGAACCTTTTTCGTTACATCTTTCTGGAAATTTTGATCTTCTAATTTATTTTTTTTCGCAATCTCTTGGACCTCTTTCTTATACTTACTCCTATCATTTCCTTTCACTTGCTTTTTTTCCATTTTTACAAGATAAAATCTAGGTTTATATGTTGAAGTTTCTATTGATTGAATGATATCTGAGACTTCTCCTTCTTTCAATTTGAAAGAAGCTTCCTTCACCTCTTCCGGTACCGTCTCACTTAGGGAATCAAACTCAATTTGCCCCTTTTTATCATTAGTTAAACTGTTTTCCGAATATTTTTTTTAATCTCAGAAAAATCCTTTCCCTCGGTTAATTGACTTTGCGCATATTTAGCTGTGTCCATATCTTTTAAGTCAATTACCCTAACAGAGACTTTGGGATGAAATGAATTCCATGCAGATTGCATGTCTTTCTCATTGAGAGTGAGATGGGCTTCCAAGCCTTTTTTAAAAGCTATGATTTTCCTCAAATATTCTTTATATGATTTTTTTGTAAAATTTTAAGCCTTGAGGTTTGCTTCAAAATCAGAACCAATATTTTTGTTTTGTTTATCATATTCTTTATCAATTTCTTTAGTTGAAACTTTATCTCCATAAACATCGTCGAATGCTTTATAAACAATCATATTATGAAGTAGTATCTTATTTTGAATCCTAACTTTAGGATTTTTATAAAAGTCATTAACAGTAATTGTTCCATCTTTAAAGCTGGCAATTTCTTTATTAGAATTTTTACAACCAGTTAATATGAAACATAAACTAGTTAAAGTATAGAAAACCAATAATATTTTTTTCATAGCAAACCTCTTTTAAAATATTTTAAAAGAGTAGTTTAGCGAAATAACTCTAGCAATTTAAGGCGAAAAAGTGAATTTATTTCACTACCATATACCGGAGATATGAAGATAGATATAAAACTAGTAAATGGGTCGCGTAAAAAAAGTATTTGTTTCCGCTACCTCGTGTACCTTTGTAAAAATATAAAGGTATTACAGCAAATATTGACATCTACTGGATATTGGCAGACGAGAAACCAATTCCTCCTGATCCAACAGCAGCTAGAATACAAACGATTAATAATGCAGCCATTTGCACAATAAAAGTTTTTTTAAAAAGTAGCAAGCTACACCGAATGCAACTAGTAGTATTGTTCCATCTATCATTAAAAGACTAGGAAGGAATTGTAATAACAGCGTATTGTAGAGATAGTTTAAAAGAAAACTTTTGAATCTTATATTCGAAACAAAAGGTATAATCATGAAGAATAACAAAAGTATAGTTATTCCAATCTCTTTCAGAATTTTCTTTGTCCTATCCTAAATTAACTTTGAAACAAAACTAATTATCTCTTATTTTGATGAATTTGATTCTATTTTAAAATATCAATCAATTCTTTTTTAGCCGCTGCAGAAGCTGGTAAATAACTAAAACCTATTCCAATTATTACTGATGTTCCTATTGAGATGAGTACAGTTGATAAATCTGGACGAACAGAAAATGGCAATATCACTGAAACTCCCAGAGCAATCAAAAGTCCTAAAATATAACCGATAATGCCTCCAGATACTGTCAAAACAATTCCTTCAAACAAAAATTGTAATTTAATTGATTTAGCATTTGCACCAAGTGCCCGCCGTACACCGATTTCCTTTGTTCGTTCTGAAACTGAAATATACATCATATTCATTACACCCACACCTGCAATAAATAAGGAGATAGCGGCTACTGCACTAATGAACATTGTTATTTTGTTCATTACTGATCCTAACTCTTTAATCTCTGAAGAGGGGTCATAGCTCTCATATTTTCCTAGTGCACGACTTTCTCCATTTTCGTTTAATAGTTTAAGAGCTTTGGTCATTGAATCAGCTTCATTAATTTTAGCGTTAAACTTAACAGCTAACACAGAGTGATCTTCCTTTTCACCAAAATAATATGAACAAAATCTTACGTCAAATAAACCGAATAACGACTAGTTTTTGAAGAAAGGCCTCAATTAATTAAAGGCCCATCATGATAGGGTGCCAAATATAGAAGTGGCTTCCCATCATGATGGGAATCATAAATATTTCCTTATACATAATTATTAAATAGACTCCTTTTTGAAAAAATAAAGGTTCATTATAGATACGTTTTTAATACTAGTATTAGAAAATAAGTCAGGTAGAAGTTATAGATGACCGTATTAAGAGACCAAATTTATCTCAAAGGTAAAAATTTCAAATGGTGACAAGCTAGCATGGGTTACGAAAAGAGGTTTTCTAGGTGAAAAAAATCAATTATACAAAAAGCAAACTGATTACAAATACAATAAAAGAGATACAGAAAAATGGATTTCAAAATATCGAAGTAAATGAGATAGTTAGATTAAGTAGTGTTTCAGAAAAAGAGATGGATCAATGTTTTGAAAACGAGGAAGAATTGTTAGATTCCGCATTATTATTAATATCAAAGCATTTTGATAGCTATATAGAGACATGTTGGCAATTGATAGACGCACAAAATAGTTTTCAGTGTATGACGTTTCTTGGGGAAGCAATGATTGCATGGATCATGAAAGAACCAAGATTAGCGGAGTTTTTAATTAGTCAAAAGAATTCAAATCAAGAACTAAAGTGTTTCTCCTTAAATGCTAGTTCGGATTTACATTTTATGTTAAGGACCCATAATATTTTGACAATGTTTATAACGGATTTCCATTTGAATATTGATGCTGACGAATTATTCTGTGAGTATTGGTCGTTTTTCCAAGGGTATGCTCAAATGATAAAAAACGAGGAACTGGCATACGAAAGAGTAGTTCTAGAGAATATGTTGAGAAATTTCATAGAAAACAAAGCTTTCTTGAATCAATAAGAAGGATCATCAACCTAAAATGATTAGAAGAATTTAGGTTCATTCAAGGAAACTATTATATAGTTTCAATACTAGGTAAAGAAATCTACCAACAAGTATTTCCAGCTTATTTATGATACCTAGTTCATCAACTTACATACTTTACCAATTAAATATTGAAAAAAGATTGTCATTTTGCGAATAGATGCAATCTTCATATATATGAGTAAATTTTCAATTTAGGAGGAATGTATATGAATAAAAAAGAACGAATTATGAACCTAATAAAGGATGATATCGTAACGCCAGAAGAGGGATTGGTTTTACTTGAATCAATTTCTAATGGACAAAATAAGAAAGAAGAAAATCCCGTGAAGGATGATAGTAGTGATGTTCTAGAGATTATTAGGAAATGGCAGGAGAATCCAGAAAATAATACTATCTCAGATGCGGAGCTTAAGGAGGATATTGACGAAAAAACGGCGGAGATTAACAAGTTAGCTTCAGAAATTAATGATCTAATCTGTTTAAAAGAGAAGTTAGTTAAAACTTTGAATGAAGATTCAGATGATTCCAAAGACGCCGAGGTTATCTTTGATCTTGATGAAAAGATAAAAAAAGAAATCGTTATAATGATTGGCAAGATAGATACTTTAGAAAATGCATTTGCTATTGCCAATCAATTAGGTGAAAAGATGTCTTCAACGTTTAAGAATATAAGTGATTCCGTTAAACAGACGATAGCATCTATTTCTGAAGCTTTAGAGGATACTCTCGAATGGAAAGATATTAGTATTAAAATTCCTACTGTAGCCACAACAACGTATGAGCACCAATTTCTTTATAAAGATTATATCCCGCATGATATTGATCTGAAGTTGGGCAATGGAAAAATATACTTAAAAACTTGGGATGAAACATCAGTTAAAGTTGATGTGAAAGTTAAACAATATGGTAGTTTAAGCGAAGAAGAATCTTTAAACTCATTAAGTGAAAAAATTAATGTAGAAATTGACATGACTCGCTTCCTTTTTCATATTCCAAGCATGATTATTTACGCTGAATTAACTGTGTATCTCCCTGAAATTCGATTCAATGAGATAGCAATTACGCTTCAGAATAGTGATTTAAACGTTGAAAATTTACGAGCTAAAACTGTAAAAATTAAAAGCAAACGCACTAAAATAAACTTATTTGGAATGGAAAATGATCTATTGGAAATCAACGGTTTTGATGGAGACATAGAAGTTAAGGATGGTGATATTACTGATTTAATTATCGAAGTCGTTAAAGGGAATATTACTACTGACTCAAGGACAAAAAATCTTGATGTTTCTGTTGTAAATGGTGATGTAAAAGTCAGTACGGAGCATCAAATGTTGAGAAAAGCTAAGGTATCTAATTTGAATGGCGAGATTAATTTTTCCTTACCAAAAAGCATAGGACTTGAAGGGAATATTGTAACCAGAACTGGAAAAATTCTTAGCAAATTACCTGACTGCGATGTAATACGTAAAAAAGGAAATAGACTTTTCCATTTTAGAAGAATCGGGCATAGAACTGCTCAACTTGATCTTTTCACAGCAACTGGAACAGTGTATTTAAAAAACAGTGAGCAATAATGAATAGCTAAGAGAAAGGAGTATGCTATGAAACCTTTGAAAAAATCTGACAAAAATATCGTGCTATCTGGTACTTTGGGTGGTATTTCAGAATACTTTAATATGGACCCCCTTATATTACGTTTTCTGTTCATTGTATCCATGTATTTGAGTTTATCTCTAAGATGGGCTGTGATGCTTTACATCTTTTTAGTTATGACTGTTCCAGCAGCAGGCACAATACATGATAATCAATATGAGAATCAAAAAGAGAATCCCAATCGGAAGAAAAAACAAACTTCATTCGAGGAAGAATGGACTGATTTTTAGAAAAACAGTGACGATATACTATCAATTAAGGATTTGAATAGTTTAGTTAACAGCTGGTTAGAATACTTATCTTCGCTTCAAATTGTCGAGGAGCTGTCAAAATTTTTGTATGGAATCTTTTGTTTTGATAGTAGACTTCTAAATAATCTTGGATTAACCCCCATCTCTATCTTACTTTTATATTTGTGGGGTTCGATTAATTCTAATTTTTACGAATCCCGTTAAAGAATTGATCATCTTTGTGGATACATTTGGTAAAGAACACTCGCCGTTTAGTAAATCTTTCAAGCGATTCAAATAATCAAAAAGAGACAGTCAGGCGACAGCCCCTAAGAAAAATTCTTGCACAAATTGGTGTAGAGAGATTATGGTGTTTTCCTTGAATTCATTTCAGAACTATACTACCCTGTTAAAAAGAGTGCGTTCAGATGAAGCAATGCATTGTTTATTTTTGAATAGTAATACTCTTTAAAGCATAAGAAAAAGGAGCTCAATTCATGACTATTCAAGAGAAATCAATTTACTTACATCAACACGACAAGTAAGCAGCTTATCTAAAAAATGTTGTTACTAGTCCAAACATTATATTTGTAGAGTACACGGTTTACAATGACTTTGCTTTGAATCCAAAAGAATTCGAGACAAATAACGTTCTGTATCATTATCGAATTAATCAGGGCGAACTGGAAAGCGGAAAGTTTTGTTAGATAGCATGTGGTGAAAGTTTTTTGTTCAACAGTGCCAATCATAGTTTCTTTTCTCTTTAAAATTATACGGTCCCTTTATTTTTTGAAGAATGGAATCTGGAAAGATAGGGGGAACTGAAGCATGGGATAATGAAGGAAATACAGTGATTTGAAATGACGTTTAGATTGGACATGAAGCGGTCATTTTGCAGATGTGCTCGCAGCGGTAATTAAGAAATGTTTCTCAGAAAACGTCATTTTAGATTTGTTGATGATTCGATTGTGGGGTTGACCGGATTATAAACTAATCTCACATCTCACGACGATACAAAATGGCGATACTGAACTGTTGAAATAGGATTTGCCGGGACAATGGTGCTGGGAGATAGATCGTAGCAATTGCTGAGGCATGGCCAGAACTACGCACAGTTCATTTATGATCGATGAAATTAAATAAAACAGTTTGGTTTTAGTCAAAATATTTAAGGGGGAAGTACGAATGGATCAAAAAGAAAGAGTAAAATACTTTTACGAAGAAGTGGTATCGAACTCTTTAATTGAAGAAGTTCCAGAATATATTTCTAAAGACTGTAAAGTAAAAAATGGTGAAACTTATATTCCTGTAGGTATCACTGGAATGATTGATCACGTGATTGATGTTAAAAAAACTTATCCTGATTATACGATGAAAATAATTAAACAATACCAAGATGGCGACTATGTTATCTCGGAGTTCATCATGGAAGGAACGCATGAAGGAGAATGGTTGGGAATTAAACCGACGTATAAAAAACTTTCATTTTTCGGAGTAGATATTGATAAAATAATCGATGGGAAAATAGTTGAACATGGTGGTGCAGTGAACACTTTTGAGACATTGTATCAGGAGAAAATTATTAAACCATCATAATGAATGATAATTTAAAATATAGGATTACTCGTCTAACAATCTAACAATTTATAGAATGAAGAAAGACAGCGAACTTGTGAATTTTGACAAGTTCGCTGTCTTCATTTTTTAATTCAGAGCAACTTAGTTAAGGGGATTTCTTGAGTGATTATCGATTAGTAAACAATTATTAAAAATCAGAATCTCAAACTATTATTTTCAGAATTGCCACTAACACCACCAATGGAAGCGTGAACGCTTTTTTAAAAGAATACACTAATTTCTAGTGGGTCAACTTCTACTAAGCGCAAACATTACAACATTCTTATAGGTTGTTCAAAAATCAAAAAAAAGATTTTCTAAATTAATTTTCTTGCGAAATTATAGGTTCGTTATAGTTTCGAAAGATACTATGTATTTATTACAAAATGTCTTTTAGGAGGATTTAAATTGTTAGAAAAATAGAAGGTAAAGCTGTTAGCAATATTTTTTATTCCATTTCACAATAGTAATCACATTGCTGCAGTAGATTAAACCTATCGAAAATTACTACGTACAATACAATCATAAAGGTGGAGAAAATATGACAAAAAAAAGCATTTTCACAAAATCTAAAAAGTCCCCAATTTTTTTAAGACGTTTTGGGATTAGCTTGTTGGGCGGTATCCTAGGAGCTGTTCTTACGATTGGGATTTTTTATGTAGCGAACGGTTCATGGCTTTCGCCTAAGAGTCAAAATGGCAACGGTTCTCCTAGTGCGGGCAATGCGAAAGTCAGCAACATGAAAGTCAATTCTAATTCTAATATCACGGATGCGGCAAATAAAGTACAGGATGCTGTTGTGTCTGTAATCAATTTACAGAAGCAACAATCACAAAGTGGTCTTTCTGATGTATATGAAAGTAATAATGAGACGGAATCGTCAAACGACAGCAGTTTACAAGAGACATCTGAAGGTTCCGGAGTGATTTACAAAGTTGAAGGCAACACAGCTTATGTTGTTACCAATAATCATGTAATAAAGGGCCAAGATGGTCTAGAAGTCTTATTGAAAGATGGTACTCGAGTAAGGGCTACTTTGGTCGGGACAGATTCTTATACAGACTTAGCAGTACTAAAAGTTGAATCTAGCAAGGTAAAAGATATTAAAGCTGCAACGTTTGGTGATTCTGATAGTCTAAAAGTCGGCGAACCCGCAATCACAGTAGGTTCTCCACTTGGTTCGCAATACGCAAATTCTGTAACATCAGGTATCATTTCTTCATTGAACAGGCAAGTGGTCAGCCAAAATGATGATGGGCAAACGATTAATATTAATGCGATTCAAACAGATGCGGCGATTAATCCCGGAAATTCTGGCGGTCCCTTAATCAATGCAGCTGGGCAAGTAATCGGTATTAATTCAAGTAAGATCGTTCAGACAGCATCGAATGTTAGCGTAGAGGGAATTGGTTTTGCCATTCCAAGTAACGATGTGGTGAACGTGATTAACCAACTTGAAAAAGAGGGTAAAGTCATTCGTCCAGCTTTAGGTATTTCAATGGCTAATTTGTCTGATCTTTCATCAAAACAGGCCAGTGAAATCGTTAAAGTTCCAAGTTCTGTTACTCAAGGAGTCGTCGTTTCTAATGTACAAAGTTCAACTCCTGGAGACCAGGCTGGTTTGAAGAAATATGATGTGATTACTAAAATTGACAACACCGAAGTTTCAACTGGTGTTGAATTACAATCGGAATTGTACAAACACAATGTTGGCGATACGGTGAAAATTACCTATTATCGAGGAGGCAAAAAAGCGACAGTCTCAGTCAAGTTGACACTTGATACAAGCTCATTAAAAACAACTACTAATCAACAAAACAGTAAATAGAATGGAAGGATATTTTAGCAGAGTATAAAAGATTTTCCTTCCGGGTTAGAATATCCGTGGTAGACTGGCGACATTTTTCACTAAAATTAATAAAAGATCAAGGAGCTTCGGGGGGGGGGGGATCGTTCCGATTACTCTTATCCACAAGATACCTAAGATTTGATTCTGGTAGAGCCTGATTCACTAAACTACATTGTCTTTTCAGTAATATCAGATCAAAGTTCATTTACAAATAAATTTTGAGGTAATCCGATAGTAAAACACTTGAAGTTCAAGATTGGCTAAATAGTTTTCATATTTGAGTAAAAGAGTTGTAGACTACCGATCAGCCTAAAAGCTTATCGAGCTTTTTCCCAGCTAATCGTTGACGTGCATATCTTGAATCGTGTATCAATATTCGTACAATCTCGTTATTTCTTTTCGTTTAAGAACGACAAGATAAATGTACTGGCTCATAGAAATTTTCCCTTACAATGGTTATCTTGCAAAAAACTATTGAAATGAAAATAATCTATGAGTCTTTTATTGTTGTAATTAAGATGTCCACGCTATAAAGAATCCTTTTGTCAGATCTTATCTGACTCATTTATTCTATTTTTTAGTAGATGCTTCAAGGAAAATTTTTCAAATAAACTTTTCCTAAAAAAAATATCACATAGTTTAAGAACCATGAAATTGGAGATGATTCACATAGTTAATGTAATAATACTGGGACTGCCCATTCTGTTTCTGTGGATACAACTAAGGGTGTTCGCATTCACATTGTTCAGAATCATGATCCTTGATTCATTAGTGTCCAGTTAAATTTGGCCGTATAATTCCATAATAAAAATCCGTTCAAAAATAGGATGGACAATAATTTTATACCGCAGTAGATTATCCTATTTGCAACGGACGAGAACTGTAAGTTATAATTTTTTTAATAAACTACATCTATCTAGTTTTAACAACGTATCTTTGCTTTTGAACTTGAATTACATTGTGTACGAAGTAAGAGAGGGAGAAAGACTAAGATAATTACTATTTGAATTGTTAGTGAGAAGATGATTGAAAAAGTTTAAACTTTTTTATCGATTACATATGAATGAATTAAAAATCAGGATATTAGACAAAATAGAACAGACTAAGACCTCCTGCAGGATCACCATCTGTGAAATGACATCGCTAATTATGATTGATGATCCTATGCGATTTATTATGTAAATTTTTTATTTAACTATTATCATGAGAAATACATGGTGGTTGATTAGAAAAGGGCAATTTCCATTTCTGTTTAGAAAAAGAAATTACCCTTTTTAGTTAATTGACATTTGCCTTTAATTAAATTGCAGTTGCTTGTCCTTCGTTCATCTCTTCGTCATTTTCATTATTTTTTGGAAGAATTCCATCTGGGATTGAATCTAAAATATCATCAACACTTGGAATCTCATAACCCTCAGGCTTTTGTTCAGACCAAGTTTTTCCACCATCTGTGGAGTAGAGAGTTTTTCCATCTTCAGATTGTTTAGTAATTACAGATTTTACTTTATCACTAAAACCTTCAGGAGCTTCTTCGGACCAAGTCTTTCCACCATCAGAAGAGAATTTCCATTTGTTGTCTTTTCGCTTCATAATTGTACTTTTGCCATTTTTATCACTGATTGGAAACTTGAATGTTTCTTCATCCGAAGAATTATTGCCATTATTCGATGCAGAATTGTTATATCGTAATCTACCATCTTCGTCTTCATAAATACCTTCAGGAGCAGTTCTTGACCAGGTGATTCCTCCGTCTGATGAAAACTCCCAGTTTCCGTTAGTTCGCCGAATTTTCAAATCATCAAGATTTGTCTTCTGTTTTCGTTTACTTGATTGAGAAAAATTAACTTCACCATTATTTCTTGCATCTGTTACAGCTTTCCCAATATTGTATGAAACAAGTGATAGACCAACTAAAATGGTAAGGATTAAAACTCTAACTGTAAAAGGGATGTTTCTTATAAATTCTGACAACGGTGATTTTGAATGGTTATAGTTATCATCTGGTTTTCTATTTTTCATATTTATGACCTCATTTCATTTTTTTATGAGTTCAATATAATCTGTGAACCTATAATGAAACTATAATTAAATCATGAGTTTCATCTTAATTATTCTGCCTAAGAACTTTGTATTTTAGTGGTCTTGTTAAAATAAATAAGTTTTCAAAAATTTATTTTTAATGTTGTATAGGAGGAATTTGAGAATCTAATTTAAAAAAATATTCCATTAGGGCAAACAGGATTAAAACTATCGTTATTTTAAATATTCAAGGTTCATTCAAGCTTGATAAGATATAATATTAAGAAGAAACCTGAAAAAAGTGAAAATCTGTAATTTAATATAGTATTTGGAGGTCAAAATATGAAACTTTTATTAGTCGAAGATGAAGCGATGCTGGCTGAAGCTACAGCTCAAATTTTAAAAAAGCAAGGATATTTAGTAGATATAGTAGAAGATGGTGAGTATGGTTTAGATTGTTTGGTATCAGGAGTTTATGATATAGCAATTTTGGATATTATGCTTCCAAAGAAAGACGGCTTAACTATCTTAAAAGAGGCGCGAGAAGAAGGTATTGAGATTCCAATTCTTATGCTAACTGCGAAAGGAGAACTTGATGATCGAGTAGACGGATTGAATTCAGGAGCAGACGATTACTTGTGTAAACCATTCCAGTACCAAGAGTTAATAGCTCGATTAAAAGCATTAGGAAGAAGAAAAGGCGAATTTAAGATCGACGGAAACCTTACTTTTGGTGATTTCGACTTAAATCCTTACAATTTGAAGTTGAAAACAAAGGTTGATGAAATTGCTTTAACAAAAAAAGAAGCCAATATTTTAGAATTACTCGTAACGAATTATCCGCAGCTTGCTTCAAAAGATCAGATTATAGAAAAAGTTTGGGGATATGATTCAGATGCGGAATATAATCACGTAGAGATGCACGTTTCATTGCTAAGAAAAAAAATGAGACAGGTAGAAAGCATTACTCAAATCAAGGTTATTAGAAGTCTGGGTTATCGCCTCGAATTTCCTAGAGGTAATGAGCATGATTAATCAGTTTAGAAAACGATTAATTACCATGACCACAATATTTGTCGCGATTATTTTATTAACGGGATTTCTTTCAATATTTATTACAACTTACTTAAAGCAACAATCAGATAATCTCGAAAAATTGAATCAATCAGAAGAGCTAACAATTTCAGGAGGAAAGGTATCTTTTGACGAGAAAAGTGATGACGCGGTACAGATAAATCGTATTTCAACGGGTGCGGGCGTTTACTTCAATCTTTTAGTAGATAGGATCGGAAAACCGATAATGGTTGACTCAGCCTTAAAACTATCAAAAAAGCAATACGAAAAGGCTGCTAAATACGCCTGGAAAAATCGTGAAGGCGGTACTGTAAGACTAAACGGACGAGAATGGCAATATGTTGTAGCACCAGCTATAGCAAATTTGGATTATGATGATAAAGATAGGAACGTTGAAAAAGATGACGAGACTTATTTAATGCGATTTTTAGATGTAACAGATTCAAAAAAGAGTTTGTTTTCTTTAGCAATAACACTGTTAATTGTCGGAATTGGATTAATGATATTCTTTTTCCTAGTCATTATTTATTTTACGAATCGAGCAATAAAACCTATGGAAGAAGCTTGGAAAAAACAAAAACAATTTATTGCTGATGCGTCTCACGAGTTAAAAACGCCATTAAGTATCATTTCATCAAATGTTGGTGTACTTTATTCCAGTAAAGAAGATACTATTAATGAGCAGATAAATTGGTTGGACAATATATCTAGAGGTACTGAACGAATGAATGGATTAGTTAGTAAAATGCTAACTATCGCCAAAACTGATAATGTTTTTGAACAAATGAATTTTAGCAAGGTTCAAGTAGATCAATTAATACGAGATTCTCTCTCAAATTACGAAACTAAGTTCGAATCAAAGAACATTGAAGTGAATTGTCATCTATCAGGTGTGTTAGCAAAGACAGATGAAGGATTATTGCAGCAGTTGTTTGATATTTTTATGGATAATGCTTACAAATATACGAATGAAAATGGTTTCTTTGATATTACTCTTAAATCAAAAGGCAGAGATACAACAATTCAATTTAAAAATACCGGAGAGGGAATTGCGGAAGAAGATATCTCAAAAGTGTTTAATAGATTCTACCGGACAAATGAAGTACGACAAAAGTATGAGGGAAGCTATGGATTAGGATTGTCGATCGCTCAAAGTATTGTAGAACAGCTTGGAGGTACAGTATCTGTCAACAGTTCTCTTAATGAAGAAACAGAATTTACTATTCAACTACCTCTTAAAAAGGAGAACATAAAAAAATAAGATGATATATAAAATCAATTTGACAATGAATTGACCATAAATGAATTCATAAATCGAATCGAAATAAGTATTTAAGTTACTATCGATAGTTCTCTTTAAGAGGAGAATTATCGATAGTATTTTTTTGAGAGATTATAGGTTCAATCAAGGTTTCTATATTACTATACAATCAAAACAGAATAGCGATGAGGAGAAGTTCAAATGAATAAAAATGCCAGGTTCAAAATGATAGCGTTGTTTATGTATATTGCTTTTTTTAGTGTGTTTTTTGGGGCATGCGGAGAAAATAAAGAAAAGGAGGCCGTTGGTAAATCAACTAGTCAGTCATCATCGTCGTCAACACCAATTAATCCAATAACTTATGTCTCGAGAGATGTATTAGGAAACCGACTACTCCAGCAGGAGAAATTATTAGAAGATGATCCAAATAATAAAGATTATAAAGTTTCTTACGCACAAACACTATATGCATTAGGAAATTTTGAATTTGCAGAAAAAATCATTGAGCCCTTAATAAAAGAGAAAAATCCTTTACCGGCAGTTATTGAGCTCTCTGCACGAATTAATTATGTTAACGGAAATTATGAAGAAGCTGAAAAGCTCTACAAAAAAATACTAAATAATAAAGATAAAGAACTTGCAGCAAGAACTAAAGAGGCGCTTCTAAATGTGTACTATCAAACAAATCAGTTCAAAAAGGCAAAAGAAATCGAATACAACGAAGATGAAAAACCAGCAATTCAAGATTTAATGGAGAGTTTTGGTGACACGATGCCTTATCACACAAATTGGAATGGAAACGACAAAGTAACAATTCCTTTTGTTGCTACAGATCCGGCCCCCGTTATTCCGATTGAAGTTAATGGGATAAAAATGAATGCAGTAATTGATACCAGTGCTGACGGATTATTATTAGATAAAGAAAAAGCTGCAGAGCTTGGAGTCAATTCAGTTGCTGATTTTCTAGGAAGATCAGAAGGTGGGAGTTCTGGACCAGTTTCATATGGGAAAGTTAATTCACTGAAAATGGGAGAAATTGAAATGAGTAATATCCCAACTACTATTAGTTCACTAGCTAATGCTCGTGAAGAAGTATTTACTAATACTCCTGATGTACACGCTATAGTTGGTACAAGTATTTTAAAACAGTTCATTCCGACACTCAATTATAAAACGGGTGAGGTAACATTTATTCCTCGTGGAGAAGCTGGAAGAGATCAGTTAAAACAAATGATTCCAAGTGATAAAATCCTTGATCAAGTACCGTTCTCTTTATCAGGAACACATTATCTGCATGCAAAAGGCTCTGTAAATCGTAATAATTATTTGAATATGTTCATAAATTCAGGTTTAGTAACTAAAGGAGGAAACGGACCAATTTTATCAGGTTCGTTAATGAAAATTTTAAAAACACCAATTCCAAGATTAGGCGAATCTCAGCTATCCGGAATTGATGGAGAAAAATTTCAGGTAGGATCACTTAGCATTTCGAGTTATGGAGTAGGACGGCTACTATCAGAATCTTCGATTGGCCAATATTATAGTGGTGAAGCTCTTGAGAACCTTGGGCAAGCGAACGGATTTATATCAGATGCTATGATTGGTCATAATTTTCTTAAGCAGCAAAATTGGACCATTGATTTCGACCAGATGTCTATGATCTTTAGTAAACAAGATGATTAATGAATAGAAAAACTGCTATGTGTTGAAAAAACACATAAGCAGTTTTTTTATACTTTCAAATAGAACTATAAAGATGTTGAATTTTTCGAAATCGTTGAATAAATATAGGTTCATTATAGGTAGGTTTTGTATAGTACTAACTATAGAAACTCTTTAAATAAAAGCTCAAGGATTGGAGGCGAAGTAATATGCTTTTTCGATCGATAATACTGTCATTGATTTTAACGATAATTGTAAATCTAGTATTTTATGGACGAAACAATGATTCATGATACAGAAGGAGGAACATATCTTGGGAAAATTTTTATCTACTAGAAACAAACTGTTAGAAGCTACGATTAAAGAGTACAGAAAACGTGGTTATAAAAATACCACTATAAAAAACGTATCAATTAGGAGTAATATTGCAGAGTCGAAATTCTATTCTTGTTTTGATAATAAAAATGAGTTAGTTCACGAAGCAACACGGGTTGTCTCACAGAATTTTGATAAGTACATTAAAGAAAGTTTGTATGTTACTGATCCTCAGAATAGTTATCAAGCAATGGTTTCATTTGGTGAAGCAGCAGTTGTTTGGAGTGTGAATGAATCAAATTTGGCAGAGCTACTAAGTCACAAAATAAATAGTAATACCGTACCAAGCAATGAAAACTCTAAAGACTGCTACTTGTTCACTTATATCGAGAATGCAGATAACATCTTGGTTGATTTTATTGAAGACTATAACCCAAAAATAAATAAAGAAGAATTATCAATCCAATATTGGTCTCTTATTCAGGGGTATGCTCGAATGGTTATGAACGGCGATTGCAACTATGAAAGGGAGACAATAGAAAACTTTGTTAGTATTTGGTCGGGTCTACAAGGAAGACTCTGTCAAATAGGAGCAAAACTTTGAGAATGATAGATTAACAGTTTCTTACAATAAAAACTTAAACACATGGAGGATGGAGTAATCTTGAACAAACAAAAAAATCAATTAATAAGGAATAATTTAGTGTGTCAATACTGTGTCTTGTTTCTGTTTTTACTGGCAACTTGTTTTTTGCCTTCCAATAGACCTGTAGTTGTAATTAGTTTGATTGTATTGGTGATAAGTGGGTTTATCCTTTTCTATTTTAGAGGAAAAACTCTATTTAATCATTTTATTGTAGAACGCTATTTACTTTTTCTGATTCAACTATTCATTTTTAGAAAATTGGGTACTTTCCAAGGCTTTGCTTATAAAGAGATTTTTGGTTGGACTCTCAATCAAATGCTACTTTATTGGTTACCAATATTCCAGATAATTTGTATGATTGGCTATAACTATGGAATAGAACACAAAAATAAAATAGGATTCAAAAGAAATGGATCCATCTTCAAAAACGGAAATAATACTTAAATTAAACACACTTATGAGTCTATTCATCATTTTGGTGAGTAGACTTTTGTTGTCCTTATCCATTTTGTTTAATATTTGAACCACTAGTATCTAAATACTAAAAAGTTTACTGGTCATAATGACAGACTATTAATTTAACATTGGTCAATAATTCAAGGTTCACTATAGGTTGAATAGCTATAGTTTATGTAGAGCAACTGAAAATAATAAGCGAATAGCTACTAAATAAAAATGAAGAGGAGTACAGAAAATGGAGGATACAATATTAAAAACAAGCAATTTAACAAAAACTTATTATAGAAGCGCGGGTGTCAAAGATATAAATATGACCTTAAGGAAAGGAGATATCTACGGGTTTATTGGTAAAAATGGAGCTGGTAAAACAACTCTATTACGATTAATCACTTCGTTAATCATTCCAACAAATGGTAGTTTAGAACTTTTTGGAAGTGGAAGTGAACAGGACCTTATTTTTGCTGGGAAAAGAATCGGTTCGATGATTGAGACACCAGCGTTTTTCCCGAAAATGACGGCACGTGGAAATTTAGAGTATTATCGAATACAAAGAAATATTGATGATGAGAATGAAATAGAAAGAGTTTTAAAATTGGTAAATCTAGATAATACAGGAAGCAAAAAATTTAGTCAGTTTTCGCTCGGAATGAAGCAAAGGCTTGGTCTAGCATTAGCTATTATGGGAGATCCAGAGTTTTTGATTCTTGATGAACCGATTAATGGATTAGACCCGACAGGAATGATTGAATTTCGTGAAATAATTGAAAAACTGAATAAAGAAAATGGAATTACCATTTTGATCTCAAGTCATATCCTTTCTGAACTGTCACAAATAGCAACACGTTATGGAATAATTCATAATGGTCAGATTCTCAAGGAATTTACTAGAGAAGAACTACATAGAGATATACAAGGTTATATTTCTATGAAAGTAAGTGATGCTGAAGAAGCAGGCAACATAATTCAATCAAACATAGACAGTGTACAGTTCGAAGTTTATTCGAAAGAGGAAATCCGATTATTCAATTCTTACGATGATTCATCAAAAGTGATTGAATTACTGAGTTTAAATGGAATAAAAATCTTTTCATCCAATGAAATGAAAATAAATTTAGAAGATTACTTCATTAGCATAATAAAAAAGTAGCGTAAAGCGAGGAGAATGAATAATGACAAATATTATTAGATCAGATATTTTTAGACTTAAACAAGGATCAGCTGTTAGGAATGTTTTCATTGCAGGTATGATCATCATTATTATTACAGGAGTTAACATGTTAAGTTCTCGTAGTGGATTTGGTGGCGTAGGTGTTCAATCTGGAGCAAGTGCTGCAAGATCATTACCAGGAAATGGAGCCGAATTTGTTCAACAAATGAGAGATGATGGACTATTCCCATTTTTCATTTTAGCATTCGCAGTTGCTGTATTAGGAGCTGATTATTCAGCAGGAACGATTCGAAACACTTTGTCATATTTCGTGGATCGAAAGAATGTTTACTTTGCAAAATGTTTAACCGGATTTCTGTGTTGTGTTACTTATACTGTCTTCTGTTTAGCGGTTAGTTTAGTAACTGGAACTATTCTATTTGGATTTGGTGGCTTCACTTTAAACTTCATTGTAAGTATTTTCCTTCAAATATTGTTGTCATTACCACTATATATTGGAATGATTGCAATTGGAAATTGTCTCTTAGTCTTTACCAAGAAAACTAGTATCACAATTGCTTCATATCTCATTGGATTGATTGTTTTCCCATCATTTACGCATCAGCTTTATCAGCTTTTCCCAATGGCAGAATGGTTGAAACTTTGTGATCCACTATCGGCTTTCTCGATGATAGCAAGATTTTGGGATTTTCCTACATCTTATGTTGGTATGGTTCTTCTCTTTTGGATAATTCTAGATTCATTAATCCTGTATTTTGGTGTACGGCTCTATTCACATGCTGATGTGGTTTAATAAAAAATTCCATCTGCCATTCTTGATTATTAAACCAGGGTGGCAGATGTTTAGATATAAAGAGTCAAAAGTGTACTACCTCACTTAAATTTTTAACTCCGAAAGAGGCTAGATATTCTATGGGATTCTTAATTTTCAAAAAAAGATTTCTTTATACTTACTAACAGTATTATTTCAGTTTTATTGAGGAACAAAGAGGAAGAAGAAATGAACTTCGTTAATCAAGATTTTGATTATTTTAGACGAACGTTCGAGGGAAACTATTAATTAGTGTATTATTTGTTATCGCACTTTTATAAATTTTGATATCTCTAAGTGCACAAAGAAAATTATGATAATCCTCGATGAGCCTATAGATATTAACCAATCAAAAATTATTGTTAAATAGTTTGTATAAGATAGAAATAGTTACGATAGAAAAAAGTGCGCCGTTAGTAGTGTTTAGATAAATAAAAATGGAGCCCGCAAGTTATCTTCAATAAAAATAGAATTAACAATGAATATATTTTTAAAGAAAAAATCTATTTTAAATTTCTATGATTAAAAATGTTTCTTTGTATTTATGTTCAAAGTTGGTAAAATCATGCATACCGATAGATACTTTGAATATTTTTCATGTGATAAAGAGCTGGAGATGATGGTTATGGCGAAGGCTATATTGATTTCAATAAAAGAAAACGAGGAAGAAAAGTTGTATGAAGATATAGTAAGAATTTTAGATAAATCTGGGATAGTGCTTCAAGAGTATGAAGATAATAAAGAACAACTAACAATTGCAGATTTGCAAATGACTCCTTCTAATATAGATATAAAACAAAATGGTGTTGTATTGGATTTTACTTATCGGGAGTTCTATTTACTTTATCATTTGGCTAAGTTTCCAGGAGTGATCTTTTCTAAAGAACATTTGTACGAAATATTATGGAAAGAGTATTCATTTCCTAAAACAACTGGTAGTACTGTTTCTGCTTTAGTAAGCAAGGTTCGTAAAAAATTAGATCAAAACGATAAAGGATCAAAATATATATTAACTGTCAGGGATGTTGGTTACCGATTCAATCCGGAGTTAAAATGAACATATAGGATTTAAAAATGGATTTAAATCAAAATAAGAGTAAAAGTAGATAATTTTGTTACAAAATAATTCTTATACTGTCATAGGATAAGTAAAGTAATTGACACAAGAATGGATCCCCTGTTCTAGTGTCTTTTTTTGATCTTAAACTAAGAAAAAGTATTGGTGGAAAATATAGGTTCATTCAAGGTTTGCTTGTTAAGCTTCTATTTACTAAGTTGCGAGTATCTAGCTCGCAAAATAATAGGAGGTTTTTTATGAACAAAAAAAAGATATGTATTACGGTTATGTTGCTACTATTTTCAATTAATTTAATGACTGCTTGTAGTAACAAGAATAATCTAACAGACAAATCTGAGGCGGGTACATCAACTAATTTAAAAGAAAAGGGCAATGAAAAGGATGTCAGTAGTCGTAGTTATCACACGAATATTTTAAAAGAGGTAAAAAAAGAGTACAGCAAAGAACCAAATGATAAAAAACTTGCTTTAAAATATGCACAAACACTCTTCTCTCTAGGGAATTTTGAAGAAGCTCGAAGTATCCTATTGCCATTACTTAATGAAACTAAAGTTAACGCGGAAGCATTATACTTATCTGCTCAGATTAATTATTTAGAAGGAAACTATCAAGAAGCCGAAAATCAATATAAGGAGTTAGTTACTAATCATTATGAAACACACGGTGTACAAGCGGAATATGGGCTACAATTGATTTACTACCGTACAAACAATTACAGTAAAGCTGAGAACCTATTTAACGGTGAAAATAGTCAAAAGGACCCAGTACTTGATTTGATGAGATCGTACGGTGATACTCAACCCAATCAAGTGGATTGGAATGAGGCAGATGAAACGGTTATTCCCTTCGTGGCTAAAGATCCTCTCCCAGTAATCCCAATAGAAGTCAACGGGGTTAAAATGAACGCATTTATTGATACAGCAGCAGATGGATTACTAATTGACAGTGAAAAGGCAAAAGAATTGGGTATCGAAACTGTATCAAAGCTTGATGGACTATTTGCTGGAGGAAAATCACAAGAAGTTGGTTATGCAAAAACGGACACATTAAAATTAGGAGATGTGAGTATCAATAATGTGTCAACAATGACCGGTCCAATAGACGGTACCATTAGTTCCTTATTTCCAAATGTAAAAGATGTACATGCCGCAATTGGTACTAATGTATTACAAAATTTTGTTCCTACAATTGACTTTATTTCTAAAGAATTAAAATTAGTTCCTAAAAATGAAGTAGGTAGAACCAAAGTTCAAGAAAATCTAAGTAACGATGAAATAAAGACGAAGGTACCTTTCACAATCGGGAGTAGCCACTATATGTTTACAAGAGGATCAATTAACGAATACAATAATTTAAATATGTTTATGGATTCGGGTATGCCTGCTAATAATGGAAAAGGACCAATACTATCCCCACAAGCAATGAAATATATGGGATTCCCTATTCCCAAAAATAAGGATATGGAAAAATCTACATTCTCAGGTATGGGAGGAGGGTCTTTCAAAACTTCCACATTCGACTTGAACTCTTATAATGTTGGAAGTCTTGGTGAGAAAAATACCTCTGGTCAGTACTGGACTGGCGATCAGTTTAATATGTATGAAACGACTGGTTTTGTCTCTGATGCAATGATAGGGCATGATTTTGTAAGTAAATATAGGTGGACAATAGATTTTGATAATTATTCCATGACTTTTAGTAAACCTAAAGAGGAATAGACCTATTTGTAAAGTATTGTGATTATCGAATTCAATACAAACTGATTGATCACAGATAGTAATACACGAATAAGAAATTTCAAAAATTAACAGAAAGAAGGACGACTTAATAAATGAAAAAAACGAATCCAAAAGAAAGTCACGATTCAAAACAATGACAAAGAAGTCCTGTAAATTAATGATACTTGCGTCAGCTTAAAGATTGGCAACGAGAGTGGCATCATCAGTCGAAGCGCTGTAGAAGTTTGGGCTGGTCCAAGTAAACTGGCAATAGGTGAAACCCAAACCAATTATCCTGTTGTGCCGATTGATAAAGAGTCCTATGACAAATAATGCAAAGACCAAGATTTTGTCCTGAACATAAATATCCATAACGAGGGATATTCATGAATGAACTCAGCAGGAGATTTAGCGTTTCAATTTATACCTAATATTGGATAGAGAAAAAAATTTGATAAACTATTCAGTTTTATATTGTTCCAACTACAAATGATGTATTAAAAATTCTTGGAAGTGATACAAATAGCAAAAGCAATACTTATCTCTTTCAAAGATATTGAAGAGGAAAGACTTTTTGGTGAAATCATGAAGACTTTAAGAAAGCATGGAATAGTTTTGCAAGAGTATGAAGACAGAAAAGAGACAATAGAAATTGGAGATTTGTGTTTAGATCCTACTAATCTATGTGTTCATCAAAACGGCAAGGCTATCGAGTTTACCTATCGTGAATTCTTTTTACTTTATCAACTCGCAGAATTCTCTGGAGCAGTGTTCTCAAAAGAGCATTTGTATGAGGTTTTATGGAAGCAATATTCTTTTCCAAATACAACAGTCAGTTCGGTTTCTTCATTAGTAAGTAAGGTAAGAAAAAAACTAAGTAGAAATCATTCTGGGATTGAATATATTCAAACAGTCAGACATGCTGGTTATCGATTCAATCCTCAATTAAAAAGACTTAAATAAAATTTAGAAGTACAAATTGTTATTCTTTGAAGTGCAAGAGGATTTCCAAATGAATTAGGGAGCAAAAAAAGATTACTCTTTAGTAGAAGAGAATAACCCAATATCAAGCAAAGCACATGAGTGGTTAGGTCTATTCATGTGCTTTTTCGTGCGTCCAATTATTATTTGCTTAAGTAAATATTTGGAAATAGTTTGTATTTCTATCAAGTAGCATTTCTGATTCAATCAACACTCGGACAAAGCGTACAAGTACTCTCATTCAGTGAAAAAACTAAGTTAAGGAAAGGACCAGAGGTGGGAAATATGGTTTTAATTAAAGAAGTCTTTTACTTCAATACGAATAATCCAGTTAAACGAACTATCTCTCACTTCGGACCTTCCCTAATTATTCAGTTACAGAAAAAACAAGAAATTACTTCAAAGAAGGTTTCTTTCTATTTAAATAAGAGTGATTACGAAGGTCTAATAATATCAAATAACGATGTTGATATTATAGAGATTTTACTTAATCTTGCGATGGAACCAAAATCGTACAAAACAATTTTAACTCCATTGAAAGCAACAAAAGAAATGCAACAAATCGCCTATCTTCTTTTTTCTTATTACTTATATAAAATTGTTGATTACTCAGTAGATCAAGTTATTTTGCTTTTAGTCAATCGAGTGCTCAAAGTGAATGCTCATGCTTTTGTCACAGATCATAATTTCCTGAAACTCGTTAAATACATGGAAGAAAATATCAATAAAAATTTAAAGATCATTGATTTTTGTTCCAATGTACATATGAGCGAAGCAAGCTTGAATCGAATGTGCAAGGAACAAGCAGGTGTGCCGCCGATGCTGCTGTTCCGAAAAATTCAATGCAATGAAGCTGAACGATTAATGCGTGAAACTTCATTTAAGATTCGAGAAATCAGCGAAATATTAGGATTCAAAAATAGTAGCCATTTTTCTATGATGTTTCACAAAGTAGTCGGAATGTCACCGTTGCATAAAAGAAAATCTATCGGAGGAGTGCAAGTATGTAAGCTCGAGAAAAAGAATTGATTTATCAGCAAATGACACAGCTTTTGAATGAAATCCATCGATTGATGGAAGCTTACGATTCTTGGAAAGATCAGCTATTTACTTTGGATGAAGGTGAAAAACTAGATGAGTCCAAAGAATCATCAAACAACCTTAATAGTGAAATTGAAAATCAAAAGTATTTGAGCGGAAGTTCGAGAAATTCAACTGCATGCTTTGAGGAACTCTCATGTTGCTATGTTGATTGAGCAAAATATTCAGCTAATTGTTATTAAAAAAAGATTAGATGATGCTAATATCGAAGTAACATTAGGAACTTATGATCACCTATATGCTAAATCTGATGAACAAGTGGTTGATGTGTTAGGTAAACTAATTCAAGAACCTGTTATCTTATAAAAGTCTTCTAAATTCGAAAATTCTCATTTTTTCATTTTAATGCCACTAAAAATGAAAAATATTGGCACTCTCATAGGTTTTTAGGTTATTTAGATATTTAAGATGAATTACTTTTTGACGAAAAGCAGGAGTCTATTATTAAAAGTAGAACATCTGTATATCTGCATTCTAATAAACAAGAAAAAATGATACTTATCAGCATTAGATTTTGTGAAAGGATTAAACCATAAAACTGTTGGAATGAGAAATTACCATTAGATTAAGTCTGTAACACATATGAAGAAGAGTACTGGAAAGCCGTTTAAGGGGAAATTTCACGTACGGTTTACTCTCAATTCTGGTGGTATTCGATTTGAAATTTTCCATTACTAAAAACCCTCCACTGAACCACCCTCCAATCATTTTTGGCTAGAATGAATCCAGAAAGTGATTGGAGGGAAAAGATGATCAATCAAAAAAACAAAGCAATAGAAGTGAAAGATCTAGTTAAAACATTTGGGGAAAAACGTGCAGTCGACAAACTAAGTTTTACTGTGGAGAAAGGAACGATATTTGGATTGCTAGGCCATAATGGAGCAGGGAAATCAACGACTATAGACTGTCTCTTAGGTACACAAAAATATGATTCCGCAAACGTTACCTTGCTAGGCAAAGACCCAAGAAAAGAACGAAAGAAGCTCTTTCAATACGTGGGCGTTCAGTTCCAAGAAGCGGCCTTTCAAAATCAGTTGAAAGTCAAAGAAATCTGTGAAATTACTCATTCCTTGTACGAAAAGCCGATTGATTGGGTGAAAACACTTGATGAATTCGGTCTTTCAGCAAAAATAAATTCGTTTTTGGCAACATTATCAGGCGGAGAAAAACAAAAGCTTTGTATCATATTAGCAATCATGGGGAATCCGGAGATCATTTTCTTAGACGAACTGACAACAGGACTGGACCCCAAAGCAAGGAGAGAGGTTTGGCGATATTTGCTGATGCTGAAAGAAAAAGGTGTGACTATTTTTCTGACTTCACATTATATGGATGAAGTAGAAACCTTGTGTGATCAGATTTTAGTTCTAAAAAATGGCAGAGAAGTGGCGAGTGGTACAGTAACAGATATCGTATTAGAAAGTAAAAAAGACACACTCGAAGAAGCCTTTCTAACACTTATTGGGGAGGAATATTGATATGAAGACTTTTTGGTTACTCTACAAATCGGAAGCAAAACTATCAATAAGAGAAATGTCTTCCGTTATATTTGGTATTTTTGTTCCGTTGGGCATTGTTTGTCTTATGGGATTTATGGACTCTAGTAATGATTCGTTGAATACAGCTTTTGTATCAGTTTCGACTGTGGGTATTTGTTCAGCAGGTGTGATGGGTCTTCCTCTCGCGCTATCTTCCTATCGTGAACGAAAAATCTTGAAAAGATATCAAGTTACACCGATCAGCCCGATCCAATTACTTCTGGCCCATTTACTTTTTTGCTTTACGATCAGCATTGTATCGATGCTGTTATTATTAGGTGTATTGATTATTTTCTTTCATTTTTCTTATGTAGGAAACTGGCTGCAAATTATTCCGGCGTATCTTTTAGTGATGATTTCCATTCATGCCATTGGTTTGATCGTTGCAAGTCTGTCTCCTAGTGAGAAGGCAACGGGAGCTATAAATTCGGCAATCTTTTTCCCAATGTTCTTTTTATCAGGAGCGACAGTCCCTTATGAAATCATGCCGAAAGGATTGCAGAAAGTGGCGGATATTATGCCATTAACGCAAGGAATAAAGTTATTAAAAGCCATTACGTTTAGAGAAGAAAGCGGGATACTTTATATGGTTCTGCTATTAACAGCTATTTCCATCATTGGTATTTTTATTGCTGTGCGCTATTTTAGATGGGAATAAAAACAGTGATATATAGCTAGTTATAAATACAGTGAAAAAAAGATTAGATAAACTTTGACCAAAGGAATGATTGAAATAGGAATCCCTATTTGCTATACTTGTTTCGAAAAATAATCGAATCATGTAAAAATGAATGGAGTATGTTTGGTGAGCGTCTCAGGTATCTAATCAATAAGCTGAATAACAAATAAACTAAGGTTTATTTGTTGTGCTTGTAGAAGCGGTATCTGTCGGTTCATAGGATTTTTGTAATCTTGGACGATAGTATAAAACTATCGTCTTTTTTGTACTCATTTATATGGTTTGATTATTTAGGCAGGTATTGATCTCTTTGGAAAATAAATGAAATTTGGAGGAAAATATGACTATTACTATTAGACATGAAGAAGAAAAAGATCATAGAATCGTAGAAGAAATCACACGAGACGCATTTTGGAATTTATATTTCCCAGGAGCAGTCGAACATTTACTTGTTCACAATATCAGAAAGCATCCTGATTTTATTCCTGAACTGTCTTTTGTTATCGAATTAGACAATCAGATTATCGGCAGTATTTTTTACACGAGAGCTAAAGTGATCGATAAGAACGGTGTTGAGCACCCTATCATCACCTTTGGCCCAGTTAGTATTTCACCAGAGTATCATCGGCAGGGGTTTGGTCGGATGTTGATTGAGCATTCACTTTCTAAAGCGAAAAAATTAGGATTTAATGCAATCATTCTTGGTGGCTTCACGTATCATTATCATCCATATGGATTTATAGGTACAAAGAAATACAGTATATCGATGCCTGATGGTAAGTATTATACTTCCGTTATGGCGTTACCCTTATTTGAAGGAGCATTAGATGGTATTAACGGCAGCGTTCATTTTTCAGAAGCGATGTACCCTGATGAATCAATTTTAGATGAATTTGACAAAACATTCCCGCCTAAAGAAAAGAAATTTTTAGCACACCAGCTAGATTTTGAAAAGGCAATCAGTGAAATCGATGATAATGTTTATTGATTGAAATAAAAATAGCGAACAATATTCTATTGATAAGTGTAATAACTTTGAAACAGATATCAAAAAAGTAAGTTCATGATCTGAATCGACTGAAAATCATTGATATATTGCGTTCAACAAATATTTAACAGTCGATTCTTTTCTTGCTTAATTTTATTGAACGCAAAGAAAGACATGGAATAAGAGATATTTTAAAAGCAGAGTTTTTAAAGAAAGAAGGCCGAAAGTATGGAGCAACAACTTGAGCTTTGAGAATCTATAGTATCTATTTTAACTTTGAAATTGATCTATGGACTCGGCGCATTTGCCATCTTTAGTTTTTTATTGTATTTGACAAGAAAAAATAAACTGTCTTCAAGAATAAGGATAGTGGTTGCCTCTTTATTACTATTTTATTATATGAGTGTGACATTTCTGAACGTTTTTGGTATACCAACTTTAAGTGAGTTATATAGGATCAATGGTTTTAAAGAACAAGTATTCAATCCGAATATCAATCTAATTCCTTTTAGAGAAGGTCTTAGTTTAGGCTTTCTGTTTAATATCGCTTGCTTTATACCAATAGGCTTTTTGTGTCCAATAATTAGTAGAGTATATGAAAAAATAAAATATGCTTTTTTATTTGGTGTAAGTATTTCACTAGTAATTGAGATCAGCCAATTATTTACAGTTAACAGAGCTACAGATAATTGATGACCTACTTGCAAATAGTTTGGGGACAGTTATGGGTTACGTCGTTTTTACATTATTATCGAAACGAGTAAGGAATAAAGTGACAATAAGTTTTGATGAAAATGTTATTTTTTCTGGAATAATACCTGTATTAATAGTTTTACTGACCTTTGTAATTACTTTTTTCAGTTAAAAAGAGTTGAATTTAGTGGAAAAACCTTCTTTTTTCACGTCTAAATATAGATTGAAGAAAGACAGATGTTTGTTTAATTTTCATCCTTTCGGTTGATATTGTTTCTATTCTACTTTGTCTATACTTAAGTCAGAGGAGATGAAACTATGACAAACTTAATTGAAGTCAAACATTTAGAGAAAAGTTATCAAAAAAAGCAAGTGATTCATGATATCAGTTTTTCGATCAGAAAAGGAGAAATTCTATGTTTTCTTGGTCCAAATGGTGCAGCGAAAAGTACAACGATTAATATTTTATGTGGAGCGTTAAGTTATGATCAAGGAGAAATTTTATTTCGTAATGAAAAAATAGATAAAAATCTCTCAAGCTATAAAGAGCATTTAGGCATCGTGCCTCAAGAGCTAGCTCTTTATGAAGATTTATCTGCAGAAAATAATATCCAATTTTTTGCTTCTTTATATGGATTGAAAGGACGAAACTTAAAAGATGGGGTTGATTTTGCTTTAAAATCAGTAGGCTTAACAGAACATCGTAAAGAGAAGGTGAAAACTTTTTCTGGAGGAATGAAGCGTCGGTTAAATATTGCCTGTGCCATTGCACATGAACCTGAACTTCTAGTCATGGATGAACCAACCGTTGGTATCGATCCTCAATCACGAAATCATATTTTAGAGGCGATCAAGAAAATGCGTCAACAAGGAATGACTATTCTGTATACCACACATTATATGGAGGAAGTTGAAGAAATTGCTACCCGTATTATCATTATGGATCACGGAAGAATCATCGCAGAAGGGACGAAGCAAAGCCTGAAAGATCGTAAGGAAGAAAGGAAAATATCCATTCAGTTGACTGACAGTTCAAAGCTATCACTTAGAGAGCTATATCAGGTCGAAGGAATTATAAAGGTTGAACATGAAAAAAATGAATTAGTGATAACTGCCATCAAAGGTGTTGAGAATTTAGATGCTGTAATCACTAAATTGATTCAACAAAACCAAAAAATACAACATGTGATGATTGAAGCAGATAATTTGGAAACGGTGTTTCTTGATTTAACTGGTCGTTCTTTGAGAGATGCGAGGTGAGAATATGTATCGTTTTATGAGTATCTTAAAAAGAGACACACTTAACCTGTTTCTCAATCCGATGTGGGTTATTTTATGTATTGCCTTTCCGTTTTTGTTCACTACTATTTTAGGCATTCTTACAGAGGGGCTTTATGGAACAAGCGTGTCCAGCTATGATTATTATGGTGTTATGCTAGTGTTTAGTTCGCTTTATGCAGGCACCTACTCAGCCAATAGCTTTCTTGAGGAACGAATCAAACAACCCAATTTACGAATAGCTTATTCCCCCATCTCATCTTTATTTATTCCAATTGCGAAGATAATAGCGACTTTTCTATTCACTGGCGTTTTCTTTAGCTTTTCAGGTGGATTAACACATTTGTTTTTTGATGTAAATTTTGGTGGGAGAATGTTGATATTTGTATGGCTGTTAATTTTAGCATTGGATTTGTTCTTTAGCTGCTTAGGTGTTCTGATTTGTTGTATTTTTAAAAGTGAAGGAACAGCCAATCAAGTATTGAGTCTTATAACGGCTTTTCTTGGGTTGCTTTCAGGATTATTTTTCCCTGTTGCAAGTTTAGGTAAAACAATGGTTAGTATCAGTAATTTTTCCCCTGTAACCAAAGTGTTGGATACAGTTTTTGTGATGATTTATGATCAGAATTACTCTCAGTTTCTTCCTGTGCTGCTTATATTATTATTGTTATCTTTAGTAACTATGGTGTTGATTGGATTTCTATTTAATGGGGAGGACTATGTGTGATTACTTTAATAAAAAATAATGGGCGGAGACTCATTCAAAAACGGCAAAGAGTGATAATGATGATCATGCTTATGATCGTTTCTGTAATAGTTGCTGTGTATATGAGCGGGCAAGAAAGAGCTCCTTTACGTGTTGCCGTTTTTGGAGATGAACAACATGAGCTAGTTTCTAACCAAAGGGTAACGGTTTCTTATTTAACAAAGGAACCTTCCATGCTTCAGTTACTTAAGGGAGAGTACGATGCAGTGATAATAAAGGAAAAAAATCGGATAAATGTAACCTCGATAAAAAATGAAGCTTTTGAAAGAGAAGTAAGACAAGCTATACAGCCTTCTAAGAATACGGATGTCCTACTGACACAAAATGATCCAAAAACTGGAAGTCGCATTATTGGTTTTTTATTAATGTTTTTATTGATGTCAGCAGTTGTCAACATGTATATTTTCAGTGAAGACAAAGAGAAACAAATTATGGAACGAATAGTTGTTGCACCAATCTCTTTTTGGAAATTATTACTTTCGTATAGCTTGCTCACTTTTGGTTTACTAGTGTGTCCATCATTAGCAATATTAACAGTAGTAAAAACGATGGCTGGTATCTCAATTGGTTTTTCTTTTTCACAATATTTGTTTTTGCTTGTGTTGATTTCATTATTTGGAACAGCATATTCTCTGTTTATCGCTGCATTTATATCAAATAGTGATCAAGCGAATATGCTTGGTTCGATGCTGATCATGCTTACAACGATTCTATCAGGCAGCTTCTTTTCCTTTGAGGGAGGAAATCGTTGGGTAGATGGATTGATCAAATGGCTACCTCAAAAAAATTATTTGAAAATCGTTGAAGTGATTGAGTCAGGTGCTAACCTGAGACATGTATCTTTTGAACTTTTTTATCTTCTGTCGATCACATTGTTGTTCTTTTTTTTGGCTGTGTTAAAAACAAAAAAACAATACATCCGAAGGTAACCAACCTGATAGACTAGAAAAAGAAATGCTGAAAGGGGGAGAAAAAAATAGAAAAGAACATTGCTAGTATAAGAATTCGTTTACCAGAAGTTCGTAGAGATGTCATTGAGAGAAAAGCATTACTACGAAAAATAGAACGTGGAAGTTCAAAGAAAGTTATGGTTTTAGAAGCTGGTGCAGGTAACGGAAAAACCACAGCAATTTGTACATTTTAAAAAAAAAAATCTCCCGAAAAAGTAAAATGGGTCAGCTTAGCTACAGATTGTAATAGTTTACAAGTTTTTTGGAGCTATATAATTGAAGTTTTTCAAGAAAATTTAGGTGATGTAAAACAAGAGTTTTCGGAATTCTTTCAAAATACTTGTAATAAGGAGATGATTGACAGCCTAATAACCTATTTTGTAAATAGTATAATCGAAGAAACAAATGAAGAAATTTTTTTGATTTTGGACGATATTCATTTAGTAGAAGATCCAGTCGTTACGCACTCTTTAGAACAATTTTTAGAACAATTACCTAGTTTTATTCATGTTGTTTTGCTGACTAGGTATACATTACCTTTGTACTTAAGTCAATTTGAAATAAAAGATGAATTAGCGTATATAGATGAATCCTTCTTTCATTTGTCTGATGAAGAAGCAAAAGCTTTCATTCAGCGCACAACAGATAAGCATTGGCAGCCGTCTGAAATAAAGGAAATGCTAGAGATTGCCAGAGGATGGATAGGCGGGCTACAACTGTTAGTTGCCGCAAAACAAAGAAGTAATCTATCTGCAGCAATGCTAATGAAACAGGAAAATCAATTGTTATCGGACTATCTGACACAAGAAATTTTTCAACAACTTACAGAGGAAGAACGTTCTTTTTTAATTGAAACATCTTATTTTCCATACGCAACAAATAACCTGACAAAATTTCTTGGGATAACTATTGATTTTAAGATGACTATATCAAGTTTAGTCCACAAAAATCTATTGATCATCTGTACTGATAAACAACGACAGGTATATCAGTACCATCCAATTTTTAAAGAATATTTGATGAGGCTTTTCCAACAATTACCGATCCAAAAGCAAATAGATCTAAAGAGAAAAGCTGCGAACTTTTATATTGAAGAAAAAGAGTTTTCACAAGGTTTTCCTTTACTGCTAGAACTGGAAGACTATGAGAAATTGATGGATTTACTTTTACAACACCAGACTTCCTTGCGGATAATAACCTTTATAGGAGAAATACCTATTCAAATTGCAATAACAAATGTGGATTTTTCTTACCAAAAGTTTTTTTATCATTACTCGAATTTAGAGTATGAAAGTTGTTTGTTTCTTCTTGATGCGTTAGATAAAAAATACCCAGGCTCTAAAGAGGTTCAAGCTCTTGAAGGAATACGTTTGCTTTTTGATGATACTTTTTCTCCTTTCCACCAAAAAGTCACTTATTTGGAGGATATTCAGAATTTGAATTTGAATGATACATCAAAAGCTTTTATTTTATTGAAGAATGCCTTTTTCTATTATTATCAAGATGAATTCCATAATGTTAATGATTTTGCATCGGCAGCTTTAAGACTAAATCAAAATTGGGGTAATCCTTTTCTAAATTTTTTTGGACGAACGCTACTTGCACAAAATTTTGAGGAACTTGGAAAACTAAATCAAAGTATTCTAATGATGGAAAAAGCAAAGCAGATGTTGGAAACATTCAAGTTAAGCACAAAAATGAAGCAGAATTATTTACTTTCTTTTTTTGTGACGATTACAGGTGTTTATTTGAAACAATTCAGATTGTCAGAAGCAGAGCAAATGCTAACTGAAATAAGAAGGAGCGGTCAAGAAATTGCTGATCCTTCCTACTATTACAATTATGCTGAATACTTATACTTATCTGAAAAAATAGAGCTAGCATACTCTACCTTGAAAAAGTTAGATCAGAGTTCTGCTTCAAGTTCGATCGGACCATTGACTAGAGCAGGTATTTTAAGATATAGCCTAAAATATCATCAACTAACTGAAGCAGAAAAAGATGACTTTATTGTTCAATTTCATCAATATCCTGAATACCAAAATCTTAATAATCGTTTATTCTATGCAATGATTTTATTAGATAGAAAATGCTATGAAGAAACGCTTTCTATGCTAGATGAGATTTTAGCTGAAAGTCGAGAACGAAAAATATATTTGAAAATAATCGATGCAAGTTTATTAAAAATCAAGCTTTTTAGCCTTTGGGAAAAAGAAGAAGCCCGTCTTTTAACAAACCTTTACCATGAGAGTCTGTACTATGCAGCAACCGATGAAGTTTTGGCTATCTTTTATTATTACAAGGAAGAACTTTCTCTGCTCTTTGAAAGATATTCTAAAACTTTGACTATTGATCTTGGAATAAAAGAACAAAAGTTTCATAAACAAGTTTTAGAGATATGCTTAAAGAAAGGTAATAGCGAACGATTAACTGGGCGGGAATTGGATGTATTAAGAGAAATTGCTAATGGTAGAAGTAACAAAGAAATTGGTGAGATTCTTTTTATCTCATTAGCTACAGTAAAAACACATATATTGAATATTTATCGAAAACTAGAAGTGAATTCTAGAGTATTAGCAGTTGAAAAAGCAAGAGAACTCAATATTTTGTAGTATAAAAATTACTATCAGATATAAGGATGGGGACATTTACTTCATTATTAGCCGAGGAGCGAAAAATTCTAGTAAAGGAAGTTAAAAAAATGATTCATCAGCTAGATGCCTTCCTGACAACAAGTATAAAGGAGCAAAAAAAATGACGGTAGAAAAATTACCTACTGAGTAAGTGGCTTTGTTTTTTTAATGAAGAGATAAATGAGAGTGGAAAAATAGCTCTTGAGGTTCCAATCAAATATCCTTTACTTCTGTCTCCATAAACTGTTTCTTCTCACTCAGTATAGTCTCTCTTTAATTTTGTTTTTTTGCTTAAATCATAATTAAAAAAGAAAACCTTAGCGTTTCCTTATTTTTATTCTCCATACTAAAGATAGATAAAGGAGGAATTAATAGTGAAGGAAATGATTGTTACCACAAAAAAATTAACAAAGGCCTATCACGGTCAAAAAGTAGTGAACAGTTTGTCTTTGGAAATCCCTAAAAATCAGGTCTATGGCTTGTTAGGTGCGAACGGTGCTGGCAAATCAACTACCTTAAAAATGATCGCTGGTTTAATTAAGCCATCTGAAGGAGAAATTTTTTATGAGAATCACCCATGGAAACGTCAGGATTTGGGACAGATTGGTGCTTTGATCGAGAGTCCACCACTATATGGAAACTTAACCGCACAAGAAAATTTACTCGTCCGGACGATAACTTTGGGGATACCAGAATCGCGGATCAACGAAGTTTTAGAGCTTGTCGGCCTACGTCATACTGGTAAGAAAAAGGCTCGCCAGTTTTCAATGGGAATGAAGCAACGTTTAGGCTTAGCACTGGCTCTATTAAATCGACCAAAACTATTAATTTTGGATGAGCCGACTAATGGCTTAGATCCTTTGGGAATACAAGCATTGCGAGAGTTGATTCGATCCTTCCCGTCACAAGGAATCTCCGTCATTCTTTCCAGTCATATTTTGTCCGAAGTTGAGAGTACCGTAGACTCAATCGGTATTATCGCTAACGGTCAGCTTGGTTATCAAGGGGAGTTACCTGAAAATAATGCAGCTTTAGAGAAATTATTTATGGACGTAGTAAAAGAAAAAAGAAATGTTGAGGATTTTGATCATGACTAGATTTATTCAAGCAGAATTACTGAAAGGTAAGCGAAGTTTTGGAAGAAAAGGGCTTATAATATTCCCGTTATTAGTTAGCTTGATGGCGATCTTTTTGATGGGCGGACAGTTCACTCAGGTGGGGGCTTATAATTGGTGGTATATGTTACTTTTGCCGATGGTCGTCGGTTTGATTTGTACTAATTTAATTGACTCAGACAAACGTTTTTCCTTCTATAATGTAAATATACTGCCATTTCCTGTAAGTAAAATATGGCAGGGAAAAATTTGGACAGGTATTCTTTATTTGGCCTTCGGCAATGGGCTCATTTTTGGTTTGACAACTATATCTGGGGTAATATTTTCCTCGCAATATCCGTTTTGGCGAGGTATCACAGCAGGTATTGTTTTAACGCTCACATGGTCATGGCAAATTCCTTTTGGTCTATTCTTGGCAAGTCGTTTCAACTCGGTCGTTACTTTTTTAGGTATTCTATTTCTAAATATCTTGTGTTCAGGTCAAACTATTGCTGGTGGCGACTTTTGGTATCTTCCTTTCGCGATCCCACCAAGAATGATGGCACCAATCATTGGAATCAATCCAAATGGTATCCCTTTGGAGGCTGGAAGTCCTTTACATGATACAGCTGTGATTTTCCCAGGACTTATCATTACTGTCAGTTTGTTATTTATTGGTTATTTTATTACCACGAAATGGTTTAGTGACAGGGGGCGTTATCATGAGTCAGCTTAAAAGAATATTAAAAGCGGATCGTATAAAACTAAAAAAAACCCCTTTTTTTAGTTTGCATGGAGTAATTCCTTTGGTTGGTATCGGAATTTTTTCAGCATATCAAGCTATGTCAAATTACCCAGCGAATCGGCTTATGATCAACTATTTTCAAGTTTTGGCCTTAATTTATCCACTGCTCATCGCATGGCTGACAACCATTGTCACTGATCAAGAAATCGAAGCAGGAGGAGCGTATTTTCTCCTTAATTCATCCTCAAAAATCAGAATGTTAACTGCAAAAATCCTACTATTAGTTTTGAGCGGATTGTTTTCATGTTTGCTTGTAGGAATAGGGTATCATCTATTCGCTCAATTCAGAGTGGATTATTCGTTATCTTTCTCCTTTGTTTTGTTGCTTGTGGCGGTCATCTGGTGCTCGTCACTATTTCTTTACAGTTTTCATTTATGGCTAGGTTTTTGTTTCGGCCGCAATGTCAATTTTGCGATTGCGGCAGTCGAACTTTTGTTTTCTGCATTGCTATTAACGGGGCTAGGCGAAATTATTTGGTACTTTTTTCCTTGCGCATGGGGAATTCGGCTAGTTCCTTTGGTTGCGAGTTTTGCCGGGGAGAACACACCCGCCATTTTAACGAAAATAGAACTTGGAACAGGTAGTCTCATTTTCCTAACCTTTTTTATGCTAGTAGTTCTTTTTCTTTGGTTTAAAAAATGGGAGGGGCGTAAAAATGAGGTATAACGCGCTTGTGAGTCAAACCTATTAAACGTATGATGGAAATGAACGAGGTGAGGATATGACAACAATTTTCGTGATTGACGATGATGAAAAGATTCTAGCGTTTATCGAAAAGGCTTTGGTGCGGGAAGGGTATCTAGTTGAAACTTTTACGCGTACAAATGCAGTAGACTCTGAGAAAGCCAAATTTGCTGATCTAATTCTATTGGATGTGATGATGCCAGAAGAGGATGGTTTTGACTATTGTCAAAGAATTCGTAACCTTGTGGATTGTCCGATTCTTTTTATAACAGCTAAGTCAGATGAGTATTCACTACTTCAGGGATTAGGACTTGGAGGAGATGATTACATTCGTAAACCTTTTTCAGTAGCAGAATTACGTGCAAGAGTTTCTGCTCATTTACGACGAGAATCACGCGGACATACACATGTGTTGCGAGTTGGCCAATTTTCTTTAGATGTTACTAGTAAGCAGATCTTTTATGAATCGACCAAGTTATCTTTGACCAAATCAGAATATCTAATTTGCGCCTATCTATTAGAGTCAGCAGGTCAAGTTTTTTCTAAGACACAATTATATGAAGCGGTTTTTGGCTATGAAGGTCAATCAGATGAAAGTGTTATTGTGGAACATATAAAAAATATTCGCGCAAAAATCAAAGAATATGGAGAAGAACCGATTGAAACGGTCTGGGGGATAGGTTATCGATGGCAAAAGTAAAAACAGTCAGCTTAACTAGATATGTGACCCGCATTTTGCTTTTAGCTTTTTCAAGCGTTATAGCTATTTTAATATTGTCATTGATTCTCTTTCAGATTTTGATTTCCACTGGGAAAATCGCCCCAGCAAATGCTGGTGAAACAGCAGCAAGAAAGGATCTTGCACACCTTGAAGAAAGCAAAGTTTCTTCTTCTAAATTGAAATCTAAATTTTATCATTATACCTATTTTACGGAAGCCGGCAAAGTACAGGAAACATCCTTATCAGGAACTGAACTTAAACGAACGCTTCAACAATATAAAAATAGAAATGAAGAGTATCCAACCGGCGCTTACGTGACATTTTCAGATGGAAGCTATGCATTGTTAACTTGGCAATATAAAGCGCAATTTACTAATGAAACTTTGAGAAAACTTTTTCCTAATTTTGAAATTCTTTTTTTGATTGGTATTGCCTTCATATTGATTGCCTATTTTATTTGGTTTACTAAAAAGACCAGTAACTATTTACAAGTTAAATTAGCATTAGTCGAGCAAGCCAGTCTACAAATCGCTCAAGAAAATCTTGATTCCAAGATTGATGACTCTACAGATATTCTGGAATTTAATCATGTGTTGCAGTCGATGGAAGGGATGAGGGTGGCGTTAAAAGAGTCCTTGGTTCAGCAATGGGAGACTCAAGAACAGCGTAAACAAGAAATTGCTGCATTAACTCATGACATTAATACACCCTTGACGGTGATCAATGGGAATGCTGAGCTTTTGTTAGAAGAATCGTTGGATTCAGAGCAACAGCAACTTGTTCAGCATATTTATGAATCTGGCTTAAAAACTAAACAGTATATTGATTTATTACAGCAAGTTTCTAATTTTGATGTAGTTCATGAAGAAAAAGAACAGATTTCTTTAGAGGATGTTAAGGAAGAACTAGCTCAGGTTTTATCTCAGTTGGCCAAGCAAAAAGAAATTGCGTTAGAAGTCCAATCAGAAACAATGGCCACAATTTTTGCTGCGCCTACTATGCTGATGCGGGCATTAGTTAATCTTGGAGAAAATGCAATCAGGCATACAGAAGTCGGCAAAGTATTAATCAGAATGGAGAAACAACGCCAAAAATTCTTCTTTGTTTTTGAAGACAACGGTCCTGGCTTTTCTTCAGAGGCACTGATGCATGGGAAAGAAATGTTTTGGCAACAAGATCAAAGCCGGTCTGGAACCTCGAATTACGGGATTGGTCTGTCAATTGTTGAACGAGTGGCACAATACCATAAGGGAGAATTAAGATTAGAGAATACCCAGAAAGGTGGGAAAGTAACTTTGATTCTTTCGAATGAATAGGAGGGAAAACTTATTTTAGGAAAAGTTAATTTCTATTGGCAAAGTCAGACAATGTGAAAGATACACAGGTTTATTAAAGGAGGATGACATGGCGAATTTAGTGAATACAAGAATAATTACGATACCAGATGCTGTGCTTGTTGGGTACGAGGTTATAAATGGTGGTGGACAGAACCCAGTACCTGCATTATGGGAGAAAATATTTCAGGAAGATCTATTTGATAAAATAGCTGTAGAACAATCAATATTAGATTTATATATTGGTTGGATGGGTGAATACCTGAAAGATAAAGACACTTTCACCTATATCGCAGGATTACTAATGCCAATAGGATACAGTATTCCAGAAAATTTTTCTTACCGTAGAATCACGTCTTGTCAGATTGGATTAGGAACTATCAACGGTAGTTTTAAGGATGAAGAAGTGTTTGAGCAGGCTCACAATATGACTGTGAAATCTATTTATGAAATGGGATATATGCCGGATTACTCTTTTGGTTGGAGCGCAGAAGCATATCCAAAGGATTTGTCTTTTGATGCAAAAAATGGAACAATCAACTATATTTGTCCTTGTAAAAAAGAAATCTCTCGATGAAGAGGGTGTTGTCTAACCTATTATAGAAATGTCAATATCTTCCTACCAATGGCAAGCCATCTAATTATACTATCGAGCATATAAGGAGGAAAAAATGAATCCCATTATTTCAAACTATTCCGGTTTTGATGAAAATCAAAGAGCTTTTGGAAGCAGAGCTGAGCAGATAGAGTTTATATACACAAAACGGCTTCTTAACCAATACATTGCTCCAGATAAAACTGTCATTGAGTTGGGATGCGGTACCGGATACTATGGTCTCTATTTATCCAATAGATGCAAGTCATATCATGGCATTGACGTTGTTCCCAAGCACATAGAACAGTTTCAGTTTAAAATCAATGAACAAGACTTACGCAATGTTAGTGCATCGTTGGGAAATGCAGCGCATTTGCCCGAAATAAAAGATGATACCTATGATGTAGTTTTGGTTTTTGGGCCTATGTATCATTTGCCACACAGAGAGCGACAAAAAGTTATAGTGGAAAGTAAGCGGATATGTAAAGATGGCGGCATAATAATGTTTGCCTATATCAATAAGATAGGAGCTTACTTACGCGCGTGTATTGATGAAAATATGAAATCAGGTTACCCAAATGCAAAGACTAATAAGGCTATACTTGTAGATGGAGTTGACGATAAATTACCGGAAGTTTTTTATTTTACTATGCCGGAAGAAATCGAACATGATGTAACTCAAAAAGGGCTGTCCGTTGTTCGTAACGTAGGAGTAGACTATACATTTAGTCCTACTGATATTAATAAAATGAATGATAAAAAATATGCGGCCTGGACAGAGATCATGGATTACATGTTCGACAACGCTTCGTGTACTGGTACCAGCAACCATGCTGTTTTGGTATGCCGCAATTAGTATCAAAAAATCATGTATACACAGATCGGGTCATTTCTAACTTGTAGAAATTCCGATAATATGGACTCCAAAAATTATGATAGTAAAAAGTCATAAGATACAACTAATATAATAATTAATAACATAATGAAAATTGTGTTGAACATAACAAATTGGCAATTTTTGGAAAGCAAAACCAAGTATCTTGTGGTTCCCGTCGATTAGGATTCCTGTAACAACTTATACAAAGACTGGGAGTTTGTCCAGAGAATTAATATGCATGATTTAGGACATTCACGCATGAAATCAGCAGATGATATTGAATTTGCTTTTAAGAATTAGAATGTTAAAAAGACTAAGGCTTAGCTTTTCCGTATTATATGTTTACGACTACAAAAAAAGTATAAAGATTCTTGATAGTGATACAAATGTCAAAAGCCATCTTAATCTCTTTTAAAGTTATTGAAGGGAGAACTCTTTGGCGAAATTATGGAGATCTAAAGAAAGTATGGAATAGAATAATCCAATATAAAGTAAAGCACATGTGTGGTTAAGTCTATTCATGTGCTTTTCGTGCGTTCTTTTTTTATTTGCTTAAGAAAATATTTGGAAATAGTTTGTATTTTTATCAAATAGCATTTTCGATTCAATCAACACTCGGATAAATCATTATCAGTACTCTCATTCAATGATAAAACTAAGTTATGGAAAAGATCGGAGGTGGGAAATATGGCTTTAATAAAAGAAGTTTATTACTTCAATTTGAATGATCCAGTTAAGCGAACTATTTCTCACTTCGGACCTTCCCTAATTATTCAATCACAGAAAAAACAAGAAATTACTCCAAAGAAGGTTTCTTTCTATTTAAATAAGAATGATTACGAAGTTCTAAAAATGTCAAACAATGATATTGATATCATAGAGATTCTACTTAATCTTACGATGGAATCAAAATGGTATAAAAAAATTTTAACTCCTCTTCATGGAACAAAAGAAATGCAACAAATTGCCAACCTCCTTTTCTCTTATTACTTATATAAGTTCGTTGATTACTCAGTGGATCAAGTTATTGCGCTTTTAGTTAATCGAGCGCTTACAGTAAATGCTCATATATTTATAGCAGATCATAATTTTCTGAAACTCGTTAAATACATGGAAGAAAATATCAATAGAGATTTAAAGATCGTTGATTTTTGCTCCAATGTTCATATGAGCGAAGCAAGCTTGAATCGAATGTGCAGGGAACAAGCAGGTGTACCACCTATGCTATTATTTCGAAAAATTCAGTGTAATGAAGCCGAACGCCTAATGCGTGAAACGTCATTCAAGATTCGAGAAATCAGCGAAATGCTAGGATTCAAAAATAGTAGCCATTTTTCTACGATGTTTCGTAAAGTAGTCGGTATGTCACCATTGGAGAAAAGAAAATCTATCGGAGGAGTGCAAGTATGAAAGATCGAGAAAAAGAATTGATTTATCAGCAAATGACACAGCTTTTGAATGAAATCCATCGATTGATGGAAGTTTACGATTCCTGGAAAGATCAGCTATTGAATTTGGATGAAGGCGAAAAACTGGATAAGCCCAAGGAATTACCAAACAACCTTAATAGTGAAATTGAAAATCAAAACCATTTGAGTGGGAAAAAGACAAAACGAAGTGGCTATGACTATCAAACTCTTGCGTTAGATATTGCCTCGTTTTTAAAAGATAGTGGACGTCCTCTTTCCACAAGTGAGATCCACGGAAAATTAGTGGATAAAGGATATGTTCTAACTCGCTCCAATTTGACTGGCAATATTCTCAGTAAAATAAATTACGATTCAAGAATCAATGTTGAAAGAGTCTGTCGTGGTTACTGGCAATATCGATTAATAAAGTAAGATCGAAGAATCTCGGTGATTTCTTGAAGCATGTTCGTCAAGAAGATGTTTCAAGAAGTGAGTGACTTTACTTCATATTAAAACGCAGTAAAAATTGATCATTGACAATAGAATATTTTTTGTCAGATACGTTCATTTCTAAAACGAGCTAAAACAAACTAGCGCAATGATTTGGGTCATCCAAGGAGCGAAAGACTAGTGATGTTCGCCTGCCTACGCTAAAGCAGATGCAATGACTTTTAGAAATAATAATGATACTTCCGTAAGGCTTGCGTTAACTGCCAAGAGGTGAAAATCCTATGTACTCCGTTAGCATCGGGGAGTCTGACAAATTATTAGGTAACACCGATAATTTTTTACTCGTTTGCTATTCAATTAGTGGAAAGGAAAATATTTATGGATAATGAAGCAGAGTGGGTAAATAAAGATGGTTTGATACAAAGATTTGAAGGATTGAATCGAAACACTTTAAATGTATGGTTAATGGAGATGAGAAACAACACTGAATTTCATGAATATGTCATAAATCCAACACAACGATTGGTTTGGATCAATGTCCAAGGATTTTTAAAATTTCTTAAATGGAAGGCTCATGAAAGAGGGTACTGATATCAAGAGCGGAATAAACATCAAGAATATGTTAAAATCAGCAAGAACATAAGAAATGATTTTCGCATGGAAATCTAAATCTATCTGTTCTTATGTCCGTTTTTCAGAAACCTTGCTTTTCTTTGTGTTCATTAAAATGTACACGTAAAAGGAGCTGCAAGTAATGAGAATAAACGAAGATTATTTGTTGGGGTATTATACGGTCAAAGATAAGAATGGGAATAAAAGAACCTATCAGTCTTATCGTGATCCACTTACGGACGAAGTGAAAAAAATGGGGGTTGGATGGAAACGAAAAAAGATCAAAAGTGAGCGCCAAGCATTAATTTATCTGAGAAAAGAAATTGAAACTAAAGTAAAAAATCGGATATATGGCGATGGAATCGTCGTGGAGACTTTTGGAGAATTGATAGATATTTGGTATGCGACTTGGAGCTCAGGAGTGAGACAGACAACAATCAATACTCAGATGCAGCTATTAGAAAGGTATATTCTTCCTTTTTTTCCAAGAGAGCTCCCTGTATCAAAACTGGGACACTTATATGTTGAGATATCTTGGGCAAAGATTCTTGGACTAAAAGCAAAGAGAACACAAATGCCTTTAGAAAAAGCAACTCTGGAAAAAATTCGTTCATTGCTTCGTCAAATCACTTATTATGGCTACAAAAGAGGGTTCGTCTTTTTTGATTTACAGATGGTAGACATGAAAATACCAACAGATCGTGGGATACAAGCAAGTATTAGAAGAAAAAAGAAGTTCCTAGATAACTCTGAAGTAGAGATGCTTTTAGCAGCCATCAAAGAAAAATACAAAACTCATTTTATAGGACCCAAAATGGGAGAGCTCTATTATGATTTGGTTGAGTTCATGGTGCGTAATGGATTAAGGATTAGTGAAGTCGGTGCTTTGACAGTTGATAAGATAGATTTTGAAAATAGAATCTTGACGATCGATGAGGGATTAGTCTCCGCTGGTAGATCAGTTAAGGATTATCAGCTTAATCCCACAAAAACAATTGCTTCAACAAGAGACCTAGATTTAGATGATCGCTCCATTGAAATTTTACGAAATAGAATTGATTGTAACCAAAAAAGAAGAGCCGAAATTAAACAACGAAGGAACGGAGAACTTGTCGCTACCTATTACAGAAATTATGGAGAACGAAAGCCATATAAAAAAAAGGTTCGTGATTCTAAGTCCTATCGTGAAACGGATTATCTTTTTCAGACACAAAATGGAAATCCAGTCGTCTATCATTCATTTAATGAGTTCATGAATGGTCAAGGGAGTAATCCGAAACCTGTGAAATGTGTAAAAGATATTTTAAAAGAAAAATACCCAAGCTTTAGGAAACATATTACAACCCATACTTTCCGGTATACTCATATTTCATTATTAGCTGAAGCTGGAGTACCTATCAAAGCTATCATGGAAAGAGTTGGTCATTCTGACGTGAAAACGACATTGGAAATCTATAATCAGGTGACGAAAGCATCAAAAGAAAAAGTTATTTTAGAGGTATCAAGTTGGGATTTTACACCAGAGTAAAATAACAGTTTTTTACTACATGCGTTTACATGGTTGTATGAAAATCGGTATGGATTTCGGTATGGTTTTGCTTTTTGAGAGGAAAAATAGAAATGACAAATTTACATAAACCCAGTAGTACCAAGACTTCAGCCTACATTCACATCCCGTTTTGTGAACATATCTGTTACTACTGTGATTTCAATAAGGTTTTTCTTGAAGGTCAGCCTGTAGATGAATATATTGACGCTTTATTAAAGGAAGCGCGTTTCACCCTTGAACAAAATCCAATCGATAATATGAAGACACTCTACATTGGAGGTGGAACACCAACTTCATTGAACGCTCTACAGCTAGATCGATTATTAAGTGGCTTGCGAGAAATACTCCCATATACAGAAGGTGAATTCACAATTGAAGCAAACCCCGGTGATCTTTCCGCTGATAAATTGGATGTAATGAAAAATTATGAGGTTAATCGAGTGTCGATGGGTGTTCAAACCTTTGATGATCGTTTATTAAAAAAAATAGGCCGTAAACATACAGCACAGGATGTCTATCAAACCATTCAATTGTTAGAACAAAAAGAGTTTCAGAATGTGACAATTGATTTAATCTATGCTCTGCCAGGCCAAAGTTTGGAAAGCTTTCGGGATACTGTGACCCGCGCATTGGAATTAGATTTACCACATTACGCATTGTACTCATTAATTTTAGAAAACCAGACAATGTTTATGAATTGGGTCCGGCGCGGAAAAATGCATCTGCCGGAGCAAGAATTAGAAGCACAAATGTATGCGGAAACGATTGAAGCGATGGAAAAAGCAGGGCGAAAGCAATATGAAATCAGTAATTTTGCCAAACCAGGATTTGAAAGTCAACACAATCTTGTATATTGGAACAATCAGAATTATTTTGGGCTTGGTGCAGGTGCCAGCGGGTATATTGGAAATCGGCGCTATAAAAATCGCGGACCTATTCAGCATTATTTGAGATCATTGAATGAAGAAAAATTACCAGTGCTTGAAGAAGAACAGGTCTCTCTTTATGAGCAGATTGAAGAAGAGATGTTTTTAGGCTTAAGAAAAATTTTAGGTGTAGAAAAGGCTGTTTTTTTCGAGCGTTTCGGCCATAGTATGTCAGAGATTTATGGTGAAGTTATTAACGATTTGAAGGAGCAAAACCTTTTAGTAGAGACGGATTCACGCGTCTTTTTAACACGACAAGGCTTATTTAGAGGAAATGACGTTTTCGAGAAGTTTTTATTGAGCAAACCCAATTAGCACTCTCGCATATCGAGTGCTAATTTTTTGTATTTTTTTCTTGACTTATAAAGCAGATGTGGTATATTAATAATCGAGTTAGCACTTAAAAAGAAAGAGTGCTAACTAAAGGATGAGAAGAATGTTAACGGAAAGACAGAAACTGATTCTCAGCTTAATCATCCAAGACTTTACCAACACAGGGCAGCCGGTTGGATCAAAAAGTTTGATGGAAGAAGGCGTAAAAGCAAGTTCCGCGACTATCCGAAATGATATGAAAGCTTTAGAAGAATTGGGTCTACTAGAAAAAACTCATTCTTCTTCTGGAAGAATTCCTTCTGCATTAGGCTATCGTTATTATGTGGATCATTTACTGACGCCAGCAAAGGTGAGTAATCAAGAAGTAGATCAGATACGCAGATCGTTAAAGAAAGATATCCATGAAATTGATGATATCATTCAACAATCTGCCAAAATACTTTCACAAGTTACAAGCTATACGGCGTTTTCGTTAGGTCCTGAAATGAAAGATCGAACATTGACTGGTTTCAGAATCGTTCCATTGAATGACCGGCAGATTTTGGCGATCATCGTTACGGATAAGGGGAATGTTGAAAGCCAAGTTTTTCGCATACCTGAAAATGTTGATAGTCAAGACTTGGAAAAAATGGTTCGAATAATTAACGATCGTTTAGTTGGACAGCCTTTGGTAAGTGTTTATCAAAAGTTGAGAACCGAAATTCCAATGATCTTACATCGTTATTTCCAAACAACTGAAGGAATTAGTCATCTATTTGATGTGGTATTGAATGATGCTTTTGAGGACAAAGTGTTTGTGAGTGGGCGGATGAATATTTTGAATTTTAATCCAGACCAAGATCTCAGCCACGTGAAGTCGATGTATTCCTTGATGCAGAATTCTGATGAGCTGACCCAACTATTATTACCTTCTGATAATAATATTCATGTCCGGATCGGAACTGAAATGGGGAATGACTTGTTTGATCATCTAAGCATGATTCAGGCTAATTATGAAATACGTGGTCATGGTCGAGGAACCATTGCATTGTTAGGACCTACGTCCATGCCATATTCCAAAATTTTCGGTTTATTGGAAGTATTCCGATACGAGTTGACAAATGCATTGGACGATTATTATCGTTCTTTGGATTTATATCACTAGAAACGATTCCTAAAAAGAAAGGGAGTAGGCGTAGTGGCAGAAGAAAAGAAACAAGAAGTTGAAGAAGAATTAGATGAAGTTGAAACAACTGAAAATGATTCGAACGAAAAAGAAGCGGAAGAGATAGATATTCCTGAAGTTTCTGAAGTTGAGGAACTAACAAGCAAGTTTAACGAAATGGAAGACAAATTCCTAAGAGCTCGTGCTGAAATTGCGAATATGTCTAACCGCAACAAAAACGAACGCGAACAATTAGTTCGATATCGTTCACAAGATCTCGGGAAAAAATTATTACCTGCGATCGATAATTTAGAGAGAGCCCTAGCAACTGAAGTTACGGATGATCAAGGAGCAAGCTTAAAAAAAGGTGTTGAAATGGTTCTTGAAAGTTTAACAGTTGCTTTAAAAGAAGAAGGCATTACGGAAATCGAAGCTGAAGGTAAAGCTTTTGATCCAAATCTGCATCAGGCAGTCCAAACTGTTCCTGCGGAGGGTGATGTTGAACCTGATACGGTTGTTAATGTTTTGCAAAAAGGGTATCAGCTACATGATCGCGTGTTGCGTCCAGCAATGGTGATCGTAGCACAATAAATATAGAGACTACTAAATTAAACATATAATAGAAAAGGAGATTTTCAATTATGAGTAAAATTATTGGTATTGACTTAGGTACTACAAATTCAGCAGTTGCTGTTTTAGAAGGCGGAGAAGCTAAAATCATCACTAATCCTGAGGGAAATCGTACAACACCTTCAGTCGTTTCATTTAAAAATGGTGAAATTCAAGTTGGTGAAGTAGCGAAACGTCAAGCAGTAACAAACCCAAACACGATTTCTTCAATTAAACGTCATATGGGTGAAGCTGGCTATAAAGTAGAAGCAGACGGAAAATCTTATACACCACAAGAAATTTCTGCAATGGTTCTACAATACATTAAAGGTTTTGCTGAAGACTATTTAGGTGAAAAAGTTGAAAAAGCAGTTATCACTGTTCCAGCTTATTTCAATGATTCACAACGTCAAGCAACAAAAGATGCTGGTAAAATTGCTGGATTAGAAGTTGAACGTATCGTCAACGAACCAACTGCAGCAGCGTTAGCATATGGGTTAGATAAAACAGATAAAGACGAAAAAATCCTAGTATTTGACCTTGGTGGTGGTACTTTCGACGTATCTATCCTAGAATTAGGCGATGGCGTCTTTGATGTATTGTCAACTGCTGGTGATAACAGTCTAGGTGGGGATGACTTTGATAACAAGATCATTGATTATTTAGTTGCTGATTTCAAACAAGCAAACGGTATTGATTTATCTAAAGACAAAATGGCAATGCAACGTTTGAAAGATGCTGCTGAAAAAGCTAAAAAAGATTTGTCTGGCGTTAGCTCAACTCAAATTAGCTTACCATTTATCACTGCTGGAGATGCTGGTCCATTGCATTTAGAAACAACTCTTTCACGTGCAAAATTTGACGAAATCACGGCTGATTTAGTAGAACGTACAAAAGCCCCTGTTCGTCAAGCTTTGAAAGATGCTGGATTAAGTCAATCTGATATTGACGAAGTTATTCTAGTTGGTGGTTCTACTCGTATTCCAGCTGTTGTTGAAGCGGTACGTAAAGAAACTGGAAAAGAACCAAACAAATCAGTTAACCCAGATGAAGTTGTAGCTATGGGTGCAGCCATTCAAGGTGGGGTTATCACTGGTGATGTCAAAGACGTAGTATTGCTAGATGTAACACCATTATCATTAGGTATTGAAACTATGGGTGGTGTGTTCACGAAACTAATTGATCGTAACACAACAATACCAACAAGCAAATCACAAGTATTCTCAACGGCCGCTGACAATCAACCAGCCGTAGACATTCATGTTTTACAAGGTGAACGTCCAATGGCAGCAGACAATAAAACATTAGGTCGTTTCCAATTGACTGATATTCCTGCGGCACCACGTGGAATTCCTCAAATCGAAGTATCCTTCGATATTGATAAAAACGGGATTGTAAATGTTTCTGCGAAAGACTTGGGAACACAAAAGGAACAAAAAATCACAATTAAATCTTCATCAGGTTTATCAGATGATGAAATTGAACGTATGGTGAAAGATGCTGAAGCAAATGCTGATGCAGATAAAGCTCGTAAAGAAGAAGTAGATTTACGTAATGATGTAGATGCTTTGCTATTCTCTGTTGATAAAACATTGAAAGAATTAGAAGGCAAAGTGGATGCTGACGAAGTTAAGAAAGCGGAAGATGCTCGTGACGAATTAAAAGCGGCAGTTGAAGCAAACGATATCGAACAAATGAAGGAAAAACGTGACGCATTGAACGAAATCGTACAAAACTTAACAGTTAAACTTTATGAACAAGCAGCACAACAACAAGCTGAGGCTGATCCAAACGCAGCTCAAGGCGGCGCGGATGATGTCGTGGATGCTGATTTTGAAGAAGTTAACGATGACGACAAATAATTGATTCGTTGATAAAGGCCAAAGTCATCGCTTTGGCCTTTTTTCTTTCAAGATTAGCCATTCCTTTAGAAAAAATCTAAGAAAAGTATCGTATCGAATTTGAGTGTGATACAATACTAACGATTCTATGAAATTATGGAGGGAAGCCAATGGCTACAAAACGGGATTATTACGAAGTCCTTGGGGTACAAAAAGGGGCTTCGGATGATGAAATCAAAAAGGCATACCGCAAGCTTTCCAAACAATACCATCCGGATATTAACAAAGAGGCCGATGCTGAAGAAAAGTTTAAAGAAATTTCAGAAGCTTATGAGATCCTGAGCGACCCGCAGAAGCGTGCTGCTTACGATCAATATGGACATGCTGGAACAGATCCAAACTTTGGAGCTGGCGGAGCAGGTGGATTCGGTGGCGCTGGTGGTTTTGGCGGAGCGGGTGGATTTGGATTTGAAGATATTTTTGAATCGTTCTTCGGTGGAGGCGGTTCTCGTCAAGCCGATCCTAAAGCGCCGAGACAAGGTGCTGACCTTCAATACTCAATTAATTTGGAATTTGAAGAAGCGATTTTTGGTGTAGAAAAAGATATCAAATACAATCGTGAAGAGACATGTCATACTTGTCACGGAAATGGTGCAAAACCAGGAACCCAACCAGAAGTGTGTCATAAGTGTCATGGTTCGGGTTCAATTAATGTAGAACATCAAACACCTCTAGGTCGTGTGATGAGCCGACAAACCTGTGATGTTTGTCATGGAACAGGGAAAGAAATTAAAGACCCTTGTCCAACTTGTCATGGATCTGGACATGAAAAACGTCCGCATACTGTTAAGGTAAAAGTTCCAGCTGGTGTGGAAGATGGACAACAAATGCGTTTAGCGGATCAAGGCGAAGCTGGGATTAATGGAGGGCCTTATGGAGACCTCTATGTAGTCTTTAAAGTAAAACAAAGTGACATCTTTGATCGTGATGGTGCTGAAATTTATTATACGTTGCCTTTGAGTTTTGTACAGGCGGCTTTAGGTGATGAAATTAACGTACCAACAGTTCACGGTGACGTGAAACTAAAAGTCCCTGCTGGAACACAAACAGGTGCTAAGTTTAGACTTCGTGGAAAAGGAGCACCCAGACTTCGAGGGAACACGAATGGTGACCAACAAGTAACGGTTAAAATCATTACTCCTAAGAATTTGAACGATAAACAGCGAGAGGCTTTACGAGCGTTTGCAGAAGCTGGCGGTCAAACAGTTAGCGAACAAAAAGAAGAGGGTTTCTTTGGTAAGGTGAAAGATGCCTTTGGCGGAAAGAAATAAACTGAATAAACTTAGAGGTTCAATCAATTCGCTATTGATTGAACCTCTTTTTTCTTTTACTATTATTAATAAGAGAATAAGTGTTGAAGGAGGTTTGTATGGACAAGCTGGACAAGTTATTTGACCGAATGACGAGAGACATGATGCATTATTTTATTGCTGGAGGACTTGCTGAACCGGATGGACTTGTTCGCACGGTAGAATTTTTTTTGAGCTTTGTTGATAAGGGAAAGCTTAGTGATAAACTGCTGGATGAGGAAATCGTCAAAGATGCATTAATTCACCATATGCCTAAACATATGCCGCTATTTATTGATGAAAGCTTTTATGCCTACCAAATCTTACTTGATCTTTACAGCGCCTTATTTCATGAAAAAATTATTACCGAAGAAGAATGCAAAGACATGCAGTATTTTCTCTATCTCAACAAAACGGCTTTTTTGACCCGTATGAGCAATCCAAATTATTGGTCAAAAACTAAATTAGCAATTATGGACGAGTGGCGTGAAGGCAATTTCGAAGTTGAAGACCCTTATAATATTGAACATTACGACCTTAAAGACCCGGTAAAGAAACATATGCCAGATAATATTTTAACCTTTCCTACTCAGAATAAACGTGCTGAAAAACAAACAACAGGTTACGTTGTTCGTGTAGATTTAAAAGGATTCAAACCGCCGATTTGGCGTAGACTTCAGATTCCTGCAAAACTATCTTATCAACAATTGCATCGGATTTTACAAGTTGCTTTTGGCTGGGAAGACAGTCATCTACACAGCTTTTTTGTTGATCGAACGACAATGATTGGTCCCAATGAACTAGAGATGATACAGTTTGATGAAGCAAAACGTATGATCGATATGGATTTTCATGAAGGTGTCAAGCTTGAATATATCTATGATTTCGGCTGTGATTGGTCCCATCAAATTATGGTAGAGAAAGAGATTGATCAATCTTCGCCGCAGTTTAATCATGCAGTCTGTTTGAAAGCAAGAGGGGAAACGCCACTTGAAGATTCTCGTGGTGAAGACCTATGGAAACCGTATGATATAACAAGAATAAATAAACAACTGAAGAAAGAATAATTTTTTGATTGTCCTATTTTCAGGAGTCTAGATATATCCATCTAGACTCTTTTTCTTTTATTGTTTTCAATATCCAAATTTGAGGTTGATTGAGAAAAAATATTTTTTTTATTCATAATAAATCTAAGTTGTTTACTATTTGAAAGGGGAATAGGTAATTCAACAAGCAACTGTTTATAATCTAGTCGGTAGTCCATTATCTGTGCTTTTTTTCTTAGCTCATGACGACAAGCGTGATCCTGAGGTACGCCTAACTGTAGTAGCAAATTCTGAGCAATCTTTAATTCATCTTTTGCTACAATATTTCCCAAATCAGTATGAATCACGATACCATCTGGATTGGTGGGCGCCGTTTGTAAGTATTTGGCTTTAAGATTCGGTAAAAATGCCTGCCTTTGATTGGAAATAAGAATCTGTCCAATCAAAGTAGTTGGAATTTGAATAATGGACATTCCGCCGCTATAAGTTGAAGCTACGTATCCACTAAGCTGACAAAGTGCTTCGTCACCTAGTCCGATTATTCCATCTGCTTTAGTCATGTTTTGCTCTGTCAGAAAGTCATAAACTAGATTTGCAGTATCGGAGGTATAAATCACTTCGTTTAAAATACATGAATGAACGTCAAAACCAAAAATGGTTAAGTATTGGAGAATTTCTGAGCCATAAGCATCGAATGCTTTCTGGTCGCATAGGAGTACAATTTTTTTATTTGTCCATAAAGAAGCAGTGTAACTACCGATTGATTGAATAGCGTCTGGTTTCATCATAATTTTTGATCCAGTGTTCATAATAATTCCTCCAATATTGGTTTTTGACGAGCAATGCAAAAAGAAAAGCTCATTATAGATTTGAAAATCTACAATGAGCTTCTTGAAAAAAATAAAAAGCCACAATAGATTTTCATCTATGCGGCAATAGGTCAGCGTTAAAAGCATTAGCCATCATAGATACAAACAAGGACGTCTGTATCCATGAAAAATGAATACAAACTTATCTAAAATAGCTAAAGTAAAAATTATTCAGTTGTGCAGAAAGTAATTGAGTCATAATAAACGCCCCAAACTGATTTAATTTATGTTGTGACTTATTCTAGACAGATTGTTCGGGCTTGTCAAGACAAAAAAGCAACTTCATTTACGAAGCTGCTAATCTCTGAGAATAAAACGGCGCAAACCGCGATATTTTTTTTCTTCCTGAACAGGTGCGTTATCAGTAATAAGTAACGCTATCATCACGTATCCAATCCAGCTATCTCGCGAATATAAGACATATTCTGGCAACCATTTATTCGCATACTTATCTTTATATTCCTTTAACCCGCCAAAAGAATAAAAACGAGAACCAAAATTATAAACTAAGTAAGCGATTCGCTCTTGAGTAAAACTTTTTCTTGAGGTTCCCACATTGGCCAAAGGCGCCATTCCCAGGTCGAAATATTCGATCCCCATTTCATCACGCATATATTGAAATAAATTGATGAAAAGAAAATCCATGGTTCCTCCGGGAGCTTTTTCAGGGCTGTGACGCATCAAATCAATGGTTCCGATATTCTTGGTATAAGTCGGCATAAAGTTCGCGAAAGCGACAATTTCTTGCTCAGTGTTTTTTATTACTGCGATTGGCGCACGTTGTAAGTAATCTTCTGAAAAGAATCCGAGAGAAAAGCCCTTTTCCTTTCGTCCATTTAACCATTCATCTGAGACGGATCGTAACTGTTTGATTGTTTCATTTGTGAAAGGAGGATGAATCACATCGAATTGATAGCCTTCTTTAATAACTTTGTTGAAACTTGAGCGCTGTCCCTTCATTTTCTTCCCACTTAAAGTAAAGTCTGGTAAATAAACATGTGCTCGCTCGCCGAATTTGATAAAATCATAGCCAAACTCATGAAGGATCATAACCATTTCTTCGCTATTTTCATAAAAAACCGGCAAGTAGTTATAACGATCTACTTCATTGATCAGAGCTTCAGTAGCAGCTTCGAAATCACTTGTTTTTCCAGAGGGATCGCCCATTATTAAGATTTTGTTGTTAAAAGTTGATAGCTGGAAGAAAACAGTATCTTCCTCGCCATTATTGTAATAAAACACTTTTTTATCTTTAAGAAAAACGAGTTGACTATCTGGATTTCCACCGTAGGTTTCCAAAATATGTTGGACCCGTTGTTCATCTAATGGCTCGCCAATTTGTCTTCGTTTGTTTTTTAAAAAACGAATCAGTAACAAAATAATGAAGGCGACGATCAAAATTGCAACAAAGCCTACACCCCATATTCGTTCACTAGGAAATAGGAAAAATTCTGGCAACCGATGACGATGATGGATTTTAGGGCTGTTGTAAACACCGATAATGATGTATAAAATCGTTAACCCACCCATGATGATGCCATCAATCGTTATCCATTCGGCAGAATAAACCAGTTGTTCTCTAAATAGCTCATTCTTAGAGAAAATAACAAATAACAAAAGCAAGGCGAGAAAAATACCAGTTGAAATACGAAATCCAGCTAATAATGAGTAAAGAAAGGTTAACGTAACAATCATAATTGTAGGAATATATGCACGCTTAACTCGTGCTGAAACTCCTCTACCTAAAACAATTAATAAAAAGCCCAATAAAATTGCTGGGAAAACGACGATTACCCGAGAGTGGATCGGATTTAATCGTTGCAGAAAAGGCAATCGAATGAATGCTTCGGGAATCGTAGCCGATAGAACTAACATAATTCCTGTAAAATAAAGAAGAAAACCTTCAAGTTTATGTGCCAATTCTTTTAGTAAACTAACAGGAATGCCTTTGTATCGCGTATTGATTGTTGTGCCTAAGTTTTTGAAAAATAATATTAACCCAATCGCAAAAGGTACTAAGTAGTAGAATAACCGAAATAATAAAAGCCAAGCAAAGACAGTTTCTCTTGGAGTGCCTAGAGCAGAAAGGCCGATGATCATCATTAAATCAAAGCTGCCGAGTTCTCCAGGAATCATAGAGACAATTCCGATTACTGTAGCAGCAATAAACAAAGGGACAACATCACGAATACTAACTTCTATGCCCATTAAGAGACCTGTAGAAATAAAACTGACGAGGACACCAGTCCATTCTAAAAAGGATGTCCCGATCAATTCTAAACGATGGGAGTTCTTCAGATCCCCTAAATATTCTCCTTTACCAAAAATACTAAGACAGAAGACAATTGGGAAATATAATCCGCCCCCGATCAACCAAATCCAATATTGACGCAAATATTGATTGTGATCATCAAACATAACAAGGAAAAAAGAGAGCAAGGCATAGATAGACAATCCAGACATAGTAAAAACTAAAATTTTGGATAGAGCCTGTACTACTTTTTTTCCTGAAGTTTTTTTGCCATAAAATTCAGATCGCAAACCAGCGCTAACAAAACCACCAAAACCTGCAATATTATTTAAGGTATTCACCAACCAGCTTGTTTCAAAAATATAAAGTTTTTTGGGTTTCTGTCCTAAAATATTATTCAAGGTAAAATCATAGCCGATCATTGGAATGACTGAAACTAAACCAATCAGTGCCATGAGTAGGATATTCCAAGGACTGATTGTGCTAAAGATAGTCGATAGTCGAGAAAAAGAAATGTTCTTCACGATGTTTGATAATTCGAATATGACAATAATAATAACTGAAATTAAAAAAATTAATTTTAGCTTGCTTAAATGTGCTTTGAACCATTCTGCTAAAGTTTTCACCAAATTACTCCTTTTCAATTAAAAATTGTAAGACTTCTTGGTTGAAGCGTTTTGGATTTCTGCGGGCAAACATATGACCTTGTCCTGAGACGATGGCGAAATTTGCATTAGGGATTGAACGAGCAAGATACATTGAGTGCTGTGTTTTAATGGAGTCATGCTTTCCTACTATTACTAACGTTGGGGCTACGATCTGGTTTAAATCTTCTGTTGACAAACCAATATCACGAAAAAGCAACCGCAATATAGGAAGGAAATTCCGCATCCCAGTATCAACAAATGCGCCAACCCAAACAATAGCATACTGCACATAGCTAAGAAGATGAGGGATCATCCGAACGCCATTCGGAGTAGTATTGCCCGCATTTAAAACCAAATGATCAACCTTATTAGGATAAAGCCGTGCAAAAACCATAGCTAAATTAGCGCCATCACTAAACCCTAATAGATCTGCGTGTTCAATATTTTCTTGCTCCATGATAGTAGCTAAATCTTCTGCCATCAATTGAAAGCTTGTTTCTTTCTGTGTGTTGGTCGAACGTCCATGTCCGCGGCTATCAACGACATACACATTAAAATGTTTGCTGAAACTATTTAACTGTTTCGAAAAGTATCTACCGCTTCCACCATTACCATGGAGCAAAAACAGTGCTGGGCCTTGCCCATATTTTTCATAATAAATTTCTGTTCCATCACTCATTTGAGCGATTTTTTTTTCATTTTTCACAACATCACCTACCAAGATTAAGTATACCGATTTTTTCGACTCTTGCACATTAATTTAATTGTAAGACCAAACGAAATCTTTAGAATGATTAATTAAATATAAAGCTGTGAAATTATGCTTTTAAAAGTTAAGTAAATTCTTGTAGTATGGATAAAGAAAAAAGAAGATAGTTGGGCAGAATTTATGTTGAAAATAATTGGAAAATTTTTAAAAATAATTATTACGCTTGCAATCTTGCTAACGGTTATAATAGGCGGGATTTTTGCAGTTCGTACATATAAGAATACTAAAACAGTGAATAGTTATCGGAACCAGGTACAGACGTTGGCTGATCAGGAAGGTGTCGGGGAATATACCGATGTTATTTTAGCTATTATGTATACGGAGTCAAAAGGAAAAGGTACGGACTTAATGCAAAGCTCTGAGAGTGCTTATGGCAGCCGCGGTAAGATTATCAGTCAACAAGAAAGTATTGAGAGTGGTGTTAAGCATTTTGCCGAGAGCTATAAACAGACTAAAGCAGCTGGTTGTGATCTTGAAACTGCTATTCAAGCATATAACTTTGGCACAAAGTATATTCAATACGTGCAAGATCATGGAGGAAAAAATAGTGTAGAGTTAGCAGAAGAATACTCCCGCGATATTTTGTCACCAGGCTATGGAAATGATCAGCAACATACTTATCGTTATATGCAGATGCAGTCAGTTTTATACAACGGTGGTTATTTATACCAAAATGGCGGCAATATGTTTTATGCTGAAATTGTCCAAATGAACAAGCGGTTCATTACATTATTTCAAAGGTTTCAAAATGGTTAAAATAATGAGCAGAAAGCTTGTAATAATAAAGAAATATGCTAAAATGGTAGACGTATAAGTTTGTCAAAAAAAATCGCGCTGATCGGAAGATGAATTGGGGCGATTTTTTACGGCTGTTATCATATTTTTTTGGGAATTGGGGTGAGAGTTTTGGTGCAGAGAATTCCCCAACAAGTTATTGATGAGGTTCGTGAAAAAACAAATATTGTTGAAGTTATCGGACAATATGTTCAGTTGAAAAAATCTGGTAAAAATTATTTAGGATTGTGTCCATTTCACGAAGAGAAGACCCCGTCGTTTTCAGTTGCAGAAGACAAGCAGATTTTTCATTGTTTTGGTTGCGGAAAGGGAGGCAATGTCTATACATTTTTACAAGAGCTAGAGGGGATTAGTTTTCCAGAAGCGGTAAAAAAGGTTGCTGATATAGAGCAAATTCCTTTAGCTATCGAAATCTCCAGTGAGCCTATCAGTCAAACTTCAACGGGACAGCAGCAATTAATCGCTTTGCATGAGCGGACGCGTGATTTGTATCATCATCTCTTAGTGAACACAAAAGTTGGAGAAACGGCATTAGAGTATCTTCACGAACGTGGATTAAGTGATGAATTGATCAATGAATTTAAAATTGGTTTTGCTCCTAATCAGAGAGAATTTTTAGTTCAGGTAGCTAAGCAAGATAAAGTGACTGCTGATTTAATGGAACGTAGCGGGTTATTTATTCGACGTGAAGATGGCAGCTTTAGTGATCGATTTTACCATCGAGTCATGTTTCCCTTGAATGATTTTCGTGGAAAGCCAATTGGTTTTTCGGGTCGTTTACTTAAAACAGAAGATTTTCCTGGTGATGATCAACCAAAATATTTGAATTCGCCAGAGACTGAGTTATTCAACAAACGGCAGGTTCTTTTCAATTTTGACAAAGCACGGAATGAAATACGGAAACAAGGCGAAGCGATTTTGTTTGAAGGCTTCATGGATGTATTGGCTGCATGGCAGGCAGATATTAAGATTGGCTTAGCTTCGATGGGAACTAGTTTGACAGAGCAGCAAATAGCAGCGATTGAACGGATTACCGGTCAAGTCGTAATTGCTTATGACGGTGATGATCCTGGACAAGCTGCTACTGATCGTGCACTGACTATTTTAGATGCACACAGTCGACTAAACCTGGCCACTGTTACGGTTCCTGAAAAACTTGATCCTGACGAATATTTGCGAAAATACGGTGTAACTGAATTGCAGAATTTATTGCAGCACGGTCGTCAAACACCTTTTGCATTCAAAATGCAGTATCGTAAAAAAGGATTGAATCTGGAGAACGAAGCAGACCGTCTAGGCTATATAGAGGTCGTAATGCAAGATTTGGCAAAAGTACAATCGCCAGTTGAGCAGGACTTGTACTTAGGCCAATTAGCAAATGAGTTTCATTTAACAAGGGAAAGTTTGAAACAACAGTTGCAGATGGTTCGTCAAACACAACGAACAGAAAGACGTCAACAACAATCGACAATTTCACAAGTACCTATCCAACCAATCAAAAAAGTACTAACTAAAGAGGAAAAAGCGGAACGAATGCTACTATATCGTAGTATGAATGAGCGTTCGATCCGAGAGCAATTGGTTCAAACAGATTTTCAATTCATTCATGATCAGTATCAAGAATTGCTTCTTTACTTAGATAGTTATATGATGGTTCATGGAAATTTTGTTTTAGCGGACTTCCTGAACTATTTAAAGGAGAATGAGATGAAGCAGTTAGCTATCGACATCTCTATGATATCCATGTCAGAAGATAGTAATGAACGAGAAATCTATGATTTGATGCAGGTTATCTCTAAGTCTGGCATTGCTGAAGAAATAAAACAACGACAAAAAGAGCAGCTCGAAGCCAGAAAAAACGGAAACCAGCAGCGGGAATTGGAATTGACCGTTCAGATTATTGAATTGACGAAACGCTTGAAACAAGCCTAGAAGTGAAAGGGGCATTTATTTTATGGCAGATGTAAAAAACAAAAAAGAGTATGAAAAAGCTGTAGCGGCCTTCATCAAGGAAAAGAAACCAATGGGACAGGTTGTTTATGATGAGCTTACCAATCGTTTGGCGACTCCTTATGAATTAGGCGCAGATGCAATGGATGAGTTGATCCAAAAAGTCGAGGACGCGGGTGTCAGTGTCGTCGATGAAAATGGTGAACCTTCTAAAGCTAGTTTGAAACAAAATGAAGAAACTGCGAAAGCCGCACAAAAAGAAGATTTATCGGCCCCAACTGGCGTTAAGATCAATGACCCAGTTCGTATGTATTTAAAAGAAATCGGACGAGTTTCATTACTAACTGCTGAAGAAGAAGTGGAACTCGCTTTGCTAATTGAACAAGGTGATCAAGAAGCTAAACAACGTTTAGCTGAAGCAAACTTGCGTTTAGTTGTAAGTATCGCAAAGCGTTATGTTGGACGCGGCATGCAATTCTTGGATTTGATTCAAGAAGGAAACATGGGTTTGATGAAAGCTGTTGAAAAATTTGATTATCGTAAAGGATTCAAGTTTTCAACCTATGCAACATGGTGGATCCGTCAGGCAATCACTCGCGCCATCGCTGACCAAGCAAGGACGATTCGAATTCCAGTTCATATGGTCGAGACTATTAATAAATTGATTCGCGTACAACGTCAATTACTACAAGATTTAGGGCGCGAACCAACACCAGAAGAAATTGGTGCTGAAATGGACTTACCGACAGAAAAAGTTCGTGAGATTTTGAAGATTGCTCAAGAGCCCGTTTCTTTGGAAACGCCAATTGGTGAAGAGGACGATTCGCATTTAGGTGATTTCATTGAGGATCAAGAAGCGACGAGTCCTGCTGAACATGCTGCATCAGAAATGTTGAAAGAACAATTGGAAGATGTGCTAGATACGTTGACTGATCGTGAAGAGAATGTTCTGCGCTTACGTTTTGGTTTAGATGATGGAAGAACTCGGACTTTGGAAGAGGTCGGCCGTGTCTTTGGTGTAACTCGTGAACGAATTCGTCAAATCGAGGCGAAAGCTTTACGTAAATTACGTCATCCTTCACGCTCAAAACAATTGAAAGACTTTTTAGAATAATTTCAGACGCACTCCTCAAGTATTACTTGAGGAGTATTTTTTTGCAATACCATGGTAGTTGAACGAAATTTCAGTTATCAAGAAATCGAATGTTAATAAAGATAGGCGATCCAAACGAGCGTTGAAATTTATTATTTTTGATTAATTCACTCGAAAATTGCTTGGAACATCCCTAAACATATGATAGATTAAAGCATATGATTGAAAAAAGGAGCCGATTTCATTGCAAAAATGCCCTAACTGTGGTTTTGAACCAGTCGAAGGATGCACGACTTGTCCGAAGTGTGGCTTTTCATTACAGTTAAACGATCAAGAAGAAATTAAAGACAGTAATAATGACAAAAATGATACGATAGAATGGTCAGAACTTGCTGATATGCCGATTGAATCTGTGCAAAAAATGTTTAAGGATAACGAGGATAAAATGAAAGAAGAAAATTCAAAAAATAACTCTGAAGAAATTCCTGAGATGAATCCGATTTTGGCACAATATATTCGTGAACATAAGGATGACCAAGACAAAATAGAAGACACTGAGACTGAAAATACTGAGAAGGTAAATGAGACGGAATCTGATGATGTGGAAACAAACACAATAACAGAAAACGAATCAATACCTGATAACGAGAGTGAAGAGGTTGATATATCAAAAAATGCTGATGAACCTGTCATTCAAGATTCAGCGGATGAATCTTCTGAAGTGAATGACGAATCTGAAGAAACTGAGACGTTGCCGGTTAGTGAGGATGTCGTTTCAGAGGATTCGATCAACTCGAGCGATGGCTACGAAGCATCAGATATAACCCAAGAGGATGATTCTAATAATGAAGGAATTATTCCGCCAGAAAATACTCCGTCTGTTAGTGAACCACCTAAAAAGAACCGTAAAAGTCTTTACATTACTTTAGCTGCGGTAGCAGTTTTAGGTATTGGTGGCGGTTACTATTACTACCACGAAAAAGAAGTTGAAGCTCAGCGTATTGCGACTGTGAAAAAAGAAAATGAAGCTTTGGATTCAATTGGCGAGAGCATATCAAGTTATTATACAGATGACAAGCAAGTTTTTCTTGCTAACGATAAAGTAGCTCTCAATACTAGTAAAATTGATGAAGAGTTATCTCGCTATAAAGAAAACAAACGATATGATGAAACCAAAAAAGCGTATGATCAGCTTGTAGCAAAGCAAAAAGCTGAACAATCAGTCAATCAATTGTTTACAAGTGCTGCGATTAACGGAGATAAAATTGTAGACAATCCTTTATTAAAAACGGCTGAACCAGTTGATTTATCTATCAGCACAGGCGATAAAGAGTTTGATGAATTAATGAATCAAGCTATAAATAAAGCCAAAGATCAGTACACGAAAATTGAAAGTGCGAAAAAAGCGACGGATGGATTACTAAAAGACGGCAATGTGATTGAAACTGTAAATCGTGATCAATACAATGCAGCAAATAATGCTATCAAAGCGGTGGCGAATCAAGAATTAGTTCAAACACAAAAAGATGAACTAACTAAAGTGGATCAAGCGTTGAAAGAAAAAGAGAAAAAAGCCGCTGAAGAAAAAGCGGCAGCAGATAAAGCTGCTCGAGAAAAAGAGGAACAAGAAAGAGCAGCACAAGAAGCACAGAAGACGACTTCAACGGATAGTAGTCAAGCAGGAGATACCAGCAGTGATGCTTATGCGTGGGCTCCGGGTGTCAAAGAAAAAGTCATTCAAACCTGTATCTCTCGCGGTTACATCGTAGAAGGCGGGTATAGTTTAGAACCAGTAAAAATTGAAAACGGCGAAGGGTATTACAACTTATATGCCACTTCAAATCGAGCATCGTTAACACAAGGTTATACCAGCTCTGACTTGCCCATGTACTTAGTGACAATTAATTGCAAAACAGGATGGTTTAAAGGTGACGGGCCAAATTAGATGAAGATTTAGAGGCTGGGGAGACACTGTCTTCCCAGCTTTAATAATGATATAAGACATTTTTTGCGAGGAGTAATAAATATGAACGAACTATTAGGACAAGTTTTTACCGGATTAATCATTGATGAGAATGAGAAAAAATATCTTGTACAAAAAAATGGTGTAACTTTCCAGCTTTTAAAGGAGGAAGGCACCCATGAAATCGGCGAAACAATTGAAGGATTCGGTTATATAAACCAGAGTAAAGAAGCCATTTTCACAACTCAGATTCCACAGGTTAGAATTGGCCATTACGCTTTTGGTGAGGTAACAGACGTCCGTCGTGATTTAGGTGTATTTGTAAATATTGGCTTAGCAGATAAAGATATGGTAGTTTCTCTAGATGAAATGCCAAGTATGAAAGAATTGTGGCCGAAAAAAGGTGATCGCTTGATGATTAGCTTACGGGTTGATGAAAAAAATCGGATGTGGGGCGTATTAGCTGACGAAACTATTTTTCACTCTTTAAGTCGTTCTGGGAATGCTGAGATGCAAAACGAAAATAAAAAAGGAACGGTTTATCGATTAAAGGTGACAGGTTCTTATCTTATTACTGAGGATTTCTATATTGGTTTTGTTCATCCATCTGAGCGGTATCAAGAACCACGTTTAGGTGAAGTAGTGGAGGCACGGGTTATCGGTGTGAGACCAGATGGTGTCTTAAATATGTCTTTAAAGCCTCGTAGCTATGAAATGATCAATGATGATGCCGCAATGATTTTAACGATGTTGCAAAGAAACTCGGATCATAAATTACCTTTTTGGGACAAATCTGCTCCAGAAGAAATCAAAGAAGCTTTTGGCATAAGTAAGGGACAATTCAAACGTGCGATTGGCCATTTATTAAAGGAAAAACTGATTGAACAAAAAGATGGCGAAATTCATTTAAAAAGCTAATTGAGAATGTCCTTGCATAAATAAAGGCGATAAACTATAATAATTCTAAGAAAAACAGTAGTAGCATAGCTGCTTGTTTATAATAATTATAAATTAGATAGAGGAGGGTTCTCTTGAACGCTATCCTGGCTTTACAGAAAACAAAAAAACAACTTCATGATTCTGGATTCAAGTTAACACCTCAGCGTGAAGCGACCGTTCTCGTTTTATTGGAAAATGAAAAGGATCATTTATCTGCCGAAGAAATTTATTTTTTGGTCAAAAAAAAGAGTCCAGAAATTGGTTTGGCGACAGTTTATCGTACATTGGAAATTTTAACAGAATTGCACATCGTTAATAAAATTAGTTTTGATGACGGATTGGCTCGGTATGACCTTCGAAAAGAGGGAGCGGAGCATTTTCATCATCACCTATTATGCCTTGAATGTGGCAATATAGAGGAGATCGAGGAGGATCTTTTGGGAGATGTGGAACGCGTAGTAGAATCCCGTTACCATTTTCTTGTTAAAGATCATCGTTTGACTTTTCATGGTATTTGCCAAAGCTGTCAGGAAAAGAAGGACGCATAGACATTTTAGTGAAAATGGATTAAGTTATAATTAATTTATATAGTCCCTTGCAAAGATACGTGCTATCATTTCAAGGGACTTTTTGTTATGATAAAGCGAAAGTGGTGAGAACATGGATGAACAAATAACAGAATATTTGCATTATTTATCGATCGAACGCGGTCTTTCAGACAATACTCGGATAAGCTATCAAAGAGACTTACACCAATACTTATCTTTCTTGAATGATCAAGGTGTGACAGATTGGCAAGCAGTAGATCGATATACAGTTGTGGCCTTTTTAACGAGCTTGACTGAAGCGGGAAAGGCGTCAACTACGATAACGCGAATGATTTCTAGTTTGCGTCGGTTCCATCAATTTCTGCGTCAAGAACGGTATACCGATCATGATCCAATGCAGCACATTGATAGCCCCAAAAAAGCGCAAAAGCTTCCACAAACTCTTTCGCTGACAGAAGTAGAACGTTTAATTGCAGCACCGGATACTACTACTGATTTAGGGATTCGAGATCGTGCTATCTTGGAGGTTATGTATGCGACGGGGCTTCGAGTTAGTGAACTGATTGGACTAAGACTTGGCGATATTCATTTGGAGATGGGCTTACTTCAGACCATCGGTAAGGGAGATAAAGAGAGAATAGTTCCGCTAGGCGATTACGCGATTCACTGGTTAGAACGGTATCTTTCTGAGGTTAGACCCTTATTAACTAAAAAAACGCCAAACGAAATGTTCTTGTTTGTTAATAACCATGGCCATGGAATGAGTCGTCAAGGAATATGGAAGAATTTGAAGCAATATGTCATTAAGGCAGAGATTACAAAAGATGTTACACCACATACATTGAGACACAGCTTTGCTACACATTTACTTGAAAATGGTGCTGACTTGCGGACGGTTCAGGAACTTTTAGGACATGCCGACATATCGACAACACAAATTTACACTCATATCACTAAACGGAGAATGACCGAAGTGTATAAAGAGTTTTTCCCACGTGCTTAACAGGAGGAGAAAGAATGCTTACTCAATACCGAAAAAATCAACGCAAGATTGCAATGGGACTTTTAAGTTTTCATGAGAGTTTAAAAGATCAACAACATTTACTAAAAGAAATCGATACATACGAAGGTGACGATCGTTACCAGCTCTATTGTTATTACGATGAAAACTCTGACAATGTTCAAGGAGTAATTGGTGTAAGTCAATTGGAGGATGAAGAAATTGTTCTCCATGATATCAGCCTAAATCCTTCTTATCGTGGTGAGGGAGTGGGAATTCTCATGATGGATGAACTGCAAGCGATGTATCCAGATCAAAGAATTATTGGAACACCAGCCACTTCTGAATTTTTAGCAAAGTGGCAAGAGCATAAGCGAGGATAATATGGAAACGATTAGTTTAAAATTAGACGTCTTTGAAGGACCGTTAGATTTGTTATTACATTTAATCCAACAGTTAGAAATTGATGTATACGATATTCCAATTGCGGAAGTGACGGAACAATACATGAATTTTATTCATGCAATGAAAACTCTGGAGTTAGAGGTTGCTGGTGAATATTTGGTTATGGCAGCAACACTGATGTCAATTAAAAGTCAAATGCTGCTTCCAAAACCCGAGTTGGCGTTTGATTACGATGATGAGGAAGGCGAAGATCCTCGAGAAGCTTTGGTTCAACAACTTTTAGAATACCGTAAATATAAATATGCTGCTTTTGTATTATCTGAAAAAGAACAAGAAAGAAGTCAATTTTATACGAAGGCACCAATGGATCTCTCTGAATATGAAGAGGAACTTCTGCCTTTACCAAAGAATCAGTTGAACACAATTGACCTCTTTTTAGCTTTGCATGACGTTTTGCAACGTAAGAAGAGAAATCAGCCCATCGAAACAACAGTGTCTACAGAAACAATTACTGTTGATCAAAAGGTGAATGAAATAGGACTAAGGTTGGCAAAATTATCTGAGTCTGAAGGCTTGCCCTTAGAGTCTTTTTTTGTGCAATTTACTAAAGATGAGATGATTACTACTTTTATGGCCTTATTGGAATTAATGAAAAAGGGCCAAGCCTTAGCAACTCAAGAAGAAACTTATGCACCAATTTTGGTCTTTAAAGGAGTAGCAGCATGAATCAATTGAGTCAAATCGAAGCGATGCTTTTCGTAGTAGGGGAAGAAGGGATAAGTCTGGAAGAGTTGGCTTTCACTTTGAAACGCCCAATGCCTGAAATCTATCAAAATATTATCGATCTGAAGGAATCTTATGAGAGTAGCAAAACTTCCGCACTCACTCTTTTAGAAGTTGGGAACCATTTTGTTTTAAGCACTAAAAAAGAGTTTGCGCCTTTGTTAAAAGAATTTGCGCGCTCTCCAATGGCCAATCGACTAAGCCAGGCAGCCTTGGAAACATTATCGATTATTGCTTACAAGCAACCTGTTACACGATCGGAAATTGATGAACTACGTGGAGTCCAATCAAGCGGGGCAGTTCAAACACTAGTTGCACGGCAATTAATTGAAGAAAAGGGACGTGTTGATGGTCCTGGTCGGGCAATACTATATGGGACCAGTGCGTATTTCATGGACTATTTTGGCTTGAAAGATATTGAAGAGTTACCAGATGTTCAAAAGATGGAAGAAGATTTAGCGGATGAAAATGAACCTTTAGATTTGTTTTATGACCGCTTCAAAGAAGAGGATGAATGATAATGGAGAGATTACAAAAAGTTATTGCCCATGCAGGAATTGCCTCTCGTCGTAAGGCGGAGGCGTATATTACTGATGGCCGAGTGAAAGTAAATGGCGAGGTTATCAAGGAATTAGGAACAAAAGTTGGTAAGAAGGACATCGTTGAAGTAGACGGCGTTCCAATTTATCAAGAAGAGCCCGTGTATTATTTATTTTACAAGCCACGTGGTGTGATATCCGCTGTCACAGATGATAAGAATCGTAAGGTAGTGACAGATTATTTTTCATCTGTACCTGAAAGAATTTATCCTGTAGGACGTTTAGACTATGATACCTCTGGAATTTTACTTTTAACTAATGATGGTGATTTTTCCCAGAAATTGGCCCATCCGAAGCATCAAATTGATAAAGTTTATGTTGCTAAAGTGAAAGGATATGCCGAAAAAAGAAACTTGCTTCCTTTAACAAAAGGGATTCGTATCGAAGGTAAGAAGACAGCACCAGCTCGATTTGAAATTCTTTCAACGGATAAAAAAGCGGAGACAAGTATTATTGAATTAACGATTCATGAAGGTCGTAATCATCAAGTGAAAAATATGCTTGCTGCTGTTGGGCTGCCAGTTCAAAAATTAAAACGTGAACGCTATGGGGACTTAACTTTGCAGGGACTACGTCCAGGCGAATATCGACGTTTAAATACGAAAGAAATCAACACACTATTAAATCAATCGAAATAGTCAAAATCATTTACTTGTTTTTTGATAGTAAAATTGTTATAGTGAATTTACAATAAAAAATAATTTAAGGTTCGTCTTCAGGGGCAGGGTGAAAATCCCGACCGGCGGTAATAGTCCGCGAACTGCGAAAGCAGCCGAATCGGTGTGATTCCGATACCGACAGTACAGTCTGGATAAAGAAGATAGAGCTTATTTGGGTGAGTCTAAATTCAAGTAACTCTATGCTTTTTCTGAAGCATAGAGTTTTTTTTGTGGTAAAGAACACTCAAATGGTTCGTTGAAGATGATTCCGAAACGGAGGATTTCAGATGAAGAACTTAAGGTTACAAAAAATGACAGCAGTAGCAGTAGCAGCGGCAATGGGGTTGATTTTGCAGTTCATCGCATTTCCAATTGTTCCAATGTTTCCATTTCTAAAACTGGATTTTAGTGATATTCCAGTTTTGATTAATATGTTTATCTTTGGACCATTAACTGGGATTGTAACTGCGTTTATTCGATCATTATTACATTTGACCATGACTGGTTTTTCTGTTGATAATATGATCGGAGACTTTGCTAGCTTCTTTGCCTCAACGCTGTATACTTTGCCAATTTTCTTAATGTTCAGAAAAAAAACAACGTCAAAACGAGTATTAGGGCTTGGCCTAGGAATTTTAGCGATGACTCTTTTTATGAGTGTTGCCAACTATTTTGTTATTACGCCACTTTATTTAAAAGCATTTGGACTTTCGGCAGGACAAATGCTGGGGATGGGGTTAGGCCGATATATTTTAGTGGGAATCGTCCCCTTTAACGTGCTTAAAGGAATTATCGTGAGCGCTGTTTTCTTAGTACTCCATGCAAAATTGTTGCCATGGTTATCGAAGAAAACATTAACCTCACAACATCATTCCGTATAGAAAGATGCAAAAAAATCTCAGATGAAATGTCTGAGATTTTTTTTGTCTATCTATGTTATTATGATTTTTGATAAAGGATGGCATGGGAAGGACAGCGTTTAGCAGATTGAATGACAGCTGCTTGCTGATCTTCAGGTATAAATTCGTGAGTTGCTTCTGGCTCTCCGATAAAAAGGACAAGACCATCATCAGTATAATCAAAGATTTCTGGCGCGATTGTTTGGCATAACCCACAGGCGATGCAGCGCTCAGGAATGATTTCACATTTCATTACTTCACCTTCCACAGGAGATTATATTATGACTTTTTTTATTTTAACGTTATTTAAGGCAGGCTACAAGTTAAGAACCTCTACCTTATATCATTTATTGGTGGGTAAAAGAACCAGTTCTGTATTACTTCATGGTTTTTTTCACGAAAATTTGCCTTATTTAGGAGCATTGCCGAATCTAAAAGAAGAAGTTTTTCAAAAAGAACTGCAGCGGCTGATTGAAAAACAATTGATTTTAGTAAATGATGGTTTCGGAGAACTAACCGTTGAGGGGCAGAGAGTATTAGGAAAAGAATCCTATCCCTTTTATGGGCTGAATAACCTGCGCTATGGTCGTATGAGGGAGAATATGTGGCACATGATTCTTTTCTCAGTACAAGTAATCAGTCATTTATCTTTTAATGAAAAAAATTATCTCCCAATTGAAAACCGTCCATACTATATACAGCAAATAAAAAAATGGTTGGCTTATTCTAAAGCAGATGTGATTGTAAAATTTAAACAGGAATTGGAGCTGATTTTTCAAAAATTACCAGTAAATGAAGCAGATTTTTTGGCGAATCAATTTTCTGGCGTAGAGTTTCAAGGGAAAACAGCGTATCAGTTACTGCCAGAAAAATGGCTGGAAGAACCATGGAGCAGTCTCTACCAGCAAAATGCAATTGATCTTTTTCTGGCGCAAGTCATGCAGGATAATAGTGGGGAAATATTTAGGTTACTCTCTAATTTGGATCAACAAAATCTGAATCAAAGCATGCTAATTACAAAGCAATTTTTTTTGGCGGGAAAATCAATAGATGAAATACTAAAATTACGTCATTTAAAACAAGGGACTGTCAATGATCATTTTATTGAATGGGCATTAATAGATGAAAATTTTCCTTTTAAAAGTTTTGAGCTCATCAATTTCAATGAGCTAGATAAGAATCAAATCGTCAATGCACGGTTTCAAGAATACGATAGTTCATATTTAACGTTCCGTTTATCACAAATTTATCGTATGAGGGAGAAATAATGGAGTTAACAGAAGTTTTAAAGGCAAAGTTTAATTACGAGCAATTTCGTCCCGGACAAAAGGAAATTATTCAGACTCTTTTAGCTGGAAAGTCTGTATTGGGCATGCTGCCTACAGGAACAGGAAAATCTTTGTGTTACCAATTACCAGGGTATTTGTTAGAAGGTACAGTAATTGTGATTTCTCCTTTGATCTCTCTAATGGAGGATCAAGTAACGCAACTCCAACGTATAGGAGAAAAAAGAGCAGTCGCGCTGAACAGTTTACTGTCTGGATGGGAAAAGCAATGGGTTTTGAGCGAAGCGCATAATTATAAGTTTATTTTTATGAGTCCAGAGATGTTTTTGACCCCTAACGTTCAAAAGAAGTTGCAGGAAATAAAAATTTCCTTAGTAGTTGTTGATGAAGCCCATTGTATTTCACAATGGGGAATTGATTTTCGACCAGAATATTTAAAGCTTGCTGATGGAATAAAATTCGTAGAGGCTTCCCTGGTTTTAGCGTTAACTGCAACTGCTACGAAAGCTGTGCGACAAGATATTCAGCGTTTGCTCTTCACTCGTAAAGCAGCAGAAGAATACATTTATTCTGTAGATCGTCCCAATATAAGTTTTTTTGTCTATCAGGAAGATAAATTAAAAAAGTTACAAGAATTGGTTGAATCTTTGCGTGGTGCGGGAATCGTTTACTGCGCGACTAGAAAAAAGGTAGAAGAGCTATACCAATTACTTAAGTCAAACCACTCGGTCGCCCATTATCACGGTGGTCTTAGCGGGCAAGAAAGGCGGATGCTTCAACAACAGTTTATCGCCGGTGATTTGCGATTGCTCATTGCAACCAATGCATTTGGCATGGGGATTAACAAGGATAATATTCGATATGTTATCCATTATGATCTACCAGATTCACCTGAAAATTATTTACAGGAGGTTGGACGTGCTGGTAGAGATGGACAAGCGAGTCAGGCGATACTCCTTTATGAAGCAGGAGACGAACATATTCATCATTTTTTACAGGAACAAACCAATCAATCAAAAAAGCTTTTTGAAATCAAACAAACAATGAGTGATCTTGTTTTTGAAGACCCATTAATAAAAAAATGGGAACACTTTTTTCCTGAAGAGAGTGACGAATTATTGGCTCTATTGAGTCAACGTGGAATGACAAAACGACTCCAATTACAAAAAATGCTGGAGTACATTTCATTATCCACTTGTCGCCGTGAGTTTTTAGTTTCCTATTTTGACGAAACGCTCCATGAAAAAAATCCCATTTGTTGTGATAATGACGGAGCTACTTTATCTACTAAAAAGAGTGAAGTGGAAAATATTGCGACAGTGTTACCATGGAAAAAAATATTTCAAAAAATTTTTAAAAATGATATGAAAGATTGAAAATTGACGCATATTTTTTTTGAGCTATGGTATAATACATGGCGATAGCATTTAGGAGGTTAGAGAAATTGAGTAGAAAAGATCGCTATAACGATACGAATAATGAACCGTGGGATCAACATATTTACGAATCTGATAGTGAAGAAGAAACTTATTCACGCAGCCAGTCTCGTCGTAGTGGTGGTGGTAATAAAGGTGGCGGAAATACGAAATTCTTAACGATTCTAGTCGCATTATTGTTAGCCCTTATTTTGATTCCAGCCGGTGCCTTTTTCTGGATTACTCGTGATAATGACAAGCCAGCGGCCTCTCCTGAGAGTACAACGCAGGTGTCTAAAGTATCTTCGACAGAAAAGTCTAGCACCGAAGAAAGCAGTACTGAAGAAAGTACAGCTTCAACAGATACACAGGCTGCACAAGAATCTCAACAACAAGCCGATGCAGAACAACAAGCAGCACAAGCCGCAGCTTCTCAATCTCAGGCAGCAGCAGAGGCGGCAGCATCTCAATCAGCAGCTCAAGCGGCACAACAAACAACGCCATCTTCAAGTGTAGCTGATGATCCGAATGCCCAATATGGTACAGTCCAATCAGGCGAAGGCCCTCAACAAATTGCTGGAAGATATGGTCTTTCTGTTGATGAATTTCTTCGGTTGAATGGAATGGACAGAAGCAACTTCTATTTTGATCCAGGTCAACAGGTACGTATTAAATAATTTGAATATCTTGCCGTAATCGTTAGCGATTACGGCTTATTTATTGAAAAGAGGCAAAACATGGAAAATATTTCAATTGCAATTGACGGTCCAGCATCCTCTGGAAAAAGTACAGTAGCAAAAATTTTAGCGAATGATTTTAAATTTATATATGTAGATACAGGTGCCATGTATCGAGCGATTACTTATTTAGCAATTAAACATCAAATAGCTTTTTCAGATGAATCTGCTTTAGCTGATTTGACAAGGCAGTACCCTATTACTTTTAAACAATCTAATCATGGACAATTGGTTTTTGCAGATGATGAAGAGATTACTCAAGCAATTCGTCAGCCCGATGTTACTGCTGCGGTATCAGAAGTATCTGCTCATGGCAAAGTTCGAGAAGAGTTAGTTGAGGCGCAACGTCAATTAGCACAAAAAGGCGGCGTCGTAATGGACGGTCGCGATATTGGAACGACCGTCTTACCTAAAGCGGAGGTAAAGATTTTTTTAGTGGCAAGTGTTGAAGAACGCGCGCAGCGTCGCTACAAAGAGAATCAGGAAAAGGGTATAAAAATGGACTTTGAGGCAATCAAAGAAGCCATCGCAAAACGCGATTATTTAGATTCTCATAGAGAAGTCTCGCCATTAGTTCAAGCAGCAGATGCTGAATTGGTCGATACAACTGGAATGTCGATCGAACAGGTAGTAACGAAGATTAAAGAGGTCATTTACTCAAAAGGTTTCTAAATTTTGGATAAAATCGATAAATAAAGCGAAATTCTTTCAAATTTTTAGAAAAAAAGAAGAAATCGCTTTATTTTTCATGTGGATTATTCTAAAATAGAACATGTAGTGTATTTTACGCAGAATTGTTGGTAAGGAGGACAAACGACATGACAGAATTAGAACAAAATTCGATGGAAAACGAAAATGTTTCCATGGAAGCAGCAATGGAAAGTGTGCATGAAGTTCAAGTTGGCGATATTGTTAAAGGTGAGGTGCTCGCCTTAGAAGATAAACAAGTTATCGTTGGTATTGAAGGTGCAGGGGTAGAAGGTGTAGTTCCTGCTAAAGAACTTTCAACATTACCTGTTGAAGATATCAATGAAGAAGTCAAGGTTGGCGATATTCTTGATTTAGTCGTTATCTCTTCTATCGGAAAAGACAAAGAAAATGGTAGTTATCTTCTTTCTAAACGACGCTTAGATGCGAAAAAGGTTTGGGAAGATATCGAAAAAGAATTCCAAGATGGAAAAATTATCGAAGCACCGGTAACTAGCAGCGTCAAAGGTGGTTTAGTAGTTGATGTAGGTGTACGTGGTTTTGTACCAGCATCAATGATTGACGATCACTTTGTGGATGATTTTTCAGCGTATACTGGAAAAACATTGAAATTCAAAATTATTGAAATCGAGCCTTCTGAGAATCGTTTGATTCTATCTCATAAAGCAGTAGTGGAAGCTGAAAAAGCAGAGAAGAAAAAGGAAATTTTAGCAGATCTATATGAAGGTCAAGTCATTAAGGGTCAAGTTGCTCGTCTTACAGATTTCGGAGCATTTATTGATCTTGGCGGTATTGATGGATTGGTTCACGTATCAGAAATTTCTCACAGCCATGTGGCAAAACCAGCGGATGTCTTGAATGTAGGCGATGAAGTTGAAGTTCAAGTGCTTTCTGTAGATCCAGAGAAAGAACGTATCTCTTTATCAATTAAAGCGAATCTGCCTGGTCCTTGGACAGATATCGAAGAAAAAGCAGCACCTGGTTCAATCCTTGAAGGAACAGTGAAACGCTTAACCAGCTTCGGTGCTTTTGTTGAAATTTTCCCTGGTGTAGAGGGACTTGTTCATATTTCTCAAATTTCTCACAAGCATATTGCGACACCGCACGAAGTCTTACATGAAGGGGATCAAGTACAAGTAAAAGTTCTTGAAGTACATCCTGAAGAGCATCGTGTAGCACTTTCAATTAAAGCATTGGAAGAAAAGCCTGAAGAGGCTAAAGCAGAACCTGTAGAAGAAGAATCTTATGAGTTGCCTGAGGAAAATACTGGCTTCACAATGGGAGACATCTTAGGCGACGCTTTAAATGAAGACTCAGAGGACAACGAATAAATATTAGCTATTTTGAGGCGTGTTTAAGCACGCTTCTTTTTTATGCAGAAATCATTGAATGCGTATAAAAGCTGAAAATTCTTCAAACGGAAACAACTTAATTTTCTTATTAATTCATCAGTGAAAATGATTCCTTCTCTTGCAAGAAGGAGCTTTCTTGGTTAAACTAAAGAGAATTTGAAAAAAAGAACGCCGTTGCTAGCTCTACTAAGTAGTTCATTAGTAGAAGAGAATGTAGTTGAATCGATAATAGATTTTGTGGAAATTTATTCTAGCAATTTGAGTATGCTCTAAGTTTTATAGTATGTTTTTGTCCTAGTAAACTCAGTTGCTGCTATGGATTGGAACAGGACATACTTATCACAAAAGTAGATACTATGAGCATTAGGCTCATTTTTTAAAAAATTTAATACAGTAATTAGGAACGAGGAATTAAATTATGTCAAATCCTACAATTGCCATCGTTGGCCGTCCGAACGTCGGTAAATCAACATTATTTAATCGAATCGCTGGGGAACGCATTTCAATCGTGGAGGATACGCCTGGCGTAACACGTGATCGAATCTATGCAAAAGGTGAATGGCTGGATCATGAATTCTCAATCATTGATACCGGTGGAATCGATATTGGTGATGAACCTTTTATGGAACAAATTAAACAACAGGCTCAAATTGCGATTGATGAAGCAGATGTGATTTTACTTGTGGCAAGTGGAAAAGAAGGCGTCACTGATGCGGATGAAGCAGTAGCAAAAATTTTGTATCGTAGTAAAAAACCAATCATCTTAATGGTGAATAAAGTAGATAATCCTGAAATGCGTAACGACATTTACGAATTCTATTCATTGGGATTAGGAGAACCGTATCCTGTTTCTGGAAGCCATGGGCTTGGTTTAGGAGATGTACTAGATGAAGCAGTCAAACATTTCCCAGCAGAAAATGAAGATGATGAAGATCAATCTATCAAATTTAGTTTAATTGGTCGTCCGAATGTTGGAAAATCTTCACTAATCAATGCTATTTTAGGCGAAGACCGAGTAATCGTTTCAGATATTGAAGGAACAACAAGGGATGCAATTGATACAAAATTTGTTGGCGAAAACGGTCAAGAATTTACAATGATTGATACAGCTGGAATGCGGAAACGCGGCAAAGTTTATGAAAATACAGAAAAGTATTCTGTTATGCGTGCGATGCGCGCGATTGACCGCTCGGATGTTGTTCTTGTCGTTTTAAATGGGGAAGAAGGGATTCGTGAACAAGATAAGCGAATCGCCGGTTATGCCCATGAGGCGGGTCGAGGTGTGATTATCGTGGTCAATAAATGGGATCTGGTCAAAAAAGATACCAATACCATGAAAAAATTCGAGGAAGAAATTCGTGATGAGTTTGCTTATCTGGATTATGCACCAATTGTTTTTGTCTCAGCAATGACCAAGCAACGTTTGAATAGAATTCCAACGATGATAGAAGAGGTCAGCATGAATCAGAACTTGCGTATTCCATCTTCTGTATTGAACGACATCATTATGGACGCTGTTGCAATTAATCCAACACCGACAGATAAAGGCAAGCGATTAAAGATTTTTTATGCGACTCAAGTAGCGGTAAAGCCTCCGACATTTGTGGTTTTTGTAAATGAAGAAGAACTTATGCATTTTTCTTATGCACGGTTTTTAGAAAATCAAATTCGAAAGGCATTTGAGTTTGAAGGAACACCGATAAAAATAATCGCTCGGAGAAGAAAATAAGGTATTTTATCATACTTTTATTTTGGTGACAACAGATTTCTCTGAATGATAAAACAACCATGAATTTTGTGCCATTAATCGTTAAAAACCTTGCTAACATAAGGTTCTTATGCTATCGTTATAACAGAATATTGACCAAATCAATATTTCTTTGCTGATGGCTGGACCACTCAGTTATCAGTTGATGTTTAGACATCACTACTCATTTCTCAGGAGGTGAATTCATTCATGGCAAACAAAGCAGAATTGATCGAAAAAGTTGCAGCAGCTACTGACTTAACCAAGAAAGACGCTACAGCTGCTGTCGATGCTGTATTTTCAACTATCCAAGACGCATTAGCTGAAGGTGAAAAAGTTCAGTTGATCGGCTTCGGTAACTTTGAAGTACGTGAACGTGCGGCCCGTAAAGGACGTAACCCACAAACTGGTGAAGAAATCGAAATTCCAGCAAGCAAAGTACCTGCGTTCAAACCAGGTAAAGCGCTAAAAGACGCAGTTAAATAATTTTTGCTGCTAAAACCGTTGTGACTTTAACAGTCACAGCGGTTTTTTGTCTGAAGTGAGAACAAAATTAATTGATACTTATTTCTTTTTGATGTCGTTATTTCATTCTGTTTGTAACTTATTTTTTGTTTTACGAAAGGCTTTACATACGATAAAATGTAGAAAAGATTTTTATTTTTTCTTTGGAGTAGCTCAATGGCTTTTTAGAAAATGATATACTACTCAATAATGGGAGAAAAAATAAGGGAAGAAAGAGGGTGAAGCGATGTCAAAGGAGCGTCTATTTTATGTTGAGAAAAACGACTCTTGGCATTCGTATGAGTTTCTTGCACAAAGAAAAAATGATCCTAAGTGGCGACAAGCTTTTTTAGAAGCAGATGCATTACTGGAACAAGAAGATAAGAAAAGAAAGCGTCGCAACTTTATTATATTGCTAGTATCTGTTCCGCTATTATTGATTCTTGTTTTAGTCGGACTGTATTTCTATGGATCTTCGGATGAAGAGGCAATTCCCAAACGAGAAGTAAGTTTGAACGATTCGACATCTGTTTCCACAGTGGCGACAGATGAATCAAAGACAATTGATACTTCCAGTGTTGGTCAGGTGCTAACAACTCCTTGGGGCGAACAGGTAACCGTATTGAGAATTCTATCCAATGGAGAACGTGTGATCAAAGAAGGCTACTCCCCATCAGATTTAAATGGAGATGGCTTGTTAACCTTTGAAGAGCTGTCAGAAGTGGAAGAAAAAGCAAATCAAGGGGTTCAACAACCTTACCAACAACCACAACAGGGACAAAACTATCAGCAACAACCCCAACAAGGGCAAAGCTATCAGCAACAGCCGCAACAGGATCAAAATAATCAGCAACAAACACCTCAAGATAATCAACAAGATGTACAGCCAAGTCAATCCAATGGGCAACAGACGCCTTCAAATCAGGACGGTGGCACTACACAAAATCAGCAAAACACACCACAAAGTCAATAACTAAGTACTTTTATTCTTACGTGAATTGTATTTTTTTGTAGGTATAATCCAGATACTTTTTTATTCCTGTAATAAATAGAGATGAAATGTCTCATAGCCTTTCGCAGTTTTGTTGCGGGAGGTTTTTTTGTAGTATAAAATAAAGAAAACGGGGTGAGCGGGATGGAAATAACCTATCAAAATAAAAAGAAGGAAACACAGATTATTTATGGAGAGACCGTCGCTTCAATGATGCGTGAAAAAGATTTACAAAATAAACAAATACTATTTTGTGGAAATCAACGATACTATGATCTGTACGCTGAAAAACTACGACAATTTATCCCTAAAACAAGTACTCATGACTGGTTTATCACGCCTAACAATCGGTACTGCAATACAATGGAAAGTTTTCAAGAATTGATTCATTTTTTAGAACGCTTTAGCCGACAAAAGGAAACAATCTTTCTTGGGATCGGAAACGAAGGGGTTATTGAGCTTTTGGGTTTTACTCATCATGTTACCAATCTCTCAGCAGAGCTGTGCTTTTTTCCTGTATCACTTAGATCCTTTGCTCAAAGTCTGTCCTTTATTGATCAGATAGTTTCAGATAAAAATTTGATGACAGTTATGGAAATCGAAGAGGTACCAAAAAGCATTCTGTTTGATCATACTTTGGCTGATCAACAAAAAACTGGGAAAATGGTAGACCTTTTGACCTTGATTCGTTGTGGTATAGTCTGTGATTATCCCTTTTTACAAAGTTTATACAAGAATTTTCCTACGCGGGAAGCCCTTTTTCAGCACTCTTTTTCTGCTTTCAGCGAGACGCTGATCTATTACTATCAGGACAATAGCGAGGAACTGCGTAATTTTGGTAAAATATTTGAGAAAGCTTTTTTTCAAACAGAGAATGGGTCATTATTATCCAATAGTATGAAGACGATGTTTGGCTTGTTATTTGAGTTCGCATGGAATGTCACAACAAGCAATCTTCATTTCAATTTTAAAAAATTTATGATATGGTTGGTGCGATTAGGATTTCCTATTATGATGCCAGAAGGAATCTCCTTGGCTGATTACGGGCAGCAAGTCATTGCCTTAGCGCAGGAAAAGCCCTTAGCAGGATTAATTCAAATCGGTGAAGTCGGTATGGAAAAAGTCCCGACCCAAAAAGAGTTGCTTCAAACATTTGAAGTATATCAAAAAATCGTAACAGAGATCAGGGGAGAATAGATGTCAAGTTATAGTGAAAAGATGCTTGCAGCATTAAAAAATGAAGATTTAACAGAAGCAAATCTAATGTTTGAAGAGGCATTAAAAAAAGATGATCCAGAAATTTTAGCTAGTTTAGCTGAAGAATTACAAGCGTTAGGTTTTTTAGAAGAAGCAAAAAAAGTATTAGAAAAATTAGTGACTGATTTTCCTCAAGAAGATGTTTTTTATCTTTCTTTAGCAGAAATTGCGATTGAAAATGATGATATTGATGGAGCCTTCTCGTACTTAGAAAAAATTGAACCTGACAGTGAAAATTATCTAGAAAGTCTGTTAGTGACAGCCGACTTGTATCAGGTTCTAGGTATTCCTGAGGTTAGCGAAGCCAAGCTTTTACAAGCCAAAACGATTGCACCAGAAGAACCTTTGATTACATTTGCTCTTGCAGAGTTACATTTTTCTGCGAATCAATTAGGAGAGGCCATCAATGACTATGGACAGCTTCAAAAACAGGGCATTGATGAGATCGCGAATGTTTCAATTGATGAAAGAATCGGTTCAGCCTATAGCATGATGGGCGGATTTGAAGAGGCGATCCCATTTTTAGAACGGGCATTGGAAAAAGAACATACTTCTGATCGGTTGTTCCAACTAGGGTTTACCTACTATCAGTTGCATGATCACCAAAAAGCCATTAATTACTTACAGGAGTTAATTACACTTGATCCTCAATACCAAAGTGGCTATTACTATCTTGCTGACAGTTTGAAAGAAGAAGAATTACTGGAAGAAGCGTTGCTTGCTGCAGAGGAAGGAATCAAAGAAAATCCTTATCAAGTGGAACTACTGCATTTAGCCTCTGAAATCGCTTATCGATTGCGTGATAGTAAAAAAGCTGAAGAGTTGTTAATTCAGGCAATTGAAACAGGCGATAAAACGGATGAAACTTTGTTGACATTAAGTAACCTTTATCTAAATGAAGACCAGCCTGATAAAGCGATCGAGATGATTTCCCAGATGGATGAGGAGGATAATCCTTACGCTGCATGGAATTTAGCGCAGGCCTATAACGAACTAGAAGATTTCGATGCGGCTCGCACCTATTATAAGCAAGCGTATGAAGATCTGTCTCATGAGCCGGACTTTTTGAAGGCTTACGGAGTCTTTTTACGTGAGGATGGTCAATTGGAACAGGCACGAGTTGTTTTAATGAGCTACTTGCAACAAGAACCTGGTGATTTAGAAGTACAATCATTATTAGAAGAGTAGAGAGGTGAGAAAAATGATCGATGTAGGTGAAAAGCGTGAATTTCTCGTGTGGTTGATCAATAATGTAAGTTTTCAACGTCGAGAAGTGATTTGGATTTTGAATTACTTAATTAATCATGAAGCAATTCTACGAAATGTTCACATTGTCGAGCAGGCGCTAGAAACGAAACGTGGATTAGTTTTTCGAGACATTACCCAACGTGAGGAACCGATGGTGTTTTCAATTGAGGGACATCAGTTTTCGAATAGTGATCAGATTTTTCATGAAATTCGTCTGCATTGGCAACAACCTTTATACCTAGAATGCATTTTTCCAAATTCATGGCAAAATGCACAATATTTATCCGTTCTTGAGGACAATCCCGCACTTTCTTGGAATGATAATGTTAGTGAAGAGATCGTAACGGAAGTGGAAAACTATTTGAAATTTCAAGAACAGGAAGCACAAGTAGACTTATTGAAAAAGCAAATTGATATGGCCTTAGAAGATGGCGACAAGGAAGCTTTTCTCATCTTATCAGATGAACTAAACAGGCTTAAATTAACCATACACGAATAAAAAGATACCGCAACCGAATGTATCTTTGCTAAATAGCTATAACCACCTTTCCCATCTAAGTATTCTTGAACTACTTTCAATTTGAATTCAAAACTATATTTAGCCATAAAAATACCGACCTCCAAGAGTTAGATTTTAGTCTAACTTTTGGGGGTCGGCTCACTGTCTGCGGTATCTTTTTAATTGCTTCGCTTCAGAGTGAATCTTCGACGTTGAGGTTTTAAATAGGTGAAGCCCTCTCCTTCGACGTCGTGAACATTGCTAATTAAAATAAAGGCCTTCTCATCGACAGAGTGCACGATTTTTTTCACTTCATTGATTTCTTGCTGTGATACGACAATGTAGACGATACGTTTCAATTCTGATGAAAAACCACCTTCACCGTGTAAGTAAGTCACACCACGCTCTAAATGAGCCATCAGTAACTCAGCGATTACATTACTTTCGTTAGAGATAATCATCACACCTTTAGCCGCATATCCACCAGATGAAAGCATATCTACTACTTTACTAAATACAAATGAGACGATCAAAGTATACATCATTCGTTTCAAATCTAAATAAGTCAGTGAACAAATTAAAACAATAATATCAAAAACCAATAGAGATTTTCCCATTGTAAACCCGATTTTTTGCTCCAAAATTCGTGCGATAACATCCGCACCGCCAGTGGTTCCACCATTTCGATAAACCAGCCCGCTACCGAATCCGGCAAATAGCCCAGCTAAGATGGATACAATAAAAAGATCATGGTCCAAATTAATCTGAAGCGGTATTCTTTGCCAAATCCATAAGAAAACGGAAAGGCAAACGGTACCCAAGATGGTGTAATAGAACGACCGTTTTCCCAAAATTTTCCCACCAATTAAAATCAATGGGATATTAATAAGCAAGGTAGTATAAGCAGGATCAATGCCAAAAAGGGCTCGAATAATCAAAGTAATACCGGTGACTCCGCCTTCTGCCAAGTGATTTGCAATATTCAAATACACTAGACCAAAGGCATATATGGCTGTTCCCACCACAATAAATAGAATTTCTTTGATTCGTGTAGACATAGTCGTTTCCATACGACACCTCCTGATTTTGAATGTATAAACCGATTTTAAAGAAATGCTGTGTACTCATCAGGCACACAATTTCAGTCCTCAATCAACATAGCATGAATTTCAGATAGTTACAACAACATGATAGGAAACAAATCTGTTTTTTGATAAGATAGGTTTGAGGTGGTTTGATGAATGAAAAGACAATGAGAATCATGCAACAAGAAGTTGATGATTATATACAACAATTTAAAACAGGTTATTTTTCCCCACTGGGTCAAATGGCTCGTTTAACAGAAGAAGTGGGTGAACTAGCTCGCGAAGTGAATCATCATTATGGAGAAAAAACGAAAAAGGATTCTGAGAGACCGAATACAGTTGAAGAAGAGTTAGGGGATGTATTATTTGTCACAATTATTATGGCGAATTCTCTAGGAATTGATCTAACAGAAGTTTTCGATCAGAATATGAAGAAGTTCAATCGGCGGGATCGCTTTAGATTCGAACGTAAGGATGGATTGACAGAAGGTGAGTCAAAATGAGATTAGAAGCATTTCCTTTAGAATTTCAAGGAGCAATGCCCATTTTACGTAAATTACAGAATGCTGGATACGAGGCCTATTATGTCGGGGGAAGCGTTAGAGATATCTTATTGAATAAGCCAATTCATGATGTGGATATTGCAACAAGTGCCTTTCCAGCTGAAGTGAAGGAGCTTTTTCATCGAACCATTGATGTCGGCATTGATCATGGGACCGTCATGGTGATTACTAAAGAAGCGACCTATGAGGTAACAACGTTTCGAACAGAATCCACGTATCAAGACTATCGTCGACCAGACCATGTGGAATTCGTCCGTTCATTAAAGGAAGATTTAAAACGAAGAGACTTTACGATCAATGCATTAGCAGTTGGTATTGATGGCACTGTGATTGATCTTTTTGATGGGTTGGACGATCTGCGCAATAAGATATTGCGGGCAGTAGGCAATCCTTACGAGCGTTTTCATGAGGATGCTTTACGAATGATGCGTGCATTACGTTTTGTTAGTCATTTGGGTTTTACTTTAGAACCTGAAACATTTCAAGCGATTCAAGAATACCACTCTTTGTTGGCAAAAATATCGGTGGAGCGTATCAATGTAGAATTTGTAAAATTAATGATGGGTTCGTTTCGTGAAGCCGGTTTACGTTCTTTTGTGGAGTCAGAATGCTACATTTACTGTCCAGGTCTAAGAAACTATGGAGAAGCACTATTAAACTTCTCAGAACTACGAGGGCCGGCAATTCCGACTGAACGGCAGGCATGGACTTTGCTAATGACAATGCTGGACATGAACATTACCGATATTCGCCATTTCATGAAAGAATGGAAATGTTCGAATCAATTAATTCGTGAAGTGACACAGATGGTACCAGCACTTCAATTTCGTTTAAAATATGAGTGGGACAATTGGACCTTGTATCAATTGGGACGAGAATTGGCTCTTTCAGTTGAATACTTGCTTTATTATTTTGATCGCGAACCCAATTTGGCTAAAATACGCTTACTTTATCAATATTTGCCCCTTTATTCATTGAAGGATCTAGCGGTGAAGGGAAATGAAATAATGGACCACTTTGATTATCCTAAGGGCCCATGGATTAGTATGACGTTAAATACATTAGAGCGTGAGGTAGTCGAAGGAAATTTAAAGAATGAAAAAGAGCGATTGTTGAATTTTGCAGAAGAATTTTTGAAAAAGGAGATGCCATGAAAAAATTAACGGAATACTATCAGGTCACAAAGGAACAAACGGCGCTATCAATGGGATCAGGCGATTTGGAGGTTTTAGCAACTCCAGCTTTAGTAGCGATGATGGAGAATTGTGCGAAACGACTATTGGCACCAGAGCTTTCATCTAATTATACAAGTGTTGGTTTTACAATTAACCTTAAGCATATAGCACCAACAGCAATTGGAGCAGATGTAAAGGTGGAAGCAGAGTCAGAAAGGATCGATACGAATAAAGTTTCTTTTTCGATCAAGGCCTTTGTTGATGAGCAGCTAGTTGGCGAAGCAACGCATCAACGAGTGATTGTCGAAACAGCAGCTTTCCTTAAAAAAGTGAAGTAGAAGCACAACATGTGACCGTTTACTCAAGGTATGCTAAACTTAATTTTAGATCATTAGTGAGGAGAATGCAGAATGGCAAGAGAAATGACAGCGTTAAAATTCTATTTTCGTAATGGTGAAACATGGACGATCGATCGCCGTTATATTGGCGATTTGTGGATCAAACAAATTACGACAAGTTTCGGAAGAATTCATGGCAGCGAGTTTGTAGAAATTCATCCTTGTGCAGGTTTTAAGATTGAGATTTATCAAGAAGGCGATCATGTTCAAACAACAGATATTAATTTAGGCGGTTTAGAATTAGGTATGTTTGAGCGAGCACGTAAGTTTGAGGACATCGAACGAATGGAAATCATTTATCGAGCTGGACATCCTGATTCAGTCTATTTCCCATACAAGGACAAAGACAATGAAGGCTTGGACAATGTTTATCAATCGACAAAAGTTTCAGAGAAAACAAAAAGCTTATACATCGTAATTGATCCAACCAAAAATGTGGATGATGTCTATGGAGATAACTTCTAATCAATGAATGGACAAGTGCCCAATAACCGGGTACTTGTTTTTTTATGGATAAAATTTTCGATTCGAGAAATCTATAGTCAAAGAAATTATTAAGGTACCAGAATATTTTTAAGAAAAGCCTTGCTTATTTGTTCAGGTACCTGTATTATATAAATATAAGGTACCTGAACAAAAAGGAGAGAACAATTATGGAAAACCAAATGAATGAACAATTCATGAAATTGCAACATGATTTGAGACGTTACTATCATCGCCAAATGGCTAAAAATCCTGGACTTGGCGTTCATCGTGGTCAAGGAAGAGTTCTTGCATTATTAAAGATGAATCCAGAAATCAGTCAAAAAGATCTAACTTTTGTTTTAGGCATGCGGCCGCAATCCGTTGGTGAATTATTACAAAAATTAGAAGATAAAGAATTGATTACACGAGAACCCTCGGAAGAGGATCGTCGCGTTATGATTATTCGATTAACGACGCTTGGTCAAGAAGAAGCGGAAAAAATTTCAAAGGCACCTGATTTTGGCGAAGAATTATTTGCAGATTTCAGTGAAGAAGAAAAAGCTGAATGGACACGTTTAGTAGAGAAATTAAGCGAGACATTGAAAAATCAATTAGGTGAAGAGGATTCAGAAGACTATTTTGGTGGAGGAAGAGAATTTGATGGGCCTCGGCCTCCTCATGAGCATGGTCCACATGGTTTTGGCGGTCCCCACGGTAAAGGGCCTATTAGACACCATCACTTTTGTCAATTTGAAGATTTTGACTGGTAATTAGTAAAAAGTAGACGTATATATGTATAATCGTGAAAAGTCGTATGGGAAAAATTTCCTTTACGGCTTTTTTTTGATACAATAACGAAGAGAAATTTGAGGATGGTTCAAGATGAAAGAATTGAAAGTTACAGAGTTGTATAAAACATTTGGTGACAAAACACTGTTTGATCGTATTTCATTTTTGATACATGAGAAGGATCGTATAGGATTGATTGGCGTTAACGGAACCGGCAAATCAAGTTTGCTAACCATTTTGGCAGGAAAAGATAGCGGAGATGGAGACATTTCAGCGATAGAAAAAGCGAGTGATTATCGAATTGGTTATTTAGCACAGGAGCAGAATTTTTCTGCAGATACCCTTGTTTTAGATGCAGTCTTTCAAGGGGATAATCCTTTAATGCAAACAGTTCGCTCATACGAGAAAGCATTGTTGGCTTTATCAAATGAAAATAGTGAATCAGCACAGCGATCATTTACTTTGGCTGAAGAAGCAATGAACAAGCAAGACGCTTGGACTGCGGATAGCGAAGCAAAAGCGATATTAAACAAACTTGGTATAGAGACATTAGACAAAAAAATCAGTGAACTTTCAGGGGGACAAATTAAACGTGTGGCATTAGCCCAAGTGTTAATCGATGCCCCAGATCTGTTATTGCTGGATGAGCCTACGAACCATTTGGACTATGATGCGATTCAATGGTTGGAAGGTTATTTGAAGAGCTATCCTGGTTCACTCTTAATGGTTACACATGATCGTTATTTTTTAGATCGTGTGACAAACCGTATTTTTGAACTGTCTTTCGGTCAACTGTATGAGTATCAAGGAAATTACGAATCTTATTTAGTTGCAAAGGCGGAACGAGATCGAGTAGCTGTGGAACAAGAAGGTAAAAGAAAGCAGTTATACAAACAGGAACTAGCTTGGATGAGAGCTGGTGCAAAGGCACGTACGACAAAACAGCAAGCTCGGATCAATCGTTTTGAAGATTTAAAGGAAAATTTACATCAAGTAAAAAATGATGGTCAGCTTGAGATGAATATCGCAACAACTCGGCTTGGAAAAAAAGTTCTAGAGTTGAAACAAGCTTCTTTCACAATAGAAAATAAGACGATCCTAGACCATTTCGATCTTTTGATTCAAACAAAGGAAAGACTGGGTATTACTGGAAAAAATGGCGCCGGAAAATCCACGCTCTTAAATATTTTAGCTGGAAGAATCCCACTTGATGATGGAATCGTCGAGGTTGGCGAAACTGTCCGCTTAGCCTATTATACACAGCAGAATGAGACGTTAGATCCTAATATGCGAATGATTGCTTATCTACAGGAAGCAGCAGAAGAAGTGAAGCAGAGAGATGGTTCACAAATCAGTGTGGCAGAGATTTTAGAGCGTTTTCTATTTCCACGATTTATGCACGGTACACTGATAGGCAAACTTTCAGGGGGCGAAAAAAGACGTCTCTATTTGCTAAAACTATTGATTCAGCAACCTAATGTACTGCTGTTAGATGAACCAACCAATGATTTGGACATTGCAACGTTAACTGTTTTAGAGGATTATCTTGAGGAGTTTCCTGGAGCAGTAATCACGGTTTCGCATGACCGCTATTTCTTAGATAAAGTTGCTGAACGATTGCTGATTTTTGAAGGGGAAGGCGAAATCACCTCTTACTTTGGCTCCATCATGGATTATTTAGCACAGCAAGCCCCAGTTAAGGAAGAAAGAGCCGTTAAAGCCAAGCCGCAAATCAAAGAACGGAAAAAGAAACTTTCTTATAACGAGCAGAAAGAATGGGAAACGATCGAAGACGATATCGCGTTACTTGAAACTAAGATAAATCAATTGACGGAAGAAATGAATCATCAAGGAGATGATTTTACCAAATTGCAAGAGCTGCAAAAAGAAATAGAGCAGACTGAACAGGCACTAGAAGAAAAGATGACTCGTTGGGAATATTTAAGTGAGATCATTGAAGGATAATAAAGAAAAAATGGTATAAATTAGGGGGAACACTATGCTGATTGCAATTTGGGCACAGGATAAAAATGGCTTAATCGGTAAGGAAAATCATTTGCCGTGGCATCTGCCGAATGATTTGCGCTTTTTTAAGGAGACCACGATCAACCACACATTAGTGATGGGACGGAAAACCTTTGAAGGGATGGGTGGTCGGCCATTACCGAACCGACAAACAATCGTATTAACGCGGGATAAGGAGTATCGAGCTGAAAATGTCATCGTCATGCATTCGTTAGAAGAAGTGATTACCTATGATCAGAATCATGAGGGTGAAACATTTATTGCTGGAGGATCCGCTATTTATACAGAATTTTTACCTTATTGTAAGAAGATTTATCGGACCTTTATTGAGGCTAGTTTTGAAGGGGATGCTTATTTTCCAATGATGCTTTGGAATAAATGGCAATTAACAGAACGAAAACAAGGTATGAGAGATGAAAAAAATCCTTACCTTTATTATTTTGAAACCTACGAAAGAGCCGGGTCTTAGTGACACGGTTCTTTCAAGATTTATAAAGAAATAGCCTCAACGATGATTTATTTCATAAGGTTTGATATACTAAAATTAATTTGAAACTAGGTATGGAAAGAAGGATCAGAATGCCAAATGTTAAAATTGTAACGGACTCCTCTTGTACGATTGAAAAATCAGTTCGAGATGAATTAAATATTACAGTTATCCCATTATCAGTGATGATTGATGATGTGGTTTATCCAGATGACGATAAGTTAACTGGAGAGAAATTTATGGAGATGATGGCTCAGGCTAAAAATCTTCCTAAAACGAGTCAACCTCCGATTGGTTATTTTGCAGAGCTGTATGATGAATTAGGAAAAGATGGGAGCCCCATCGTGTCTATTCATATGTCCCACACATTGAGCGGGACTGCTGAGGCAGCACGACAAGCGACCTTCTTAAGCAGCAGCAACGTAACGGTAATTGATTGTGGATTTATCGATCAATCTCAAGCATTCCAAGTGATTGAAGCGGCTAAATTGGCGGAATCAGGTGCTAGTCTAGAAGAAGTTTTAGCCGGTGTTGAGCGAGTAAAGAACCACAGTAAATTGTTTATCGGAATTTCTTCATTAGATAATTTGGTGAAGGGCGGACGTATTAGTCGAGTAGCAGGCGTCATTTCCAGTGTACTGAACATGCGTGTGGTCATGGAACTTGAAAATGGTGAGTTATTACCAATCACAAAAGGCCGAGGCAAGAAGACATTCAGTAAATGGTTCGCAGCGTTTATGGATGAATTAGCGAAAGTCAATGTCAAACAAATAGGAATTTCATACGCTGGAAAGTTAGATTTTATCGATGAAGCCAAACAGGCACTACAGGAAATGTTCCCTGATATGCATATTCCCGTTCTGCATACCAACCCGATTGTTGCTACACATACGGGTCCTGGAGCTTTTGCGATCATGTATTACACAGATTAGTTGAACCTGCCTCTAGCAATAGAGGCGTTTTTTTACAGAGGAGTAGATAAATGAAACGATTTTCAACAATATTGATCCCATTAGCGGCAGCCGTAGTTACATTGTTGGTTCTTTTTTTGACAATTCCTAAGGCTGAGCCGAGGCTCCATGTCGTCAGGGACGAAAATCAGAATTATAAAAAATCTGTTCACTTTGTAGCAGTGGGAGATTCTTTAACTGAAGGGGTCGGGGATGAGACGAAACGTGGAGGCTATGTCCCATTAGTAGCAGACGCTTTGCAGCAAAAATATGAATTGACCTCTATCGAAAAGGATAATTATGGTGTCTCCGGAGAACGGAGTGACCAAATCCTGAAGCGTGTGAAGAAGGATTCTGATTTGCGAAATAGTTTAGCCAGTGCAGATATTATCACGATGACTGTAGGAGGAAACGATCTCTTTCAAGCGTTTCAAAAAAATCTAACGGCCAAAACGGCCAAACAATTTGATCGCTCCATTAAAAAGTATGGCAAACAAGTGGACGAAATTTTAGTTGAGATGCGGGAACTAAACCCAAAAGCACCAATTTATATTGTCGGAATTTATAATCCTTATTACTTGAATTTCCCGGATATCAAGGCGATGCAGACAGTAGTAGATAACTGGAATGATGAAACACAACGATTAACAAAAGAAACTTCAAATTGCTTTTTCGTACCAGTGAACGATCTGCTCTATAAAGGAATCGCAACAAAAGATACTGAAGAAACCAGTGCAAGCTCAAGTTCTGAAGTTAAAAATAATGCACTTTATGATGAGGATAATTTTCATCCGAACAATTTAGGTTATCAACTAATGGCAACGGCGATTAAGGATAAAATAGTAGATACGAAAGATTTGTGGTTATTAAAGGAGAGCAATTAATGGAAGAATCGAAGAAAAAAATCAATGGTTGGAAAATTGCTTTTCTTGTTTTAATCGGCATCATTTTAGGAGGCATTCTTTTCTCTACGGTGAGAGTGTTTACCGCCAGAGAAACAAATTTGCCACCAAGCAGCGAAACAACGGTACCTAAAGGGTCACCTGTTTTATCGATGAACACAAACAAGAAAAAGTTAAATACCGTTATGGAATACTTTTTGAATGATTTGCAAAAAGGTTCAGATGTGAAATATGAATTTTATTTAGAAAATCAAGCTATGCTAAAGGGCGAATTTAAAATATTGGGAGCCAGTGTCGATTTTTATCTTTACTTTGATCCATATGTTATGGATAATGGCAATGTTCAATTAAAAGCGAGAGATTTATCCATCGGCTCATTGAACCTGCCTGTCAGTCAAGTAATGGCTACAGTAAAGCGCGGGTATAAATTCCCTAAATGGGTAGCTATCGATCCAGATGAACAAACAATCGTTTTGAAATTAAATGAATTCAAACTGAATAATGGCATGTTCATCAAAGCAAACCATATCGATCTTGTAGGTGATGATATTCAGTTTAGCTTGTATTTACCAAAAGAAAAGAAAGCCAATGATTGATCAAGAACAGTCATCGAGGTGAAACAAATGAGAAGAAGTTTTTATCATTATATCTTGACCCAGAGAGGCCATAATCCAAATGATCCTGTTGAAACATTTGCTGGCGCCGTCGCAAAAGACATCATGTTTCCAAAACAATCAGAAGATTATCATGAGGTGACAGATTATTTAGAACTTAACGTCGATTATTTAGACTCGATGGATCTTTTTGATCAGGTTTGGGATAAATATTTAGAAAACAATAAATAATTATGAAGGAAAAGTTGTGGAAGGCTTTTCCTTTTTTTTCTAGCATGCTATCATGAAAAAAAGGGTGAAAGGAAAATGCGCCTTGCAGAAAAAAACATTACCAGTATCGATTTTTTTAATATCAATCATCTGTACTATCGTAATTACTGCGGTAGTTACACATTTTATCGATCAAAAACAAGCAATGGACAATGACTCCGTTGTAAAGATTACACGAAATGATTTAGACGATGTTCAAGATTTGTATGATTTGATCAGCACGAATTATGTTGATAAGGTTGACAAAGAACAGCTTATTCAAGGGGCCTTAAAGGGAATGACAGATTCTCTGCAAGATCCAGAGTCTGAATTTTTAACAGCAAAAGAAACAAAAGAATTGAACGCGAAAGTAGCTGGCAGCTTTGAAGGAATTGGTGCAAATCTACAACTTGAAAATCGATTACCAGTGATTGATCGAGTGCCAGTAAAAAACTCCCCCGCAGAGAAAGCAAAGCTGAAAGCTCAAGATATTATTCTGGAAGTCGACGGCAAAAAAACGCAGGATAAATCATTAGACCAATTATCTAGTATGATTCGTGGAAAAAAAGGAACGCAGGTCAAATTACTGATTCAACGAGGGGAAGAGAAATTTGAGGTGGTCCTTGAACGAGATGTTATCCCAGAGGATACAGTTAAAGGGACAATCGATAAAAATGACAAATCAATTGGTTCCATTCAAATAGATAATTTTCGAGAAACGACAGCGCTGGAATTTCGTACGATTATTGAGGAACTACGAAAAGAGGGGGCTAAATCCTTCATTATTGATTTACGACAAAATTCTGGTGGTTTAATCGCCGAGGCTGAACGTGTCGCGAGCTATTTTCTAGAAAATGGGGACACCATTGCACAGTTTTCGAATAATAAGAAGGTTATTTCTATTGATAAAGCTGGCAAGAAAATCGATCAAGGCTTCAAGGTCAAAGAACCTACAGTGTTTTTAGTCGATCAAGAGAGTTCTTATGGTGCTGAATTATTAGCGGCAGCTGTAAAAAATAAAAACTACCCCATTATTGGTGTGAATACTTTTGGCAAAGGGAGTGTTCAAAGTCTTAGTCCGATTGGAAAGGACAACTATGTTCAATTAACGATTATGAAATGGTTTGCTCCTGATGGCTCCTCTGTAGAAGGTAAAGGAGTGTCCCCAACCATCGAAGCCGACTATCCTGAATATGCTAAACTGCCACCGATTTCGAAGCAGTCTAATTGGCGAATCGGTGATTCTGGTGATGCAATCAAAAATATTAATACGATGCTTAAGGCACTAGGCTATCCAACAGAAGGTAATTTGTTTAATGAAGCTACTAAAAATGCTGTAGCTGAAATTCAAACAGAAAATAATTTATCAGCAACAGGAGCTTTAGATGATAAAACAGTGGATGTCTTACAGGAAAAAGTGTTTAAACTTGTCAAAGCAAATGATGTTGCTTATTCTAAAGCTATAGAAACGTTAAAAAAATAAATAACGAGTAGTAACTATTTTTTGTTACGAGGGAGGGGAGCAAGTGAAAAATTTATTGACAAAAAACCACCTGTGGTTAGGCGTTAAATACTTCTTGATCTCCCTTTTTATTGGCGTAATTGTCCGTGGTTTTCTATTAATTCCTGTTCCTGTTACTGGGAACTCAATGGACCAAACCTTGTCTCAAGGGGATATGGTGTTAATGGAAAAATTCAGTAAAGTAAAACGTTTCGACGTCATTGTTTTTCAACAAACAGATGGAACGATTTATATCAAGCGCGTAATTGGTCTGCCTGGAGATGAAATCCGATATGAGAAAGATCAACTTTATGTCAATGGTCATAAAATGTCGGAGTCATTCTTAACGAATAATCGAAGTCACGATCATCAAGTTTCTCCTTACACCACAGATTTTCAATTAAATGAATTAATCGGTGAAAAAAAGTTGCCGAATAATGAATATTTTGTTCTGGGGGATAATCGACGAATTTCAAAAGACAGTCGGTCTTTCGGGACAGTTCAAGGCAAAGATATATTGGGGAAAGCACAAGCAGTTTATTACCCATTGACACACATTAAAATCATTTCGTAAAAGATGGCTGAACACCATCTTTTTTCTATCTACCAATCAATTAAAATTGAAAAAAGTTCTCATTTTATTTCATTGAAGTTAAATTTTTATTCAGTTATCCTTGAGGTAGGAAGTCGACTCCTAATCTGAATATAAAGGAGACAAAAGCACATGTATCATGGGAGGTTCAAAGGTACTCACTTTGAGATAGGGAAAAAATGGGGGCAATTATTGAAGAAGAACCATAAAAGTTTAGCAGATAATATCCCCTTTGAAATAACTGATGAAATGAGGGAGTTTTCTAAACAATGCTTGCCATATTACAAAAAATATTTCCCAGAAATTGTTGACGAGATAGATGGGATAGCTAATGGTCAAGTAATGGATCCCAACTTTTTATATGCGGTACTATTTTCAATGTATGCACTTGTCCGAGTGACAAACTGTTCAAGCTTTATTGTAAAAAATGATCAAAACTTTTTACTTGGAAGGAATAGTGATTTTTTAACTGAAATCGAAAAATTATATATGAACTGCCTGTACGATTTTAAAGAATCAGATTCCTACTCTTTTTCTGCAAATACAACTGCTTTTGTTGAGATGGAGGATGGAGTTAATCAATGGGGACTAGCAATTGCTCTAACTTCAGTATTTCCTGAGAGTGTAAAGCCAGGGATGAATGTCGGAATGATTTTACGCCTTCTATTAGAAAAATGTCGTAGCGTAAAAGAGGCATTGCAGCTATTAGAAACTCTTCCTCGATGCACTTCTGGAACTTTGGTTTTAGCCGATCTTTCTGGAGAGGCCTGCTTAGTCGAGTACACGAATGATACCTTGTCCTATCGGTTTCTAAAGAATAATGGATACCTCTGTGCAACAAATAGTTTCCATTTACCAGAACTTTTTTCTCGGAAACTGTTAGTAGAGGATGATTGGTTTGCGGAGGAAAGGTACGAAACATTAGAAAATTATTTGTCTAAAAACTTTCAAAGCCTAGAATTTTTAGAAGCTAAACAATTATTAGGTGGAAAATATGGGTTCATCTGTCAATATGATCGTAAAACAGGGAAAGATACAGTGTGGTCTTCAATTTATGACTTGAAAAATAATCAAGTATTTCGCTGTGAAGGAAATCCTGCACGGAAAAAGTTTAAAGAGGATACACGTTTTAAGCTTAACACTAAATAACTTAAGGGGCGTAAAAGTGTTTTTAGAAGCTTTTGCGTCTTTTATTTGTCCAATGAAAAAATTTTCTAAATGTCTGTTACTTAAAATAAATGCAAAAAAAAATAGTTATGATACAATAGCCTGTGGACATAAAAGCCTAGGCAATGAATGTAGATGAAATGAAAGATAGTGCCTCTTCATCCATATAAAAGATAAATATAATAGAAGTATAAAGCGAATGAACATTATTTTTAAGGAGGAATTACATATGACGATTCAATGGTTTCCTGGGCATATGGCTAAGGCTCGCCGGGAAGTTTCTGAAAAACTAAAGTTTGTTGATATTGTGTTTGAATTGATCGATGCTCGGTTGCCGCTATCCTCACGTAATCCGATGTTAGATCAGATTGTTCAACAAAAGCCGCGGTTGATTTTATTAAATAAATCGGATTTGGCTGATCCAAACCAAACTAATTTATGGGTAAACTATTTTCGTGAGCAGGGGCACCATGTTCTGGCTTTGACGGCTAAGGATGATAAGAGTGTGAAACAAATCGTGCCTGCCAGCAAGAAAGTTTTGGCTGATAAAATTGCACGTGACAAAGAAAGAGGATTGAAGCCGCGGGCCATTCGAGCAATGGTTTTAGGGATTCCTAATGTAGGAAAATCTACTTTGTTGAATCATTTAGCTGGGAAGAAAATTGCTAGTACGGGGAATCGTCCTGGGGTCACTAAAGGGCAGCAATGGCTCCGCTTTGGTTCGCAATTAGAGCTGTTGGATACGCCTGGAATTTTGTGGCCTAAGTTTGAAGATCCAAGCGTAGGTAAAAAATTAGCATTAACTGGAGCGATCAAGGATGATCTTCTACACCTAGACGATCTAGCACTTTATCTGCTAGAAGTTTTTTGCCGTTTTTATCCAGAACAATTAAAAGAGCGTTATAAATTAACAGAAGATAATTTATTTATGGAACTGCCTGAGTTATTATTACTGATTTCAGAAAAACGAGGATTCAAAGATGATTATGAACGTGCCAGTGAAATGTTGATTCTTGAGCTTCGTCAAGGAAAATTGGGTCGATTCACGCTGGATCGTTTTGAGGAGCTAAGTGTTTAATGGAAAAATTATCAATCAGCGCCATCAAAGAAGAGCTAAAAGTTATTACATCGGCTGACGATCCTCGTTTAGCAGGGTTTCGTCTGGATACGCGTAAAGGCGTTCAATTGGCATTAACTCAATGGCAAAAGCAGCAGGATAAGCAAGCAGCCTTAGTAGAAAAATACCAAGAAATGTCGATTTTTGAACGCGAGAAGAAAGCTCAAGGGTTTCGAGCAATCTGTGGGATTGATGAAGTCGGTCGAGGTCCGTTAGCTGGCCCCGTGGTTGCTGCAGCGGTGATTCTGAATGATGAGCATGAAATCTTAGGCTTGAATGATTCAAAACAGCTTTCGGCACATAAACGAGAAGAGCTGGTAACGGAAATAAAACGAAATGCGCGAGCAATCGGCATTGGCGAAGCGACTGCGGAAGAGATCGATCAGTTGAACATCTATCAGGCAACAAAGGTCGCAATGCAACGAGCGATTGAACAACTGTCTATCGCACCAGATTGCCTATTAATTGATGCAATGGTATTGGATAATGGCTTACCACAGGAGAAAATCATCAAGGGTGATGCCCGATCTGTTTCAATCGCGGCGGCTAGTATTATTGCGAAGGTGTATCGGGATGAGTGGATGGCAAAGTATGGCGAACAGTATCCGGCATATGGCTTTGCTAAAAACGCTGGCTATGGAACAAAAGAACATCTAAAAGCTATTGATGAACAGGGAATTTTACCAATTCATCGAAAAACTTTTGCACCAATTAAAAATATATAAAATGAAATCCTTCTTTTTTAAGTATCTTTTTGATAAAGAGCTGAAAAGAGGGATTTTTTTGAAAAATGACTTTCTATTACGTTTAAGTTTAACTAAAGGCATTGGAGCTTTCGGGAAACATCGCATTTATCAATTTGCGAAGCGGCATCAGTGGTGGCAATTTGATGGATTAGAAATCCGACTATTAGCACAATCAACCAAGCCAAACAACTGGAATGAATGGTCCGGAGAACGATTGAAGCAAGTAGAAAGAACGCACCAGTTTATCACGATTGAAGATGAAGTTTATCCAGAGACTTTGAGGCATGTACCGACTCCACCACTTGTATTATTTTATAAAGGTGATTTAGCATTATTGAAACGAAAGATGCTGGCAGTTGTAGGTGCACGCGAGGCAACAAATTATGGGTATCATGTGTTACAGGAGTTGATGCCTGAGATTACGAAACGCGGATTTACGATCGTTAGTGGACTAGCAAAGGGAATTGATAGCTTCGCCCATCAATTCGCCATCAGCAATCAAGGAAAAACAATCGGAGTGGTTGGAACAGGGTTAGATATTTGTTATCCTAAAAATAGTGGAAACTTGCAAATTGAAATGAGCCAGAATCATTTAGTATTAAGTGAATATCCTAATGGTACGACGCCAGCGAAATTTCACTTTCCCATGCGTAATCGGATCATCGCTGGATTAAGCAGCGGCGTATTGGTGGTAGAGGCGAAAAAGCGCAGCGGGTCACTCATTACAGCACAACAAGCATTAGATTATGGAAAAGATGTATTTGTGGTTCTAGGGTCAATATTAGATGGACGATCCAGTGGGTGCCATCAGTTGATTCAGGACGGTGCTATCTGTGTAGAAAAAGCACAAGATATTTTTGATTCGTATGATTTGTGGAACAAAATTCGTTAGACCTGACTTGACAAACAAAATTTGAATAGCGTATTATAGGCTACGATTTGTCAGTAGTTACCGATATATAATAGAAGAAAAAATTGAGGAGGCAAAAACATTTGGCCTATAAATACCTAGTTATTGTGGAATCACCAGCAAAAGCAAAGACCATTGAAAAATATTTGGGAAGAAACTATAAGGTGGTAGCAAGCGTTGGACACGTTCGTGACTTGCCAAAAAGCAAGATGGGAATTGACGTTGAAAATAATTATGAGCCACACTATATTTCAATTCGCGGCAAGGGCGACGTAATTAAAAGCTTGAAACAAGCGGCTAAAAAAGCGCAAAAAGTTTATCTCGCAAGTGACCCGGATAGGGAAGGAGAAGCCATTGCCTGGCATCTCGCTTATTTATTGGGACTAGATTTGAAGGATAAGAACCGCGTAGTATTTAATGAAATTACAAAAGATGCTGTAAAGGCAGCATTTAAAGAGCCTCGTTCAATTGATGTTTCTTTGGTGGATGCCCAACAAGCCCGTCGAGCGTTGGATCGCTTAGTTGGCTATTCCATTTCACCTATTCTTTGGAAAAAAATCAAGAAGGGCTTAAGTGCCGGACGTGTTCAATCCATTGCTCTAAAGATGATTATTGATCGGGAACAAGAAATTCGTGAGTTTGTACCAGAAGAATACTGGAGTATTGATGGAAACTTCAAGAAGAAAACCAAAAAATTCAAAGCTAATTTCTGGGGTGTAGACGGTAAGAAGAAAAAATTACCAAACGCCGAAGCAGTCAAAGAGATCACTTCACGAATCGATGGTAAGGATTATGAAGTTACAAAGGTTGAGAAGAAGGAACGAAAAAGAAATCCAGCGTTGCCGTTTACGACAAGTAATATGCAACAGGAATCTGCTCGTAAATTAAATTTCCGTACTAGAAAAACGATGATGGTTGCTCAGCAATTGTATGAAGGGATTGCCTTGGGGAAACAAGGAACAGTTGGTCTGATAACCTATATGCGTACGGATTCCACTCGTATCTCGGATACAGCTAAAACGGAAGCGGCTGAGTTTATCGAGAAAACTTACGGGAAAGAGTATTCTCAGCATCATGCGCGCAAAGCAAAAAATCCTCAGGGTTCTCAAGATGCCCATGAAGCAATTCGCCCTACTAGTGTTCAGCGGACACCAGATGAAATGAAGCAGTATTTGGATAAGGATCAATTAAAGCTTTATACATTAATCTGGTCACGTTTTGTCGCAAGTCAAATGACTGCGGCAATCCTGGATACCATGAAAGTGACACTAAACCAAAATGGCGTCATTTTCATAGCTAACGGTTCAAAGATCAAATTCAAAGGGTTCATGCAGGTATATATTGAGGGTCGTGATGATGGCAAAGAGGATAAGGAAAATATCTTGCCAGAGCTTGAGACTGGGGATGTTGTTCAATCTGTGAATATTGAGCCCAAACAACATTTCACTCAACCGCCAGCTCGTTTTAGTGAAGCAACATTAATCAAAACACTGGAAGAAAATGGTGTGGGTCGTCCATCAACCTATGCGCCGACGTTAGATACGATTCAACGTCGTTATTATGTGAAATTGACCCAACGACGTTTTGAACCTACAGAATTGGGTGAAATTGTTAATACTTTGATTGTCGATTTCTTCCCACAAATAGTGGATGTCAACTTCACAGCAGAGATGGAAAATGATCTGGATAAGGTTGAAGAAGGCAAAGAAGAATGGACAAAGGTAGTCGACCGCTTCTACAAACCGTTTGCCGTTGAGCTGGAAAAAGCGGAAGAGGGTATTGAGAAAATCCAAATCAAGGATGAACCCGCTGGCTTTGATTGCGATGTCTGCGGGCATCCAATGGTCATTAAGCTTGGGCGATACGGAAAATTCTACGCATGTAGTAATTTCCCAGACTGTCGCAATACCAAACCGATCATCAAGGAAATTGGCGTAGAATGTCCGGTTTGTCATAAGGGACAAGTTGTGGAACGCAAATCGAAGAAGAATCGTTTATTCTACGGGTGTTCACGCTATCCAGACTGCGACTTTACTTCTTGGGATAAACCAATTGGCCGGACTTGTCCGAAAGATGGTGGTTATTTAGTTGAGAAGAAAGTCAAAGGCGGCAAACAAGTTGTCTGTGTGAATGGTGACTACGAAGAAGCAGTACAAAAATAAATTATTTAAGTGAGGAATAGATGGTAAAGACAGTAAATGTTATCGGGGCTGGATTAGCCGGCAGTGAGGCTGCTTGGCAATTAGCAGAAGCGGGAGTCCCTGTGAATTTATATGAGATGCGACCGATTAAATCAACTCCAGCACATCATACCGGGAATTTTGCGGAATTGGTTTGTAGCAATTCATTGCGGGGAAATGCTTTAACAAATGCCGTCGGCGTCCTAAAGGAAGAAATGCGGCGCCTACATTCAGTGGTGATTTCTTCTGCTGATGAGACGGCGGTACCAGCAGGGGGCGCACTTGCAGTGGACCGCAATAATTTTTCGGAGCTGATCACTCAAAAAGTGAAAAATCATCCAATGGTCACTGTTATCTCCGAGGAAATTACTAAGATTCCAGAGGGGATTACAATTATCGCTACAGGTCCATTGACCTCGGAAGCATTGGCTGAAGAAATTGCTGAATATAATGGCTCTCATGGGTTCTATTTCTATGACGCCGCGGCACCGATTCTAGATGGCGCTACCATTGATCGTGAAAAAGTCTATTTAAAATCTCGATATGACAAGGGTGAAGCGGCCTATCTGAATTGTCCGATGACCGAAGAAGAATTCATGCGCTTTTATGAAGCTTTGATTGAAGCTGAAGTAGCTCCCCAGAAGGAGTTTGAGAAAGAAAAATTCTTTGAAGGATGTATGCCAATTGAAGTTATGGCTAAACGTGGCATTAAAACGATGCTGTTTGGTCCAATGAAACCGGTTGGTCTTGAAGATCCCAAAACAGGTAAACGGCCTTATGCAGTTATTCAATTGCGACAAGACAACGCGGCAGCTTCTATGTACAATATTGTTGGCTTTCAAACGCATTTAAAGTGGGGAGAACAGAAACGTGTCTTTCGCTTAATTCCTGGTTTGGAAAATGCAGAGTTTTTACGTTATGGAGTTATGCATCGCAACAGTTTTATGAATTCACCTGAGTTACTTAAGCCAACCTATCAAAGCAAGAAACGAGAAGACTTATTTTTTGCTGGTCAAATGACCGGCGTTGAAGGATATGTTGAAAGTGCTGGTAGTGGGTTAGTAGCGGGGCTGAATGCTGCTAGATTGGCAAAAGGGGAAGAATTGATTGAATTTCCTCGTGAAACAGCGATTGGCTCGATGGCCTATTACATCACTCACGCTGAAGGAAAGCATTTCCAACCGATGAATGCTAATTTTGGTTTGTTTCCTAGTTTGCCAGAACGAATTCGTGATAAGAAACTTCGCTATGAAACGTTAGCTGAGAGAGCATTAGCGGCTTTATCAGAAATGAATCTTTAAAGAAATTCCGTTGCTTCGGCAATGGAATTTTTTATTTAGACAAAATAAATCGGATTCCTGTCTGATTCGACAGGAATTATGAAATATCTGTAAAGAATTGTTAGTATATTCGTGAAAAGTCAATAAATTCTGACAATTCAATTGTATTTAAAAAGGTCTTATGCTACATTTGTGTTATGTTTGTGAGGTGAGATGAAATTTGGAAAATGAAGCAGCAATGCGTGAGTTCATGGGCTATTTAATAACAGAACGTGGGTATTCAGAGAAAACGAAGGATGCGTATGAACGTGATTTAAACGATTTTTGTCAGTTTCTAGAAAATTCAGGAGACCCCTCATTGACTGCGGTAGATCATTTAGATGTTCGTGTTTATTTGGCGTTTTTAAATGATCAAAAATACAGTCGCAATACTATCAGTCGAAAGATTGCTAGTTTACGTTCTTTTTATCAATATCTCCTTAAACACGAAAAAATTAAAGAGAACCCTTTTTCTTATGTTCACCTCAAAAAGAAGCATGCGAGGTTGCCACGTTTCTTTTACGAAAAGGAGATAGAAGTCCTTTTTGATAGTGTTGAGGGGACGAAACCTTTGGACCAACGAAATCGAGCATTGTTAGAGGTGCTATATGGTTCAGGACTTCGTGTCAGTGAATGTGCAAACCTCACATTATCTGTCATCGATTTTGACAATAGTGTTATGCTGATCCATGGTAAGGGCAATAAGGATCGGTATGTTCCGTTAGGTTCCTATGCGTCGGATGCTATTCAAGCGTATGTTGATGACGGTCGTAAAAGTTTGATGGAACGTTTCGGTAAAGATCACAACTATCTTTTTATTAATCATCGTGGAGATCAGATTACGTCAACTGGGATTGAATACGTGCTAAATCAAATAATCAAAAAAAGCAGTTTAACTAGTGACATTCATCCTCATATGTTGCGCCATACGTTTGCCACACATTTATTGAATAATGGGGCGGACCTAAGAACGGTGCAGGAATTATTAGGACACGCGAATTTATCCACTACGCAAATTTATACACATGTTACAAAAGAAAGCTTACAGAAAAGTTATCGCTCGTTTCATCCAAGAGCTTAAAAGTTATTTTCAACGAAGGAGAGAATAAGATGTCAGAATCACAATTTCATTCAACAACGATTTGTGCGATCGAAAAAGATGGGAAATTAGCCATGGCTGGTGACGGTCAGGTAACAATGGGAGAACAAGTTATCATGAAAGGCACGGCGCGTAAAGTTCGTCGGATCTACAATGGAAAAGTCGTTGTGGGCTTTGCTGGTAGTGTAGCCGATGCTTTTACTCTAGAAGAAAAGTTCGAAGGAAAGCTAAATGAATACAACGGAAATCTTCAAAGGGCTGCTGTGGAATTGGCCCAAGAATGGCGTACACAACAGGCTATGAAGAATTTGGAAGCGTTGTTGATTGTCATGAACGAAGAGGAAATGCTGTTGGTTTCTGGAAACGGTGAAGTAATCGCTCCTGATGATGGGATATTGGCGATCGGTTCAGGAGGAAACTATGCTTTGGCAGCTGCTCGTGCGATGAAAAAACATAACTCTGAAATGAGCGCGAAGGAAATGGCAGAAAGTGCCTTAAATATTGCCGCAGATATTTGTGTCTTCACAAACCATAATATTATCGTTGAAGAGATGTAAGTAAAAAAATCAGTAGATGATATGAGTAAGGAGAATCAGGATGACTGAAATCAATAAAACACCAAAGGAAATTGTTAGTGACTTAGATGAATACATTATTGGACAAGATGAAGCGAAACGATCAGTAGCCATTGCATTGCGTAATCGTTACCGTCGAATGCAATTAGAAGAATCGATGCAGCAGGAGGTCACACCGAAAAACATTTTAATGATCGGACCTACTGGGGTTGGTAAAACGGAAATCGCTCGTCGTTTAGCACGGATCGTCAAGGCACCCTTTGTCAAAGTTGAAGCGACAAAATTTACGGAAGTGGGTTATGTCGGACGTGATGTAGAATCCATGGTACGTGATTTGGTTGAGAACGCGATTACTATTGTAGAGAAAGAGCAATATTCAAGAGTATATTCTCAAGCGCTAAAAAGAGCGAATAAGCGTCTGGTAAAGGTATTGGTTCCTGGTATTAAAAAAGAGCAAAAACAGAGTAACAATCCCTATGAGCAAATGATGAATATTTTTAATCAAGCGCAAACTGAACCGAAGGAAGAAGTCACCGAAGATATAAAAGTGAATCGTCAAACCGTCCTTGAGCAGCTTGAAAAAGGGTTACTGGATCAAAGAGAAGTAACGATCGAAGTCGCTGAACCGAAAAAGGCAATGCCAATGAACAATGGTTTAGAACAAATGGGCATTGACTTGTCTGATACATTAGGCGCATTGACACCTGAGAAAAAAGTTCAGCGTACAGTAACAGTTAAAGAAGCACAAGAGCTTTTGGTAAAAGAAGAACAAGCCAAATTAGTGAATGAAGGAGATATTTCTACTGCAGCGATTAAGTTGGCTGAAAGTTCCGGTATTATCTTTATTGATGAAATCGATAAAATCACTTCTAAATCACAACAAAATTCAGGTGAAGTTTCTCGTGAAGGCGTTCAAAGAGATATTTTACCAATTGTAGAAGGATCACAGGTGAATACCAAATATGGTGCGATTCAAACTGACCATATTCTATTTATCGCTAGTGGGGCATTTAGTTTTTCAAAACCAAGCGATTTGATCCCTGAATTGCAAGGACGTTTTCCAATTCGAGTGGAATTAAGTGATTTGTCTGCTGAAGATTTTGTCAGAATACTGACTGAACCGAACAATGCGTTGATAAAACAATATGTCGCTCTTGTTGGGACTGAAAATGTCAAAATTATTTTCACGCAGGAAGCTATTGAACGAATTGCTCAAATTGCTTTTGATGTCAATCGAGAAACGGATAATATCGGGGCCCGTCGATTACACACCATCTTAGAAAAATTATTAGAAGACTTGCTATTTGAAGCACCAGATATGCAAATGGGTGAAATTAAAATTACAGAAGCATATGTGGATGAGAAGTTAGCATCCATTGCTCAAAATAAAGATTTAAGTCGTTATATTCTTTAAAAAATGGAGGGGAAAAAGTGGAAACATTATTAGAGAAAACACGCCAAATCAATAAGTTAATGCAGCAGAAGAACGCCTTTGAGCCAACTGCTGAATTACCTTATAACAACATGGCGCGAATTTTAGGGGATATTTTGGGATCATTGACGTATATCATTGGTGCAGAAGGAAAATTGTTGGGACTTAATGAAAAGATTGATATTAACACTGATCGTGTTCGGTCGTTTTTAGTGGATCGTCAATTTCCAGATAGTTATGTCTCGGAAATGAAGGAAGTTTTTAAAACGGAAGCGAATATTCCCGTGGCTAATAGCCTAACAGCCTTTCCGACTGAGCGCGCGGAGTTGTATCCAAATGGATTGACGACGGTCATTCCAATCTTTGGCTCAGGGGAACGATTAGGTACCATTATATTAGCTAGAACAGAAGGAGCATTCAATGATGATGATCTAGTCTTAGCTGAATACGGTGCGACAGTTATTGGAATGGAAATTTTGTATCAACAGTTTTTAAATGTTGAAGAAAAAATTCGTAGCCAAACAGCTGTACAAATGGCAATCAGCACACTTTCTTACAGTGAATTAAAGGCTGTAAAAGCAATTTTCGATGCTTTAGAAGGCGATGAAGGACGATTAACTGCCTCAAATATAGCCGATAAAATTGGTATCACGCGTTCAGTGATTGTTAATGCTTTGCGGAAGTTAGAATCTGCAGGTATTATTGAATCACGCTCTCTTGGTATGAAAGGTACCTATTTGAAAGTTTTAAATCCATTGTTCAAGGATGAATTAGTCCGTCATAAGTAAAATGTCAGTCTAATCATTCTGTTTGAGAATAAGGTTTTCAATACAGTAAGCGGATAATGTAATGTATCGTTGGATGATATCGAAGGAAACAATTACAATTAGCGAAAAGCGAGGAGTGGGGTATTTATGTCAGTGTCAATCAGCAATGATTTTTTGCAGGCAACGATTAATGAAAAAGGGGCAGAACTTACCAGTTTACGTGCCAATGATATCGAGTATATTTGGCAAGCAGATCCAAAATACTGGAATCGCCATGCACCGTTTTTATTTCCATTTGTAGGACGCTTAAAAGATAATCAATACACATACAAAGGCCAAACATATCCGATGGGACAACACGGATTTGCTCGTGATAAAGAGTTTAAAGTCATTGAACAAAAAAAGGATAAGGCAACGTTTCTTTTAGAAAGTGATGAAGAAACAAAAAAAGTTTATCCTTTTGATTTTAGTTTGACGATTAGCTATGAGATATGGGGCGAAGGCGTTCGAATTCGTTTCAATGTTGAAAATACGGGAACGGAAGAAATGATTTTTGCTTTAGGAGGTCATCCTGCCTTTAATATTCCACTGACTGATGATTTAAGTTTTGAAGATTACTTCATTGCTTTCTCTCCACAAAAGTCGCGTGTAAAAATACCTCTAGAAGGTCCTTTTGCAAATTTGGATCAAAAAACGATTGGACAGACCAATACCAATATTCAATTGAGTCACAATCTATTTAAAGAGGATGCTTTGATTTATGAAACTCGTGGTCTAAATGCCTACACTTTAGGTAGTGAAGAGTCTCCCCACAGTGTAACTCTAGCTTATAACAACATCCCTTATGTCGGACTGTGGTCGCCATATCCGAATGAGGCACCTTTTGTTTGTATTGAACCTTGGTGGGGCTTTGCGGACACGGTAGATAGTACTGGGCGATTAGAAGACAAAGAGGGAATGAATCGCTTAGCGCCTAAGGGGAATTTTAAAACAGAGTTTTCAATTACTGTGAGTTAACGTAAAAAATGCTTCGCCTGACAATTTTGATTGTCAGGTGAAGCATTCTTTTTTTCTCTCTTAATCAAAAGGCACACGCCAATGTTCCTCATTGTGTGCTTTAAAGCAAAGTTCAATTTGTTCTTTAGTATTTTTCTCTTCCGCCAATCGAGGCAGAGAGTCTTTTTCAAACCAATCCGTTTTTAACGTCTCTATATTTTCAACAAAACTGCCGCCGGTTGCGCGGCACTCAATAAAAATTTTACAAACACTGTAAGCATAGCGTGGTAAATTATGCTTGTTGCGGTCCTGAATGGCAATTACTTTTTGCGGTATAACTGTTAAACCAGTTTCCTCTAATGTTTCCTTTACTGCATTTTCCTTAATCGATTGGTTGAAATCGACCCAGCCACCGGGCAGTGCCCATTGCTTATCTTTTTCTTGAACTAATAAAATCTTATTATTCTCAAAAATGGCGGCACGAGTATCTAATTTTGGTGTTGGATACCCAACTTCTTCGGCGAATAGTTTTCGTAATTTTGGCATTGGAATCGGTGTTTGAACAGCTAACATTTCAGTTGCAATGGTGCGAATACGTTCAAAACGTTCTTGATCAAAAGGATCTTTCGTATAAGTTAAACCAGCCTGTGACAAAGCCTGTAATTCAATTGCCCAATCTAAAAACTGCTCTTCCATCTACTTCTCCTTTTTATTCAGTCCAAAAGAAACTTTGTTTTCAGTTCCTGACTTGATTCGTTGGATATTTTCTCTGTGACGATAAATGATGTAGCAGGTCAAAGCAAAACAGACCAACGTCAATAACCAGTTAAAAGAAGGTAAAATAGCGGGCCAAATAAAAGGCAACGCAATGGAGGAAAGTGTGACAAAAATAGCTGAAGCAATACTCGATGCACTGACCATGCTAGTTATGTAAAGAATGATCAAAAAGAAAACCAATGAATAGAAAAAGAATAAAGGAGCAAATGCTAGAAGCATTCCTGCGCTTGTGGCAACTGCCTTTCCACCTTTGAACCCGGCAAAAATAGGTAGTGTATGTCCTATTACAGCAACTAAACCAAACCATAAAGGATTAATATCCAAATGAAAAAGGATCGGCAGATAGGTGGCTAAAGAGCCTTTTAATAAATCCATAGCAAAAACAACAAATCCAGCGGTTTTTCCCAATACACGAAAGGTATTGGTGGTTCCTGAATTGCCGCTACCAAATTCTCGAATGTCTTTCTTGAAAAAAAGTTTTCCAATCCATATACCGGATGGGATAGATCCTAAAAGGTAAGCTAGGACAAAAAGTATAGCGGTTTTCATATGAATCCTCATTTCTCTGTTAGTAAGGCTATTTTATCAGATTTCAAAAGAGTGAACAAATTCTAATCACATGCTATACTGACTACTGTGAGTAAATAAATTGAACTAAGCGAGGGAAATCAAATGAGTTTTCAAAATCCTAGTCAAGAAAAGATCTTTCAATACTTAGACGAAGCGCAAGTGATCGCCGTTGTCGGTTTTAGCGACAAACCAGAAAAGACGAGTTATCAAATTGCGGAAGTTCTAAAAACACATGGCTATAAATTATATGGAGTAAATCCAAAATTAGCTGGTCAGACAATCAACGATATTCCAGTCGTCGAAAGCTTAACTGCTGTACCGGAAACGATTGATATCGTGGATATTTTTAGACGAAGCGAATTTTTGCCTGTTGTTGCGGAAGATTTTTTGAAGACCGACGCGAAAGTTTTTTGGGCGCAATTGGGTCTAAGCAATGAAGAAGCAGCTAAAATGCTGCAGGATCAAGGACGCATGGATATCGTTATGGATCGGTGTGTGAAGATCGAATTAAACAAAAAAGCGTAATGCTTGAGTTGATTTTATTAAAAAAAAAGCTTAAAATGCCTTTTCAGAAACAGGATAGGCTTTTTTTTTGAGCTTTTTTAGCGTATCATACAAATGATGTACTTTTAGAAACGGATCCATTGAACTTAGTAGGGCTCATCTATAGGTAAAAAATAATTTTTAGAGGAGTTTTGTTTTTGTGGTATCCGGTACGAACAAGCAATCTATTTTTCTTCTTGAAAAATAATTATGTTAAATAGGAATGAGGAGTTGTAGGCTTGGCTAAGATGAACAATGAATACAATGACGCTTCGATTCAAGTACTAGAGGGATTAGAAGCGGTTAGAAAACGACCTGGGATGTATATCGGCTCGACAGATAGTCGCGGTCTGCATCACTTGGTTTATGAAATCGTCGACAATGCAGTTGATGAGGCATTGTCCGGCTATGGTAATGAAATCGAAGTGACCCTGCATCCAGACAACAGTGTGGAAGTAAGCGATAAAGGTCGAGGAATGCCAGTTGGTATGCATGCATCAGGCATCCCAACAGTCGAAGTCATCTTCACCATTCTTCATGCTGGCGGAAAGTTTGGTCAAGGTGGCTATAAAACTTCTGGCGGATTGCATGGCGTTGGTGCGAGTGTGGTAAATGCCTTGTCAGAATGGTTGACTGTAACGATCGTCCGTGAAGGGGTGGAATACCGTGAAGTGTTCAAAGATGGTGGAAAACCTCAAGGGACTTTAGAGAAAATCGGCAAGACTCGTAAACCAAACGGAACGACCGTACACTTCTTGCCTGATGCGCAAATCTTCTCTACACTTAATTTTTCTTATGAAACGTTATCAGAACGTTTACGGGAATCAGCCTTCTTGTTAAGAGGCGTTAAAATTACTTTAACGGATCTGCGTGGAGAAGAAAAAGTAACAGAGGTCTTTCATTTTGAAGAAGGAATCAAAGAATTTGTTGAGTATTTAAATGAAGATAAAGACACGTTAACGCCGGTTGTTTATTTTTCTGGCGAGCGTGAAGGGATCGAAGTTGAATTTTCCTATCAATACAATGATGGTTATTCAGAGAACCTTCTTTCATTCGTTAATAATGTACGAACCAAAGATGGCGGTACTCACGAATCTGGAATGAAGACTTCCATGACGAAAGCATTCAATGAATATGCGCGCAAATCAGGTTTGTTAAAAGAAAAAGATAAAAACTTGGAAGGCTCAGATTTCCGTGAAGGGTTATCTGCGGTTTTATCTGTTCGAATTCCAGAAAATCTTCTGCAATTTGAAGGGCAGACGAAAGAGAAGTTAGGAACGCCTGCTGCTCGTGGAGCAGTCGATAGTGTCATTGGTGAACAGATGGGCTTCTATTTACAAGAAAATAGTGAAAATAGCCAAATGCTGGTTCGTAAAGCCATTAAAGCTCGCGAAGCTCGTGAAGCTGCACGCAAAGCCCGTGAAGAAAGCCGTAACGGTAAAAAACGGAAAAAAGGGGAATCTCTCCTTTCTGGGAAACTGACTCCAGCACAATCGCGAAATGCGGCGAAAAATGAATTGTTTTTAGTCGAAGGAGATTCTGCCGGCGGTTCAGCGAAGCAAGGCCGTGATCGGAAGTTCCAAGCAATTCTGCCATTACGAGGAAAAGTCATCAATACCGAAAAGGCTAAAATGCAGGATATTTTGAAAAATGAAGAGATTAATACCATGATTTATACAATTGGCGCAGGAGTTGGACCTGAATTCTCAATTGAGGACTGCAATTACGACAAGGTAATAATTATGACCGATGCGGATACCGACGGTGCACACATTCAGGTGTTGCTATTAACCTTCTTCTATCGCTATATGAAACCCCTGATCGAAGCAGGGAAAGTTTATATTGCTCTGCCACCACTATATAAAGTTTCCAAAGGTGCAGGACGCAAGCAGGTGATCGAGTATGCATGGACCGACGACGAGCTGCAAGATGTGACTAAAAAAATTGGGAAAGGCTATATGCTGCAACGTTACAAAGGGCTCGGCGAAATGAATGCAGAGCAATTATGGGAAACCACGATGGACCCTGAATATCGTACGTTAGTTCGAGTTCGAATTGACGATGCTGCACAAGCTGAACGTCGAGTAACGACCCTAATGGGTGATAAAGTGGAACCACGTCGTAAATGGATCGAAAACCATGTACAATTCACTTTGGAAGAGGATGGCAGCTTACTGGACAATAAGGAAGAAACGTCTACTGTGCCAGTATCTGAACAACACGAGAAAGATGAGACAGCTGATCAAGTAAAAATAATCAGTTTGTTCGACGAGTAGGAGGTGGTCAAAGATGGATGCAAAACATTCGATTCAAGAATTAACATTAGAAGAAGTAATGGGTGACCGTTTTGGCCGCTATTCGAAGTATATTATCCAAGAACGGGCGCTGCCTGACATCAGAGATGGATTAAAACCCGTTCAACGGCGTATTCTATTCTCTATGAATAAAGATGGGAATACCTATGATAAGGGATTTCGTAAATCTGCGAAATCTGTAGGGAATATCATGGGGAACTATCATCCCCATGGAGATAGTTCAATCTATGAAGCAATGGTTCGTCTAAGTCAGGATTGGAAATTACGGCAGGTTCTGATTGAGATGCACGGAAATAATGGGTCGATGGATGGAGACCCTCCTGCGGCTATGCGTTATACAGAAGCCCGTTTGTCACAACTGAGCGGCGAGATGCTACAAGACATTGAGAAAGAAACGGTTGATTTCGTCTGGAACTTTGATGATACAGAAAAAGAACCGACTGTTCTTCCAGCTGCTTATCCTAATTTATTGGTTAACGGGTCAACTGGGATCTCTGCAGGTTATGCGACTGAAATTCCTACCCATAATTTATCGGAAGTAATTGATGGAACGATATATTTAATTGACCATCCAAACGCTTCATTAGAAAAGATTATGGAGTATATTCCCGGGCCAGATTTTCCAACTGGAGGAATTCTGCAAGGAAAGGCTGAAATCAAGAAGGCTTACGAAACGGGAAAAGGCAAAGTAATTCTTCGTTCTAAAACGTCAATCGAACCATTAAAAGGCGGAAAACAGCAGATTGTTATTCATGAGATCCCTTATGAAGTGAACAAAGCGGTTTTAGTTAAAAAAATGGATGAAATCCGATTAAATAAAAAAATCGACGGCATCGCCGAAGTTCGTGATGAATCTGACCGGACAGGTTTGCAGGTGGTTGTTGAGTTGAAAAAAGACGCAAATGCAGAAGGAATTTTGAATTACTTATTCAAAAATACTGATTTGCAGATCAATTATAATTTCAACATGGTTGCTATTGATAACATGACGCCACAGCAAGTTGGATTGAAGCATATTTTGGTAAGCTACATCGGGCATCGTAAAGAAGTGATCACCAAACGTAGCCAATATGAACTCGCTAAGGCACAGAAACGGCAACACATCGTTGAAGGATTGATGAAGGCTTTATCAATCCTTGATGAAGTAATCTCTACGATTCGCGGTAGCAAAGACAAAAAGGATGCTAAAAACAATTTAGTTGAACGTTTTGAATTCAGTGAAGAACAGGCAGAGGCAATTGTGACTTTACAATTGTATCGCTTAACGAATACGGACATCACTCAACTAGAAAAAGAAGCTTCTGAATTAGCCAAGGAAATCAAAGAATTGCATTTGATTTTAAACAGCGAAAAAGAATTGCATAAAGTGATGAAACAAGAACTACGTCAAATCAAAAAGAATTACGGAAATGATCGTTTGACGAAAATTGAAGACGAAATCACCGAAATCAAGATTGAGACAGAAGTTCTAATCGCTCAAGAAGAAGTTATTGTTACCCTGACAAAAGAAGGGTATTTAAAGCGCAGCAGTTTACGTTCATACAATGCGTCTCGACCAGATGAACATGGTATGAAAGATGGCGACTCCATTATCTTCATTGATAAACTGAACACCCTTGATCATCTGTTGATCTTAACCAATCATGGAAATATGATTTATCGTCCAGTTCACGAAATTACTGAGCTGAAATGGAAAGATGTTGGTGAACACATTTCACAGACTATCACTAATTTATCTATGACCGAAGAGATTATTGCTGCTTTCCCATATAAAGAGATTGATGCAAACAAACTCTTTATCTTCATGAGTAAAGAGGGAATGATCAAGCAAACTCGAATGACCGAATTTTCTCCTTGGCGGACCTATCGCAGCCGACCAACGACAGCTATGAAAATGAAAAGCGATACAGATCAAATCGTCTCCGTCTTTTTGACCGACGAAGTTCGCAATGTGGATGTATTTATTGCTTCTCATCGCGCCTTTGGATTGCGTTATCCATTAGATGAAGTACCAGTAGTCGGATCGAAAGCTGCTGGTGTAAAAGCAATCAACCTGAAAGACGGTGACTATGTAGTAGCTGGTGCTCTGGTACCATCGGAGGGCGATTCACCTATACTATTATTGAGCCAACGAGGTGCGGCTAAACGGATGCTTGCACAAGAGTTGCCGCAATTAGGACGTGCGAAACGTGGTCTGATGATTTTCCGTGAATTAAAGAAAAATCCGCATCGCTTAAGTTATATGACGACGGATACTGAAGGAAAGCTTCTTCTTACGACGAGCAAAGGAATCGAAAAAGAATTAGAGATTTCAAATGTAGCTATCAGTGATCGCATTTCCAATGGTACGTTCACGATTGATGAGAAAAAGGAAGGCGAACTTTATTCTGTTGTGCACCCTCAAGAATTGATAGAAGATTAGTTCTTCTGTTCTACAAAAAAATAAAACAGTTGGGTATCTGTATTAAAACAGATACCCGTTTTTTTTATCACAAAATACGTCTTATACACAATGAATAATGAATTTTAACTAAAGCTTAGTAATGCGAAATTGCTTTTAAATAAAGGGTTTGCGAACGATTACAAAAATATCTTATTTTCTAATTAATCTTTCACAAGGAAAGGCTTGCATAAAAGATTTTATGTGTTATACTTTGTTCGTAAACCTGTAGTAATTACGTTTTTAATATTCTAAGGAGGTCCTTTTGAAATGGGAACTGCAACAAATGAACTAGAAAAAATGAAAAACACAGAAAAACCTGCATGGCAAGGTTTTAAGGGGCATCTGTGGAAAAATGAAATCAATACACGGGATTTCATTCAAGCAAACTACACACCTTATGAAGGTACGGCTGATTTCTTGGCTGAGCCTACTGAGGCAACAAATGAATTATGGACTAAACTACAGCAGCTTCAAAAACAAGAACGTGAAAATGGCGGCGTATTAGATATGGAAGCAGATGTCGTATCTGCAGCTAATGCTTATGGTGCTGGATATATCGACGAAAACTTGAAGGACAAAGAAGCAATCGTTGGTATCCAAACAGACAAGCCTTTAAAACGTGCGTTTATGCCTTATGGTGGGATCCGCATGGCCGAAGAATCACTTGAACGTTACGGTTATACTCCAAATCCTAAATTTACTGAAATTTTTAATGATTACCATAAAACACACAACCAAGCTGTTTTCGATGTATACACACCAGAGATTCGTGCCGCTCGTCGTGCGAAGATCATTACTGGTCTTCCTGACACTTACGGTCGTGGACGTATCGTGGGCGACTACCGTCGTATTGCTTTATATGGTATTGACTACTTGATGCAAGAAAAATTAAAAGATCATGCAAACTGCGGTCACGGTCAATTTACAGAAGAGGATATCCGTCTTCGTGAAGAGATCAGCGATCAATATAAAGCTTTAAAACGTATCAAAGAAATGGCAGAAGCCTATGGATTTGATATCTCACGTCCAGCAGAAAATGCGAAAGAAGCAGTACAATGGACGTACTTTGGCTATCTTGCAGCGATTAAAGAACAAAATGGTGCGGCAATGTCTATCGGACGTGTCTCTACTTTCTTAGATATCTATATTCAACGCGATATTGAAAATGGCACATTGACAGAAGAAGAAGCACAAGAATTGATTGACCACTTAGTAATGAAATTACGTATGGTTAAATTTGCACGTATCCCTTCATACAACGAATTGTTCTCAGGAGACCCAGTTTGGGCTACTTTGTCTATTGCAGGTATGGGTATGGATGGACGTACTTTAGTAACAAAAAATGATTTCCGCTTCTTACACACATTAGAAAATATGGGTCCATCTCCAGAACCAAACTTGACGGTGTTGTATTCTTCTCGTTTGCCAGAAGGTTTCAAAGATTATGCAGCAAAAATCTCAATTGATACATCTTCTATCCAATACGAAAACGATGATGTAATGCGTCCAGTATGGTTAGATGACTATGCGATCTGCTGCTGTGTATCTGCTACACAAACTGGTAAAGAAATGCAATTCTTCGGTGCTCGTGCCAACCTAGCGAAAGCATTGTTATATGCGATCAACGGTGGGGTTGATGAAAAATCAAAAGCACAAGTTGGACCTGATTTCCGCCCAATTGATTCAGATGATGCTTTAGACTTTGATGTCGTTATGGCGAAATATGATGATATGCTGGAATGGTTAGCAGGAATGTATGTAAATACTTTGAACGCGATTCACTTCATGCATGATAAGTATTATTACGAAGCAGCTGAACTAGCGTTGATGGATACAGACTTGAAACGTACATTTGCAACAGGGATCGCAGGATTCTCACACGTGGTTGATTCATTGGCTGCTATTAAATACGCAAAAGTTTATCCAATTCGCGATGAAGACGGAATCGTTACAGACTTCAAGATTGATGGCGAATTCCCTAAATACGGAAACGATGATGAACGCGCAGATGATATCGCTGTATGGTTGTTGAAGACATTTATGGAAAAACTTGAGCATTATCATACTTACCGTAATTCAGAACCAACAACTTCAATCTTAACGATTACTTCTAACGTTGTTTATGGTAAAGCAACAGGTACTCTACCTGATGGACGTAAAGCAGGTGAGCCGCTAGCTCCAGGGGCTAACCCATCTTATGGCGCTGAACAAAACGGTCTGTTGGCTTCACTTAACTCATTGACTAAATTGCCTTACGAATATGCTTTAGATGGTATTTCAAATACTCAAAGTATTAACCCAGATGCATTAGGTCATGATGAAGATGAACGGATTGAAAACTTAACAAACGTTTTAGATGGCTACTTTGATCAAGGAGCACATCACTTGAACGTAAACGTTTTTGGTAAAGAAAAATTACTCGATGCTATGGAACATCCAGAAAAAGAAGAATACGCAAACTTTACGATTCGGGTTTCTGGTTACGCGGTTAAATTTATCGACTTGACTCGTGAACAACAAGAGGATGTTATCAGCCGTACATTCCACGCAAAAATGTAGGTTGCTGACTTTAGTAATTGAATGTATAGTAAGGGCGGATGGACGGAAGTCTATTCGCCTTACTTTTCATCATTTTAATCAAGAATGATGTGAGTTTTAAAAATTTGAATGGTACAATGCATCAGATTCAAAATAGATAAAAAGTGTAACTAGTATAAGTTATTTTCTCTTATACATTTAATGAGCTACAAGGTATAGAAACATAGTGAAAAACAACACTTAAAAAAATTACATATATTGAGGGAGGGACTGTTTATGTCTACTATGACTGAACAACCTATTGTCGGAAATGTCCATTCAATCGAAAGTTTTGGATCGGTGGATGGTCCTGGTGTACGTTTTATCGTCTTTATGCAGGGCTGTCGAATGCGTTGTCAATTTTGCCACAATCCAGACACCTGGAAAATCAATGATCCGAAAGCAAAAAAAAGAACGGCTGATGATATTTTAAAAGAGGCGTTGAACTATCGGAGCTATTGGGGAAAAAAAGGGGGAATCACTGTAAGTGGTGGAGAACCTTTATTGCAAATTGATTTTTTGATTGACTTGTTCAAAAAAGCCAAAGAAATGGGAATCAATACAACGCTAGATAGTTGCGGCAAACCCTTTACATTTGAAGAACCATTTTTCTCAAAATTTGAAGAATTGATGCAATATACCGACCTAGTACTATTTGATATCAAACAAATCGATAATCAAAAGCACAAAGAATTGACTGGTCAAAGCAACGATAATATTTTAGAGATGGCGAAATATCTGTCAGATATCAACAAGCCTGTCTGGATTCGCCATGTATTAGTACCTTTTAGAAGTGACTATGACGAATTTTTAATTCGATTAGATAAATTTATTAAAACGTTGAACAACGTAGATAAAGTTGAGATTTTACCTTATCACACAATGGGTAAGTACAAATGGGAAGAAATGGGCCTGAAGTATCCATTAGAAGGAATTGAACCACCGACAGATGATCGAGTGGAGAATGCGAAAAAATTGTTGCATACGGAAGATTATAAAGGCTATTTAAAAACTAAAGTCTAAAAATGAAAATCGGGCAGATGGTGTCCGATTTTTTTGAAAATGATAGAAGTTTAAATATTTATAAAAGGAAAAGGCGGTATGTTGTTGCTCTTTTCCTTTTTTTTGATATGATAAAGAAGAACTTATTTAAAGGAGCGAATCAACTATGGGAAAAGTTTTAATTTTTGGACATCAAAATCCTGATACAGATGCGATTGGAGCAGCGATTGCATACGCAAACCTACAAAAGGAGTTAGGTGTGGATGCTGAAGCAGTTGCATTGGGAACACCAAATGAAGAAACACAGTTTGCTCTAGATCATTTTGGTTTGACAGCTCCGCGTGTAGTAGAAAAGGTTGCGGCTGAGACGAATGACGTAATGCTAGTTGATCACAATGAATTCCAACAAAGCGTGGCAGATATTGAAGAATTAAACATTCTTTCAGTGGTTGACCATCACCGAGTAGCAAACTTCCAAACAGCGAACCCACTTTATTATCGTGCAGAACCTGTTGGGTGTACTTCAACAATCGTATTGAAGTTATACAAGGAAAATAATATTGCCGTTCCTGCAAAAATTGCTGGTATGATGTTATCAGCGATCGTTTCGGATACGTTACTATTTAAATCACCTACTTGTACACAAGAGGATATTGATGCAGCTAAAGAATTAGCGAAAATTGCAGGAGTTGACTTAGATAGCTACGGGTTAGATTTATTGAAAGCTGGAACCAATTTGGGTAATAAGTCTGAAGCAGAATTGTTAGACTTAGATGCCAAATCATTTCCTATGGCTGACAAAACGGTTCGAATCGCTCAAGTTAATACTGTTGATTTGAACGAAGTTTTTGCTCGTCAAGATGCGTTGCGTGATGCTATGCTATCTGAGAATGTAAAAAATGGCTATGACTTGTTCTTGTTGCTTGTTACGAATGTGCTAGATTCTGATTCTGAATTATTAGTTGCTGGCGAACCAAGAGAAAAGGTTACAGAAGCATTTAACGTAAAACTTGAAAACGATCGAGCATTTCTACCAGGAGTTGTTTCCCGTAAGAAACAAATTGTTCCTCAATTGACAGAAGCATTTGATAAATAATATGAATGATTAAAAAGTGGACTTTTGAAGGTCCACTTTTTTGTGGGATTTTTTAAGAAGGATTATAATACGAAGGGACATGAACTGTTTTCCTTTAATTCGGTCTAAAACAATCGCAATAGGCAGTCCATTTGTTGAAATCTTAAAAATTCTCTAACTAGAAAGGACAGTGCGATGAACATCTATACACGGGATAAAAAAATTCAACAAGAATTAAAACGTCAGGATATTCAAAACCTCTTAAACTATTTCCAACAATTGCAAGAGCCTGTAATCTTACGTGACATTCGAAAAGAATTCTCTGGTGCAAAGCGTTTAGATAAGGACTTAGATTTTTTGATTGCTAATAGTATTATCTCTCGCGAAGATCGGCGGTATCAATTGTCATTAGTTCCACTAAAAGAATATCCAACCACTGAAAAGGTCGAAATGTTCATAGAAAAGATGGCTGGTAGATACTCTATTGAAGAATTACTGGTTTGGCTAGGGGAGGTGCTTTGGCTTGACGACATCAATGAGATAATCACCATTGACTATGATTTGCCGACACTGAATCGATTAGAAACCGATAGCTTCCGACTGGCGACAATCAATCATCGAGAAAAGTTATCGGAAACGTTACCGAACTATTTTAGCAACGTGGATCAACCGGATAAGTTTCCCAAACTAGCGCCGTTACTTGGTGATGTGAATACTGAATTTTTTAGTAATCAAATTGAGTTGGTTCTTGAACGAATGCTGTTAAGGAAAAAGCCTAAGAGAACATCGATTTTTTTAGATAGCTTGGTTGAGACGAAAGTAGTTGTCGCTGAGCCAGAATGGCAAGTAGCAATTCCATGCGTTGATCGAACACAGCTGGCAGATATTGAAATAGAGATGAATAAGAAAGAACAATTCTTTTTCGGGCGACAACTGGCGGAACAACTATTAAAAGGAAAAGAAAGTTTTACGTATATGATAAAAAAGAAGGCATAATAGCATGCAGCGAATAATCAAAGGGATCATATTGGTGGTTAGTTTTTTATTAGTTTTTGGAGGGGTTTATTATGCAAAAGTGCGCTACTTCAGTCCTGGGACACTAGTGAAACAAAAGGCTATTCATTATTCTAATGTTCCTACTGTTTTTATCCACGGGTATGAAGGAAATTCATTTTCCTTTGGCCCGCTACTGCGACGAATTGAACGTGAGAATGTTGCAAAACGTGAAATGACGATCGTAGTTCAAGCAGATGGTAAATTGTCTGTTGAAGGTGAACTAAAAAGCCGAAATGACAATCCAACTATTATGGTGCTTTTTGCCAAAGATGTTACGGATGAAATCACTCAAAGTGAATGGATCAGCAAAGTAATGCATTATTTGTATGAACAAGGCGTCACGCGGGTTAATTTAGTCAGCCATTCTATGGGTGGTGTTTCTTCGTTACGTTATTTGCTGGAATACACAGGGAATAAAACACCAATAACTGAAAAGTTTGTCGCAGTTGCTGCGCCCTTTAATGATTTAGAAATTGCTGAGGACACGGAAGAGATTTTTGCTTATGAGTTAACAGAAGAGGGGCCAAGCGGTGAAACACCGATCTATCAGTATTTTGATAGAGCAATGAATCAATTGCCCTCGAATATTCGTGTTTTGGCTGTTGCCGGGGATTTAAACGACGGGACAGAAAGTGATGGGTCCGTATCGACTCATAGCGCTTTTGCCTTACGCACATTGTTTCAAAAGCACGCTAAGAGCTATCAGGAGCTTACCGTTAAAGGAAAAAGCGGTGGACACTCCTCAATCACTAAAAGTGCAAAATTAGAAGAAAAATTAATCCAATTTCTTTGGAAAGAAACAGCTTGACGCTAAGGCTTCAAGCTGTTTTTTTGACGTTTTCGTACTTTTTTAGTCCAAAATCCTCCAGATATATATTTGGGTTCGTAAGAAATAATGAAGGCTCGACTTTCGATTTCCTTGATGAGGGTGTAAAGTGTGCGCTCAGTTTTACGTGGAGACAAAATTTCTAACACCATTCGTCCACCTTCTAAACCTTCGCCGTATGACTGGGTGACTCCATAGCCATTTTGTCTCAGAATACGGGGAAGACTGGCTTCTTGATCGGTATTTGTTGGTAATATCACGGTTACCATCATATATCCAAGAGCCAATTTGTCTTCAATTTTTATCCCAACACTAATTCCAATCGCGTAACCTAAAGCATAAGTCAGGAGATTGATCGGATTATCTAAACGATCCAATACCATTGAAAGTCCAAGTATATAGATTGTAATCTCAACCATGCTCATTAAGGGCGCTAAAATGCGATAGCCTTTCATTGTAAGCATAAAACGGAGAGTATTCAGTGTAACGTAACAAAAATTGATAAGAAAGATCATCGCAAGCATTTTTATATCAACCATTATGTAATCGCCTTCTTTCTGTGATTTTTACCCATATAGGTGTTTTTAGTGTGCGTTTTGTTCTATTCTCATCAGCCTAACGATTATTTTGTCAAAAGGCAAATAAAAGGAAAAAAGGATAAAAAAATTTCATGTTTATTTGTCAAAAAAACAGATTAAACAAATAATAATTGTTATTTATTGACGAAAAACTGATTTATTTTAAAGAAATGAAATTTTTACCTTCTATTTTAATTCTTATTATAATATAATGTTAGGTAGGGGCATTTAATAATGTAAAGGAAAATATCTAAAACGCTTGATACGTTATTTTAAAAAGGTTTGTGTTATTATAATAGAACAAGATGTGTTTTTATTATTAAACTTTGCACATTAAAATGTAATTTAAGGACGCGTTGTCGTTCATTCAAAAAAGGTGGTTCTCATGGAAAATACTAAACAAGTGGCAAAGCAACAAGTTGAAGATGCGAAGAGAACATTTTTGTCTGGAGAAAATTTTTATGCACAACATTTATTGGGTGCACATCAAGTAAAGGAAGGATTCGTTTTCCGAGTTTGGGCACCCAATGCGCTTGCTGTGTCTCTCGTTGGCGATTTCAATGATTGGCAGGATTTGCCAATGGAGAAGGATGAAGTTAGCGGAATTTGGCAAGTACAATCGGATACCGCAAAAGAAGGAGACCTTTATAAATTTAAGGTTAAGCAAGCCAATGGTCGGGAAATCTTGAAAATAGATCCTTTCGCTGTCCGATTTGAAAAAAGACCTGGCGATGCCGCAGAATTATATAGCTTTCCTGAAAAAAAATGGAAAGATGGCTTATGGCGCGGACGCAATAAACGAACAAATGCGTTTAAGCGACCATTAAATATCTATGAAATGCATGCTAGCTCATGGAAACATCATGAAGATGGAACGCCCTACAGTTTTGCTGAGTTAAAAGAAGAATTAGTCCCTTATCTAGTAGAAATGAATTATACCCATGTTGAATTTATGCCGTTGATGGAGCATCCATTAGGTCGTTCGTGGGGCTATCAATTAATCGGTTATTTTGCACTGAGCTCTTATTATGGGACGCCGGCGGAGTTTCAGGATTTTGTTGAAGCTTGTCATTTGAATAATATCGGAGTCTTTGTTGATTGGGTTCCGGGTCATTATTGTATTAATGATGATACATTGCCTTATTATGATGGGACACCGCAGTTTGAGTATGAAGATCCTGATCGGGCGAAGAACAATCGTTGGGGGTCCATAAATTTTGATTTGGGAAAACCACAAGTTCAAAGCTTTTTGATTTCTAGTGCGATGTTTTGGATTGAAATGTTCCATATTGATGGTATCCGAGTAGATGCCGTTTCAAGTATGATTTATCGCGACTATGATGATGGACCGTGGACGCCAAACCATGAGGGAGGCAATCGAAACTTTGAAGGGTATTATTTCCTACAAAAACTGAATGCTGTCATCAAATTGGCTCATCCGAATGTCTTAATGATCGCAGAGGAGAGCTCATCTGAAACACCTGTGACCGGTATGATCGAGAGTGGCTCATTAGGTTTTGATTTTAAATGGAATATGGGATGGATGAACGATGTCTTACGTTTTTATGAGATGGATCCTGTTTTTCGGAAAGACAATTTCAATTTGGTCACTTTTTCGTTTATGTATATGATGCAGGAGAATTTTATTTTGCCACTGTCACATGATGAAGTTGTTCACGGGAAGAAGAGTCTTATGCATAAAATGTGGGGGGATCGGTACAAACAGTTCGCGCAGTTGAGAAACCTGTACACTTATTTTATGACTCATCCAGGAAAAAAATTATTGTTTATGGGTAGTGAATGGGGTCAGTTTCTAGAGTGGAAGTTTGATGAGGGACTTGAATGGAGGGATTTGAATGATTCAATGAACCATTCGATGCAGCATTTTACTGCAGAATTGAATGATTTCTATAAAAATCAAACAGCCTTATGGGAGCTAGAGGATTCCTATGACACGATCGAAATTATTGATGCGGATAATACGGGAGAATCAATTTTGTCCTTTATGCGAAAAGGAAAACGTAAAAAAGATTTCTTAATTGTCATTTTAAATATGACTCCAGTAGAACGCCGAGATTTTCATATAGGTGTGCCTTATCCGGGGACTTATAAAGAGGTTTGGAACACGGAGATGAAAGAATTTGGCGGAACATGGACAAAGCATAATGAGGATTGTCAAAGCGAACCAATTGAATTTAAGGAGTACGGCCAGTTGATCAGAACAACTGTCCCTGCTTTAGGTGCCATCATATTGAAACCAGAAAAAATCAACACACGCAAGAAATAGAGGGGAGGTCGATGGAGGAAAGTCCTTCATCAAATAAAATGAAAACAGAAATTTTAGCAATGATTTTAGCCGGCGGGAAGGGTTCTCGTCTAGGTAAACTAACACAAAAAATTGCAAAACCTGCTGTCCCTTTTGGCGGTCGCTATCGAATTATTGATTTTACGTTGAGTAATTGCATTAATTCAGGTATCAACAATGTAGGAGTAGTAACGCAGTATCAGCCTTTAGCGTTAAATAATCATATTGGGAATGGTTCTAGCTGGGGCTTTGATGGTCTAAACTCAGGAGTAACAATTCTACAGCCATATTCTAGCAATGATGGGAGTAAATGGTTTGAAGGAACAGCTCATGCAATCTACCAAAATATGGACTACATCGATCAAATGGATCCTCAGTATGTTTTAGTCCTATCTGGTGATCATATCTATAAGATGGACTATGAAGCGATGCTTGAAGACCATAAAGCGAACAATGCTTCACTAACAGTTGCGGTAATTGAGGTCCCTATTGAAGAAGCTTCTCGTTTCGGAATCATGAATACTGATGAAAATGATCGAATTATTGAGTTTGAAGAAAAACCAGAAGAACCAAAGAGCAACTTAGCTTCAATGGGCATTTACATCTTTAACTGGAGTCGCTTGCGCAGTGTATTGCTAAACAGTTATAAAAAGGATGATCAAATGCTAGACTTCGGTAAGCATGTAATTCCTGCCTACTTAGAAAGTGGAGAGAATGTCTTTGCGTATCGCTTTGACGGTTACTGGAAAGATGTTGGTACAATCGATTCTCTTTGGGAAGCTAGTATGGAGTTTATTGATCCTGAGCATAGCTTGAATATCCGTGATAAAAACTGGCGGATTTTAGCAAAAAATACCATTTCACCGCCACATTTTTTAACTGAAAATGCTGATGTAAAAAATTCATTGGTAGTGGATGGCTGTTATGTCGCTGGTCACGTAGAACATAGTATTTTATCTGATGATGTTCAGGTAAAAGAAGGTGCAAAGGTAGTCGACAGTGTCGTCATGCCAGGTGCAACGATTGGTAAAAATGTGCAAATCACTAAAGCGATTATTGGAGAGAACGCCATCATTGGTGACGATGCGGTCGTTGATGGATCAGAAGAGATTGCTGTAGTAGGCTATTCAGAAGTGATTGGAGTGTTGACAAGTGAGAGCGAATAAAATGTGCGCCATTTTGGGGAACGTATATGAGTGCCCAGAATTATTACCTTTAACTGAAAAGAGACCGTTGGCAACATTGCCTTTTGATTGTAAGTACCGTCTGATTGACTTTAATCTGTCAAATGCAATCAATGCGAATATCAAATCTGTATACATGGTTTTTAACCAAGGAACGACCAAATCTGTTTTTGACCATATTGGCGGAGGACGCGAGTGGCATCTTGATAGTGTAGACAGCCGTTACTTTATCCATTTTTATCAAGATTTCTTGAAAAAGAAAGCAGAAGGCCGGCCCTATTTTGAGTCAGTCATTGACTATTTGAATAAATCAAAATCTGAATATACAGTCTTTATGGGAAATCGTATGCTATGTAATATTGATTTAGAGGCTGTTTTAAAAATTCATCAACAAAGCGACAGTGTAATGACTGTTGTTTATAAAAAAATGCCGAAGGAACAAATTTATCGGCAGGATGAAATTTTAGAAGTGGATGAACACGGCATAATTGCAGGCCATCATAACTTTTTAGAAGAAAAAACCAACGAAGAAGTGCTGAACCTGGGCATGAAAATATTTATTTGTCGTACAGATTGGTTAATCAATGCCTTACAGGAAGGGCAAAATCTAGGCGGTCCGGTAGCATTGGTGGATTTCTTAACTTTAGCGATGAATCAAGTGAAGACAAATGCGTATGAATATACTGGCTTCTTAAGTAACATTTTTGATATTAAGTCATATTATGATGCAAATATGGCTATGTTAGATCCTAAGAAGTTTACTTCTCTATTGTATTCTAAACAAAAGATTTATACGAAATTGAAGAATGAAGTGGCTACCTATTATTCTCCAACTTCTGAAGTAAAGAATAGTCAATTCGCTACAGGCTGTCTGGTTGATGGGAAAGCTCATGGTTCCCTTTTCTCAAGAAGTGTCATAATTGAAAAAGGTGCTGAGGTTGAGGATTCGATTATCATGGCAAGCTGTAGTATACGCGAAAACGCATATATCAAGAATGCGATCCTAGATAAAAACGTTGTAGTGGAACCAGGAATTAAAATTATCGGCTCTGCTGAACAACCAGTTGTCATCAAGAAAAATACACATGTGATCAGTGATGTTTACGGAGGCGAATAAAGGTGAAGACATTATTTGTAGCAGCAGAATGTGCACCCTTTTTTAAAACTGGAGGATTGGGTGACGTTGCGGGCGCTTTACCTAAAGCCTTAAAGGAAAAGGGAACAGATATAAGAGTGGTCCTACCATTTTTCACAAAGATGCCAGACCGTTTTAAGGAGCAGTTAGAGGATTTATTTTCTTTCGATGTCTATGTTGGCTGGCGCAAACAGTATTGCGGAGTAAAGCATCTCCGAATGAATGAGATTGATTACTACTTTTTAGACAATCTCTATTACTTCAATCGGCCAGAATTGTATGGTTATTATGATGATGGGGAACGTTTCGCTTTTTATCAGCAAGCGGTCATTGAACTAATGGAAAAAATCGATTTTATTCCTGATGTTATGCACTTGAATGATTATCATACCTCCTTCATCCCCTTTTTATTAAAGGAAAAATATCGTTGGATTAAAAATTTTGATCAAATTCGTACCGTTTTGACTATTCATAATATAGAATTTCAGGGACAATATGACCGTGAAGTTTTATATGATTTATTTGGCATGGGGTGTGAACGTTACGACGATGGCACGATACGTTACAATGACTGCGTAAACTTTATGAAGGCTGGGATTCTGTACGCAGATCGCGTGACTACAGTTAGCCCTTCTTATGCTGAAGAAATAAAAACGGCTGAGTTTGGTGCTGGTTTGGATATCATTTTGCGAATGGAAAGCGGCAAGTTGCATGGAATATTGAATGGGATTGATTATGATGCCTTTAATCCAAAAACTGATCCTGCAATTTTCGCAAATTACGATGCAGCACATCTTGATAGAAAAATAGAAAATAAAGTACAGTTACAAAAAGCCTTGGATTTACCTGTTCGACCGGATGTTCCTGTCATTGGGATTGTCAGTCGTTTGACTTACCAAAAGGGGTTTCATTTACTTCTAGAAGAGATGGAGAACTTAATGCAATTTGATGTACAGTTGGTTTTGATTGGAACAGGGGATCCGAATTTTGAGAATCAGTTCCACTATTATGGCGGAAAATATCCGAATAAAGCAAGCATCCATATTGACTTTGATGTAACATTGGCTCAGAAAGTGTATGCCGGTGTTGATATGTTCTTGATGCCATCAGCCTTCGAACCTTGCGGGCTTTCGCAAATGATTTCCATGCGTTATGGTACATTGCCGATTGTCCACGAGATTGGCGGCCTGAAAGACACCGTTCAACCATACAATCCGATTACAGGTGAAGGGACAGGCTTTGGTTTTAACATTTTTGAACCGTTCTATTTAATGAATGCGTTGAAACAGGCCATTGAACTTTATCAGGATCATCCAGCGGTTTGGCAAGGAATGATGACTGAGGCAATGTCTCGGGACTTCAGTTGGGATGAATCTAGTCAGCAATATTTAGAGTTGTACGAAGGAATATAAGATTCGAAAAGCCAGAATCTAAGCCTTGTGGCGATTGATTTTGGCTTTTTTATCATTAAATTTTCATTTATGATGTATTATATGTAGTATGTATAATACATAGCTTAAAAAGTGTAGGTTGGAGATGAGAATATGAATAAAACAGAATTTAAACAATCATTCAGTCGCCGTCTAGCTGAAAAATTTGCAATGGGTGTTGCGGACGCTTCCCCAGACGAACTTTACCAAACATTGGGTTCATTAATGACTTCGGCATATTCACAAAATTGGCAGCAAACATGGAAAGATTATCGAGAAGCAGATCAAAAACAAGCATATTATTTTTCTATTGAATTTTTACCAGGAAAAATGTTAAAAAGTAATCTTTTAAACATGGGTTGGTTAGACATGGTCACGGAGGGGCTCGCTGAGTTAAATATTGATTTAGAGGATTTAGCTGAAGTTGAACCGGACATGGCGTTAGGAAATGGCGGGTTAGGTCGTCTGGCTTCTTGCTTTATGGATTCGATTGCCTCCATGGGGCTTCCTGGCAATGGGAATGGAATCCGTTATGAGTATGGTCTTTTTAAACAACGCTTTGTTGACAATTATCAAGTGGAGTTGCCAGATGAATGGCTGCACAAAGGTAATTTGTGGGAAGTTCGAAAAGAGAGTAAAGCGGTAGATGTGCGTATCGGTGGCGATGTATACATGAGTCATGATGAATACGGCAATCTAGTTCCGAATTATCAGGGTGGGATGATGCTTCGAGCGGTCCCTTATGATACCGGGATGCTTGGGTATCAGAATGGTATTGTCAATACCATGCGTTTATGGTCTGTAGAAATATCGCCGGAAGAAGAGGATCGATACCGTAGTATAAAGGATCGTCGTGCGGTGGAGGATCTGACTTCAGTATTGTATCCAGATGATTCTAGTGAAGCCGGAAGAAGACTGCGATTGTCACAGGAGTATTTCTTTGTCTCAGCAGGTGTTCAAAGTATTTTGCGTTACTACAAACAATTGAAGAAACCGATGGACGAAATTAATCAATACATTGCGATTCATATCAATGATACACATCCTGCTATGTGTGTGGCGGAATTTATGCGCCTGCTAGTTGATGAAGAAAAAATGGGTTGGGAACGAGCTTGGAACTTAACTCAAGAGGTGATGAGCTACACGAATCATACGATCATGGCTGAGGCTTTAGAAAAATGGTCGATTGATATGATGAAAAGCGTGTGTCCAAGAATCTATCAGATCATTGAAGAGATCGACCGTCGTTTCGTTGAGGAAATGACTGGCGTGCATGATTTTGATTTGATACAACGAACAAGAATCATTCAATGCGGCCAGGTTCATATGGCCCATCTTGCAATCATAGGCTCGCATTCAACGAATGGTGTGGCGAAATTACACTCCGATCTTCTAAAATCCGTCGTTTTGCATGATTTTTATCGATTATATCCAGCTCGATTTAATAACAAGACAAATGGGATTGCGATGCGAAGATGGACGCAATTAGCAAATCCTTCGCTAAGTAAAGTATTAGACGAAACGATTGGTAATACTTGGAGAAAGCAGCCAAGTGACCTGCGTTTGCTATTAAATTATGAGGAAGATGACCAGGTGCTTGATAAGCTTGCGGCAGCGAAATTGGAAAACAAGCAACGTCTAGCAGACTATATTCAAAAACATTGCGGCGTTGAAGTCAATCCTCATGCAATTTTTGATGTTCAAATCAAACGACTGCATGCTTATAAACGTCAATTACTAAACTTACTGCATATCATTAAGTTGTACTTAGAGTTGAAAGAAAATCCTGAATTACCGATTGAACCTCGCGTGTTTATTTTTGGTGCAAAGGCAGCTCCAAGTTACCATTATGCAAAATCTATTATTAAGGTAATCAATGAAACAGCGAGCTTAATCAACCAAGATACAACAATCAAGGATAAATTAAAGGTCATCTTTTTGGAAAACTATAACGTAAGCTTGGCGGAAAGAATTATTCCAGCAGCAGATGTCAGTGAGCAAATTTCTTTGGCGTCTAAAGAAGCTTCTGGAACTTCAAATATGAAGCTTATGCTGAATGGCGCCGTGACAATCGCGACATTGGATGGCGCAAATGTTGAAATTCGAGATGCTGTTGGAGATGAGAATATTGCTATTTTTGGTTTGACCGAGTCTGAGGTTTATCAATATTACGAGAATAAAAATTATTCATCCGCAGACATTTATCGAGAAAACGCACAGGTACACAAAGTGGTAAAAACTCTAATAGATGGTACGATTCCGAATATTTTTGCAGAGGGTCAAGAAATCTTTGATTCCTTGATTAAGTACAATGATGAGTTCTTTGTTTTACGTGACTTTGAAGATTATTGTTTGGCGCAAGAAACTGTAAATCAGGCTTATCAAGACAAACGTCGTTGGCGACAAATAAGCTTACGAAATATAGCCAATGCAGGACGCTTTTCTTCAGATAATACCGTTCAGCGTTATGCAGATGACATTTGGCAAATAGAACCAGTTTTTGCTCATGAAGATGATCGAGGTGTGACACAACATGACTCATATTTACTTTAATCCATGGCTAGAACGATACAAACAACCTTTTGGTGCTGTTCAGGAAGGGACGACGGTCAAAATTTGGCTGTCGGTTCCGGAACAGCAAAATACGAAGGTCTTTTTGATTGTGCGTAAAGAAGGAAGCTCAGTGGGACAAAAAATTTTTCCAATGGAGCCGGCTTCTGAGGATCGATTTCATTTTCAAACGACAATGGATCAGGGCTGGGGATTGTATTTCTATTATTTTAAAGTCATCCATGAAACGGATGGCTACGAAACAATTCAGTATTATGGATTTAAAGGACATGGTGGCGAAGGAAGAATCTATAGCTCTGAACGAGAAGTCGTACCTTATCAATTGACGTGTTATCAGAAGCCAGAGGTTGCTCCAAAATGGTATCGAAATGCCGTTTTTTATCAAATTTTTCCTGATCGATTTGCCAATGGCAATCCCGATCGTAAAATCAATCAGCCAAAAAAAAATTCATTTATCTATGCAACTGAAGAGGATGAACCTTTTTATATTAAGAATCAGAAAAATGAGATTGCTCGATGGGACTTTTTTGGTGGGAACTTTAAAGGAATTCAAGAAAAAATTCCTTACTTACAAGAACTTGGGATCACCGCTTTATATTTAAATCCAATCTTTGAGGCGACCTCTAATCATCGCTATGATACGAATGACTATTTCAAGGTGGATAGTGTCTTGGGAACTGAGGAAGATTTTCGTAGTCTGATCGCTGCTTTACACACGGCGGGTATCGCGGTTGTTTTAGACGGAGTATTTTCTCACGTAGGAAAAGACAGTCGGTACTTCAATATTTCTGGTTTATATGGCGAGGATACTGGCGCAGCTCGCGATCCTAAGAGTCGCTACTTTGATTGGTTCACATTTAACCACTATCCGGATGATTATAAATCTTGGTGGGGAGTATCCGATCTGCCAGAGGTACGTAAGGATAATCCAAGTTATCAGGAATTCATTTATGGCGATTTAGACAGTGTTTTATCCAAATGGACCTCGATGGGCGTTGATGGCTGGCGGTTGGATGTTGCAGATGAATTAACTGACGATTTTATTGCTGGTATCCGTAAAAATCTTTTGGCGTATCAAGAAAAGATTCTAATCGGTGAGGTTTGGGAGGATGCATCGAACAAAATTGCCTATGACACTCGACGAAAGTATGTGTTTGGTGATCATTTACAAGGCGTAATGAATTATCCACTCAGACAACAAATTTTAGATTTACTAAATCAATCACGATCATTGCAGGATATTTGCGAAGAGATGATTCGTTACCAAGAAAATTATCCGGCTGATTTTTACTACAATCAGTTGAATAATATTGGCACACACGATACGGAACGAATCTTGACCATGTTAGATGGTTCGATCGAAGCGATGGATCAGGCTTGGGGATTAATGTTCATGATGCCAGGCATTCCTTGTGTTTATTACGGCGACGAAGCCGGGCTGACCGGCGGGAAGGATCCGGATAATCGTAAGTTTTTCCCGTGGAACAGCATTGATCCTAGATTGTTTAAAAATTGTCAAAAATGGATTGAGCGTAGAAAGAAATATGATGTGCTGAAGCAAGGGCAATTTTTCCCATTCTATTCGCATACACAGCAAATATTCGGGATCATTCGATACACGGAACAGGCCTATGTCATCTACGCACTCAATTTATCTGATGAGGAACAAAGCCTAAATGTTGGAGAGTTATCAAGTCCACGTGCCTATCAAGGGGATTATGAGGTGTTGGATCGTATCTTAGAGGGTGAGGTATTGGCTCCAAATGGCAGTTTGTTTGTGTATGACTCAAATTGATCGAATGCGTGGGAGATTTTCTTATAGGTTAGGAATTTAAAAGCATTTTTTCAGCATTTATGCTAAACTATGCTATATCAGAACGATGAGGATGATTGTATGCAAACGTATAGCAGAAAAAAGAGCCGCTTTCCTGCCTTTGACGATGAAGCAGGTGTGAAATTAGTACAGACGAATCAACGTGTCTTGTTTGATGGACAAGATGACTTAATTACAAGTTATCGCTTAGAGGCAAAGGATATCTTTGACCGACAATTACCAAAGAACAAACGGACGCGACGTGTAAATTTAGATGAAGAGCCACGAAGAGAGCTGGATCATCACAAAGCTCACTTACCGATGTATCAAGGGGATCGAAAAGAATCCAAAAAAGTTAATTTGTTTGAAGAGCGAAAGCCAAAAGAGACGACCAAGCCTAAGTCAACGTTTAATACAAGAAATGGCCGTAGCGCAACACCGTTTTCGCCTAAATTTGTTCCTTCTTCCTTGATTCCTGATGAGCCTGCTGATGCAATCTCACCGAGAGAATTGATGCAGCGGATGGAAAAATCGCGTCAGTCGTATATTCTATTTGCGCCAGATAATGTAGAAAAGCAACCGGCAATAGACAGAAAGAATTCACGGCAACGTTTGGATCGCTCGTTACGAGGGATTATGCAAGAGGACAATTCTAATATCGAAAATAGCAAGTATTTTCACGATTAATGCAGAAGGTGCCAATGGGCGTCCTTCTGTTGTTTTTATGAAGATAGGAGAGAACAAGAAACATGAACCCATTCGAGGAAAAAATTCGCCAATTAAGAGCTGGAGAGATTGACAAAATCGAGGTAACACGTGATGAATTTTTCTTATTTCGTGAAGCGTGGATCAAGCAAGAGGATAAAAAATTTTTTAGAGGGATTGCGGGATTGAAGGGAAATATTACATACGTTTACGACACAACGATTGTATAGGTATTGACTTTTTCATTTTGTATCGCTATCATAAAAAAGAATTCTGCGGTGGTGTTGGAATTGGCAGACAAGCATGACTAAGGATCATGTGAGAGCAATCTCGTGTGGGTTCGAGTCCCATTCGCCGCACTTGGGTGTACCAATGATGGTACATCCTTTTTTTAATGATATTTTTAAAAAATCCGTTTACATCTGTTCGTTTTAGAAGAAACCTTTGGTGCTTTTCGATCGCAAGAGTTGCTTGTCAATTCGTCATCAGATAAAATAAACTTATTAAAATGTGAATATGCATATTTTGGAGGAAACAGTAATGGAAGCGATTGGTCAAGTCTTAAAAGAGTTCAGAAAAGAACATGGCATGACACAAAAAGATCTTTCTGAAGGAATTTGTTCCCAAAGTGTTTTGAGTCGAATTGAAAACAATGAAGAGATTCCGAATATTTTTGTGATTCAACAATTATGTCATCGACTAGGAATCACGATTGATCAATTGATGCTAGATTTCTTACCGGAAGAATTATTTCTGCGCAAGTATTTTAACAAAATGTTTATGTATTTGCGAACCGGAAAATATTTAGAAATTCGAACGACACTAGAGTATTTGGATGAACGTCAAATTACTCATTTAGATAAAGATAGACAGCTAGCATGCTTTTTTAAAGGCGTTTGTGCGTATTTTATTGATAAAGAACCGGAAGCGGCTTTAGAACAGATTATACAAGGACTTTCGATTTGCGTCTCAAAAAAATATGACGGTTATTTTGATAGTCGAATCTTACTCTTGAGTTTTGCTGGTAAAATGAATTCTGTTTTAGGCAGAGTAAACGAAGCGCAAAATTATTACAATCAAAGCTTTGAGTTATTCCAGACGATGATGGCTGATTATTCTGAACGTAGTGAGCTCAGTAATCTTTTTGTGAACTATGGCACTTTCTTAGTGAAACACGAACGCTTGGACCTTGCTGAAAAAGTCGTTGATATGGGGTTGAAGTGGAATCGGCAGCAATGTAGCTATTACAAGTTGAGAGAACTGTTAGAATTAAAAATTTTGATGCTAGAGGCCCGAGATGAGTTTCACACAGTGATTAATTATAGAAAGATGCTGAGAGCCATCGAAAAGCTAAAAGATTTATAGAATGGTCTACACCATTCTTGACTTATTGGCCATTCAGGAGTAACTTTAAGGTACTAAGACAAAAAGGGAGAGCTCACAATGAAAACATTTATTTATGCTGACAAATTCTTTTTAAACTCTGGTGTTAAAGGCGCAGGTTATTTAGATGTCACTGATGGCATTTTTGGAACATATACGAAAGAAAAACCTGAAGGAGCAGAAATTATTGACCAAACGGGAAAATGGATTGCTCCTGGGTTAGTGGATACCCACATTCACGGATATAAAAATCATGATGTAATGGATAATGATGCCGAAGGAATTAAAGTAATGTCTGAAGGGCTGCTATCATGTGGTGTAACCAGCTTCTTACCAACTACCTTAACTTCTTCAAAAGAACGACTAAAAGATGTCGCAGAAACCATTGGTAAAGTATACCAAGAGGTTGATGGTGCGAAGATTCAAGGGATTTACTTTGAAGGTCCATTCTTTACCGAAGAACATAAGGGAGCACAAAACCCTAGCTACTTCGGTGATCCAGATTTGGACACATTCCATGAATGGCAAGAAGCGTCAGGCGGGTTGATCAAGAAAATTGCACTAGCACCTGAACGCAAAGGTGTTAGAGAATTCGTTAAAACAGTGACTGATGAAGGTGTTGTCGTATCTCTAGGCCATTCAAACGCTACTTTAGAAGAAGCACAAGAAGCCGTAGAAGCAGGAGCCAGTGTCTTTGTCCATGCCTACAACGGGATGCGTGGTCTAAACCATCGCGAACCTGGTATGGTTGGGGCTTTACTAACCTTGCAACATGTCTTTTCAGAGTTGATTTGTGATGGTCATCATGTGCATCCTCAAGCGGCTGAAGTATTAATGGAAAAAGCTGGTCATGATCATGTTGCCTTGATTACTGATTGTATGATGGCAGGCGGGATGCCTGATGGCAACTACAATCTAGGGGAATTTCCAGTAGTCGTAAAAGAAGGTACTGCTCGTCTTGAATCTGGTAATTTAGCGGGAAGTATTTTAAAACTTAAAGAAGCGATTAAAAACGTGGTTGATTGGGACATTGCAACACCGGAACAAGCGATTATGATGGCAAGTTATGTTCCAGCAGTTAGCTGTAAGATTGACGATAAATGCGGGATGATCGCTGAAGGACGCGCAGCTGACTTCATCGTATTAGAACCTACTATGGACTTAGTCGCTACGTACCTTGATGGTGTTGAACGCTATCACGCTTAATTCATTCATATAAACTTGGTCACTTTACTCGGTCATTTTGGCCGAGTTTTTTTTGTTCTTTCATTGTTAATCTGGTAAAATTTTCATCAAAAGTTATTAGTTAGAGTGAAGAACTTAGTAGGAGGAGCCTATGAAACCAACGATTGGTATAATGCCTTTATATGATAATGAAAGAAAAAGTATTTGGATGCTGCCAGGTTATCTAGAGCTAGTCGAAAAAAATGGTGGCATTCCGTTGATTTTACCGCTGACAATAGATAAAGAAACTTTAGCTTCTTTTTTTACTATTTGCGACGGCTTTCTTTTTACAGGTGGGCAGGATATAGACCCAAGTCTTTATGGAGAGAAAAAACAAGCTGTCTGTGGAGAACAATCTTTTCGTCGTGATGAAATGGAGTGTTTCCTTATGAAAGAAGCCATAGCTAAAAAGAAGCCAATTTTAGCAATTTGTCGAGGCGCTCAGTTGTTAAATGTTTTATTCGGAGGGACGCTTTATCAGGACTTGACGAATGACCATCCGACAGTTGTTAATCATCAGATGGTTGTTCCTTATGCGAGGGAGCAACACAAAGTATCTCTAATTGAGGGCGGGATGCTTCATCGCATCTGGCAACGGTCAAGGTTGGGCGTAAACAGCTATCATCATCAAGCAATCAAAGATTTAGGCGAAGGCCTTGAAGTCACCGCCGTTTCGACAGATGGGGTGATTGAAGGAATTTCGTTAAAAGAGGCAGCATTTGTTAACGGGGTGCAATGGCATCCAGAATTTTTCAATGCATCTACACCGGAAAATCAAGCTTTAATGGCAGCATTCTATTCAGCATGTTAAAGTTGCTTGAGAAAAAAGTAGGAGGGAAAAAATGGCATCGGATAAAGAAGAGCTTTCTATCGCAGACAAAGACAGTTTTCTTATGATTGTTGATTTGTTAAACGAGATGGGTATTCGTTACTGGATCGAAGGGGAATGGGGCATTGATGTACTTATTGGTAAACAAACAAGGCCCCATAGAGACATAGATGTTGATTTTGATGCTGACCAAGAGGAGCTGCTAGTGCAAAAGTTGATTGATTTAGGATATGAACAAATAATGGATCAACGACCAGTGCGTGCAGAGCTTTATCATCCAAACTATGGCTATATTGATATTCACCCATTTATTATCAGCAAATCGGGAACAATGAAGCAAGCAAATCCAGAGGGTGGTTTCTTTGAATTAGCCTCAGAGTGGTTCTCACAAGGGACTTTCGAAGATCGTTTGATTCCATGTGTCTCAGTTGAAGGACAGAGACTTTTTCACACCGGCTATGAGCTTAGAGACGTAGATTATGCGGATTTAAAACAGCTAAACGCTGCTTTTCCTCTAGCCGAAGAAGAATGATAAATAAATCTAGCTTCTTAGTCACTCAAGATATTAGGATTTTTCAAGGACAGCTTACAAAAAAGAATTATTCTTCCGCTAAATACCTATCGATTTCTTGTTGGGTCAGTCTTCTTATTTCAGTACCGGAAAATGCTTTAAAGTGAGTTTGGCGATAGAGCGCCTGCTTATTCTCGGTATATTTTTTCTTATGGTTGGCTAAATAGGTGGTGTAGCTCTCATCATCTAAAAAGATTTTATAGGATTTTCGTTTGGATTCACTGATCACTTCGTAAATTCCACAAGGAGCTTGCTGCAGATAATCAGCCGCTCGTAAATACAATTTTGCAATCTCTAGACTTTTAAATGGAAAATCTATTCTGCGTAATTGACGCTTCGGGTCCTTTTGCAGACAAATACACCTGCCGCAAGTACCACAAATATACTGTTCATGTTTTTCTAAGCATTCTCTTTTTCCGAGTATCGGTGTTGCACGATTATTCGCTGAATAGCATTCGATACATTCCTTCATGTTGACGCCTCCTTTTCTCTATTATCTATTCAAAAACTGTCATTTTCAATCACTAAAAAATTTAAGAGGCTGACGATATCTATCGTTGGCTTTTTTTCTCGCTATGTTAAACTAAAAAGAAAAAAGTTTTTCAATCAGCTTTGTCAGTAAGGGGAGATAGAATGGCTTATATAGATGTAATTGATGAGAGCAAACATTATAAAATGGGTGAAACAGTTATTAAAGCAAATGAGAAAATCAATTTTTCAATTGAAAAAGGCGAAGTAGCGGTGATTCTCGGACCAAGTGGTGCAGGGAAGTCTACGGTGTTAAATATTTTAGGCGGCATGGATAGCTGTGATGAGGGAAAAGTGGTGGTAGATGGCACAAATATTGCGGCTTTCAGTGATAAGGAATTAACCACTTACCGCCGAAATGATGTTGGTTTTGTTTTTCAATTTTATAATTTGGTTCCCAATTTAACAGCAAAAGAAAACGTTGAACTAGCTTCTCAAATCGTAGCCGACGCGATGGAGCCTGAAGCTGTGCTACGATCTGTGGGCTTGGGAGAACGGATGGATAACTTTCCTGCCCAATTATCTGGTGGGGAACAACAACGGGTTACAATTGCTCGAGCACTAGCCAAAAGACCAAAACTACTTTTATGTGATGAACCAACCGGCGCATTGGATTTTGAAACTGGGAAGCAAATTTTGAAAATATTGCAGGATACTGCACGTGAAAACGGTACAACGGTCGTAATCATCACACATAATTCGGCAATCGCACCAATGGCTGATCGAGTGATTCGAATCAATGACGCTAGGGTTCGAAGTGAAGAACTGAATGAACAGCCTCAGTCGATTGAAGATATTCAGTGGTAAGAGGTGATGATTATGAGGAAAGCGATACGACGTTCCAATTGGCGTGAGATTGGACAATCTAAAACGCGTTTTTTTTCAATTTTAGGGATTATTTTCTTAGGTGTCGCTTTTTATGTTGGGCTACGTGCTACAGGGCCAGACATGCTGAAGACAGCCGCTAACTATTATAAAAAGCAGAACTTGGCCGATACACGTATCGTCTCTTCAATGGGATTGACAGATAAGGATATTAATTTATTACAAGGAATAAAAGGCACGACCATAGAGGGGCGTTATTTTCAAGATATTAATCTCAGCCAAGAAAACCAGGTTTTTCGAATTTTTAGCTATGACTCTAAGCAAACGTTGAATCGTTTAGTAGTGACAGAAGGCCGTTTACCTAGAAAAGCAGATGAAATTGTATTAGATGATTTTGCGAAAGAAAAAGGCTACGAGCTTAATAAGACATTCAATCTTTCTGCAGATGATCCATCTAACGCCTTTAAACGACAGGAATATACTGTTGTCGGTTTTGTTAAAAGTCCAGAGTTTATTGAGAATATCTCACGTGGAAACACAACAGTCGGAAAAGGGTCGATCGATTGTTTTGCCTTTATTTTGCCAGAAAACTTTACTCAACCAGTATTCTCAGAAGCGCTAGTCGCCTTTACGGATCTAAAAAATCAATCGGCTTACTCAAAGCAGTATGAGAAGCGATTCAAATCAGAACAAAAGAGATTAAAAGAGCAGCTGAAACCAATTGCCACATCTAGTTTGAAGGAGAGAAAGAACCAGCAGCAAAAGCTGTTAGATCAAGAAAAGGAAAACTTTCAAACACAAACAGGCATTAACATAGAGGAGCTATCACCGGAACAAGTCTTGGTATTGACCAGAATAAATCCTGAGCTGCCAAAGCAGTTGGACACGCTGGAGAAACAACAGCAAAGAATCGACTCCTTGCCTGCACCTGAGTACCATCTATTTGCTCGTTCTGATAATCCGGGATATAGCGAATATGAAGACAATGCCCAGCGCATTTCATCGTTAGCTTCGGTATTTCCTTGGATCTTCTTTTTAATTGCTGCTTTGGTCACACTGACGACAATGACTAGAATGGTAGAGGAAAAGCGAAATGAATTGGGGACATTTAAGGCGTTAGGGTACCGAAACGGAGAAATCGCAGAAAAATATCTGCTTTATGCTTTGTTGGCTGGAGGATTGGGTACACTGTTAGGACTGGGGATCGGTTTTTATGTATTGCCGAAAATTATCTTTAATGCCTATGGGCAGCTGTACAATTTGGAAAATGTAGTAACCCCCTGGTACTTAGAGTATACATTGATTGCTTTTGCCGTCGCTTTGGCTTGTTCAGTAGGATCGGCATGGATCGTTTTACGATATGATTTGAAGGCCACTCCTGCAATTTTAATGCAGCCCAAAGCGCCTAAAAAGGGGAAAAGAATCTTTTTAGAGCGTGTAAAATTCATTTGGCGTCGACTCTCCTTTAGTCAAAAGGTTACTTTACGTAATTTATTTCGTTATAAGCAGCGAATGCTCATGACCGTAATAGGAATTGCTGGCTGTATGTCGATGATTATTACGGGATTTGGTTTACGGGATTCAATCGGCGATATTGTTACACTGCAATTTGACAAGCTGTGGCATTATCAAGGGACCACGGTCTTTAAAGAGGAACCTTCAGCATCAGAAGAACAGAGTTATGTCAAACAGCTAGAAACTTTCTCTGATTTTCAAGATCATCTATTTGTTTCATTAGAAACGTTTACTGCGCAAAAAGAGGGTGTCTCAAAACAAGAAATCAGTCTATCCGTCCCTAAAGAAAAGCAGCAGCTTTCAAATTTTGTGTCTTTTAGGGAACGAAAAACGGGAAAGAACGACGCCCTTACAGACAATGGAGTCATTATTAATGAGAAGCTTGCCAAACTGTTTGAGATAAAAAAGGGGACTACTTTAACGATTCAATCTATTGCGGGAAAAGAATATACGGTGAAAGTAGCTGCGATAGCCGAAAACTATGTGGGACACTTTATTTATATGACACCAACGTATTATGAAAAAGTTTTTGCCAAGAAGCCGGTATATAATACGGATCTTTTATTGTTTACTAAAAATCCTGGTCAACAGGAAGAAGACCAGATGGCGAAGAAGTTAATGGAGCGTTCAGAAATCGCCAATGTAAGCTTCATGTCCAAATCTCGTGATACGCTGAAGGATACAGTGAAAAGTCTAAATATCATCATGTGGGTATTGATTGTATCAGCCGGGTTATTGGCATTTATCGTTCTCTATAATTTGACGAATATCAATGTTTCAGAGCGTATTCGTGAATTATCGACGATCAAGGTCTTGGGATTTTACGATAATGAAGTTGTTCGGTACGTTTATCGTGAAAATATTTTGCTGACGTTCATGGGGATTGTTTTTGGCTCATTGCTGGGAAAAATCGAACATGGCTATATTTTGCAGACAGTTGAATTGGACATGACGATGTTTTCGCCGGACATTCAACCGTTGAGTTACATTTACGCGAGTTTGATTACACTATTTTTCACATTAGTGGTAGGCGTAATCATGTACTTCCGATTAAAGAAAATCGATATGATCGAAGCATTGAAGGCAAATGACTAGTATAATAAAAGATCAGTCTCATTTTTGTTGAGACTGATCTTTTATTTGTTTGCGAACGTCATAGAGCATCTTATTTAAATCGGCTTCTTTCTTTCTCAGCTCCACGAGGTCTTCTTTGATTTGTTTTTCCTTTTCATCTGTTTGAGGTGTGATCGCTCCGTTTAGAGAGATCCCAATGATCGTTCCAATAAAAGTATCTAATACACGATTCAACGCATAGATAAACGATTCTCCTTGAGGAATACTCAAAGCAATCAGAAGCATCGTAGCGATCGCTGAAATAATTCCTGAATTATTATTGAGCCCATCCGAGATTACGATGACTAAAATCACCAGTAGGGGGAGTAAAAATAATTCAACATAAAAATCATTTTTAAAAAAAGCTTGGACATAATAAAAAATCAATGCCAATAAACCGCCGAGTGAATTTCCTAGTACCCGCGAACGACCGAAGGAAATGCTTGTAGTCAAATCCTGTCGCAAGGAGAAAACCGCGGCCAAAGCAGCGATCAATGGTGATCCGCGGTCGGTCACATGGAACAAAAGAATACACAGCATAACCGCTAAAGCAGTTTTTATCGTTCGCATACCTAAACGAAAGCGACCAATTTGCACGTTTTATCCCTCTTTCTTCTCTTTATATAGAATAGTTTAGCGGAAGTTTGACAAAAAAACAAAAGGCATCGTCTAAGCAATACCTTTTGTTGGAAGAAAATTATTTTTGCTGCCACTTTTGCTGCATCTGATCCAAAATATCGATAACATCCTTCGTAAAGAAGAGGGATTTATTCGGAAGATCACCGTTGATCATGTTTACCATGTTTTCAATTTCGTAGTTCATGGCATTTCCTGTAAAGCCAGATTCAATCAATTCTTTTGTTCCGTCATTAAAAACGAGCTCTGCCTTATCAGCTCGTGGATATTCATTCACGGTTAAATAGGCATTTTCAAAAGCAACAATCCCTTTTTTAGGCATTTTCGCTTGGAAGGTCAGGCTAATTGTCGCTAACTCATTTTTTTGGTTTTGCAGGATCGTCACGGATTGTTCGTCCACTCCTGTTGAAAAGGGAATCATCGTTGAAGCGATCACCTCTGGTTGTTCTGATAAGAACCAGCGAGCAAAGGATACAGCGTAGGTGCCGATATCCAGCAACGCGCCGCCAGCCAAATCGGGATTGAAGAAACGATTGGTGGGGTCTGGTTCTTTGTAGCTGCCAAAGGGGGCTTGGATCATTTTTAGTTTCCCTAATCGTCCACTATCCATCAATGCGTGAAGCTCTTGATATAAGGGCATGTTAAAGATGGTCATCGCTTCCGCTAAGATCACGTGCTGTTGTTCAGCCAATTCGATGGCTTCTTGTAATTCCTGTAAATTCATGGTGATCGCTTTCTCACAAAGGACATGCTTCTTCGCTTTCAGAGCTTGTATAATGTGTTGATAATGTTGGCGATTTGGTACCGCGATATATATAATAGAAATATCATCATCTGCTAACAATTCTTCGTAGCTGCCATAAGCTTTAGGCAAATCGTATTGTTTCGCAAATTCTTCGGCTTTTTCTAAAGTACGTGAGGCACAGGCAGTTAATTTACTGGTCGTTTGGTTAAAGTTTTCAGCGAAATCATGAGCGATGCCGCCAAGTCCAATGATTCCCCATTGTAAGTCAGTCATAATGCTCCTCCTAGTATTCGTTTGAGCTTTGAGCTTTTAATTTCGGTTTTATTGAAAATTAAAAAAAATCGAAATAAGCGTCAAGCTTTGTTCAAAGTATAGCAGTAAATATTAAAATATTTCAATCCATTTGCCAAAGGACTGTATTTTTTCTAAAAATTCAGTAGAATAAGAGAGGAGGGATTTTTCGTGAATCAAATTTATTTGGATTTAGTGATGAGTGCAATTTTTGAACAATTTCATAGCGAACAAGATTTTTATCAGGATTATTTAGGCGTCAATGAGGTTCAATGGCAGCAATGGAAAGCGGGACAGAATAATCTATCTCCCGAGGCGAATCAAAAGATTAAAAATCTTTTTAGTGATTACGAATGGATGTTAAGTCAAAAGGTCATTCGACAAACCTTTTTGTTCCCCGAAAAACGTCCAACTGCAGTTGCAGAATATCGTGAAATGAAAACGATCGTTGCACAGAAATGGATTGCCAGCGGATTAGCCCAAGTGGAGATGATTCCGTTTAAAAATAAAAATGAAGAAGAGAACCATGATTTTATCGACTTGCGCGTAACGATTGATTATGATAATTGGGGTTATAGTGATATACTAAGCTTTCGTTTACCCGCTCATATTCAAAATCAAATTGCCAGTGCACATAAGAAAACCGCACTGCTGGATTGGGTCAATGAGAACTTAACGGAAACCTATACGTCATTGGACGATTAACGAGAGGATTTTTACATTGAAAAAAACAGTAGGACTACTTTCAGTCATTATTATGTTTGGAATGACCGCCTATTCGCTTTTTTATAGTGCACCTGCAGAAACGGATGCGAAAAAAGCGACAGCCACGACTTACTCATTCGAAAAAAAGACGACATCGTCAAAAAAGAAAAATGCTGTGCAAAAAGCATTGCCTGATTCGAATGCAAAGGACTGGAATCTTGTCTTGGTAGGTCCTAAAAACAAAATTGAAAATGAAGTCGCTGAAAGTCAGTTAGCTACACTGTCAGATAATAGTCATCAAGTCGACAGTCGGATCGCCGCAGATTACGAAGACTTTTCCGAAGCTGCAACGAAAGCTGGTTTTCCCTTAGTCATTATCTCTGCTTTCCGATCGGTAGAATCTCAAAAAGAAGTATTTGATACGAATGTGAATGGCTTAGTGAGTGGAAATGGAATGACCGAAGAAGAGGCAATTGCTAAAACTAAGGAAACCATCACAGAACCTGGCTATAGTGAGCATCATACAGGACTGGCTGTCGATATCGTTGATCAAGATTGGTACAATACCTATCAAACACAGGTACTGGATGCTTCCTATGGGGATCAGCCAGGAGCTAAATGGATCGCTGAAAATGCACCAAAATATGGTTTTATCATTCGTTATCCAAAGGATCGGCAAGATATTACCGGCATTACTTATGAACCTTGGCATATTCGCTATGTTGGTAAGGAAAATGCAGAGTATATCACTAAGCACGACCTAACTTTGGAAGAGTTTTTGAAACAGTTGTCAGCCAAGTAAGGAGCTACTATGCCTAAAAAAACCTACAAAAAACGAAAGACCAAAACTTCGATCCCGCTAATTTTTGCGGGAATCTTAGTTATTGGGTTAGCTTTCGTTTTTTCTTTACATACATTATCTGATTTTGGGGTTGAGAAAGAGCAACAGGAAGAAACTTTGTCCCGTCAGGATTTCATTGATCAGTTGGTCCCACATGCGAAAGAGCTGCAGCAGGGATATGGTGTTTTGCCTAGTATTATTTTAGGTCAAGCCATTCTAGAGTCCAATTGGGGGCAATCTCAGCTTGCCAGTCAATATAAAAATCTTTTTGGGATCAAAGCATCAGGGAATCAACCAAAAGTCAGTTTAGAAACAAAAGAATATGTGAATGAGCAATGGATCACCATTCAAGGAGAATTCAAGGTGTATAATTCTTGGAATGAATCCTTAGATGATCATACGATGCTTTTTGTTAACGGAACGAATTGGGATCCCAAACTTTATGCCGGTGTACTGACGGCTACGGATTATCGCCAAGCCGCTCAGGCGCTTCAATCTGCCGGCTATGCGACCGATCCAGATTATGCGAGTAAGATTATCAGTGTCATCGAAACATATAACTTGGAGCAGTACGATCATTCATAGTAAAATTAACTTATGAAGTTGATTGGGAGATGAGTTTGAATGGCAGATAAATATGTACCTGAAATTATGACTGAATTACGTCAAGATATCGTTCGTGTACCGAAAGTAATTAAAAATGCGTCAGGGATCAGTATCTTTGGCAAATTGATTCGTTCGATCATTTTTACGACAGATATCGCGATTATTCGAAACACGGATGCGGATGCAGTAATTGCTGTTTATCCTTTTACGCCGCATCCAGCAATAACGAAAAGTATTATTGAAGCAGCGGATATCCCCGTGTTTTCTGGTGTTGCGGGTGGACTGACTCATGGAGCACGCTCCGCCTACATGGGAATGTTTGCGGAATCACAAGGAAGCTTAGGTGTGGTAGTCAATGGACCGACACCGGTGGAAACGATTCAAGCAATTTATGACGTTGTGGATGTTCCGGTAATCGCTACGGTCACTTCAAAGTATTCTAAAATTGAAGAAAAGCTTGCTGCTGGGGTGGAGATTATTAATATCAGCGCTGGTAAAGGTACTGTAGAAGCTGTTAAGCATTTCAGAAAAACTTATCCAGAACTGCCAATTATTGCGACTGGTGGTCCAGATGAGGAAACGATCGAAGCAACGATTGAAGCGGGGGCCAATGCGATCACTTACACGCCACCTTCAAACGGTGTATTGTTCAGTAAAAAGATGGAAAAATACCGTAAGATGGAATACGATGAAGATCATCAATAAAAAAGTTGTCAAAAACTAGGAATGGTTTTTGACAACTTTTTTTAGTTTCATTTAAGCTCGTTTCGAGATACTTACTTCAAGAGAAATAAAAGAGTGAGGTGAGTAAGATCAAACGCTTATTTAAATGGATATGCCTTCTATGTATTCTTCTGTCTGGATGCTTGTTCTTCTTTTATCAGGATAAGCAATCACAAGCAGACAGTAGCGACGTACAAAAGACAGCGCCATCAGAAATTTTACTTGCTGATAATCAAAGTACGACCAAATCATTGATCGACGTTCCTTTAGAAAACCAAAATACAGGCAGTATTCCTTTGGAAAATGGCTGTGAAATCACAGCATTATCCATGTTGTTGAATTTTTACGATTACGATACGGATAAGAACGAACTGGCAGACTTGTTGAACTATGTCCCTGTCTATGAAAATGAAGCAGAAGACATTCGAGGCAATCCTCACGAAGGGTTTGTGGGAAATATCTATGAAGGCTACGACGCAATGGGTGTAGCGGTGGAACCAATTGCTCAAGTAGCAGAGGAAATCGTTGGAACGAATCAGGAAGTTGTTGCTAGCAGTGACACGTCTTTTTCTGAATTAGTAAACCTTATTCAAGCGGGCACTCCTGTTTGGGTAGTCACAACAGTTGACTTTGAGGTACCAACAGCCAGTGACTTTATGACATGGCAGACGATTAGCGGTGAGGTGCGTGTTTCCCCTTTATGTCATGCGGTTGTTGTTACCGGAGTAGATGAAGATCATGTGTACGTGAATGATCCCTATGGTTATAAAAATCGAATTGTTGACCGACAGGACTTTGAAAAAACTTATCAAAGAATGGGTAGTCAATCGCTTTACTTAAGTTAAATGAAGGCACGGAAATCATCCGTGCCTTTTTCTATGCAAAAATGTGTTGGAATGTTGGTAACAATTGATCGAAAGAAGTTAATTCAATATCGTGAATTTGCGATGTTCCCTTTGGTAATTGGCGGTTGCGATGGTTTAGCCAAAGAGATTGCCAACCCGCACGCTTTGATCCAATGACATCGTTATTAAAATTATCCCCCACATATAAAGAGCATTCAGGGTTTAAGTCAAATTGTTTTTTCCCTAACTCAAATATTTCCACGTCAGGTTTTTCGTAACCCGTCGCTTGAGAAATGATGATATTGTCTTCGTTTACCCAATTTAATAGTCCTAGCTGTAAAATCTTTTTGTATTGATGATCCGTTGGGCCATTCGTAATGATGCTGATGGGGACTTTTTTATTTTTCAAATAATCGAGAGTTTTTTCCACTTCTTGATGCATGGTAATCGCGTCAAGTTCAGCTTCATAGACTTCTTGGAACATAAGTGCTTCCTCCTCTGTAATATGAGGATAATCCAAATCTTTCAGGGATTGGCTAATTCGATGAGACCGCATATATTCCAGTGACCATTCTTGTGTGATAACCTTGTTAAAGTTTGCGTCACTGTGTACACGGAAACGAGTGTAAAGGGGAAGCATATCCTCATCACTTACTAAAGGAAATAATTTTTGGACCGCCTTGCGAAATGGTTCTTGTTGATCGTAAATAGTATCATCGATATCAAATACGACAGTTTCAATCAAAATCGACACGCCTTTCATTTTCAGCAAATTTTCAAATAATTACAGTAGCTATTTTAGTACAAAAAATCACACAAAAAAAGAGGAAAATCGTTGATTAGAAAAGGTTTTTCCTACTAAAAAAGACAAACCCCAGTCTATCAATTTTCAGTTTTTTTAACTAAAAAAAAGATTTCTTTTTATTTTCTAATCTATTATGATTAGACTAAAGAAATGGAAAAGGTGGAGGGCTGATTATGCGCAGAAAAAAAAGACAAGTAACCGATAGGACTTCAATCCAAAATTTAGTAGAAGAAGCGCAGGTTGTGCGAATTGCGTTGAACGGAGAGGACTATCCATATGTTGTACCGGTTAACTATGGTTATGAGTGGGAGGACGATCAACTAACACTTTTTGTTCATGGTGCTACTGAAGGGAAAAAGGTGTCGATGATTAAGAATGACCCCAGAGTAGCTGTTGAGCTTGATGGGAATCATAGCCTTGTGGAAGGAACCATGAATGCAGCGACCTATTCCTATGCTTATCAAAGCTTGATAGGCTTTGGTAAAGCAGAAATAGTGGAGGATTTGGAAGAGAAAAGAAAAGCCTTGCATGTTTTAATGGATCATGCCGCAAAGGGAGCAGCTTTCGACGAGATTCCAGAGAGCATGCTCAAACGAACTGGAATTATCAAAATAGTGCTAGATTCCTATACGATGAAAGAGAACGTTCATCCAGATGAAAAGTAGAAAAGGTTCAAAACCGATAGTGCTCGGTTTTGAACCTTTTTATTTACTAATTTTCTTTAAGCGATATTCTTCAAAATAAGCCGCCTTGCCGCGACTTTGAATCCTCGCATAGATACCCATGAGAACCGCACCAATCGTATTGGTTAAAAGATCCCCCATCGTATCCATCAAAGCAGCTCGGCCAACCAATAGTTCGCCTGCAGAAGTTGCGTACCGCTGAAGATTCATGTCAGCTACAGTATCGCAGAGAAATTCCCAAAACTCCCAGAAGACGCCACAAACACCGGCAAAGGCAAAACCAAACAGCAAGAACAACCAAGGAGAAGTTTTACTGATGTCCGCATCCTTCATAAAGAAACCCAGCAGTCCATAGCCCATCGCGGTTAAGACCATTGGACTAACCGTATGCAAAATTTTATCCCAGAAAGAAATGATGGAAATCATGTGCAGCGATGTTCCTAGAAAGACCGAGATCACTAAAAAGAACCAATAGAAATAAATGATTTTCTCAGGTAAAACAATTTTAAAAAGCTTTTCTATTATTTCAGGTAAAAAGATCAGTGCAATCCCTGCTAAACATTCAATGACAAAAATGACTCCTTGTTTCGTGGAGTATTTACCAATAACAAATTCAAAAATATTATAAATAAGACAAAGGGTACCGAATATTAATAAAGCCAGCCGATATTTTTTATAAGTCACGGAAATCACTACCTTCTAAATAAGATTTGATGGCTTCTAATAGAGCCTCTTCGTTGCTAACGATTGTACCGTTTAATTTAATCAAGCCCACTGTATAGAGATTTAAATAATGAAATTGATTCTCTGCTGGCGTTCTTAGCGCGTCAATTTTTTGCTGATTGTCCGCGCCTTGTTGCCGAGAATCCGTATATAAAGCAATCACAGGAATTCCTTTTGTATAAGCGACACCAATTTCTGAAGCGACACCCGCATCAATTGTTAAGCCATCTAATAACGCCACCATCAGATCACTTTTTAATACTTCATCAGTATCAGCTAGAGCGATCATTTTGCTGTCCGCATAAGCCGATTTGTCATTGATTCCTTCGTTTTCTTGTGGCAAATAAATGGTCAGGTTGTCATCAAGCTCTCGGATTTTTTTAACTAAATATTGATTATAAAATAGGTCACTTTGCGCAAATAAAGGTGCAGCAAAATAAATATGTTTAGAAGTAGTCACTAAAATAAGCCTCCATATCTGGTATTGTTGATTCTAATAATTCAATCGCCTTTTTGTCGGCATCCAGCCGTTCGATCCGTGCAAGGTAAGCAGCACGACGGTAATTCATCAGCATGCAAGTTAATGTTTGAATGTTCAAACGAACTCGCTTGCCTTTCGGTTCATTTGAAAGATGCAATTTGCCATCCTCATCCCAGCTAAGAGCGAATACCCCATTGTTCCATTCCGCAATCGGATCATCGACGACAAAATAGAAGGGCTCTACTGGTTTTTCAAAAGGATATTCCAACAAGAATTCCTTCACATCAACAATTCGCGCCATGAAGAAAGGTGCAATCGTTTCTGTTATTTCGCTATCATCGAGTAAGAAGGAGAGAGGTTCATTTTTGAAAATATCTCCCTTTACCCAGTAGACCATGGAGAAGTGAGCGCTGATAAAATTCCACAGACCGTTTCGTGCTTCTTGATTCAAATAAAACATTTCTTTAATATGGAAAACTTCATCTGAGATCCAGTAAAAAAGTACCCCTGTCGGTTTTTTATCCGCATCATAATAAATCGCAGCGATCCGTTCTTCCTCATTTTCGAAACGCCAATATTTTTCCCAGTTAAGCTCTTTGCGAATCATTGCCCCGTGGTTGTTTAAAGCAAACTCGTGGTACACCTGATAAACATCTGGATCATTGACTTCCTTGCGTTCAACGATACCTGGCAGATCGACTTGTTTCGGTAATTGAGTATCCTTGATTTTGAAGCTGAGTTTGTCCGACATAATTTCCCAGCCCTTGCGACGGTAATAGGGAATATTGTATGGATACAAGTAGGAGATCCATTGGCGGTCTTCCCGCATTTGGATCAAGGCCTTTTCGATCAAATCCTTCATCAATCCATGATTGGCATATTCAGGATACGTCCCGACCCCAGTCACGCCACCCATTTGAAACAATTTTCCGTGAATATTAACTTCACAGGGATAAATAGCGATCTGAGAAATCAAGTTTTCATCGTGGAACCAGCCAAAAACCTTTGATTGTTCCAATACAGGCTTCTTCGCTCGAACCATTTCCCGTTTATTTTCATAGCCGCTGTTTTCAATATCACTTTCGGTTACTTGAAAAACATAGCTGAGTAATTCATCGTACTGCGCTAAATGTTCTTCACCAACTGGCTTCAAGACTAAGTTTTTCTTAAAGTCACTATCCATTCTTTCATCTCCTAGTTCCTATTAATGTAATTATTTTTCTGAGGAAAAATAAATCTGATGTTCACCACGTATGTCATTCTACTAGCATGCTAAAGCATGAAGTAGAACTGAAATCCTAGTTCCTATTAATGTAATTATTTTTCTGAGGAAAAATAAATTTGATATTCACCACGTATGTCATTCTACTAGCATGCTAAAGCATGAAGTAGAACTGAAATCCTAGTTCCTATTAATGTAATTATTTTTCTGAGGAAAAATAAATCTGATATTCACCACGTATGTCATTCTACTAGCATGCTAAAGCATGAAGTAGAACTGAAATCCTAGTTCCTATTAATGTAATTATTTTTCTGAGGAAAAATAAATCTGATGTTCACCACGTATGTCATTCTACTAACATGCTAAAGCATGAAGTAGAACTGAAATCCTAGTTCCTATTAATGTAATTATTTTTCTGAGGAAAAATAAATCTGATATTCATCACGTATGTCATTCTACTAGCATGCTAAAGCATGAAGTAGAATTGAATGCTGATTTTGGATTACATCCTAAGTATAGCAAAAGCAGGATTATTTTTCTCTTACCGACTTTGAGAAATAGGGGAAAAGACTTTTTTTCTACTAGAAACGTTGGTATAATTGACAGTGCTGATTAAAAGAAATGAGGAACTTTGATGAATATAGAAGAAATGAAGAAACGCCAAGAAATGATTCGAAACTTTTCGATCATTGCCCATATCGATCACGGCAAATCTACGCTGGCTGACCGAATCTTAGAACAAACCAATACTGTAAGTTCCCGTGAAATGCAAGAGCAGTTGTTAGACTCAATGGATCTTGAACGTGAGCGGGGAATTACGATTAAGTTAAATGCTGTTGAGTTGCATTATACAGCTAATGATGGACAAACCTATATTTTCCATTTGATCGACACACCAGGACACGTCGATTTTACTTATGAAGTATCGCGAAGCTTAGCTGCCTGTGAAGGAGCCGTTTTAGTTGTTGATGCTGCGCAAGGAATCGAAGCACAAACACTAGCAAATGTTTATTTAGCTTTAGATAATGATCTGGAGATTTTGCCTGTTATCAACAAAATCGACCTTCCAGCCGCTGACCCAGAACGCGTGCGCAAAGAAATCGAGGACGTAATCGGTATTGATGCCGAAGATGCTGTTTTAGCCAGCGCGAAAACGGGAATTGGTATCAGCGAAATTTTAGAACAAATCGTAACAAATGTTCCTGCACCAAGCGGTGATTTAGAAGCACCACTTAAAGCCTTGATCTTTGACTCGGTCTACGACAGTTATCGTGGTGTCGTTTTGAATGTTCGGATCACTGACGGTATTGTTCGACCGGGTGACAAAATTCAATTGATGAGTAACGGAAAAACTTTCGACGTAACCGAAGTAGGGGTTTTCTCACCAAAAGCAGTCCAGCGCGATTACTTAATGGTGGGGGATGTTGGCTATATTACTGCCAGCATCAAATCTGTTCAAGATACTCGTGTCGGGGATACAGTGACTCTTGCCAATAATCCAGCGGAAAAAGCCCTTGATGGGTATCGCAAAATGAACCCGATGGTATTCTGCGGATTGTACCCAATCGATACATCTCGCTACAATGATTTACGGGAAGCACTGGAAAAATTACAATTAAATGATGCGGCGTTGCAATTTGAACCAGAGACTTCTCAAGCTTTAGGCTTCGGCTTCCGTTGCGGTTTCTTAGGTTTGTTGCACATGGATGTTGTGCAGGAGCGTTTGGAACGTGAATTCAATTTGGAATTGATTACAACTGCTCCATCAGTTATTTATCACGTAAACCTAACAGATGGCACACAATTAGTGGTAGATAACCCGTCTGACTTTCCAGATCCATCTAAAATTCAAAACGTGGAAGAACCTTTTGTTAAGGCAAATATCATGGTTCCAAATGACTACGTGGGTGCGGTAATGGAGCTTTCGCAGCGTAAACGTGGAGAGTTTATCACGATGGATTACTTGGATGATTATCGGGTAAATGTAGTCTACAATATTCCGCTGTCAGAAATCGTTTTTGATTTCTTTGATAAATTAAAATCAAGCACTAAAGGATATGCTTCATTGGATTACGAAATGGCGGACTACCGCGAGAGCCGCTTAGTGAAAATGGATATTCTGTTAAACGCTGAAAAAGTCGATGCTTTAAGCTTTATCGTTCACCGTGAATTTGCTCAAGAACGCGGACGTGCAATCGTTGATAAGTTAAAAACGTTGATTCCGCGTCAACAATTCGAAGTGCCTATCCAAGCGACAATCGGAACAAAAATTGTTGCTCGTACTGATATCAAGGCTTTACGTAAAAACGTATTGGCGAAATGCTACGGTGGGGATGTTTCCCGTAAGCGTAAATTGCTAGAGAAACAAAAAGAAGGTAAAAAACGAATGAAACAAATCGGCTCAGTCGAAGTCCCTCAGGAAGCCTTCATGGCCGTTCTGAAAATGGATGAGGATGAACCGAAGAAGAAATAAAAAGATTTTTCACATTCGATAGTGCATATTTTTTGAGGCGGCGGAAGAGACTCTCCGTCGCCTCATTTTTCAGTACATATTATTTTTTAAGTAGAACCAACAGTTAGAGAGAGGATATCAGCATGGATCGAATGAAGGAACTATTAGCAGAAAAATTTGGCTATACGCAATTTAGAAGCGGCCAGAAAGAAATTATTCAAAAGGTTCTGCAAAAGGAAAATGTCTTAGGCATCATGCCGACTGGTGGTGGGAAGTCCATTTGCTATCAATTACCGGCATTGGTATTGGAAGGATTGACCTTAGTCATTTCTCCCTTGATTTCCTTGATGAAGGACCAAGTAGACAGTTTGAATGAGATTGGGATTCCCGCGGCTTTTATCAATAGTACGTTATCCAATTTGGAGATGAATGATCGCTTGCGGCAAGCGGCTCGTGGTGAGATCAAATTATTATACGTTGCGCCTGAACGTTTGGAATCAGCGGACTTTCGTGAGTTATTACGTTACGTTCCCATTGAGCTGTTAGCAGTGGATGAAGCCCATTGTATTTCACAGTGGGGACACGACTTTCGGCCGAGCTACCTAAAGTTGGCAGAGACGATCGAAAATTTTGACCAGCAGCCAACCGTCATTGCTTTGACTGCAACAGCGACACCACAGGTAGCAGAGGACATTTCTAGTTTGCTGCATATTGCAAAAGAAAATGAAGTGAAAACAGGATTTGCTCGTGAAAATCTTGCCTTTCAAGTCGTAAAGGAACAAAAGGATCTCTATTTGCTAGAGTATTTAAAATTGAACAAAGGACAATCTGGGATCATTTATGCTTCTACTCGTAAGGAAGTTGATCGCTTATATCATTTATTGAAGCATCAAGAATTCGCTGTAGGAAAGTATCATGGTGGCTTGACTCCAGATGAGCGATTGAAGAATCAGGAAGATTTTCTATTTGATCGGATCGAAGTAATGATCGCGACAAATGCTTTTGGCATGGGAATAAATAAAAGCAATGTACGATTCGTTATTCATGCACAAATCCCTGGTAATTTGGAGTCTTATTATCAAGAGGCTGGTCGTGCCGGAAGGGATGGCTTACCCAGTGAGGCTGTCTTACTGTATGCGCCTCAAGATATTCAGATTCAGCATTATTTTATTGAGCAATCCCAATCAGAAATTACGTATCAGCAAAACGAATATACCAAATTACGCGAGATGAATCAGTATGCCCACACGCAGATGTGTTTGCAGCGTTATATTTTAAAGTATTTTGGAGAAGATCAGCCGGATTGCGGCAGATGCAGTAATTGTCTGGATGAGCGGGAGCAGGTCGATATTACCATCGAAGCGCAAAAGGTGTTGTCCTGTGTGAAGCGAATGGGGGAAAAGTTCGGCAAAGCGTTAGTTGCCAAAGTTTTGACTGGATCAAATGATCAAAAAATCAATCAATGGAAGTTTCATCAACTACCAACTTATGGATTGATGAAGGAGCATTCTCAAAAGGAAGTAGCTAATTTGATCGATTACCTCACTGCAGAACAGTATCTGGTCCCATCAAAAGGGCAATACCCATTGCTCTCTGTGTCTGAACAAGGAATCTCAGTGCTGCTAGGCAAAAAAGAAGTCTATCGTAAGCAGGCACCAGTGAAGCAATTAGTGGCGGATGATGAACTTTTTGAAAAATTACGAAGCCTGCGTTCACAATTGGCACAAGAAAAAAATCTACCGCCATACGTTATTTTCTCAGACAAAACATTAACAGAATTGGCGGAAAAACGGCCTCAAACATCCTTAGAATTCTTGCAGATTAAAGGGGTAGGGAAGAGCAAACTTGATAACTATGGCGAACAGTTTTTGACGCTTTTGAAAAAGGAAAATTAATTGGCAGTGCTCGATTATCTTCATTTTGAGGAGTCGAGCTTTTTTGTTGATCAAAAAAGCACACGCATGAGGATACACTTCATGCATATGCTTTTTAATAGTCTATTATTTTAAAGTCAATATTAATGTGTTTCAAAGATTTGAGGCACGATGGTATCGATTTTTAGCAACTCTTCTTCAGAAAGAGTTTTGCCATCTTTCCGCCAAATGCTGATTCGGCGATGATCCTTTTCAAGGGCATAGTTCTCAGTGACGTATTTTGCTCGCGGATTATTTAATAGATTTTTGATGAAGAGCGCTCGCAGCTGACTAATCGTTAAGCCATTTTCTCCCTGCAGATAGAAGGGAGACTCGAAGTGATAAACACGATGATCAGAAGAAATAGTTCCACGCATAATTTTCTCCTTTCCAATATTCCTTTCAATTATTCTATCAATAAATAGTTAATATAAAAATAGAAATTTAGAAATTATAATTAATCTACAAATTTTGGATATTTCATACAGAAAATGGTCGAAATAAATTGAAGGAAAAAAGGTCTATCTAAACGGTTATAACCGTAGATAGACCTTTTTTTACAAATATCAAGCGAGCCTTTCATAAAACCAGAGTAATTGGGTTTCTTCCTGACTTTCATTGCACCAGCTGTGATTTTCTTTTGAGCTGTAACTTAAGCAGTCCCCTTCCTCTAGATAATAAACGGTGTTTTCTCCTATGGTAAATGTCACTTTGCCAGACAGTACGAATACGATTTCATTTCCCGGGTGGGGCTGAAGCGTTGGTCGTTTCGATCCAGGCTGCAGTGTATAAAGCATAAAAGAGAGTCGAGAATTATTTTGATTTAACAGATTTTCAATGGATAGACCGCCTTCTTCGTCTATTATTTGAACACGATGCTCCTTTTTTACCAACTGTGAGGTTTCTTCAGGATCAGTTGAAATATAATAAAGAACATTTTCCCCGTAATAATCAGCAATTTTTTTTAATACCTCGATACTGGGATTTACCTGCATATTCTCGATTTTTGATAAATAGGAAGTGGAGATCCCAACCGCGTCGGCAACCTCCTTGATTGTTTTATTTTGGGCTTGGCGGCTTTCTTTCCATTTTTCACTGAGAAAACTTTTAGTTAAGGCGTTTTCTTCGGAAGGATTTGTTTCGTTCAAGCTGTACGAATCTACCATCATTTTCACGGCCTGTGTTCCCATTTTCATGTCTACGGACCAATTTTTTATTTTCATCAACATTTCGATATCATGTTGGTCAAAGATTCGATAGCCATTTTCACTTCGTTTAGCAGTAAAAAAACCGTTTTGTTCCCAATTTCTAATAGTAGCTGGGACGACCTCAAGTATTTTGGCAACTTCTTGTATCTTAAAGTAAATATTATTAGATGTTAACATCGAAGAGCTCCTTTATTCAAACTAACAAATTTAGTTATCGGGTAGTCATTTAGATAGTTACGTTTTTTTGTGTTCTAAGGCACTCTTAATTTTAAAGTAGTTTGACTATCTTTGTCAACGAACCTTATAAACGGGAAGAAACATCTAGAAAAAAGCGAAATACGATAATTATTTTTTGTTCTTTATTACCGGATGTAATGTCTTTCGAGATGTTCTTTCACAAAGAGATGAAAAGATGATATCTCTCGATCTAGTTAGCTTTTTTGTGTCATTGTTATGAGTGAGAAGAGGTTATTTTTTTAAAATCAGGAATTCCATTTATTGTTAGTGAATTTCTTAACTTGTAAAAAGGTATTTACAAAGTTAAGAAAATACCTTACGATGTTTTTGAAAACGTATTCATAAATACTTTGCGCAAAGTTCATTGAATCATTTCATCATTCTTTTTCGAAAAAAGGGAGGCTTTTTTATGAAAGTTGTACTGTTGGATTCACAGGTGATTAGTGGATACGATTATGCCATTGAACGAAAGATTGTTGAGGATGCTGGGTTTGAATTTGTTATGGGAACTTGTCAAAGTGAAGACGAAGTAATAGAAAAGTATAGTGATGCAGACGCTATTTTAAACATAGCGACGAAAATGACTGAAAAAAGTATCGGTCAGTTAACAAACTGTAAGGTGATGATCCGTTACGGGATTGGTGTCAATGAGTTTGATATGGATGCCGCAAATAAAATGGGAATCAGAATTTGTAACGTAACCACCTATTGTATATCCGAAGTTGCCATTCATTCGACAGCATTGGCCCTAGCATTAACTAGACAACTAAAACATTTTGATGATGCTGTTGGACGAGGGGTCTGGAATCAAGAACTTGGGAAGAAAATGCGTCGTCCATCTGCTCAAACAGTTGGATTAGTTGGCTTTGGAAATATCTCAAGACAAATTTCTCGTAATTTTCAAGGTTTGGGTTATACCGTAATCGCCTATGATCCATATGTTTCAGCAGAAGTCTTCAAAGAAAATGGGGTCCAACAGGTTGAACTTGATGCCTTGTATGCACAGTCAGATATCCTCTCTCTGCATCTTCCTGAAACGAAAGATACAGCCGGTATGATCAATGCTGAAGCATTCAAAAAGATGAAGGATGGCATTATTTTGATCAACGCTGCTCGTGGTGGTTTGATTGTTACCAATGATCTCATCGACGCGCTAAAAAGTGGAAAAGTTGGAGGTGCTGGATTAGATACACTGGCGGAAGAACCAATGAAGGATGTATCAAACCCATTAGTGGGAATGAAGAATGTGATTCTTACTCCCCACATCGCCTATAATTCTGCTGAAGCAAATCAAGAACTCTTTGCTTCGGTAGCACAAACGGCAGTAGACGTACTGGAAGGAAAGAACCCACCAAATATCTTGAATAAGAAGGCATTGAATTTATAAGGAGCAGCGAAATGGAAAAAAAAGAAAGCACGTTTCAAAGTTTGCTCGTTTCTTTTGGATTAGCCTCTGTCTGGTTCGGGATTTATATTGGTCCGGGATTTTCAGGCGGAGCGCAGCTTGTCAGTTTCTTCGTAGGACAGTCATGGCTAGGGGTATTTATTGGTCCGCTTTTTACGACAACTATCGCAGGAGTGATTTGCTACCTTGTGCTGGAGTACTGTCGCACCTTTGAACTTTATGATTTCCGTTCTTTTTATGACCGTGTTTTTGGAAAGTTCAATTTCTTTTTTGCTAATGTCAAAGAATTTTCAGCAATACTGGCTTGTATTACGATTTCTGCATTGACCTTTGCTACTGGAGGACGTTTACTGTCAGAATTTTTTAAGGTTTCGGCTGTGGCAATGGGGCTCTTGACCTTTGGAATAGTGATTCTGTTGATTCTTGCTGGACAGAAAATTGTTTTACGTTCAGCTTCCTTCATTGCTATCGCATTGATCCTTTTGATTAGTTATATCGCAGTGCGAGGTGTCCCTGCTTCTTGGGAAGGGATGAGTACTTATGTGGCTAATCGAACGATGAATGCGCCAATGTCACAAGTTCTCATGCAAATCGTTCTCTACATCAACATTATGGTCGCCTTTATAGATGCGGTGATCCCTGCTTCCAAAGGACAGGTGAAAACGAGAAAGCACTCTATAGGAACAGCGGTTCTAGGGAGTTTGATGGTATTTATTTCAACAATTGCCATGAATATTATTTTTGCGGCGGGGATGCCAAATGTCGCAGGGGAAGATTTACCTACTCTATGGAGTCTAAATCATATTATTGGAGCAGGTTTTACGGTGCGTTTGTTGTATACGGCAATTGCTTACCTAGCAGTTTTATCTACTGGAGCCGGATACTTATATGGGATGATTGAACGTTATCAATTGCTTGTTCACAAAGTTTGGAAAAATTCTAGCTATAATGCACGAAGAATTTTACTTGTAGGCATTTTAACGATTTTGGCTTTCTATTTTGGACGAGCTGGTATTCCGCAAATCGTTACAACTGCCTACGGAATTATTGGTCGAATCAATATTCCGCTTTTTGAAATTCCATTTTTAGTTATATTACCTTATCAATTATACAAATATCAGAAAAATAAGATTTCTACTGAAATTGAGTTATCAGAATAAAACTATTATAAAGAATTAAGGAGGAAAAGTAGATGGGTTTTAGAGAAGAAGGAAAATGGTGGGTAAGTCCCTCAAATTATGATGAAAAGGTGACAAATCAATTCAAATTTGTTGATCAGATCCAATTTTTAGATACGACGCTTCGTGATGGTGAGCAACAACCAGGGATTGTTTTAACCAAAGAAGAAAAAGTTGAAATTGCTAAAAAATTGGATGCAGTAGGTGTTCATCGGATTGAAGCGGGAACCCCAGCAGTAACTCAAGAAGATGCGGACGCTATCAAAGAAATCACTAGTTTGGGATTGAAGGCGGATATTTATTGTTTTGTTCGAAATATGGTAAAGGATATGGAATTAGCCAAAGAATGTGGAGTAGATGGTGTAGTTGCAGAAATTCCTGGAAGTGAACATTTACTTGCTAAAGGAATCAAATGGGGCGCGGAAAAAGCGATAAAATCAGCGATCGAGGCAACAGCAAAGGCACACGAACTGGGCTTAAAGGTACTATTCTTCCCGGCAGATGGCTCACGTGCAAGCATGGACTTTCTGATGGACACTGTTCAAGCAATTGTTGATGGCGGTGGTCATATGGATTCTCTGGCATTAGTTGATACCTTTGGTGCATTATCACCAGAAGGTGCACGTTTGAGAATTTCACAATTAATTGAGCGTTTTCCAGGCACCCCGATTGAGTGTCACTTCCATGACGATTTCGGATTAGGAACAGCTACTTCCTTGGCTGGTTTATCAGCAGGTGCTTCGGCAGTTCACGTTACAGTGAATGGTATTGGTGAACGAGCTGGATCAGCACAGCTTGAGCAAGTAGCTTTGTCATTGGAAGCATTATATGGACAAGACACGGGCTTGGACTTATCTAAATTGAAAGATTTATCGGATACAGTGGCTCGTTTGGCACGCGAACCTATCAATCCGACGGCACCAGTAGTCGGTGATGCGATTTTTGGTTGGGAAACAGGAATGCCATCTAGCTTATGGGAAAATGCACGTAAGTCGGATCCTCTTGTTATGCTGCCTTATCGTTGGGATCTTGTAGGTAACCGAGAACCAGTCTTGGATTTAGGAAAGAAATCAGGAAAAGACAATTTGCGTGTTTGGTTAGAACGTTATGATCTGACTGTTGAAGAAGACAAGAAAATGGATCTGTTAATGGCTGTGAAGGCCAAAGGAATTGCCCTCCATCGAACATTAAATGAAGCAGAATTTAGAGAATTAGTCGCAGATTTTCAATAAATAGGAAAGTTGGCTGCTTGAGATGAAAGCATTGATAATGAACTTAGGAGGAACTTCTACAAAAGTTGCCATTTATGTTGGAAATAAAAAGATTTTAAGCGACACGATTCGCCATCCTGCAAAAGAGACTGAAGGATACAAAAGGATTTGGGAGCAGTACGATTATCGAAAACAAGGAATTCTTGATTTTCTAAAGAATCATCAACTCTCGATTCATGATATTGAGTTATTCATTTCTCGGGGGCCGTCAGTAAAGCCACTGGAATCTGGCGTCTACGAAGTGAATGAAGCGATGGTAGCTGATGCGAGATCGGGAGATTATGGGCAGCATGTATGCAATTTAGGTTGTGGGATTGCCTTGGATTTTGCGAAGGAAAATGGGAAAATGGCTCTGATTGCAGACCCTCCTTGTGTAGATGAAATGATTCCGATTGCCCGCTATACAGGACTTCCACAAATCGCTCGTCACAGTTATTTTCAAGCGTTAAGTCATAAAGCTTTCGGCAGATTTATTGCTTCCAAGATGGATAAGAAGTATGAGGAAATCAATATCGTCATTACCCATCTCGGATCGGGTATCTCCTGTGGAACCCATAAAAAAGGCAAAGTAATCGATATTACAAATGGCTTAGATGGGGATGCGCCATTTGGAATGGATCGTAGTGGGACACTTCCAGCAGCAGATTGGAAAAAAATGATTCAGTCAGAGAAATATACCAATGATGAATTAGACTATATGTTAAATGGCGGTGGCGGTTTAATGGCTCATCTAGGTACAAACAATGGAGAAGAAATTGAAAGAAGGATAATGAAGGGAGACACTCAAGCGCAAGAGGTTTTTGAGGCAATGGCCTTTCAAGTATCTAAAGCTATCGGTGCAGCGGCCGCCGCAATGGGGGAGCAGCCTGATGCGATTGGTATCACTGGAGGATTAGCAAATTCTGAACGCTTTGTCGATTTTGTTAAGAAACATGTTTGGTGGATGGCTCCGATTTTTGTTAAACCGGATATTGATGAGCTTGACGCATTAAGCGCCGTATGTATACCGGCTTATTCAGGTGATATTGAAGTAAAAGAGTATAAATAAGGCAGGTGATACGATGCAAATAAAAACATTCAAGGAACTGCATGCAAAAATACGAGAACTAGATCCGTTAAAAATCGTCATTGCGATGGCAGATGAGGAAGAGGTTTTATTGGCAGATCGAGCAACAAAAGAGGGAATCGCAACTTTTACTTTAATCGGGAACGAAAGTCGTATTCAAGAGCTTTTGAAAAAAAGAGGAATAGAATCTGCCAACTTTGATATCATCAATGAACCAAAGTCGAAGCATGCTGCTAAGCTAGCAATAAAAATGGTTAAGGAGCAGCAGGCGGATATTCCAATGAAGGGATTGCTGCATACTTCCGAGTTTATGGGAGCGATTCTAAACAAAGCAGAAGGTTTCGAAAGAATCAAACGAATTAGTCAAATAACGATCTTTCAAGATCATACCCATACTTTAAAATTTTTAACGGATTGCGCGATTAATATTGAGCAAAATTTATCGGTGAAGAAGGATATCATTGAGAACGCTGTTTCTGTGGGGCATTCGTTCGGTATTTCTCACCCGAAGGTCGCATTATTAAGCGCAGTGGAGACTGTCAGCGAAAAAATGCCTGATACAACATTGGGAGCAATCCTGGTCCAAATGAATAACCGAGGACAAATAAAAGATTGTGTGATTGATGGCCCGCTTTCACTGGATAATGCGATTTCGAAAGAAGCAGCTGACATTAAAGGAATCCACAGCTCAGTGGCTGGAGCAGCAGATATCCTTGTAGGTTCTTCTTTGCAAGAGGCCAACACTTTAAGCAAAGCACTTCACTTTTACGCAGGATTTGAAACGGCATCCATGATTGTAGGTACTCAGGAACCTTTTATTATGACCTCAAGAACCGATGCTTTACAGAATAAAGTAAATTCAATCGCCGCGACTTGTTGGCTTTATCAGAAACAAAAAGGGATAAAGTAAACGTTCAGCATCTAGGTTATGGTCAAAAGTCCATTTGGCTGTAACCTAGTTTTTTATGAGAAAGCCACTTTAATCCAATAAGCATGGTACAATTTACTTAAGATACGAAAACGATCAATAGGATGGTGAGAACGTTGAAAAAATATCCCTATCAAAAGGAAGAAGACTGCGTTATTCAAATCGCTGAACCTGAAGTCATGGAGAAGGATCAAGTAATTGTTCTGATTCATGGTGGGTATTGGAGACAGGAAAAAAGTTTGGAGACATTAACCAAGATGCAAACTTTTTTTGTTACGCAGGGCTATTTAGTTTGCAATATTGAATATCGCCGCGGAAAAAAGAATCTATGGCCTACCCCTCTAAATGATGTGAAAACTGCGATTCAAAAAATAGAACTATTGTATCCAGCTTATGATATTGTTCTGATTGGTCATTCTGTTGGTGGACAATTGGCGCTTTTGAATGCAGAGAAGAAGCATAAGGTGATTGCATTAGCACCAGTAACCGATCTAATTTACACCAATGAAAATGAACTAGGTGATGCTGCAGTTACGGAATATTTTGGAAATAGCGTGCGTGCAGAAGAGCTCCTTGAGGCTTCTCCTCAAGAGCATCTACCATTAACAGTAGAGAAATGCTTAATTATTCATGGGAGCGACGATGTACGAGTAGACGTGGAAACCACTTTGAATTATTTTAAAAAGAATTTGTTAAGTAAGAATAATATTGAACTGCTTATTCTCCCTCAGATGGCTCATCAGGACATCATCGAGCCAAACCAACAGCATTTTGAGTATATGATAAGTTGGCTGAATCAGGAATAAAAGGAAATTCTCAAATTGGGGAGCTTGTCGCCTAAATAATGTTATTAAACCAGTAAAGCATGATTCTTAATGATATGCTACCCCTAACTAGGACAAAGAAATAATTAAGTCCTAGTTAGGGGTATTTATTATGGGAAAAAGACAGATGAAACTTACTGTGGAAAAACGAGTACAGTTTGTTAAACAGTATTTGAATGGAGAACGAGGATCAGCTCGAACCGCTAAAGAAGCTGGAATTAGTTCCACTACGTTGAAACGATGGTGCGCAATTTATGAAAACGAAGGTCCTGCTGGGTTGATTGCCACAAGAAAGAATAAGGGATATTCAAAGGAACTAAAACTTGAAGCCGTTCTTGATTATCTGAATGGCTCAGACAGCCTATTGAGAGTAGCTAAAAGATACGAATTAAGAAGTACAACTCAACTTCGAGACTGGATTAAGAGATATAATACTCATGGAGACTTCAAATCAGAAAGTGGTGGAAGCAACGTGAGACAAACAAAAAAATTCAGTTTGGAAGAACGTGTAGAAATGGTCCTGTATTGTATCGCAAATGACTATGATTACAGCGGGACCGCAGTCAAATACCAAGTGAAATATGCCAATCTCTACAATTGGGTAAAGCGTTACGAAAAAAAAGGCAAGGCCGGTTTAGAAGATCGTCGTGGACAACGAAAAGCCAAACAAGAAAGTCGCACCCCAGAGGAAGACGCGCAAATCAGAATCGCTCAACTCGAAGAACAAGTAAAATACCAACAGATGGAGATCGACCTGTTAAAAAAAGTAAAGGAATTAGAAAGAAGGGATCGCTAGGACAAGTCAGAAAAGTAGTTGCTTACGAAGCAATCAAAGAACTTCACGAAGAAAAAGCCTATGCCATCTTACCCATGTGTAAAATCATGAGTGTCACTCGTTCGGCTTATTTGCGATGGATCGAACATCCCTATAGTGAACGGACGCTAGAAAACATGGAATTGGCGAAAGTTATACGGATCATTCATAATGAACATCCTGAAAAAGGGTATCGCGGGATTAATAATGACTTGCTTCGAGAACACGATATTCATGTCAATGACAAACGCGTGTTGCGTATCTGCCGACATGAAGGGATTCAGTCGACCATCAAACACTCTGCCAACAGTATTACAAAAGGAGCGAATCATCCCTACCACACCGCCGAAAACATTTTAGATCGTAAGTTTACTGCCGAAGCGCCGAATCAAAAATGGCTAACGGATGTAACGGAATTCAAATATTATGAGGGACCAGAAATCCACAAGGTTTATTTAAGCGCGATTTTAGACCTCTATGATCGTCGGATTGTTTCTTACGTCATTAGTGATACCAATGACCTGAATATTGCCTTTGATACCTTCGATCAAGCAATCGAAACAGAACCTGATGCTCACCCGCTCTTTCATAGCGATCGTGGATTCCAATATACGCATCAGAATTTTTATAACAGAGTCATTGAAGCTGAAATGACGCAAAGCATGTCTCGTGTTGGAAAATGTATCGATAATGGTCCGATGGAAGGGTTTTGGGGAATGATCAAACGAGAAAAATATTACGGCAAGAAATTTACGAGTCGTACAGAACTAGTCACGATGATTGCGAATTATATGGACTATTACAACAATGGGCGCTATCAACGAAAATTACATGTGTTGACACCGATGGAGTATCACAATCTGTATTACGAAGCAGCCTAATCATTCGTGCGTTTCAAACATAAAACGTCCTTTGTTTTGTGTTTGAAACGCATGACCAACCAAGCGGCAGCGCGGTAGTTGTTTCTTAGAAAAGTTAAAAACTACTCTTCAAGAAGCGAAGAGTAGTTCTAAAAATCATTCATTATTTCATTGTCCTATTGACGGGTAGCCCACCATAACGGTCATGCTTTTTTATGTGCGGATTTATTTTTAGAAGTATGATGACAAAAGTAAAATACCAGAAATAGTTAAAGGATAAACAGATAAATTTGAAGGACTAGAAGAACGTATAGTTGATATCTAAGCATGAACCTTCTCAAAAAAGGGGTAAAAAGAATAAATAACACACTTGAACGCTTTATGCTTTTTTCGTTTATTTCAAATTAAAAAAAGAGTTTTTTTGGTTTCGAATGCTTAGTATCCCAAGTTTCTCCGCTTGTGAAAAACCATTTTTTTGAAAAATGTCATTTGACAAGGCTGTTTTTTTAGGATTATAGTCATTGCGTGATCACTGAAAAAAGAGAAAAAAGGAGCTATCGATAATGAAAAAACCGCTATTTACCCCGGAACAACTCTTTAGTCTTAAACCTAAGACGATTGAAAAACGTATGAATCATTATTATCAGGATACTCGTGATGCCAAGTCGACGATCCAATTTTTGGTAGCGCTTCAAGTTCGAGATGAGCTTGGTGGAGAGGACTTCTCCTTCTTTATGAAAGGACTTGTACGCAGAATATTTCTAAAGAGCAAAACTTCTCGTACTTTGCGTCGCTATTATGTTTATTTTAAGGAATATTTTTCTTCAAAAGAATGGAAACTGGTCTACTTGCACTTATTCGCAGCAAAATCATTTATCAAAGAAAAGGTTGAAAAAGTAATGAACCAAGTGATTATGACACCGTTAAGAGGACTAGTAGGCTCTTGAGCGAATATCACAAAAATCTAACGAGAAGGGAAGGAAAGATTTGGTAGAATTGGCCGCAACATTTGAAAATAGTTTTGGTAAAGAACATATCGTACGAGTGAACGATGCAAATACTGAGCTTCCGCCAGAGCAAATCAAAGCCTCTTTAGAGAAATTGACGACCATTAAACTTTTCAGAAAAAAAGGAGCTCGTCTTTTTGATAAATTAGTCACAGCAAGCTTTTTCGAAGAGATAGAAACCATTATTTTCGATACTACGAGTGAAGAAGCCACGTATGAAAGTACGGAACAACTTTCCAGTGACGAAGAAGAGGATGAAATCGAAGCACAAGTGTACAATCAAGGATTAGAAGATACTAGCGTTAGCTCTTTGACTGAGCCTAAATTGACTATGGTTGAAGAAAAAATGATTGAACCAAGTGTATTAAAACGAGTAGTGAGTCTGCCAACAGGTACGACAATTCGTGATTTTTCACAAGAACAGCTGCATTCTTTTGTTTTAACAGTTATACCTGAGAAGGGACATCTCTTAGATGCCCAACTCAATCAGGAAACAGATCCAATGTGTATTGAACTATTCATAAAGTTTGAGGAAAAGGCAAATCAGAAGAATAAAGCATCACCCTTTGGCGCTATTAGGAAGTCTTGGCAACGATTGGGCCGATTCAAAAAACGCTGGTGAAGACGAATATTTAGTATGAATCAAGGCTGATAAGAGTCGATTTCATTTCCGCGGGTGATTTTCGATTCTTCCATTTCCCTGATACCTCACTCAAAAAAAGCAGCTAACTAAGCTACTTAATAGAGTTTTATAGAATGGGTTCAAACGTTAAGATTGATCGTCTCTTGTAATCTTGGACTTGAAAAAGAGCGTTCCTGTCTTTTTCATCCACTTGGTTACCAGTTGTTTTTCGACATGGATGATTCTTAAATGCAGAGACTGAAAATACACTTTTAATTTACTGTTTTTATAAAATTGAACACGAACAAAATCCATTAATAAAACGGTAATCCCACCTGCAAATCCACAATTGTATAGGTTGATGCCTGCAGTCAAGTACTGGGTATTTCTAGTAATCAAGGAAAATATTCCGCCGGAAAGTGTACCTGTCAGCAGCCCGTACTTTCGCGTCATTGGTGAAAGTGTGCTGGCGAAAAGAATAATCACGATGTTGTTGGTCGTGGCCGCGTCTTGATATAGAAGTAAAGCGGTAAGAAAAACACCTAGCGCAGGAAAAAAGAAATAACGAAATTTGAAGTTGTACATGCTGAAGCCCGCAAAGGTCAAAATAGCCCCCACCAAGATTCCGCTTAATGGCACTCTTAGCATAAGAGTAAAAATAATGGCCAAATAGCCATAGAGTGAAAAGCGCGCGATTTTTTTTAGATCCAGAAGCAGATGCTTCGAATGTGCGGCATTTTTTCTGTAGAAGGAAAGAAAAATGAGCAGTGGAAACGTGAATAAGGCGATCAAAAACCAAAGAAGCGGCTGATGATGTTCGAAGGATAACGCATGTGGGACAATTTTAATCGCTAAAACATTTCTTGTCATCAAGTTTCCAAGGACACCGATAAAACCAGCAGAGAACCCCATATTATAAAGATTTAACTCTTTAGTGTGGACTTTCAAAAATTCAAAAATCGGAAGAATTGTGTAACCAATCAACAAACCAGTAATCAATGCAATGACTATATTTAAAAGCAATGAATGATTTGGTGCGCTATAGATCGTGCTCACAATAGGTGAAAGACAGGTACTTAACAGGCCCATTACCAATAAATCTTGTCGTCCTGAATGATGAATCTTCAAATAAATCAGGCAGCCTAGAATGATTGGGGCTGAATTGACAATGTTTTTTCCAAAAAAAGAAAAGCCGGATAGCATCATGATGACAGAAACAGTTAACGAACAAAAATGGTGCTTATGCTTCCGTAAAAGAAAAAGACTACTTAATGTCAATAAGCCGCTATTTAAAAATGCGGAACCCACACCAGCGATGTGGACATAATCTGTAATCAAATTACTAGGTGAGCGAACAATATGCTGCATGCCCACTAACAAATCCTGCGGACTAGCTAGAAAAAAAGCGGCAAGAGTAATTGAACAGCCATAAGTGAATAAGAAAATGAAAATAAGATCAGTGGAAAGCAAAACTTGTCTTGTTTTTCCCAAAGAATGACACTCCTTTAAGTGACTTGAACGACAGTGACCCCCATATGTTGAATCTTAGTTAAAACCTCTTCTGAACTGAATTGATCTGTAATCAAATAGTCAAAGGCAGAAATATCTGCCATTTTAAATTTTGACGTTTGTCCTACTTTGCGATGATCCGCAACCAAAATCTTGCATCTAGTTGTTCTTTGAACCATCATTTCATTGATGGTTGCCTCATTCATGAATTTCGTCGTTACCCCATTTTCAATATCGATTCCACTACAGCCCACTACACAGGTATCGGCATTGATGGAAGATAAAAGATTGATAACCACATCCCCAACTAAAGCTTCTTTAGGAAAACGCATTTCCCCTCCAGTTAAGACAAAATTGTACTCGGGATTTTGAGTAGCATAATTGATTTTTAAATTATTCGTAATGATTGTTAAGTGCTCAGAATGTAAATAGTCCACAGTTTTAATCGCGGTGGAGCTAGAATTGATGAAGACTGTGTCATAATCATGTATGTATTTGCTGGCTTCTTGAGCGAGGGCTTGTTTGATGCGAACCGGACCGGATTGCTCTGTGTCCGGTTTATTTTCGTAATTAAAGATACAATAGCCAAACTTGCGAATGATATCATTTTTTTCTTCCAATAAATGCAGATCTCGACGAATGGTACTAAGGGAAACATCCAGAGCTTCAGATAGTTCTAATGTAGTCATATGCTCCTTTTTTTCCAGTATGTCTAAAATATCTTTATGGCGTTTATCGATATTGATGATTGAATTTTTCAATTAACTTCCCCCTAAAGGAAAAAATTTCAGGCGCTCCTAAGAAGTAAAACGCTTTATATGAGTTTATTATACATTTTTATTGAGCGTAATTATATATAAAATCTTAAAAAAATCAAAAAATCATATAAAAAGGCTTTCTTATGATTGTTTTCTTTTATCACTAAAATAAGACCTAAGGACTATAGATTCTCATTTAAACTCAAGGTAGAATATAGGTAACAAGTTACTTAATTGTGAAGACGGGAGGAATAATAATGTCCATAGAGCGTTTAACCCAAACTTTTAGGGAAGGGCGTGATAACCAGCAACGAGCAATTTTTGCGAGTTTGTTTATTCTTGGCAATCGCCTGCAAACTTCCTTTGATAAGGTAGATCCATTTGTGACAATTAAACAATTTATGGTCCTGATCATGATCAAGCAGGCACCCGGTCAGACCTTGGATCTGACAAGTTGCGGTGAACTTTTAGGCTGTTCAAGGCAAAATGTAAAAAAATTAGCAGTTGCTCTAGAAAAAAAAGAGCTGCTAATACTATCCCGCAGTGAACGTGATAAACGACGACTGGATTTGTTTTTGACGGATAAAGGTGAGGCTTATTTTCAATCAGTTAGTCGGCTGCATGAAAGCGCATTAACCGCTATTTTTGCCGAATATTCAGATGAAGAGTTGGAAGTTTTCTTCTCTATCTTTATGAAAATGTACGCAGGAGTAGAGAAACTAGAAGCGTTAGAGTCGATGGAAGGCAAAAAGGAGGAATTGCGATGAAAAATATAGTCGTTTATGGAACAAAAAAGGGGAGTTCAGAAATCTATGCAAAAGCTTTTGCCAAAGAAAATGACTACCCAATCCTAGAATATACTGATCTCACATCGATGGAACTTGCATCTGTAGATAGGGTTTATTATTTTGGCAGCGTTTATGCTGGAAATATTTTAGGTTTGGAGGAAGTGAAAAAGAAAGTAACAGAAAACCAATCCCTCGTAATTATCTCAGTTGGGCTTACTTCAATTTACGATCAGGAAAAGCTGGAGGAAATTCAACAAGGAATAGTCAAACTTTTTCCAGACGCGGAGCATGTTCATTTAAGAGGAAGACTAGTAAAAGAACAATTGAAACTACCGGAAAAGCTAATCATAAAAATGATTAGTAAAAGCAGCGCCAAGAAGGAAGAGGAGGAAAAATTGGATATTGAAAAAGCGATCGAAGCAGTAGTTAGTGAAGGAAAAGCAGATTATATTGATTTAGCAGAGTTGGTACGGATACCTTAAAGGAGTGAGTCGGAGAATGGGAAAGAAATTAATTATTGTATTACTTATTCTTGTGATCGTTGTTTTATGTGTGAAATTTGGCGCTTCGTATTTAACAAAACAAACATTAAAGAAAGTAACTATTCAGAACGTAGATGTTGCGCAACTAGCAAATGGAGAATATGAAGGAACAGCTAAGATCAGCCCAGTTTCAGCGAAAGTGAATGTGCTTGTCAATGAAGGGAAGATAGCATCGATCAAAATTGAAGATCATATGACAGGATTAGGCAAAGATGGTGAACAAATCGTTAACAAAATTATTGACGAACAGAGTTTGAAAGTGGATGCTATTAGCGGCGCTACCCAAAGTAGTGTGACGATCATTAAAGCGGTCGAAGATGCTTTATCCAAAGAATAGTAACGATTCAGAAGGAACAAAAGTTGATTTGAAAAAAGTGGTGCGCTTCTGATAAAAAGAAGTGCACCACTTTTTTATAGATAGTATTTAAATAAATCAGGAAGATCCACGCGAACGAGCTCTTCTGAAGCGAGAACTAACTGATTCTTTGAATCATAAACAGTCCCTTTATGATGAATAACAGAAAGCCCACTTTGGACATTAAATAACTTGGCTTCTTGATCGGTCAGTTGACTGATTGCCACTTGATTTAGCCCTTTGTATTGCGGCTCAATACTGAAAGAAGCAAGTACTTGGTATAGCGATCCGGACAAATCAGTGTCCAATAAAAAAGTAAAAGCTAATGGGAGGTAGTTTTTTTCCAACATAATCGGCACCCCATCAATTTTACGAAGACGCTCAACTAAAATAGCTTCTTTTGAGTTGAGTAAATCAGCGAAATCTGTGGGTACAGGACATTCGATAACTGAAATCACTTCAGAAGTCAGCTTTTTCCCTTGTTCTAGACAAACTTGCGTTAGTGATAAGGATTTTTGTTGAGTTTCAGCCTGTTCTTTAACAAACGTCCCCTTTCCTTGAAGGCGCATCAAATAGTTTTCTTCTACTAACTCGTCAATCGCCTTTCGTACAGTAATTCTGCTGACAGCGAAGCTTTTTTGAAATTGTGCTTCTGAAAGTAATTTATCGCCGGGCTTCAATTCGCCTTCCTTTATTTGTTTAAGGATGGTTTCTTTTATCTGCAAATAAAGAGGTTTTGTTTCATTAATAATCTTTTGAGCCATTTCTACACCACCTTTTCTTATATTATACGCAAATGCGATCTATATATCAACTTCAATACAAGTTTGAACAAACATCATAAACACATATTGACAAATTTTGCAACACGTACTAAACTTGTATTGTGGATAAGACGCATAGGACTAATAATGAAAGTGAGGAGATAGTATGGAACTAAGAAAAATGATTGAGGAAATCGAAAAAAATAAGAAAGCAACGGGTGGCATCAAAAATGTTATTTGGTTGGCAGCAGGTGGAAGCTATGGAGGGTTCTATCCGGGACACTATTTTTTGGATCAAGAGGCCACGACGCTTCGCTCGAAAAATATTACCAGTAATGAATTTGTTAAAGCACCCCCAGCTTTTGTTGGAGAAAATACTTTAGCTGTTGTTTGTTCAATGCGGGGCACGCCGGAGACGATCGAAGCGGCAAAACTTGCGAAAGAACTTGGGGCAGCCACCTTGGCATTATATGTCGATGAGTCAGAATTAACAGAGGTTTGTGATTACAAAGTTGCTTATGATTCTGTCGCGGTAGACAGCAGCGATTTTTCAAAAACCAACGCCGCTTATGGTTTAAAAATAGCGATGCTGGTGATGGATGTCGTTGAAGGATATGAACATGTGAGTTTGGCAATGGAGAGTTTTGAAGCGGTGGATAGAATCTATAAGCAAGCAGCAGCAGACATTCGCACGAAAGCGATCAAGTGGGCGATGAAAAATCGTGACTCAAAATCTATCCATGTCATGGGCAGCGGCGCAACTTTTGGCGCAGCGTATATTTTCTCTATATGCAACATTATGGAGATGCTGCAAATTGATTCCCCAACAGTCAATTCCTGTGATTTCTTCCACGGACCGTTTGAAGTGATTGATGAAGAAACATCCGTTTTCTTGCTTATCGGTGAAGGAGGCAGTCGATCAAATGACGAGAGAGCTGCACGTTTCTTAGAAGAATTTGGCGGAAGCAAAGTATTCCAATTGGATGCTCGCGACATTGGTCTGAATCAATTTGACCCGAAGGTGAGTGAGCATTTCAATCATTTGCTTTTCTCTCCAATCTTAAACAATGTATTTATGAGGGAATTGGCTTACCAGATCAAAAAGGACTATATGACACGTACTTATATGTGGAAAGCACAATACAACTAATCAAAAAGGCGCTCAGTAGATCAAATTCGATTTGCTGAGCGCCTTCTTTCTCCTACTATTACTATAGAAGAAATAAAACACATTCTTTTGTATTTGCAATAAGGAGTATTGTAGAAGTTTTCTGATTTTACCGATAGAAGTCCTTCCAACACTCTTGCCCACATTATTTGTCGTGTCAAACAATGTGTTGAAAGCGTTTGATAAAGTGTTGATAATAAAGGGTTTGTGGCTTCTATAAAAAATTGGCACGCTACTTGCTTTATATAAAAGTGAGAACAGTTATAAGGAGGATAGGGAATGAACAAGATTATTTTAGCAAGCCACGGAGAGTTTTCACAAGGATTGAAGCAGACTGCGTCAATGATTATCGGTGATGAAGGCAATATTTTTGCTCTTTCAGCGTTTCGAGATGAGGATGAGCCGATCAAAAATCAAGTAGAACGTCTACTCCAAACAATCGGTTATGAAGATGTGTACATTTTAACGGATATTTTCGGTGGAAGTGTCAATAATGATTTGTTAACGATTCAACAGGAGCATCCAGAGCTTCATTTATTTGCAGGGATGAATTTACCCTTGGTAATTTCCATTGCGACGCAAGCTGGTAAGATTGAGTCAAATCAGCTAGCAGCGATTCTTGAGGAAAGCCGACAAGGAATGATTGATTGCAAACAGCTATTAACAACAAAAATTAATATTGGAGGGGACGATTTATGATTAAGCTTGTACGAATTGATTATCGTTTATTACATGGTCAAGTAGTATTTTCTTGGACCAAGTCACAGGGAATCAACCGCATTATCGTAATCAATAAAGAAGCAGCGACGGATGAATTCAAGAAAATGTCACTAAATCTGGCAAAACCAACTGGTGTAAAATTGAACATTTTTACTGTTGAAGAGGCCTTGTCAAAAATGCCTAAAGTAGAAACATTGAACGAAAATATTATGCTGATTTTCGGAAATACGAAGGAGACATTAGCCTTTTGCGAAGCCTATCCTAAAATCAAGGAAATCAATTATGGCGGGATACCAAAAACCAATGATGGAAAGCAATTTGGCAGTGCGATTTTCTTAAATGAAGAGGAACAGCAGGAAGCTAGAAAATTGAAGGAGATGGGTGTGAAACAATATATGCAGCAGATACCAACCTCTAAATCAGAGGATTTAAATAAATTAATTTAAAAGGAGGGCTTTAAATGTTGGTTCAATCAATAGTTTTAGGATTGATTGGTGTGTTTGTCATGTTAGACTCTCGCTTGTTGGGGCGACTGAACTTCGAACGGCCGTTAATTGTTGGGACCTTAGTTGGTCTGGCGTTAGGGGATTTGGAGAAAGGGTTGCTAGTAGGGGCATCCATTGAATTGATTTCATTAGGTGTCGTTCAGGTCGGAGCTGCCGTACCTGCAGATATGACATTGGGTGCAGTTATCGCAACGGCTTTTGCAATTTTATCTGGTTCAAATGCAGAGACAGCTTTGACCATTGCGATTCCGATCGCAATTTTAGGGCAATTATTGGGAATTTTGATGCGAACGGTTTTGGCTAGTTTGACCCACCGAGCCGATTCGTTAATTGAGGAAGGAAAGTTCAAAAGGGTGCAACATATCCATATTGTATGGGGAACCATCCTGTATTCCTTAATGTATTTTGTCCCGATCTTCCTAGCCATTTATTTTGGAACGGACTTAGTTAAGTCGATTGTGGATGCGATTCCTCAGTGGATCACTGATGGCTTGAGCTTAGCAAGTAAATTGTTGCCAGCCTACGGGTTTGCTTTACTGTTGCAAACGATGCTGTCTAAAAAAATGATGCCGTTTTTGGTTTTAGGATTCCTGATTACTGCTTATTCAGGCTTAGGAATTACCGGTGTGGCACTATTTGCTGGAATTGTCGCATTTGTGATGTATCAAATTGAAGCGAATAAATCTGGTGGCAGTGGCGGCGGTGGTGCTGCTGAAGAACCTGACGCACTGGATGATCTATAAAAGGAGGTTAAGAAAATGGCAAAAGAAAAGGATCAAAATGGTCGTAAGTATTGGCAATTTTTCTGGCGCTCATGGGCCATTCAAGACTCTTGGAACTATGAACGTGCGATGAATATGGGTTTCTTATACGGGATTGCACCAACATTGGACCGTATCTACAAGGATCCAAAGGATGAAAACTTGAAGAAGGAAGCTTACCAACGTCATATGCTGTATTACAACTGTACACCGCAGACAAGTGCCTTTGTCTTAGGGTTGGCGGCTTCAATGGAAGAGCAATACTATGAGGATCAAGAAGGATTTAATCCGGATACGATCAACTCGGTTAAAACGTCATTAATGGGTCCATTATCTGGTATCGGGGATTCCTTCTTCCAAGGAACTGTTCGTGTCTTGGCCTTTGGCTTGGGAATTAATTTGGCGCAGCAAGGCAGTATTTTAGGACCAATCTTAGCGATGATCATTTCATTTGTTCCTTCTTTTCTCGTGACTTATTATGGTGGGAAATTTGGGTACAATATGGGGAATAAATATTTAACAAGATTATATGAAGGTGGTTTGATGGACCGCGTGATGTATGTGTGTTCCATTATCGGTTTGATGGTTATTGGTGCAATGATCGCCAGCATGATCGGAATCACTACGCCAATTAAATTTGGGAAGACATTTGTATTGCAAGATGTCCTAGACAATATTATGCCGCAGATGCTGCCATTTGCTTTGACGATGCTCATGTATTGGCTGCTGCAAAAGAAGGTCAACACAAGTGTGATGTTGCTGATTTGTATTGTCGGCGGATTAATTTTAAGCGCTTTAGGGATTTTCGTTTAAATCAGGTAGTTGGAGCGAAGCTATGGAAAGGAAAAACATAGTGATGCTTCTCTAAATAAAAAAGAAAACTGAGGAGGAATTCAGAAAATGAATTCAACGATGGAAGCAAAAGAAATTATCAAAGAAATAGTAGGGAAAACAGAAGTGAAACACGTTGTTTTCGTTGGCTGCGGGGCGTCAAAAGCAGATTTGTATCCAGCAAAATACTTTTTAGACCAAAATGCGAAACAATTACGCATTAGCCACTACACAGCCAACGAATTCAACTTTGCGACACCAACTTCGGTCGATGAGAACACAGTGGTGATCTCAGCTTCACTTGGAGGTGCAACTCCAGAAACAGTAGAAGCTAATGCAATTGCCAAAGATAAAGGTGCTACAGTAATTAGTTTAACACGAATCGTTGACGCACCGTTAACAAAAGATGCAGATTATGTTATTTATCATGGGTTTGCTGAAAACTATGCAACGAAACTTGAAAAAACAGGTTATTGCTTACTACTAGCGGTTGAGTTATTAAATCAGGTGGAAGGCTATGAACACTACGATAAAATGATGGACGGTTTTGCCAAGATTTATGATCTCGCTCAGGAAAGTGCAGAATCAGCGCGTAAAGCAGCAAAACAATTTGCGCAACGCTTTAAAGACGAAAAAGTTATTTATATCATGAGTAGCGGAGCCACTCATGAGGTAGCGTATTCTTCTTCCGTTTGCTTGATGATGGAAATGCAATGGATCAATTCGGGTACTTTCCATGCAGGAGAATTCTTCCATGGCCCGTTTGAGATCGTTGATAAGGACGTTCCATTTATCCTATTGATGAACGACGGAAAGACACGGGCGATTGATTCACGCGCCTTAGCCTTCTTAGATCGTTTTGATGCAAAAACAGAAGTTGTCGATGCATTAGATTACGGCTTATCCGCTTTTGTTGAAAAAGAAGTTTTAGATTACTTCAACCCATTTGTAATCACAGCAGTATTCAGAGTCTATGCTGAAGAACTGTCCTATGCGAGAGAACATCCTCTTACAAAACGTCGTTATATGTGGAAACTTTCTTACTAGTCGCAAAAAAACTTTGCGAAAAAACTGAGATACTTTATCTCGGTTTTTTCGTTTTATAAAAAATGAATCCCTTAGATAAAGAAAATGCTATAAAATAAAGTTGAGGGTACAAAAATCGATGAAAAGCAGGTGATGAGAATGAAAAAGGAACTGGATGACTATTTATATGAGTTAACGATGAATCTCAAAGAAGGATCAGAAGAGGCGTTTTCAGCTTATAAGATTGCTGAATCACTGCAACTCAATCGTAGTACCATCAGCAGTTATTTGAATCAAGCATTTCGTGAGGGAGAACTGATAAAGATAAAAAGCTATCCTGTTTTGTTTTTACATAGAAGAGCATTAGAAAACGCTTCTATTCAGATAGACAAAGCGGAGTACGAATCGATCAAGGAATTATTTGCACAAGATCGTGGGAATGCCATTGAAGAAATCATCGGTGCGAATGGCAGCTTGAAGGAAGCGATCGATCAAATCAAGACGGCTGTCTTGTATCCTCATAACGGATTACCGATTCTATTGATGGGTGTAAGCGGTTCAGGAAAAACTTTTTTGGCAGAAAAAATTTATGAATACGCCAAGGAACAACAGGTGATAGAATCAAATGCTCCATTTATCGCCTATAATTGTGCTCAATACTTTAATAATCCAGAGCTATTATCCTCCGCGTTGTTTGGACATACAAAAGGAGCCTTCACAGGAGCGGACCATGAGCATAATGGACTGATTGAAAAGGCAGATGGCGGCATCTTATTTTTAGATGAAGTTCATCGCTTATCTGAAGAAGGGCAAGAGAAGCTGTTTACCTTCATGGATACAGGCGAATTTTCACCCATGGGAGACACCAGTATTCGAAGAAAAGCGAATGTCCGCTTGATTTTTGCAACGACGGAGAACGTTTATTCCGCTTTTTTACCCACTTTTTTAAGGCGTTTACCAGTTATTGTTACCTTACCCAAATTTCAAAATCGGCCGCAATCTGAGCGGCTGCGCTTGATCGATTCCTTCTTTATTTCAGAAAGCAGCATTTTGGATAAGGAGCTGCAGGTTTCTTATCAAATGATTGATTTCTTGCTAAATAGTGATTTAGAAGGAAATGTCGGGAAAATCAAGAATATCATCAAATACGCCTGTGGAAATGCCTATGTGCATCAGAAGAATAGTCAGACGATCTTTGTTCGGTTAAAGGATCTGCCACTAGAGTACAATCTGAAATTCAAAGAACAGTTTAGTAAACCAAAGAAGAAAATGTCAGATCGCACATACCTACCCAACACGACTCAGCAAATTCACTTGGAAAGCAAAGAGACACAACTGCTTCGTAATTTTTTTGATGAAGTCGTATCAGAATTTAAAAAGGTCCAGAAAAAAGAGAGTCAGCCGCAAGAATTCATTGAGGATACTGTTAGTCGTGTGACACGAATGATGGACGAATTTATTTTTCAAGGAACGTATGAAAAGGAAGAGTCTTTATATTCCGTGCTGACTTATCATATTCGACAAACACTGGATATGATGTATGAGAACTATGGATTTGAACAGGATGGCAATCGGGTTGTTTCTTTAGCAAGCTATCTTTATCTAAAGGATAATACAGATATTTTAGATAGTGATTATGGCTGGCAGGAACAAAAAAATGAGCTGATGGAATTCTTGGATTCATTTTTAGAAACGCCATTTTGGTATGCTAAAAAGCTATTGAGCTATTTATCCCAGCAGTTGGATCAGCGATTATTGGATGAAGATATTGTTTTTGTGACCTTTTATTTTTATAGTTTACAGATCAGCGACCTGCCGAATGACGTAAAATGTATCGTACTAGCCCATGGCTATTCGACGGCCAGCAGTTTGGCGAATGTCGTGAATCGGATGTTAGGGAAAAATGTGTTTCAGGCCTATGATATGCCCATCAATATCACCTTAGACAAGGTTGAAACACAGATTATTCGTTATATCAATGATTATCGTACAGATTCAGGATTGATCCTACTAGTAGATATGGGTTCCTTCAATCAATTGGGGGAACGTCTTTCAAATCATATTAAGAGTCCTTTGGTTATTATTGATAATGTCAGTACACCGCTTGTATTGGAAGTCGGAGAACATATTGTTAACGGCAACAGTGTCACCGAAGTTTATGAGGCGATTACTGTCGAAAACCGTATACAAAAGCAACTGATCATCCCAGAGGTAAATAAGAAAAAAGCGATCATTACCTGCTGTTATACAGGAATAGGAAGCGCCACTCAAATCCAAGAAATCCTACAGAAGTGCTTAGGTGATTCTGCAAAGGAATTGACCATCCTGCCTTATGACTATAAAAAATTAGCTGAGAATAAAATGTATGAGACTCCATTTCAGCTGTATGATGTCTTGATGATCGTTGGGACAGAAAACCCGAAAATCAATCAAGTCCCATACATTGGTTTGGATCAATTAATCAACGGAGAAGCCGTTTCAGAATTTGCGGAACTATTGCATGAACAAGTCGACATTGATAGTGAAGCCTTCAAGAGTCAATTGATTTTTAATTTCTCAATTAACAAGATCGTAGAAAATTTAACGATCCTTGATGCAACGAAAGTTTTGAGATTGGTACAAAAGGCTGTCAAAGAACTCGAAAAACTAATGGGGATCGAATTTTCAAACAATCAATTGTTCTTGCTTTACATGCACTGCTGCTCAATGATCGAACGTATTTTACGCAAAGAAAGTGTAGATGAACAAGCAGATATCAAAGAATATGTTCAAAAAGAGGGACATAATATGGAGTTGATCCATCAAGCATTTCAAGAGGTTGAGAAGGAATATACGATTGAGCTTCCTTTGTTAGAGCTTCGCTTACTAAATGATATTGTGAAGGACTAGGTGAGAGAATGAGAAAAGCAGTAATATTTGATATGGACGGTGTGCTAATTGATAGTGAACCCTTCTATTTTAAACGTCGAATGGATTTTTTTAAGTCTAAAGGCATTCAACCAGGCTCTGATAAATTTGAAGATTATGTAGGAAACTCGGAAAAACAAACATGGGAAATGCTGATTCCTAATGATGAAATTACACGTGATCGCCTTCATCGAGAGTACCTTCATTACAAACAGCAACACGGAATTGATTTTTCAAAGGCTATTCGAGAAAGCGTGCCCTCAGTATTAGAACAATTGAGAGTAGAAAATATCGCAATTGGATTGGCCTCGTCATCCCCACGCAAAGAAATTGATCAAATGTTATCCGACTGCAAATTGGAACGCTATTTTTCATATACTATTAGTGGGGAAGAGTTAAAGGAAAGCAAACCTAATCCGGAAATCTATTTGATCAGTCGCGACGCCTTAGCCTGTGATGATTGCCTAGCTGTGGAAGATTCAACATTAGGGATTGCTGCGGCTAAAGCGGCGGGTATTTATACGGTTGCTTTGAAACAAGGGTTCTTTATGGATCAGAGTAAAGCGGATATTATTATCAATGAGCTGACAGAGCTTGTGACTTTGCCACAGGTAACACGATAGAGGTGAAACTCCTCAATTTAAAAGTTGAGGAGTTTTCGCTCTTTTTTTGTTGCAAAGCAAGATTGTTTATATTAGAATAACGTAAATCAATAATGAAGCATTGAAGAGAAGAGTAATTGACTAATAGACGATTAAAGAGACCCTCGGCAGGTGAAAAGAGGGATCGTGGAAAATCAATGAAGATGAGCTCTGAGCCTCTAGTTTGTTCACGCAAGCTGGACGGGAAGCGACCGTTACATCGCCGGGTATGTTTGTACCGTTGAGGTATTATTTGTGAGAATAATACGAATAAGGGTGGTAACGCGAAAATATTCGTCCCTTTATTTATCAGGATGCTGATAGGTAAAGGGATGAATATTTTTTTTATTTGTCAAAAAAATTGGGAGAGTGTTTGTATGAAAAAAATTGGTTTGGTTTTATTGGTGTTAGGTTGTGTGACTTTATTAGCTGCCTGCGGCTCGGGTTCAGCAGAGAAGACGGATAAGGTAAAGATCGGTGCTTCGCCGACTCCCCACGCAGAAATCTTGGAGCACATTAGGCCGGAATTGAAGAAGAAAGGGATCGATCTAGAGATCGTCAAGTTCGATGACTATGTTTTGCCAAATAAGGCATTGGAAAATGGAGACATCGATGCGAATTATTTTTCAACGGTTCCATACTTCAATTTGCAAAAGAAAGAAAATGGGTATCAATTTTCAAATGTGGGGGCGATCCATCTTGAACCAATGGGCATTTATTCACACAAAATAAAGAAAATTGCTGCTATTCCCGATGGGGCAAAAGTGATTGTTTCAAATGTGCCCTCTGAATGGGGCCGAGTCTTAAATATCTTTGTAAAAAATAAGTTGATCAAAATTAAACCTGGGATGCAAATTGATCAGGCAACTTTTGAGGATATTACTGAAAATCCTAAAAATCTGGTCTTTGATCATAGTGTGGATCCGACATTACTGACTTCAGCCTATGAAAATAATGAAGGGGATTTAGTCGCGATTAATTCTAATTTTGCTTACGAAAAAGGGTTGAATCCAGTGAAGGATTCCTTGATGATCGAACAAAACGATTCGCCATATGTGAATATTGTCGCGACGAAAACGACGAATAAGGATAATAAAGACATTAAAACAATTGTTGAAACATTGCATGAAGCCAAGGTTCAACAATGGATTGAAAAGAAATGGGGCGGGTCCATCGTCCCTGTGGATGAATAAATGTAAAGGATAGGTGAGAAAGATGGAGCGAGCAATTTTTGCAGGAGGTTGTTTTTGGTGTATGGTTAAACCCTTTGATTCATTGCCGGGAATTGAATCAGTGATTTCTGGGTATACTGGCGGTGAGAAAGAAAATCCAACGTATTTAGAAGTAAAGAGCGGCGATACAGGCCATACTGAGGCGGTAGAAATTATTTACGACCCAGAATTCATTTCATATCAAGAATTAGTAGAAATTTATTGGCAGCAAACAGATCCGACAGATGCTTTTGGTCAGTTTGAAGATCGTGGCAGCAGTTATCGTCCGGTCATATTTTATTTTAATGAAGAACAAAAAAGAATTGCTGAGAAAAGTCGAGACAGCTTGCAGGCAAGTGGAAGGTTTGATCAGCCGATCGTAACAACCATCGAGGCTGCAAAAACTTTTTATCCTGCTGAAGCTGAACACCAAGATTACTACCAAAGAAATCCGGAGAACTATCAAAGAAACGCCGAGCGAAGAAATAAATTTATTCATGAAGTTTGGTAAGTCCAAGAACGGTCAATCCACCCTTATTAAAACACGCAGAATTAGTATCAAAACTGAGAGGTTTTACTATGTCCAGTACAGTAAAATGATAATAAAGGGGTTGGATAATTATGACTACTGCAAGAATCGAAGCAATCTTTCATGCTGATATAGAAAAAGTTTGGCAGGTGGTCACTTCAATGACAAACACAAAGTGGCGAAGTGATCTGAATAAAGTTGAAGTCCTCGAAGATCAGAAGGTTTTCGTTGAGTACACTACTCAAGATTTCCCCACGACCTTCACAATCACAGAGTTTGAACCCATGAAGTTTTATGCATTCGAGATGGAGAATGTAAATATGAAAGGAAAATGGACAGGTGAATTTTTCTCCTTAAGTGATCACAAAACAAAAATCCATTTTACTGAAGCGATTCAGGCTAAAAAAATTTACCTGAGACCGTTTGTTAAAAGCTATCTAAAAAAGCAACAGAAAACGTATGTAAACGATTTGACTAAATATCTACAAGAAAGTTTTTAAGGCTGGAAACGCTGAGTATTTCTTTAAGTATTGTTCAACACGTCACTGAAAGTCGCGCTTTTTAATAGTAAATACCCATCTGACGATTTTTCAGCTTGCGTCGGATGGGTATTTTATCAATGATTTATTTTGAAATACTCTGCTTCAGAAGATCGGTATTTAAGTTGTTCCATGTCAGTAATCTGAAATTTCCGTTTTTCCCGTTTTAAAATACCATCATCACATAACTTATTCAGTAAGCGCAGCAAATGCCGATAGCTAATCCCAATCGTAGCGGCCACATCTGTCAGATTATCGAAAAAATAATTCTTATAGGAGCCTTGTAAGATATAGGTACATAATCGCTGTTCACCGGAATATAAGGCGTTCGACGTATAGTTATGCGAGCTGTTAATTAAGTTTTCTGACAGCCCTTTGGCTAACGTGGTCATAAATGTCAAATTTTTAAAAATCGAATCTTGATCATCTTGAAATGGAACGATAATGACTTCGAAAGGGGAAAGGGTAATGACCGAAGCAGTGGCATAAGTCGTGTTGGACATTAATTCAACATCACCAATCAACCCACTAGATAGGTAATAGGCCAACACTAAATCTTTTCCGCTGGGGGCACTTGTACAAACTTTGGCTTTACCAGATACAACGATCATAATATATTTATATTCGACGCCTTGAGAAAAAATCGTCTCACCAGATTTGAATTGTTGGACTTCGCAGACCGATTGGTGATCCAACAAGCCATACTTATTGAGTAAATCAAGATGATGCTGTTTTAATTGTGGGGTCATTTGTTCTCCTTCGCTTTCTTTGGAAGTGTTCTCTTCTTTATTCTACTATATATGAGTATTTGTTGTGTTAAGTAACGATCAAATTAGCAAAACCTTTCAATAAATGTCCAAGAGATAAATAAAAAGGATTTTTCTTTTGATGAAATCTTCATGTGAAGTATGCTACAATTATTATGTATTGAAAACGATTGCAAACTCAAGGGGGAAAATGTATGACAAAAACGGTAATAGTAGGAACAAACCATGCTGGGATCGCTGCGGCAAACACACTTTTGGACAATTTTGAGGACCAAGAAGTAGTAATGATTGATCGCAATAATAATCTCAGCTATTTAGGCTGCGGAACTGCCTTGTGGGTAGGGAGACAAATCGATTCTTATGAAAATTTATTTTATACAAAACGAGAAGATTTTGAAGCTAAAGGTGCTAAAATCTTTATGGAAACAACCGTTGATCGAATTGATTATGATAAAAAAGAAGTTCATTGTTCAACAAAATCAGGAGAAAATTTTGTCGAAGCTTATGATAAATTGATTTTGGCAACGGGCTCTGTGCCAATTTCTCCAAAGGTTCCTGGTCGAGATTTGGAGAACATTCATTTCTTAAAACGATTCCAGGATGGACAAGCGGTTGATCAGCTGTTAAGCACCGACGGGATTAATAATGTTGCGGTTATTGGTGCTGGGTATATTGGTGTAGAAATCGCCGAAGCGGCGAAACGTCGTGGAAAAAATGTTTTGCTTTTTGATGCGATGACACGCTCGTTACCAAGCTACTATGATAAATGGTTCACCGATGATATGGATGCCGTTTTGAAAGAGCACGAAATCGAGCTTCATTTCGGTGAATTAGCAACGGAATATAAGGGCGATGGAAAAGTTGAAGCAATTGTGACAGACAAGGGCGAATACAAGGTAGACTTAGTCATCAATGCCATTGGGTTCCTGCCAAACAACGAGTTGGGTAAAGAGCATCTAGAGCTGTTCAAGAACGGTGCGTATCTGGTGGATCGTCATCAACAAACAAGTGATCCAGATGTTTACGCAGTAGGAGATTGTGCGACGATTTATTCAAATGCGCTGCAAGCTACGACGTATATCGCACTAGCAACCAACGCTGTTCGTTCGGGGATTGTTGCCGGTTATAATGTCGGCGGTGTTGGGCTGGAATCAACAGGCGTACAAGGTTCAAATGGTATTTCAATTTTTGGTCTGCACATGGTTTCGACCGGCTTGTCTGTGGAAGCGGCAGAGAAAAATGGTATTGACGTGAAATATACGGACTTTGAGGATCTGCAACGCCCTAGTTTCATGAAGCACAATGCCAATGTTAAAATTAGAATTGTTTATGAAACAGATTCTCGCCGCGTGGTTGGGGCACAATTAGCCTCCACTGAAGACATCTCCGGTGTGATCCATATGTTCTCACTGGCAATTGAAGAACAGGTCACGATTGATAAATTAAAATTATTAGATATTTTCTTCTTGCCACACTTCAACCAGCCATATAATTACATTACGATGGCTGCATTAAGTGCAGAATAACAAATGAACGAAGCCATAAAACAGCTAAAAGCCGAGCTGTTTTATGGCTTTTTTGTCGATTATTCTTTCAGGGGTTGGTTTGCTTCCTTTAGAACGTCTAAAATTTTTTGATAATTTTGATTTTGAAAAATCTGATAGTTCAACTTTTCATAGAGCTTCACCGCATGATGACTCCAAGTCTGTGTATTCAAGTAAAGATCCTGGTGAGGATAATACTCGTGCAGTAATTGGGTGACACGAATAGCTAAGGCTTTGGCTAAACCTTTTCTCTGCTCCTCTGGAAGAACCCCTAACCAATGAAGACGCGGAGAATGATCATCTGTCCACCAAGCAGTAAAGGTCCCCACCTTTTTCCCTTCGGCATTTTCAACAAAGAGCATCCTTTTTTTTAATTCGTCCTGATAAGGAGCAAATGAGCGCTGAAAATAATCCATGGCGTCTTTTTCTGTCTCAAACTCTAAAACAGCGGTTTCTATCTTGCACCACTCTTTTTCATCCCCCGGTTGATAAAAAACGATACGGTAATCTTTCGGTAGTTGAATTTCTGGTAATGGCGGTGCATCTGAAGGGCGAAACATTGTAAATGGAATAAAAGGAACGGACTTATCCAACATAATAAAACCTCCATTTTCTTTTTCATTAAAATCGTATCATGTAGGAAAAGCAAAAGCTAGCGAAGTTTTTAACTCTTTTCAGACAAGAGTAAAACGCTTGTTCTCCATAAAAACATCTATTATAAAAAAATTGGAGCCATTGCTTGATGCGGGTATTATATAATGAATAGAGAAATTTGAATTCAGATTTTTTGGGACATGTCAATATGTTGTTAAAAGAATCCGAGGAATGAAAAAGTTATGAAAATGATTTGTCAAGGGCGCTAGTTGTAAAAAATAATTGGGCTTTAAAGGAAAATGAAGAATCTGGTTTTATAAACAAAGGTGAATTTGAGCGAATCAAGCGCGACGGAGAGGAGAGTATCAGGCGATGGATAGATAAGCAATTAGCAGGAACATCTGTAACAGTCGTATTAATCGGTAGTGAAACGCTAGATTCAGAGTATGTCCAATACGAAATTGAAAAAAGCTATGAACGTGGGAACGCCATCATTGCTCTAAAAATTGGAAAAGTAAAAAACTTGAGCCAGAAGACATCAATCAGTCAATCCGTCGTAAAAATCGTTGGAAAAAAAGCCAATGGTGAATTGCTTTGGTTTGATGAGATCATAGATGGGGAATATGATTATATCAAAAATGATGGCTATAATAACCTTGAGCAATGGATTGAAAACGTCGATAAAGTGAAGGAAAGATAAGTGATCTGTCACAATCGAAAAATAAGTATTTAAGCAATACTTTAAAGGAGATTACAGGCAAAATGAAGAGAATAAAGGGGAAAAACACTAGAGCTTCACTAGGGGAGAAAAACAGGACAAGAGCTTGAACAAAATGTTCAAATCTTGTCCTGTTTTATTTTGACAACGCCAAAGCCAATGCTTTTTGAACCGCAACAATATTTTTATCCTTACGAAATTGAATCGTCTCCGCTGGTAGTTCTCCGCTAGAGATCCAAATCTTTAATTCTGCATCTAAATCGAAATGTCCGCTGGTTTCTACAGAAAAGCGTGAAATAGAACGATAAGGAATAGATTTGTATTCAACTTTCTTACCGGTCATTCCCTGCTTATCCACTAAAATTAAACGAAAATCAGTGAAAACGATCAAATCACGAACCAGTTTAAACGCAAGAGACACCGTTTACCCAGCAATTAAGACATCCACTAATTTCTCTTCAACCGTTTTGTTATTGTGTTGACTGGCATTTCCCATTAATCCATCAAAAATACTCATAAAACAACCTTCCTTCTTTTAATTGTTAAGCTAATTTTAGCGGATAATGAATGGAAAAACCACTTTATACTGATTCAAACAATAAGAATAAATTCTAAATAAAAACCATTCCTTCACAAAAAAAATTTTTGTTTTTTTTAGTTAAAATGCCCTTGCTAATCTAATAGGGTTTCGATATACTCGGAAGGGAAAAGAGCCCGGTTTCAAAATTGGGAGGTAGGGGGTGTTCTCATGCTTAAGAACTATCAGCTTTGACTGTGAAATCAATCATTACTTAGAGTTTCTAAGCTAGCAGAACAATTCATTTTCCTCCGCTCAACTTTTTTTGCGACCTGCTAAAAGGGCTATTAGGCGCGCAAAAAAATAGTCTCAGCGAGGAAACATACTTATTTCGGTATGTTTTTTTGTTGTGTTCAAAAGAAATAATTGTTATTGCTGAAAACGTTTCAAGTGAAAAAATAAACTTTGAAGGAGTATCACAATGAAAAAAATTTTCGCAGTAGTAAGCTGTCTACTTTTAACAGCGTTAGTAGTCTATTCAAAAACAGAAGAGGTTCATGCAGCCGAAAAAAAGACTAAAGTTCAACGTTTAGTCAAAAGCAAAGAGATCAAGGACGATGATTTCTTTGTCGATGCAAAGTGGCTAAAGAAGCAAATGAAAGAGGACGATAAAACGGTCGTAATTGAAGCTTCTTATGGTGAAGGAAAAGATTATAAAAAAGCGCACATTCCAGGAGCGCTTCACATTGATACGATGGAAATTGAAACAGAAGAAAACAACTGGAATATCTTGGACGCTGAAACATGTAAAGAAGTGTTCTTAAAGCGTGGCGTTACGAAAACAACACCAGTAGTGGTGTATTCAAGCGATATTAACGCAGCAGCTCGTGTGGCTTTTGTGGCCTACTGGCTAGGTGTCGATAATGTGAAGATTCTGGATGGCGGATTGAAGGCTTGGGAAAAAGCGGATTACAAAGTAGAAAAAGGCAATGAAGAAGCTACAGCAGCTAAAGATTTTGGCGCTGAGGTTCCAGGACGTCCTGAGAGCTTAATTTCAACGTCAGCAGATGTATTAGCAGCCAAAGAAAAAAATCCTGACTTAGTTCTTGCAAGTATTCGTTCATGGAAAGAGTTCACAGGAAAAACAAGCGGCTATGATTACATTGAAAATGCTGGCGAACCAGAAGGGGCAGTTTACGCCAAATCAAGTAAAACTAGTGCGGATGTAGCCCAACTAATGAACAATGACGGTACAGTAAAGGAGCCGACAAAAATTTTTGCGGCGTGGAAAAAATGGGGAATCACACCAGATAAAGAAGTCGCCTTCTATTGTGGAACAGGCTGGCGCGCGGCTACTGCGTTCTTTATCACGAAGCAAGAAGGCTGGAAAGATGTCAAATTGTTCGATGGCGGCTGGTATGACTGGGATAAAGCACACCAAAAAGATCCAAGTAAATACCCTGTTCAGGTTGGCGATCCTCGAGACGAAGATAAAGTGAAAATCTTGAACTAATGAAACTTCTTCGATATTTATTGCATTTAATCCAACTGGGACTGCTCTATGTCGTTTATTTGGTTGACGATCTCTACAAAAATCATCTAGGCTTTATGCGAAATGTCTCATTTTATTCCCATAAGGTTGAGGCCAGCACATTTGGCAGCATGTTATTCTTGCTGCCGGCCTTGCTGGTAGTGATCGCTGTCTTAGTGACTTTAAAAAGGAGAAATCTCGAAAGTATTCTTTTAATTGCTATAGGATTATTTTTTCTAGTTTGGCAGTTCGTATTCACTTTGAATACGACGCCCATCTATTATTTGGTGAGCGGTCTTCTATTTTTTGGATTTATGGTACAGCTCATCCTTGTATTCTTGAAAAGGGGCTAGTCAGATGGATTACTCAGAAAGAACCATTGAGATGTCTCAATTGATAGCAGAAAATTGTATAAGCTGTAAACGCTGCATGAAGGACTGTCTCTTTTTACAAAGATACTGTGAAGATCCGCAAAAACTGTTCCAGCGATTTTTAGAAGAAGGGCTTGATCCAATCATTCCTTATTCGTGTATGTTGTGCGGACGCTGCACAGTCGTGTGTCCACTAAAATTGAAATTAGATGAGGCTTTTTTAGCTATGCGTCAAGATTTGATCAGAGAAGGCTTGCCACTAAAACAGCTAAAAAGTGTGGAGATGCATCAAAAACTTTCCACCAGTAAATTATTTACAGCAGTGAATCGAGGGGACCAAAAATGAGATACGGCTTTATGGCAGGATGTTCATTGAGCTCAAGCAACCCAAAGCAAATAAAATTGATTATTGATTACTTAAAAGGATTTTACCCTGATCTTGCGGTCATACAAGGATGCTGCGGAAAACCAACACGCATGATTGGTCAGGAGCAACTGTTTCAAGAGCGCTTTGGTCACCTGACAGAACAAGTTCATCAGGCTGAAATCGATCAATTGATTGTTGCTTGTCAAGGCTGCATCAAAACAATGGCGATCCAAAACCAGTTTCCCACTATTTCACTATGGGTAAAGATGGCGGAACTGGGGTTGCCACAAGAGTTGATCGGTAAGGCGAACAACAGTGATGTCGTTTTCTCTGTTCAAGATTCCTGTCCTACAAAAGAAGTGACGGAGATTCATCAAGCAGTACGATTTTTATTAGAACAATTAGGCTATCAGGTGGCAAGCAATCGTCTGTCTGGAAAGAATACTTTATGTTGCGGAATGGGAGGCATGTGCGGGGTTTCAAATCCTGATTTAGCAAAAGATTTCGCTGAAAAACGTGTGCAGGATTTCAAGACAGATCACATTGTCACGTATTGTGCCAGTTGTACTTCGGCAATGATTCTAGGCGGTGGTCAAGCTTGGCATTTATTAGATTTGATATTTGGTGATGTGGTCCAGCAGAGCGATAAGAGTGAGACACATCCATTAGCCAATCCTTTGCGAGCGTGGAAAAATCGGTATCAGTCAAAAAAAATAGTAACAAAAGCATAGGAGAGAATAATGAAGAAATGGTTAACGGGTTTGTTAACGCTAGGGGTGCTTTTTTCCTTAGCAGCCTGTAAAACAAATGAAACAAAAGAAGCGAAAACAGAAGAAAAAATCACCAGCTTCTCTGATGCCGAAAAACAAGGAAAAGGTGAAACAGTGACCTTTTACGGGTTTGGCGGTGACGAAAAAGCCAATGCATGGGTAGATGAGGTAGTTACGCCGGCAATGAAGGAAAAATATGATATCACAGTCAAACGTGTGCCGATGGACATTGATCAGATTTTGAATAAGCTGACTACTGAAAAGGAAGCCGGTACTAAAACTGGAGACATTGATGTCATTTGGATCAATGGCGAAAATTTCTATACCGCAAAACAAGCGAAGCTGCTTTATGGACCCATTGCCAAAAACATTGAGAGCTTTGAAAAACTAATGGACATTGATGGTCATAATTCGCAGTATGATTTCGGAGTTAAAATCAATGGCTATGAAGTTCCTTACGGCAGTGCCCAATTAGTCTTCGCTGGCGACAAAGAGACATTTAAGAATGGATTTCCTACAGATACTCAAGCCCTATTAGCCTATGCCAAGGAAAACCCAGGTAAGATCACGTATACCGCGCCGCCTGAATTTACCGGCAGTGCTTTTGTTCGCAACATTATCTGTGATATTGTGGGTTATGATAAAGTCGAAGCGGCAGGGGCGACGAAAGAAGAGTTGTATAAGGTCATCAAACCAGGCTTAGACTATTTAAATGAAATCAAACCCTATTTATGGCAAGAAGGAAAAACGTATCCGACCACCACTGCGGAGCTGGATCAAATGTTTGCGGCTGGTCAAATCGACATGAGCTATAGCTATTCTCAAATGCATGTAGCTCAAAAACGCAGTGACAATGAGTTCAAGCAATCAACAGAATCCTTCTTATTCGATAAAGGAACGATTGCCAATCAAAGTTATTTGGCCATTGCTAATACTTCGAAAGTCAAAGCAGGAGCATTGCTTTTGATCAATGAAATGACAAGTGAATCTGCTCAGCTGAAAAAGGCAGAGGCGAAATATGGATACAGCATCCCACCATTTGATCCGGACAAACTTTCAGAAGAAACGAATCAAAAGCTGACGGACTTGTATAAAAACCAAGGCGTTCTATCACTTGAAGAAATGCAGGAAAAGCAAATACCTGAGGTGCAAGCAGAAAAAATTCCAATCATTGAATCGCTGTGGAAAGAGCATGTTTTAAATGAATAAAAATAGATTATTAGTCATCCCTTTTTTCTTATTAAACAGTGTTGTGATTTTTGCGGCACTGTTTAAAGGGATACAAATTAGTTTAGGCTATTATCCGCTAATTGGACTTGAAAAAATCAGTTTAACCAATTATCAGCAAGTTTTAAGTGATCCTTTTTTCCAAAAGTCGCTAGGTTACAGCTGCTACTTAGCGCTGACTGCGACTTTTTTGTCATTGCTATTTGGACTAGCGATAGCCTTTCTACTATTGAAAGTGAAAAGCCCTTGGTTGCATAAAATCATCAGTCTGCCGATCTCGCTACCTCATATCATTGTTGCGTTAATGGTGATGCAGCTGATTAGTCAATCGGGGATCATTTCTCGAGGATTATTTCAAATCGGTGTAATTGATGAAATCAACCAATTTCCCTTATTAATCCATGATGCTGGCGGGATCGGGATCATTTTAGTGTTTCTATATAAAGAGATTCCCTATGTTGCGGTAACCACATTAGCAATTTTACAACAGTTACAATTGGGCTACATTGAAGTGGCAAGAAACTTAGGTGCTTCTAAGACCCGAATCTTTTTCACAGTCATCCTGCCAATGCTTCAAAAAACGCTGATAACCTTGTTTATTATCTTATTTTGTTTCACTTTTGCTTCTTTTGAAGTGCCTTATTTATTAGGAAATCCGACAAATCAACCAGTGGCTTTGACCGCTTATGATTTATTTACTCAAGCCGACTTAACCACTCGCCCACAGGCCTTTGCTTTAAATTTAGTCATGTCGGGAATCTGCCTAGCAGTATCAGGAAGCGGACTACTCATTAGTCGTCTCTTGCCGGGAGGGAGAAAAAAATCGTGCTAACTTCAACGAGAAAATCCTATCTGCTTCTATTATTTTCGGCTGTTCTGGTGCTGTTGCCCATTGTCCTTTTAGTGATCTGGTCTGTTAGTGACCATTGGATGTATCCGGCAATTTTGCCACAAGGCTTGACTGTGAAAGCTTTTAGCCAAATGCTTCGTGAACCGAATTTTTGGCCGGCAGTTATCAATAGTTTTGTTATTGCTATCATTACCACTTTGATAAGTATCTGTATTGCCCTGCTTGCGGCTCGATATTTTGCTTTTCAGAAAAAGCTTTCTCATGGATTCATTGAAATTATTATTTATTTACCCTTGATTTTACCCGCCATAGCCATTATCACCTCTAGTCAAGTTTTATTCTTACAGCTGCATTTGACAGGTACCTTTATAGGAATTGTTTTGATTCATACCTATTTATGTTTGCCTTATGCCATGCAAATCTTATTAGAAAGTTATCGTCAGTTAGGGGAAGGTTATCACTTAACGGGACAAACGTTAGGTGCGAAGCCTTGGGTGATTTTTTGGCAAGTCACTTGGCCTTTACTACGTCCAGGGGTGATTGCTTCGGGAAGCCTAGTTTTTATCGTATCCTTTAGTCAATATTTGCCAACATTTTTTATAGGCGGCGGCAAAATTGTCACCTTGCCTTTGCTATTGCTTCCTTATGCGAATAATGGACGTTTTAGTCTTGCTTCATCCTATAGCCTAGTCTTTTTAGTCTGTACGATGTTAGGTGTCTGCTTATTGAAATTAGTTATTGGAGGAATTCATCGTGGGACTAAACGTTAGCGAAGTTCAGCTCTCTTATGGGAAAAAAAGAATACTAGATGAGCTTTCTTTTGAGATCAATGATGGCGAGATTGTCGCTCTTTTTGGTCCATCAGGAGTAGGAAAGACTAGCCTGCTTAAAATGATTGCTGGCATTCAGCCAGTTAATAAAGGAAAAATTATTTTTTCCGAAGGATATTCGCAGGAAAATACTGTTTTGGTCTTTCAGGATTTTTGGCTCTTTCCTCATATGAATGTGGTAGACAATATCGCTTTTGGGCTGAAGGCGAGAAAGTTTTCAAAAGAAAGAATCAGAGAAAAAATTAATAACATACTAGCAGCGTTTGATTTAAAAGGATTAGAGAAACAGTTTCCTGATGAACTGTCTGGCGGTCAAAAGCAGCGAGTAGCCTTAGCTAGAGCCATTGTTTTAGAACCCAAACTGTTACTGCTAGACGAGCCTTTCGCTAATCTAGACAGTCATTTAAAGGGAGCGATGCGTGAGTATTTACGTCGGCTGCAAAAGACCTATTGCTTTAGTGTGATCTTGGTTACTCATGATCGGGATGAAGCTTTTCAATTAGCTGATCGCATGATACTACTGCTTGATGGAAAGATTCAACAAATCGGGACGCCTCAAGAAATATATTTTTATCCGAGAAATAAAAAAGTAGCTAAGTCAATTGGGGAGAATAATTTCATTCCTGGAGTTGTCAGCGATCATATTTTTAACTTAGAAAATACGCATTTAACCGTTCGAAACCCGACGAATATTCAAGGAGCGGCATCGCTTTTTATACCGTATGGTGCAGAAATAGAAGTTTGTGAAGCAGGGGTGCCAGCTTTAGTAGAACATCACGAGTGGACACCGAATGGGCAGCGTACGCAGGTGAAAATCGGAAACACAAGCTGCATTTTTACAAACTTATCAAAAAAAATAATCGACCAACGACAAATATTCTTAAAATTCAATGACGATCTGCAGGTGATGCCTCGATGATTTCAATTATTATCCCTGTGTTAAATGAGGAGAAGAACCTCTCACGTTTATTGCATCAATTGACCCAATTAGAGGGGACGGTTCCTTATGAAGTGATCGTCGTAGATGGAGGAAGTCAAGATCAAACCGTTGCAATCGCAAAAAAGACGGCGATTGTTTATCAGTTGGAGAATGCTAATCGTGGCGCGCAATTGAACTATGGTGCGGAAAGAAGTACAGGTGATATTTTGTGGTTTTTACATAGTGATAGTCGATTCGAGGCTTCTCCCAAATTGTTAGAGCAGATTCAAGCAGCATTGAATGACGAAAGATTTAGTGCTGGATTTTTCAAATTGGCCTTTGATTCGTCAGAGCTGTTTTATCGATATTTAGCTGTTACGTCAAATCTACGAGCACGCTATTTAGGGTTGATCTTTGGTGACCAAGGATTGTTTACGACAAGGAAATTCTACGAACAGGCAGGAAAGTTTGAAGCCATTCCATTGATGGAGGATTGGAAACTAAGTCGACAATTGAAGCGGTTGGGAGAGTTTTATCCACTACCTCTTTCACTTACGACCTCCAGTCGCCGCTTTAGCAAAGGAAAACTTCGCACACATCTAAAGATGCATAAAATCAAAATCCTCTATGTAATGGGAGTGCCACCAGAAAAACTGGTGAAGCTTTACTACAAATGAAAAGGAGTCGTTCATGCTTAATAAAATTCGCCGTTACTTAAACGATCAGGCACTAATAAAAAAGTTGGACTTGGAAGAGCCGTATAAAATTGAATTTTTAGCTCAGGGAGAATACAATCAAAATTTTCTGATCTCCGATGGAAAAACAAGCTATGTCTTTCGACTCAATTATGGCAGTCAACTACAGTTGGAAAATCAAATCCAATATGAATATCAAGCTTTGAAATGGCTAGAACGTACAGGGAGAACACCGAAAGCATATTACTTAGACGACAGCCGTCAAACCTTTAATCAAGGATTACTGATTATGGAATATTTAGCCGGTCAGCCTTTAAATTATCGGAAAGATTTAAAAGAAGCCGCGCATATTTTTGGTGAGATCCATCAGCAACCAATAGATGAACCTGCTGAAAAAGTCTTTGTAAACGAAAAAGAAACGATTTTATCCGCTCGCATCAATGAGTGTCGTCACTTATTAGAGTCCGTTTTCACTAGTGAATTTGTCCCATTACAGGCACAAAAGTTATTCGCTGAGGCACTAAATCGCTGTGAAAAAAATGTCGAACAGCAGCGCTATTTTATTGATTTGGATCACTGGTGTATCAATAATACGGAAGTAAACTCACACAATTTTATTATTGGAGAAAAAGGGTATTTGATTGATTGGGAAAAACCCGTGATCAGTCATCCAGTGCAGGATATTTCGCAATTTTTAGCTTCGACTACCACTCTTTGGCGAAGTAATTTGGTTTTGACTCCAATGGAGAAGGATTTGTTTCTATCTAGTTATCTTGAGGTGACAGGAGTTGATCCAGTTAGCTTTAAGGAAGCTCTAAAGATCTATCACCCCTATTTGATGTTACGAGCTCTTGCTTGGTCAGCGATGGCGTTTCATAGCTACCAAGCGGATACAAAGGAGCTGAAAAATCAAGAGATTTTCGACAAGGTATCCAGTTATTTAGAAGAGGACTTTTTACGTCAAGCATTAAAGGAGCAGGTTTTTGAATAAGTATGCTTATATTTTATTTACGCGAGTTCCAGTACCTTATAAGGTAAAAACACGTTTGCAAACGTTGCTTACCGGTGAAGAAGCCTGCCAGGTTCAACTACAGATGTTGCAAGACAGCTTTTTGAAATTCGCTGAACTGAATAATAGAGGGATAGACCTTTATCTGGCTTATTCAGATGAAGGAGATCCGTCAAATTTACTCGCAGAACTGCCCGAAAGTTTTTCCGCCTTTTCACAAGTCGGCCACACGATCGGCGAGCGGATGAATCATGCCATACAATTTGTTGGAGCAAAAGGATATGAGAAAGTGATCCTCACAGGCAGTGATATCCCGAATTTGACTACAGAAATAATAATTTCGGCGTTTGATCAAATGACTGAGATTGTGTTGGGACCTTCTCAAGATGGCGGGTATTATTTGGTGGGCTGTACTAAAGGGATCAACTTAGCACCAATCTTTGAAACAACAATGGCTTGGGGCAAAAGCAAAGTGTTGACAGAGACATTAAAGCGATTAACAGATTTTGATGTAGCATTGCTAGATCAGTTGCAGGACGTTGATTTTCCTAGCGACTTGAAGGAGATGCGCCATGACTTAAAAGAGGAGAATTACTATTTCAAACGTTGGCTAACAGAAAATAGAGGGTTGTTAGAATGAGAAAAATTATTTTTGATTGCGACAATACTTTTGGACTAATAGATCGTGATGTAGATGATGGGTTAACGCTCCTGTATCTGTTAGGAGCACCCCATGTCGAACTGCTGGGGGTTACTTTGACTTACGGTAATGGGAGTATCGAAGAAGTCAATAAGATGACAAAGGAAATGAAAGAACAGTTAGGCTTGTCTTTTGACTTTTTCTCAGGAAGTAAAGAAAACAATCTCGCTGCGGCTTTTCTAATAGAACAAGTTAATCGTTTCCCAAATGAGGTGACAATCGTCGCGACCGGAGCATTGACCAATTTGGCCGAAGCACAAAAAATAGATTCAGATTTTTTTGCCAAGGTACAAGAAGTCGTGCTGATGGGCGGGACAACTGAACCTTTAATAGTGAACCAACAAGCGGTATCCGAATTGAATTTTTCATGTGATCCTGATGCTACTCGAAAAGTTTTGCTAAGCCAAGCAACGATAACCATCATGAATGGTCATATGACTGCGGCAGCATTTTTCTCAAAAAATGATCTGAAACACTTTTTCGAGCGTGCAGCAGGTATGCTAAAAAAGGAAAGTATGACTTGGCTAAAGGACACCCTAAAGAACTGGATAATCTGGAATGAGAGAGTGTTTCATTTCAGTGGTTTTTGTAACTGGGATATGACGACAGCAGTTTATTTAGAGGCTCCTGAACTCTTTAGCGATGAACACTATTTTTTGTCAGAGAATCAACCAAACCTTTCAAAAGGGCAAATGACATTGGTAAAGAATTCGAAATATGTAGTGAAGATGCCTAAGACGCTTCTGGATGTTCAGTTATTTAATGAGTTAGCAATTGAAGGGATGATTGCTGGACTCAGATACCAATAGAACGACTTCAAGGAAGAGGTGATTCGTTGAAAAAAATTAGTCTATTTATTGTTATTGTGTTGTTAGTAATTTTTCTAGCGTATCAATTTGGTTTGATTGATCTTCTAACGAATATTTCTGACCTGCGCGCTTATTTAGAGAATCTCGGCTGGTGGGGCTACGTAATTTTTATTCTTCTGTCAGTGATTGTGGCCGTATTTTTATTACCAGGACAAGTTTTAGCAATTGTAGGAGGTCTTGCCTACGGCGGTTTGATTGGCGGTGCGCTAACCGTTATCGGCGCCTCACTAGGAGCAACCCTCTCTTTTATCATAGGAAAATACGTGGCGAGAGGCTATATTATCCAACGTTTTGGCAATGACCCAACCTTTCAAAAGATAGAAAAGGGGGTAAGAGAAAATGGGCTTTCTTTTCTAATTTTTACTCGTTTAGTCCCGATTTTCCCTTTTGCTATTCAAAGTTATGCCTATGCAATGACACCTATGAGTGTAAAAAAATTTAGTTTGATTTCTTTTTTAACGATGATACCTGCTAGCTTTATCTATGCATTCATGGCTTCAGAGATCGTTGCAAAGGGAGTTTCCATGAGTTTGTTACTGGAGCTGACCGTTGCAGGAGTTCTATTAGCCTTGTTGGCGTATTTGCCAAAAAAAGTAAGCAAAAAAATAAATCAGCTGACTTCAGAATATAAAAATAAATAATTTTAATGAGACTAGTATAAAGCACTAGTCTTTTTTGTTTCTTATGGGTTGATTATTATCCGTAAAAGTTAACAAAGACTCGATTGTTTTCTATTACGACTCATTCTAAAATAAATAGTAAGGGGGGGAAGCATCATGGAAATGAATATCGGTCCGATAATCATGGAAAAACGAAAAGAGAAACATGTTACTCAACAGGAGCTGGCAAACTTTGTAGGGGTATCCAAGGCCTCGGTGTCAAAATGGGAAACAGGTCAAACCTATCCTGATATTACCTTGCTGCCATTGTTAGCCGCCTATTTTGACATTACGATCGACTCACTCTTGACCTATGAGCCGCAGTTAGACAACCATGAGATTCAGCGGATTTACTCGATGCTAAAAAAATCATTGGAAACAAAATCACCGGAGGATGTATTAGCAACAATTCGCAGCTTTGTTCGGCGCTATTATTCATGCTATCCATTTATATTGCAGATGGGGCTGTTTCTTTTGAATCATGCTGATTTATTACCAGGAGAAGAAAATGTCCAAACCTATACAAAGGAAGCGCAAGAATTATTTATTCATGTAAGAACACAGACAAAGGATCCTGAACTAATCACACAGGCTTTAAAATATGAAGCGTATACTTCTCTGACATTAAACGAATTTGATCAAGTCTTAGATATTCTAGGAGAACAGGTTCCTATTTTATTTCCGATTGAAAGCTTGATTGCTGCCGCTCAACAGCAAAAAGGAGAGGAAGATCAGGCGATCGTTACTTTGCAAAGTGCGATTTATCAGTATACGACTGTCTTTCTGAGTTTTCTAGGCAATTATTTACAATTGTTGATTAAAGATCATAAGAAGTTCTCTCAAACCGTTAAGCGTGGTCTTAAATTTGCCGATGTTTTTGAATTTAGTAACTTGCATCCCATTGCGTTGATGAATTTTCAGCTGTCTGCAGTTTTTGGCTATGCCCAGATGAAGGATGAAGCAGCTGTTTTTCCGTTGTTAAATGATTTTCTAACAGTAATGAAGCAAACACAATTTCCAGTGGAGCTCCATGGAGATGCTTACTTTGATCAGGTGGACGACTGGCTGGAACAATTAGAACTTGGTCATCAATTACCACGAGATTCAATGAAGGTCAAGGACAGCTTGATCGACTTTGTAATTGAAAATCCAACCTTTGCAAGCTTTAGCGATCAAGAACAATTAAAGAAAATCTATTCGGAGTTGCGGAATCTCAAAGAACAGGGGTTGAGTGGAAATGAATAATTTTGATTTTTTAAAAGAAAATTTGCCGATTTTTCTACCGTTAATTATTTTAGAATTGCTTTTAATGATCACGGCTGTATGGCATATATTGAAGCATCCCAATTATCGTTTTGGAAACAAAGTTTTATGGCTTTTAGTAGTTGTAGTTATCCAAATTGTCGGTCCAGTAGTCTATTTTGTATTTGGAAGAGGAGAAAATGAATGAACATTTTAGAATTGAAAAATGTTTCAAAGAAATTTGGTTCAAAAAGTGTTCTTAAAAATTTGAATTTGAGTGTGCCTACAGGGTCAATATATGGTTTTGTAGGCGAGAATGGTGCCGGAAAAACCACAACGATGAAGATGATTTTAGGTCTGGAGGAAAAGAACAGCGGCGAGATTTTTATAAAAGGGCAACCGGTTCATTTTGGAGACAATCAAACCAATCATTTAACGGGATATTTGCCTGATGTACCAGAATTTTATAATTATATGTCTGGTAGAGAATATCTAAAATTCTGTGGGGAAATCACTGGTCTGACGAAGAAGCAATCACAGCAAAAAATTCCTGAAATTTTAGCACTCGTTGGTTTGGAAAACAATAAAAAAAAGATTAAGGGTTATTCACGAGGAATGAAGCAACGTCTAGGCATTGCTCAAGCATTATTAAATGATCCAGAACTGTTGATTTGTGATGAACCAACCTCTGCTTTAGATCCTAGTGGCCGCAACGAGTTTTTGGAAATGCTATCGAAGCTAAGGAGGAAAACAACGATCCTGTTTTCTACCCATATTTTAAGTGATGTGGAACGAATCTGTGATTACGTTGGTATTTTAGATCAGGGAGAATTAGTGGTCAACGGTCCATTGAATACGCTAAAAGAGAGGTACGCGAGGAATCAAATGGAAATCGAATTTTCAAATGAAGAAGATGTTGAGATTTTCACTAGAGTGTTAGAAAAATTGGAACAACAAGAAGTTATCAAAGATTATTCTGTGGATTCTTCAAAGCAGCGTTTTGTTTTAACCTATTCTTGTGATTATAAGGCTGTTGCAGCAGCAATTTTTCAATTATTTGAAGACTCTCGCATTTACCCAAAATCCATTCAAAAAATTGATCCTTCATTAGAATCGATCTTTTTGGAGGTTATTCAATGAAAAATTTATATTATTTTACAAAAAAAGAATTAGTAGAAAGCTGGCGGACGTCACGTCTGTTACTCTTGATCATTATCTTTCTTATTTTTGGCTTGATGAATCCGCTATTAGCAAAATTAACCCCCGAGATTGTAAAAATGACTATCGGAGCAGCGATGGCCAAAACGATTCCCGATCCGACTTCTCTTGATTCTTGGACACAATTTTATAAGAACCTTACTCAAATTGGTTTAATTGTGATAGCCCTAATGTTTAGCGGAACGGTTAGTAATGAAATAAGTAAAGGGACATTGATTAATTTGGTTACGAAGGGACTTCGGCGTTGGTCAGTGATCGTTGGAAAAATGATTAGCTTGATTTTACAATGGACCCTGTGTCTTTTACTAACATTTCTTGTCACGTGGGGGTACACCGCCTATTATTTTCCAGATAACAAAAGCCCTTATCTTCTTCAAGCGGCATTTCCTTTGTGGCTATTTGGATTGTTATTATTAGGCATAATTGTATGTTCCTCAACGATCGCACGGAATAATTATGAAGGATTACTAATGACAGGTGCAACAGTCGTCATTATGATATTGCTGAATATGTTTGATAAAGTGAAATACTATAATCCAATCTCGCTAATTACTCAAAATATCAATTTTTTGCAGAAGGCTTCTGCTTTAGAAAAATATAACCCAGCAATAGGTATCAGTATTCTCCTAATTCTTCTCTCTCTACTATTCAGCGTGCTCATTTTCAATCGAAAAAAAATATAGCTAAAAGGCGGTGTGACAAGATTTTTGTCACAACCGCCTTTTTAATGGTAGCGTATTTCTGTATAAATCAATTCAATTAGGCAACACATCATTTTGGGAAGTCGTTTCCTAAGCCTTTTCTGTCTAGAGAAGGGACTAACTTGTGTAATAATTCTCATTTGCCTTGCTCAATTTACTTAGTGAGAATAGAATTTTAAAGGCTAGAGTTACTCCGGCTAGTAATAAAAATGGCATCGATAGTTGTCGATACCATTATTCGTTAAATAAAAATGTATATAACAGAGTAGACATAGTATGCAAGTAGAACTAATGAAACAAGGCAGGAGAACTTAGCTAAAAAACCACCACGTGCAGGTTTCGATGATTTACGTGATTGTCTACGCGTCATTTCCATTTGCTCATTGGTTGGTATGTCCGATTTGGATGTACGTAAAAGTACGACAGCTAATAAATCAATAAATAGTAATCCTTGTAATGCAATACTAACAATATAGGTGATTTGATCGCCTCTAACGATTCTAAATAAAAATAGAACAATCATTAGAAGATCAAAAAAAAGTGTTAATAAAAGCGCCATAATAAAGCTCCTTTGAATAGGTTAGAATAGACAAATTTTATTATAGCATATAACTAATTAAAAAATTACGAAATATTTGTGAAGGATGAAACTAAATATCTCACTCTTTACGATTCAGTATTGAATAGATAATCCAGTAAAGCATGAAGCTGATAAGTGAAACAAACATAAGAATTGCTAATGTCCAAGCACCTTCGACCGGTTGATAATGATGGTAATTTATAAGTAAGTAAATACATATGAAAGTAGGGATTAAGGAGAAATATAGATGAAGCAAAATACGGTCGTTTTTAAAAAGATAAAAATAGACAAGGGTCATCAAAAAGAAGATAAAGTAAATCACAATTGAAACTACAACGCCGATATCCATATATTTCCCTCCCTTGAAGGTCATTATAGCAGATTGGCCAGAGTCAATAAATAACAATAATATGAGAAATCGTGGCTTTTCCTTAATTTGAAAACATCATTTCAGTGCGTAACAACAACGTTTTATATATAAATATACTGTTAATTCTAATTAAAACTTTCTTTAATTTAAAAAAATCGGAAACTTTTGAAGAACGCCTGTTATTGCAATGTTTTCAAAGTTCAAAGTAAAATAAAAAAATTTTACTTTATGATTAATTTTTGTTACTTTATATACAGAGAGGTAAGAGAATAAGCATTAAATATAACCATCGATTAATGGTGGTTAGAGGGGGATGGCATGAATTATAAAAAACTGTTATGTAGTGTGATGTTGTTAGGCAGTTTGGGAAGTTCAGCATTTGTTGCATACGGAGAGGAAACATCGAATTTAACGGAAACTCAAGAAAGCACGACGATACAAGAATCTTCAAGTTCAATCGCGCCAACAAATAATCAAGCAGTTGGAACTTCAGAGACGCAAGAATCTGTGTCGAAAAAGGACGTAGAATCTACCTTATCTTCTGAAAAAGAAACAGAAGAGAGCAGCACTAGTGAAGAAAGTATGATAGTGGATGAAGAAGAATATGATGCGCAGGGGAATCTGCAATTTCATCATCCAATCCCGTTTGATGAATTTACGATTGAGCCGCCTGCCTTTAGGGCTGCACGAGCAGCTGTGAATACGCAGCAGGCCTTTATCAATCAGATTGCTCCTTCTGCGAGAACATTAGCAAGTGCGAACAACTTGTATGCTTCGGTGATGATTGCCCAAGCGATTGTTGAAAGCGGTTGGGGAGGCAGTACGCTTTCCAAAGCGCCAAATTATAATTTGTTTGGAATTAAAGGGGAGTATAATGGACAGTCCGTTACGATGCCGACTCAAGAATATGTTAATGGAAAACCGATTACGATCAACGCAAAATTTCGGAAGTATCCGTCTTATAAAGAATCTCTTGGAGATAACGTAACTGTATTAAAAACAACTTCTTTTTCACCAGGGAATTATTACTATTCTGGTGCTTGGAAGAGCAATACGAAATCTTATAAAGATGCAACTGCTTATCTAACTGGCAGGTACGCGACTGCTCCGACTTACGGAGCAACATTGAACAACGTCATTGAAACTTATAAGCTGACCCAGTATGATTCAAACAGCAGTGGAGGAAATAATGGCGGCTCGACTCCTGCGCCAGTTCAGACAAGTGCAATGTATCGTTTGTACAATCCAAACAGCGGAGAGCATTTCTATACAGCAAGCACTGCTGAACGAGACAAGGTTAGGAAAGCTGGTTGGCGATACGAAGGAATAGGATGGCAGGCACCAAAGAGTGGTACACCTGTATTCCGTTTGTATAATCCAAATGCTGGAGATCATCACTATACACCTCATGTATCTGAAAAAAATAATTTAGTAAAAGTAGGCTGGCGATACGAAGGAATCAGTTGGTATTCTGGAGGAAGCAAGCCATTGTACCGTCTGTATAATCCAAATGCTAAAGCAGGCGCTCATCACTATACATTATTGCAGAGTGAGCGTAATAACTTGATCAAACAAGGCTGGCGAAACGAAGGCATCGGCTGGTACGGACAATAATATGAAAAAGCTCTCGATGAAATTAAGATTCATCGAGAGCTTTTTTAAAGGTTAAAAAGTATAAACTTTACCCAAAAAGTACCCCAGAGTTGACTAAGCATTAAAAGCCCTTTTAGCTGGCATCAGTAATTTCTGAAATAACAAAAAAACTATGAAGCTGCTCTGTTGGGTAGTCATACTTTTTCCCTATTTCAGATAGAATCTTTTGATCTGATTCCAAAATAGGTTCGTTCCCATCATACAAAGTGTCCGTTGGAAGATGGATTTCGAAAGGCTTTTTCTCCTCTAAAACTAAGGGCTTTTCAAAGAAATATCCAGCGATCTTTTTCATGAGAATTACTCCTTTTTCTATTATTTTGTTATATATTACATCAGCGATGTAAGTAAAACCAGAAATAAGCTCTATAACAGGCGTCATTTAAAGCAATCGTAAAAGAGCGATGCCAAGAACACCTGTCAAGACAATTTTCATTAGATCATTCGTGCGAATACCGACAATGAGTGCTGGTATACAAGCAAAAACTTCAGGAAAACGCAATGTCGGAAATTGACCTGATTGAAAATTAAGTAAACTTTGCATAAGTAATGCCGTTAAAATGGTCATCGGCAAATAACTTAAAAATTTTTCGAAAGCGGACGGCAGTGTTATTGCTTTTGTCAAAACAAAAGGCAATACGCGAGGAACCCAAGTGACGACTGCACAACCTAAGAGAGTCAATAAATAGTAATAATTACTCATCCTTACTCATCACCCCCGTTAAACAGCCTAACAATGTTGCTAAAATAACTGATAATTCAGCTGAAACAATCCGCATTAACAGATATAAGGTAATAATTGTCACAGCTAAAATTCGTACGGTCTTTGCCCGTTGCTTTTTTAATGGCAGTTGTACTTGAAAAAGGAACAAGCCAAGAAACATCGAGGTGAGTGCAAAATCAAACCCAAAGATAGTTGGGTCAGGAATGAAATTTCCTAGTAACGCCCCTATAACAGTTGATAGTATCCAGACCAGATAGGCTGTGATATTTAAGCCATGCATCCAGTTACTCGATACTTTTTTTTCTTGTGCCAGAGTCGTCATTAGCACCCCGTAAGATTCATCGGTCAGTAATGTTCCAATAGCCATCCCATTTAACAAAGAATCGTCTTTGAAATAATGAGCGACAGAGAGACTCATGAGAAGATGACGTAAATTGACAAGGAAAACAGTGAATACAATTGAAAGAATTGGGGCGCTTAACAATAATAAGCCGCATAAAATGAACTGCGCACTGCCAGCATAAACTAGCGTGGACATCAAAAATATTTGCCAAATTGCAAGATGCGCTGATTTTCCAACAATTCCCATGGCAATTCCAATTCCTAAATAACCCATAATCGTGGGCAGACAGGCTCTAACGCCATCAGTAAAACTGGAGGTTTGTGTCAGGCGATTATCCATATACTCACCCTCTCATTTTTTTCTAATTATATTAGACCATAACTAATAAAAAAACAAGAGGTTAGATGACTAAAAAAAGAGCAACAATTCCAGTCGTTGAAACTAGTGACTGGCGGGGAAGTTGTTGCTCAATTTATTTTATCATAAAAATATTACAGGAAATACTAAAAAAATAATTTTTGTTAGGGAAATAACTCGTAATTAGCAAAAAGAATGATCACGCTCTTTAATTTTCTAGAAGGAGCGACTTGAGGTATAATGAAGGTATGGGAGGCGATTTCAATGAAAGAAAGTTATAAGAAAATACTTGTGGCAGTTGACGGTTCAGAATCATCAACGGACGCATTTAAGGAAGCATTAAGTGTCGCAGAACGAAATAACGCAAAATTATTTATTCTTACAGTAGTCGATTATAAATTCTCGATTGGCGATCCAGCATTTATCAATGATTCCCTTAAGTTTCATCTAAATAATGCGGAGATCGAGCTTGAGCAATTGATTGCCAATTCAAACGTCAGTCAATTTGATTATGAGACAAAGATTGACTCAGGAAATCCCAAACGAAAAATCATTGATTATGCGCTAGAAAATCAAGTGGATCTTATCATGCTGGGGGCAACAGGTAGAGGGGCTGTTGAACAGGCTTTAGTCGGCTCAACAACAGCGTATGTAGTCAATCATGCGAATTGCAATGTAATGGTAGTGAAATCTTAAAATTTTTTCCAGATAAAAAAACGTTTTTGCTTTAAAAAAGCAAAAACGTTTTTTTAAATGAGTTTATTGGGATAGTAGGGCTCGAACCTACACTCTCCTGATTCAGAGTCAGGCGCCTTACCAGTTTGGCCATATCCCAGTAAGAACAGAAAATATTGTAACGCTAGTTTCTCTATTCTTCAAATAAAATGTCTCGACTACTTATTTCCAGCTTGCTTCAAAGCATTCAAAACAAGATTCCCATCAGCGAAACCTAAATTGATAGAAAGGATTTCAGCATCAAAAACTAAGGACAGTCGGATGCCGTTTAGTTTCTTCTTACCGCTAATCTCTCTACATTGATAAAGATTGTATTTATAGGATTTTTGTTTGCTTAAAGCATATAATGTGTTGCCGGAGATGCCATAAGCAGTTAAACCTTCTTGATTTTTAAGACTCTCATACTTGTGAAAGCCAATGAAAGAAAAGGAAAAGTTTATTTTGGGAAAGGCTTGTAAAAAATTGTTATACAAACGAATTCCCTTTTCTTCATTGGTGTTGTAGTTAATACCGTATTTTTTAGTGAATTGATAAAGCTCAGTAGCAGTATTCATAATGACCTCGTTCTCTTTTGATACATTCAGTATAAATGTTTCTTATAATAGAAACAATTCTTTATTGATTAAAACGGCGAGTGTTAATAAATTCTGAAACAGCCATCGTAATTAACAAGAAGCCAAAAATTTGGAAGAGAATCATTAAACTACTAAAAGGATTGAACAGAAGAAAAATACCAGCAAGAATCATCAAGGCACTATAGACAACCTGACCAGTAACTGGAAAACCATTTCTTTTTGCAGTCCAGCTTTGCATAAACTGACCAATAGCAAAAATTAGGATAATGAATCCCAGAAACATCGGTAAAATGCTTATGATCCCTTTTGAGAACCAAAGAACGACAAAAGCAACTATAACTCGTAGGATTCCGCTAGTCGTCTCAAAGCCGACATTACCAGTATATTTTTTGGCTTGTAGGCCACGGATGATTTGTAAAATCCCCATAATCAATAAATAGAAGAAAATAATGTAAACAATTCCTTTAAAAACGCTCCGTGGTGAAAAGAGAATAGCGATTCCAAGAACCAAATAGCAAGCACTTCTTAAATAACCGTATTTCTTAATTGAATCGATAAAATTTGACATAAAAGATCCCCCCCTCTGTAGCTAATTTTACCTGATTTACTTTCTTTTTGCTAACGAAGTGAAATTTTCGATTGTAAACCATTCCAGACTTAGGTATAATTGCGAATAACATTGATCCAAAAGCTAGACGAACAAATGAATGTCGATACTGGAGGGCTTACTTATGAATGAAGAAGAAATTGAACTTGGAAGAACTTATCGTTGCCATCCGATTGGTTTCGAAGAATGCGTGGAAGGCGAAGTTATTTCCAAGATGACAAATTGTGCTGTTGTACGTATAAATCAATGCGAAGAGGTTGATCAAGAGCAGCGAGATGACAAATCTAACATGGTCGTGGTAAAATATTCTAATTTCATTCCAAGTTAGAAGGCGGTTCTTTTGAATATATTTACATTGTTATTAGGCGTTTTTACGATCGTTTTGTATGTGTTCTTATTGTTGGCACGTAGAGACATTATTGTTCCAGTTTTTAAGCAGCGCAGGCAATATCCTTTTTATCTTTTTTTAACAGTATTGATTTTATGGATTGGCTTTACAAGTTGGCAAGATTTAAATGGTCGAGTGCAGACAGTCTTGGCCGCCTTGGTCATGTTAAGTTTTTTATTAGATAAAAAAGGGTTTACAGAGGACAGTTTAATCCTTTTTAGTCTAGATAATCGAGGCATTCCATTAAATGAGATCGAACGAGTCGTATTATTTCAAGAAGAAAACGGTTTGATTAAGTTGAATTATTTTCGCAAAGAGCGTCGTGGACCGATATTGACCTTTGACTATTCATTGACTGAATTTGTCGTTTTTCTTTCCACACACCTTAATGAGGGCAGCACATTAGAAATCTTGACAAAAGACGATCAAGACAAGAATGGGAAATAAGATGGCGGAGACGCCATCTTTTTTATGTGAAAAAGGAGCGATGCTGAATAAATCTGCATCGCTCCTTTTAAAATTTCGATTAATGGAATACGCGGAAGCGTTCATCATCTGCCAAGTATTCTTTTTCGTTGGCTTCGCCATCTTTAGACCCAAAGACTAATTGAGAACGTAGTTGCCAGTTTGATGGAATATTCCATTCTTTTGCAACAGCATCATCAATTACTGGATTATAGTGTTGTAAGTTTGCTCCAAGACCAGCTGCATTAAGCGCAGTCCAAGTATTTGCAGTTGCGATACCGTTTGATTGTTCTGCCCAGTCTGGGAAGTTATCTGCGTATAAAGCAAATTGTTCTTGCAAGTTTTTCACTGTATCTGTTTCTTTGAAGAACATTACTGTTCCAAAAGCATTACGGAAGCTAGCAATTTTCGCTTGTGTGTTAGGAAATGCTTCTGCTGGGGTTAATGGTTTTAACGCTTCTTCAACGATATTCCATAATTTTTCATGAGCATCACCAAAAAGAATGACTGCACGAGGTGATTGTGCATTAAAAGCGGTAGGACTGTTTTTAACAGAGTCCTTAACTAATTCTGTGATTTCTTCTTCTGTTAGTTGAACGTCGCGTCCTAAAGAGTAAAATGAACGACGATCTTTTAATGAGTCTAAAAATTGAGACATAATAATTCCACCTTTTCTTGTTTTGTTCTTGTTGACAAGGAATACTTTAACATCTTACAAAAAGTAAGGAAAGGATTATGCTCACAGAAGAGTAATTTTTTTTTAAGGGGAAGGGAATACTTTTCAATAAGTGCTTAAGAATATGATAAACTAAATTAACGAAGAGTATAATGGAGGCTCATAAATGAATATAAAGGAAGTAGGAAAATCAATTATTTGGTTTTTAATTTTAGCAGTTATCTTAGTTGGTTTGCGTCATTTTGTTTTTACCCCCGTCGTAGTTAAAGGAGATTCAATGGATCCTACATTGATAGACGGAGAAAGAGTCATTGCCTTAAAAAATACTGATATTAAACGTTTTGACATTGTGACTTTTCCGGCACCTGATGATGAAGGAAAGAATTACATCAAACGTGTTATCGGTTTGCCAGGGGATATCATAGAATATAAAAATGATGAGCTTTATATCAACAACAAAAAATATGATGAGCCATATTTAGATGAGTTCAAAGGAAAATTAACTGATGGACAGCCACTAACGTATGATTTCAATTTGAAAGAATTAACAGGATCTGAGAAGGTTCCTGATGGTGAATTATTTGTTTTAGGAGACAATCGTCGGATTTCGAAGGATAGTCGTATTATTGGAATGATTAAAGAAAAAGACATCATGGCTGATGTTAAATTTGTTTTTTGGCCACTTAACCGATTCGGTACTGTAGACTAGCAAATAGCTAGTCTTTTTTTTACTATGGAATACTCCATTTGTATCTTTCGTCATGCGACTTTTTGCTTGAACTGTTATAATATACGAGTAATCTATTCAAAAGAAATGAGGGGAAACGATGCCATTACAATTTTTGTTAGGTGCTGGACAGAACGACGCGACAGAACGAATGATTCAGACTGCGCGAGCTTGGCTAGAACAGAATTCAGAAAATCGAGTGTTCTTTTTAGTCCCCAATTACAATAAATTTGAGCAAGAAATTCGTCTTTTAGCTGCGATGAAGCAAGACGACAAAGCGGTTGAATTCAGTACGATTCGTACGCAGGTATTCAGCTTTCAACGACTAGCATGGTATTTTTTGCAAAAGAACGGTCAGATTCCTGGGAATATCTTATCAGAAGCTGGAAATGCTATGATTCTAAGAAAAATTCTTCATGAACAGCGAGAGGAGTTAACAATTTTTCGTGGCGAAGTCAACAAAACAGGCTTCATTCAACAGCTCGTTCATTTTTATCAGGAGATGCAGATTGGAAATGTAACTGTAGAAGATTTAGTTGAAAATGGAAACGATCAGGATCAGGTATTAAAACTACAGGACTTAAAAAAAGTTTTCTCCGCATATGAAGAGGCGCTGTTCAAGTACAAAGTAGCAAATGATGACCCACTGCAATTATTGCAGCAGTATCTGAGTACTAAAAAAATGTCAAATAATCTTTTTATTATTAGTGGGTTCACACGCTTTAACGCACGCGAACTTGGTGTTTTGAATGAGTTAATGGTGTGTGGGGAACTATTGGTTTCCTTAGAATTAGATCGGCCTTATCCAAGTGAAGAACCCAATCCTTTGAACTTATTTGCTGAACCAGGCAAAACATATTTTCAATTAAAAAAGAGTGCTGATGCGTATAAAATTCCTGTGCGTCCCGATCAGTTTGCACAAATGAACCAAACCGTTTTCAATCAGGTGGGTGAATTTTGGGCCAATCAAAAGAGAAGGAACTTAGGACAAAATGATCAAGTTCAGATAAAAATATTTAGTACCCTAGCTGATGAGATTCGTAAAACAGGTGAAGAAATTCGTCGATTAGTTAGAGATGAAGGGTATCGTTATAGAGATATTCAAATTTTATTGCGCAACTCACAAGCTTATAATAGTATTTTACCGGATATGTTCAATAAATTAGATATCCCGTTCTATTTAGATGAGACACAGGAGATGGCCGCTCATCCTCTCATAGAATTCTTACAAGCATTATTTTTGATTGATAGTTATCATTATCGGATCAACGATGTATTTCGCATGTTGCGTACGGAGCTATTTGCCCCATTTGATTGGACGGCGGATACTTGGTTCAATCTGCAACAAGAATACAGGGAAAAGATTGATCAAACAGAAAATGTTTGTTTAGCTTATAACTTTCGCGGGAGCGCTTGGACAAAGGAAGCTGATTGGGAATTTGTTGATTATGATTTTGAAGCAGATGTTTTTAATGACGCGAAGGAATTAGAAGCAACAACCAATGAGGTACGACGTTCTGTACAGCAGGTGATTCCAGTGTTCTTCAAAAAAATAAAAAATTCGAAAAATGGGTTAGAAGCGGCGACGTTTTTCTATCATTTTTTAGAAGCCAGTGGTGTGAAACGTCAGCTACTCTTTTGGCGTGATCAAGAGGTTGCCAAAGGAAGCTTAGACAAAGCGCGAAATCACGAGCAGACGTGGCAGGCATTGCTAGATTTATTGGATGAGTATGTACTTATTTATGGGGAAGATTCCTTTGATTGGGAAACGTTCCAAGAAATATTTTTGGCTGGTTTGATGAATGTGACTTATGGAAAAATCCCTACGGCCATAGATCAGGTGCGAGTCAATGATTTAGAATTGGCTCGAATTGACCAAACGAAAGTTACTTTTGCAATCGGATTGAACAGCAATGATTTTCCGGCTCGTTTTGATGACAAGGGATTACTAACAGCAGAGGAGCGTTCTGCTTTCAATCAAAATCTGCCAGAAGGAAAGTTTCTACCAGAAAGCAATGGGTCAAAAGTTAATCGCGAACCTTTTTTAGCATATTCAGTATTCCTTTCTGCTAGTGAAAAGCTGTATCTGAGTATGGCTACAACAGTTGAAGGTGAAAAGAAACTGGAAATATCTCCTTTTTTAAGACAGCTTAGTCAAGGATTGAAACTACCGATTCAAGAAAATGAGCCGTTAAGACTTATGAGTGATCCGGAGAATCATCTAGGAACAATGCGAACATTGCTATCTGATTTGATTGCCTTAAACCGGTTTGCTCAAGATGAGAATCGTGCCTTTTTGCCAGCTTGGCGAGAATTGCAAAAATTTATTCAAAACAGTTCATTGTCTTCAATGGCGCAGCGAGTCTTTAAAAGTTTACAGGATCTAAACGTTCCTCGTGAATTATTACCGGAGACAGCAGAGCGTTTGTATGGGAAAAATCTATATGTTTCTGTTTCCAGGATTGAAAACTTCTATAACTGTCAATATAAGTATTTTGCTAATTTTGGTCTTGGATTAAAAGAACGTACTGTGTATGGATTGACGCCTGCTGCGGCTGGGGATTTTTATCATGAAGCGTTGGATTATTTTTTCCGGTTGATAAAGGAACAAGGCCTGCGTCTTGCTGAGTTAAATGAAAAAGAGCGGACAAATTTAGCAGATCAGGTTTTAAAGGAAATTTTCGGCGAACTAAAATTTGCAATATTATCAAGTTCGGCGCGAATGAATTATATTCGCTATCAATTATCCCGAACGATTCAAAAAGTAAGTTGGGGATTGGTAAACCAAGGAGCCCGAACGAAATTTGAACCGCAGCAAACGGAGGTTATTTTTGGCTCGATTGGAGGACAAAAGGGAATCCCTGGAATTAATTTGCCCTTGTCGAATGGCGGAGAAGTGGCTATCCGTGGAAAAATCGATCGTTTGGATCAACTACAAAGTGCTGAAAATGATTGGTTAAGCGTGATTGACTACAAGTCAAGTCCGCATAGTTTTAATGTGGCAGATGCTTATTACGGAATTGCACTTCAGTTAATTACTTATCTTGATGTCGCAGTCACAGATTTCAGTCAGTCGAGCGGCAAAGCCATCAAGCCCGCTGGTGCATACTATTTGCATGTTCATAATCCTGTTCTAAAAGAACCTAAGAACATAGAAAGGGATATGCTAAAGGCTTATCAATATGATGGCTTATTTGCAAAGGAACCAGAGCTTTATGATCAGTTGGATCAAAGCCTAGAGGAAAAAGAAAATTCTCTGCTGTTTCCTATTAAAAAAGATAAGAATGGACAAATCGTGGCTGTGCCTCAATCCAGAGATAAATTTTATGACTTGTCTGAAATTGAGCTGCTGCGAAAATACAATCGAGAGAAAATTCAAGAAGCAGGGAATCAAATTGTTTCAGGTGAGATCAAGTTAAATCCGACTTATAAAGACAATCAGCGCATTGCTTGCCAATACTGTCCGTTCCGCAGTGTCTGCAAATTTGACGCTATGTTGAAGGAAAATAATTATCATCGATTAGAGAAGCTTTCGAAAGAAGAAGTCTTGAAACGAATGGAGGAAGAACTGCATGACAACTAATTTTCCTATCCCTCCAAAAGCACCAAATGAAATGTATACCGATGCTCAGTGGCAGGCGATTTTTGATCAAGGAACGAATCTTTTAGTCTCTGCATCTGCTGGATCTGGAAAAACGGCGGTGCTTGTTCGACGGGTGATTGAGAAAATTAAGCGACAACAGCTTTCAGTCGATCAGCTTCTTGTTGTGACATTTACCGAAGCTGCTGCTAGTGAAATGAAAGAGCGAATCCAGTCCGCATTACAAGAAGCAATCAATGAAGAGACGGATCAGACATTAAAAAATCATTTCACCCGTCAATTAACATTGTTACCAATGGCGAATATTTCAACCTTACATTCATTTTGCTCAAAGGTTATTCAACGCTTTTTCTATTTGATTGATTTAGATCCAAGCTATCGAATGTTAACGGATGATACTGAAACCATTTTGTTGAAAGAAGATGTTTGGGATGAGCTGCGAGAATCTTTTTATGAAGAAAATCAGGAAATTTTTTATCGATTAACAGAAAATTTCTCAAATGATCGCAGTGATAGCGGACTAGAAGATTTAATCTTTTCAATGTATGATTTTGCTCGCGCGAATCCTGCGCCTTTTCATTGGCTAGAGGGTTTGATTGAAAATTATCGCGTAGAAGATTTGTCAGAATCAGATTTGTATCGTAAATTGATTCGCCCTCAAGTATTGAATACACTGAGAGAAATCAACCAGACGTATCATTGGATGATTCGTGCGAGTGAAGGAACGGAAGAATTAAAAAAAATTACTGATTTGGCTCAGAATGAATTAGGGGTCGTCAAACAGATTGAACAGGCAATAGTTGAAGACCATTTAATTGATGCGTTTAAGATCTTTGAGACGATGAAATTTCCAGCCTATCCTTCGCCAAGGAAAAAAGAGGTCAAGGAGCTTTATGGCGATATTATTGTCGAGTCCAAAAATTATCGTGATCAAGCAAAGCAAGGATTGACAAAGCTCAAAGAGATGTATTTTGCTGTCTCACCGGAAGAACAGGTAACACGAATGCAAGAAGCACTGCCACTTGTAGAAGAACTGGTTCGAGTTGAAAAACGATTTATTGAGGAGTACTCAGCCAAAAAAAGAGAAAAGGGCATGCTTGACTTTAATGATTTAGAGCATTTTACCCTGCAGATTTTGCAAACGGAAATAGACGGACACAAACCGGCTGAAAGTTATTATCAGAGGCGATTTGCTGAGGTTTTAGTGGATGAATACCAAGACATCAATCAGCTACAGGAAACTATTTTACGTCAATTAAGTACTGAAAATCCTGGAAATCTTTTTATGGTTGGAGATGTGAAGCAATCAATTTATGGGTTTCGTTTAGCAGACCCTACCTTGTTCATTCAGAAGTATCATGATTTTGCCGATGAAGAAGGCGGTCGTCGAATTATTCTAGCTGAAAACTTCCGTTCACGCAAAGAAGTGTTGGATTTTACGAATTTAATCTTCACTCAATTAATGGATCAGGCGGTTGGACAAATTGAATACGATAAGCAAGCAGAATTGATCAATGGTTTTACTGGATTTCCCGAGACCGATTCTTTCTCTCCGGAGCTGCTCGTTTATAAAAAAAATGGAGAAGCTCCTGAATGGATTGAAGATAAAGCAATGGGCGAGATTTTCATGACTGCTACTAAGATTCGCTCATTGATAGATCAGAAGTTCGAAATTTATGATAAAAAGCAAAAAGCCATGCGCCCCTTACAGTACGAGGACATCGTATTATTGACGCCTACTAGAAGTAATAATTTAACGATTTTAGAAGTCTTTAAACAATTAGGGATTCCCCTATCTATTAATGATACACAAAATTATTTTCAATCAACTGAATTGCGGGTGATGATTTCCTTATTGCAGATCATCGATAATCCGTATCAAGATATTCCTTTAGCCGCCGTTTTACGATCACCAATCGTTGGCTTGCAGGAAGAAGAGCTGGCACAGGTTCGTCTAGCTTTACCGCAAAAGGACTATTATCAAGCGGTTAAAAGCTATCTGCAAAACAATAAGGATGCGACAGCAGAAAAATTGACGATCTTTTTGGCCCAATTGAATGAGTGGCGTGAGTTTGCTCGAAGAGAAGCGTTAGCAGACTTACTAATTAAAATCTATAACGAGACCGCTTATTTGGACTATGTTTTAGGGATGCCTGCTGGACAACAGCGACATGCCAACCTGTTAGCACTAATCGAACGTGCAAAGGATTATGAACGCAGTAGTTTCCGAGGATTGTATCAATTTATTCGTTTTATTGAAAAAATGCAGGAAAAAGACAAGGACCTGGGAGAACCGCCAACAGAAGAACTGCAGGATGCGGTACGAGTAATGACAATTCATGGCAGTAAAGGTCTAGAATTTCCAGTAGTCTTTTTGATGGATATGAGCAAAAGCTTTAATGTACAGGATACGCGAAGAAACTATGTCTTTGACGAACGTTTAGGATTAGGTGTGAAACTATTGACTCCCGATACAAGGATTAGAAAAGATACACTTTTATTCCAAACGGTGAAGCAGAAAAATTTGAACAAGCTGTTGTCAGAGGAGATGAGAAAACTTTACGTAGCTTTGACTCGTGCAGAGCAAAAGTTGTTTCTAGTTGGTTCTTATGATGATGAAGAAGCGGCCTATAAAACTTGGAGCAAAAGTGCTCTAAATGAAAACGTGGTACTTGATGCAGGGCTCCGAGAGGGTCAAAACGATAGCTTCTTTGATTGGGTTGGAATGACTCTATTTAGACACCCAGATATGGAAAACTACCAGAAGGTATATGCGGTAACTCAGCCTGCTCTTTTGAAGCAGCATTCGGCAGCTTTTAAGCTAGATTTTATTGATCCACAAACAATAGCAGAAGCTGTACAAAGCTATCTGCCAGAGATTAAAACGTTGGAAATCCCTCAAGGATCTATCAACATCCAATCGTTGAAAGAACGCTTGCTGTTTAAATACCCGTATCCTGAGGCGACTAAAACAACGAGTTATCAATCTGTATCGGAGTTAAAGCGATTATACGATGACCCTGACAATCGAGAGACGTTGGAGCAGACTCCAACACCTGTAGGAACCCACTATCGATTCACTGAAAACGAGCTAGGCGAGCCCAAATTTCTAGGGACAAAAAAAGAAGTCTCTGCCACCGAAATAGGGACAGCCACTCACCTAATCATGCAATTGCTGCCGTTACATGAAAAACCACAGCGAGAAATAGTTGAGTCACTAATTTCCGAGTTAGTTTCACGGCAGACCTTGACTAAGGAAATAGCGGAAAAAATATCGATTGACTCTATTATGAATTTTTTTGGGTCTGATATCGGTAAATTTGTGATTCAACATTCTGATCGATTGCATCGAGAAGAACCCTTTGCTATGCTGCTGCCCGCCAATCAATTATTCAACGATTATCAAAATCAAGACGAGATTTTAATTCATGGGATTATTGATGGGTATTTAGAATTTGAAGACAAACTATTCATGTATGATTTAAAAACCGATTATTTTACGGCCGGAAGAGAACAGCAGCTTGTTAACCGCTATCGCGGACAAATAAATTTATATAAGAATGCATTAGAAAAAGCAAAACAAAAACCAGTTGAAGCAGCTTACTTAATCTTTTTGCAAGGTAACAAGGCCATCGATTTGTTAAAAACTCCTTAGGGATAGGCAAGTTATACTTATAAAAGGTAAGTGATGTGCTATACTCTCTCTATCGAGGTGAGAATTATGGAACAAGTAGAAGTAATGGACTTTTCACTTTGCCCCAAATTTGAGAAAGGTTTCCAAATTTTAGGTAAAAAATGGAATGGTTTAATTATTGATGTATTGTTAGAAGGTGGACCTCAAAGATTCGTTGATATTGCTGCGCTGATTCCAGATGTTAGTGATCGAGTATTAACTGAACGCTTAAAAGAATTAGAAGCAGAAGGCATCGTTGGTCGCGTAATTGCTTGCGGAAGCCAAAAACGGATGGATTATTGTCTAACGAAAAAAGGCGAGGCATTGAAAAACGTAATGAACGAAATACATCAATGGGGCGATACTTGGATTACAGATGAAGAATGTAGTTGATAATTTTTTAGATTTCTTGTAGTATTGTGATAGTCAATTGAATAGTTGAAAAAGCGTTGATGGAAAAGAGTAATCTTTTTAGATCTTACAAGGGAATGTCTGTCGTTGACTGGAAGCAGACTAAGAAAAGAAAAGATGAAGTTCACTTCTGGAGCTTGTCGAAAGACCGGCATAGCCGTTAAAAAGTGAGAGCGTCAATGTGCTATAATCTATTGACGAATTAGGATGGTATCGCGAGACCTCGTTCCTTTGTGGAACGAGGTCTTTTTTGTATTTTTAACTGATACTTATTGAGAGTTTACAACTCTCCGATTGATACAAATTTATTATTTATTAAGTGTATTAAAAAAATTGGTAGACCTTCATTTTGAAGCTTCTATCTTTTTTAAGCAATAGGGAAAGGAAGAAAACAATGAGTTTACAAGAGCAGTTAGAAGCATTAAAAAGTCAGACGTTAGCCAAAATTGACGCAGCTGATGAACTTTCTACAGTTGAAGCTATTCGTGTAGAAACCCTTGGAAAAAAAGGACCAATTACTGAAGTGTTAAGAGGGATGAGGGATCTTTCAGCAGAAGAGCGACCAAAAGTAGGAGCATTTGCGAACGAAATTCGCGATCTTTTGGCGCAAGCCGTGGAGGAACGTAAGGCGGCCTTAACAGAACTAGCACTAGAAAAGAAATTAGCCGCTGAATCTTTAGACGTAACATTACCTGGAAAACAACCGGCTCATGGAACACGCCATGTTTTGACGCAAATCATGGAAGAAATAGAAGATACATTTGTCGGTATGGGCTATCAAATTGTCGAAGGGACAGAAATCGAATCCGATCATTACAATTTTGAACGAATGAATCTACCTAAGGATCATCCTGCACGAGACATGCAAGATACTTTTTATATTTCTGATGATGTACTTCTGCGTACGCATACCTCACCGGTTCAAGCACGTACAATGGAAAAACATGATTTTTCTAAAGGGGCACTTCGGATGATTTCACCTGGGAAGGTATTTCGTCGTGATACGGATGATGCGACACATAGTCATCAATTCCATCAAATCGAAGGTTTGGTCGTTGATAAAGGAATTACGATGGGAGATTTAAAGGGAACATTAGAAGTATTATTGAAGGAATTATTTGGAGCAGATCGTAGTATTCGTTTGCGTCCAAGCTATTTTCCATTCACTGAACCATCAGTCGAAGTAGATGTAAGCTGCTTTAAGTGTGGTGGTAAAGGGTGTAACGTCTGCAAGTATACTGGCTGGATCGAAATTCTGGGCGCTGGAATGGTTCATCCTAATGTATTGGAAATGTCAGGGATCGACTCCAAAGAGTATTCAGGTTTTGCTTTTGGATTGGGTCCAGACAGAATTGCGATGTTGCGCTATGGAGTAAATGATATTCGAAATTTCTATTTAAACGATGTTCGTTTCTTGGAACAGTTCAAGGGGGAGTAAGTAGCAATGTTAGTTTCATATAAATGGTTAAATGAATACGTCGATGTGAAAGATGTCGCACCAAAAGAATTAGCGGATCGTCTTTCCTTAACTGGAATTGAAGTTGAAGGGCTAGAATCACCAGAAGATGGGTTGAAAAAAATCGTAGTGGGGGATGTAAAAGAATGTATTCCGCATCCTGATTCCGATCATTTGTCAATTTGTCAGGTTGATGTCGGGGCTGAGGAGCTGTCTCAAATTGTCTGTGGGGCACCCAATATTAAAGCGGGAATCAAAGTTATTGTTGCACTGCCTGGTTCGCGGATTGCTGGAAATGTGAAAATCAAAAAAGGGAAAATGCGTGGGCAAGTATCTAATGGCATGATTTGTTCATTGCAAGAGCTTGGCTATAGCGACTCAGTCATTCCTAAAGAATATGCTGAAGGCATTTATTACTTGCCACAAAACGCGATTGCAGGAGAACCTGTTTTTCCATATTTAGAAATGGATGATACGATTATTGATTTATCTATTACACCAAATCGCGCGGATGCGCTAAGTATTCGTGGTGTGGCACATGAAGTGGCTGCAATCTATAATAAGGAAGTAAATTTCCCGGCTGTAGAATTACGAGAAGCAGAAGAAAAGGCTAGTGACAAAATAAAGGTGTCTGTCACCGACAAGAAAGATGCTCCTCACTACGAAATTCGTATTATTGAAGATGTTAAAATTGGACCAAGTCCACAATGGCTGCAAAATCGATTGATGAATGAAGGGATTCGTCCAATCAGTAATGTCGTAGATGTAACAAACTATATTTTATTATTGTTTGGTCAACCTTTACATGCCTTCGATTATGATAGATTAGGCAGCAACGAAATTATGGTTCGTCGGGCAAAAGAAAATGAACCCTTCACTACACTTGATAGCGTTGAACGGACATTGAATCCAGAAAATATTGTTATTACGAATGGTGAGATCCCAGTTGCTCTCGCTGGTGTAATGGGGGGGCTGGATTCAGAAATTTCTGATGAAACAACAACAGTCGCGTTGGAAATGGCAATGTTTGATCATACATTGGTTCGTCGCACTTCACAAAGTTATAATTTACGAAGCGAATCATCCATGCGTTTTGAAAAAGGAATCAATCAAGGGGATATCAGTTTAGCAGGTGAAGTAGCTGCCGCGATGATTGCTGAATTAGCGGATGGAAAAGTTTTGGCAGGGACAGTAAAAGGAAGCGAAGTACATCCTCAAAATGTTGAAGTTAGTACAACACTTGAAAATGTCAATCGTTTCTTAGGAACGGATCTGACTCAAGAACAAGTAAATGATATTTTTAAAGCGCTTGGTTTTTCTTCCCAAGAAACGAATGGTGTAACGACTGTCAGTGTGCCGCCTCGCCGTTGGGATATTACGATCGAAGCAGATTTAATGGAAGAAATCGCACGAATTTATGGTTACAATAATTTACCTTCGACATTGCCAGAAGGTCAAACAGTCGCAGGCTTTTTAACTGAATCACAAAAATCCGTAAGAAAAGTTCGAAACCTTTTAGAAGGTGCTGGATTATCCGAAGCCATTAGCTATGCCTTAACAACGGAAGCAAAAGCGCAACAATTTCTGTTAAATGAAAGTAAAGTGACTCGTGTTGCTTGGCCAATGAGTGAGGAGCGCTCAACCATGAGATTAAATCTAATCAGTGGTTTACTAGAGGACTTATCTTATAACACGGCTCGTAAGAATAATGATGTTGCCTTTTATGAAATTGGTCATGTTTTTTATCAAAATCACGATCCTAAAAAGGATTTACCAATTGAACAAAATCATGTAGCCATCGCAGTAACGGGAAATGTAGTAGATAAATCTTGGGCCGCAAAACCCGAAGCCTGTGATTACTACACAGTCAAAGGAATGGTCGAATCATTGATTGAGGGATTAGGCTTAACTAATGTGATTTCATACAAAGCTATTCAAATGAATGAAATGCATCCAGGACAGACAGCTGGAATCTATTTGAATGAAGAGTTGATTGGATTTGTTGGTCAAGTTCATCCAAAAATTGCTGCTAACTATGAACTGAAATCAGCCTATGTCGCCGAAATGAACTTAGAAGCGTTGATTGGACTAGAAAAATCACCATTGGTCTATGAAGCTGTATCAAAATATCCAGCAGTCAGTCGTGATATCGCGATGTTGGTCAGTGAATCTAGTTCTAACTCAGATATCAGCGAAGTAATTACAGCCGCAGCGGGCAAGTTCTTGACGAAATTGAACGTTTTCGACGTATATCAAGGTGCGAATATTGAACCTGGTAAAAAATCCATGGCTTATAATTTGACTTTCGTAAATCCTGAAGCAACATTGACAGATGAAGAAATCAATCGCATTATGGCGAAGGTCACTAAGAATTTAGAAGATAAGCTTCAAGCGGTTATTCGTTAAAAAGAATGAATAGCGTTAAAAATGAATAAGATAAAAAGAGGGGCTGTGTAAAGTACGCTAATGACAATACACGGTCCCTTTTTTTATTTTACCTATCAGAAATTAAGTTTAATTCCATTGAAGGAATAACTATCGCTTAGTGACTAACTCGCCTGAATATTACTTGTTGCAACCACATCGATACCAGTGTTTAAAAGATTTTCGATTGCAATATCACCGATTTTTACAGGTGCCTTTAATTCCACATTATTTATTTCTTTCATCGCTTCCAGTACTGCTTTTTTAGGAATTCCATCTGCTGTTTTTACTGAGCAAAGGGGACTATTTCCGCCATTTACAGTTACAGTAGAGGTGACCACACGCACGGGATTCGTGGCTTCAGCCTTTCCATACTTGACTCCTTTATTGCAACTATGACCTGTCACTTTGTAATCGTTGGACTCATCAACTGTTAAATGGCAGCCTTTTGGACACATAATGCAAATGAATTGTTTCATCCTTTTGACACCTCCTCAACGCAAACTTCTATTTCGCCGTTGGTAACTTTAGCTAACACTTTTTTTGATAGTTTTATTTTTTCCATCTCTCCTGGTACAATATAGCTCTTTTTCTGTTTAGCCAAAACTTCACCTTGAGACTTAATCAGTATTTGACTTTCGTCAAATACTTTATTGACCCGGAAAAATAGCTCCGTTCTGCGATCAATATTTTCATCACGAATCTTCTGCGGAACAACATATGTGACGTGAGTCCCATTTTTTATAGTAAGACATTTTGTCAGTTCTTTTTCTTGCTCTAAAATATAGGAAGCAGCAGAACTTCCTGCTTTTATACTTTCAGCTGTGACAAAATCAACTAAATCGTGAACATGAACTACATTTCCACAGGCGAAGATACCGGGAGTCGATGTTTCCATATTTTCATAAACAAAGGGACCGCTCGTTCTGGAATCTAAATGTAGCTTTGCATCGCGACTAAGCTCGTTTTCAGGAATCAGACCAACAGAAAGTAAAATTGTATCGCAATCAACTATTTGTTCTGTACCTGGAACAGGCTGGCGTTGTTCATCAACCTCAGAGACTACTACTTGCTCTACTCTATTTTTTCCGCGAATTTCAGTAATCGTATGTGAAAGGAGAAGAGGGATGTCATAATCGTCTAAGCATTGAACAATATTTCTGGTTAATCCACCGGAATAGGGCATTACCTCAATACATGCTAATACTTCTGCGCCTTCAAGAGTCATTCGACGCGCCATGATAAGGCCGATATCACCAGAACCTAAAATGATTACTTTTTTTCCAACTAGGTATCCTTCCATATTGACATATCGTTGTGCAGTACCTGCGGTAAATACACCAGCGGGGCGACTGCCAGCAATACCTATCGCTCCGCGAGTACGCTCACGACATCCCATAGCTAACACGATCGACTTAGCTCTCAAAATTTGATACCCTTGTTCTTTATTCACAATATGAACTTCTTTATCTTCAGTGACTTCTAAAACCATTGTATCTAGCAATACATCAATATCTGTAGACTGAACTTTATCTATAAAGCGTGCCGCGTATTCAGGCCCCGTCAATTCTTCTTTAAAATAGTGCAAACCGAAGCCGTTATGAATACATTGATTTAAAATACCACCAAGCTTTTGATCACGTTCAATTATTAAAATATCGTTGACGCCATTTTCATAAGCCGCAACAGCAGCAGCTAATCCTGCAGGACCGCCACCAATTACAATCAAGTCATGCATATTAACGACCTCCTTTCGTTGTACCGACTAAAATATTACTTCCTTCACGATCTTGTAAAATATCTAGTGGAGTTTTGTGTAGCTCTTCAGCCAAGATTTCAACAACGCGAGGTCCGCAAAAACCTCCTTGGCACCGTCCCATTCCCGCATTGCACCGTCTTTTTATGCCGTCAAGAGAGACTGGAGGAATAGGTGAATTTGCAGCAGCTCTAATTTCTCCTTCAGTAATGCTTTCACAGCGGCAAATTATTCTTCCATAAGAATTGTTACTTGAAATTACTTTATTTTTTTCTTCGAGGCTCAATTCATTAAAGACAATTTTTTCTCGTGAATCAATATAATGCTCCTTTTTTGGAAACCGCTTGTTAGCTGACTGTTCTAAAAGTTCAATACCATACACTGCAATTGCTGGAGCAGAGGTTAATCCAGGTGATTTGATGCCAGCAAGATCAATAAAGCCAGGAGCTGCCGTTTGAAGAATAAAATCTCCAGCACTATTATTTGCCCGCACCCCAGAAAAATTTCGAATAGATTGTCGCAAATTAAGATCAGGAAGAGATTTTCTTGCTAAATCAGCCACTGTTTTTAAGCCAGAAAGCGTATTTCCAGTATCTCTACCGCTATCTAGATCACTTTTCGCAACTGCTTCTGAATTTGGACCGACTACTAAGTTTCCATGAACAGTTGGACTAATCAATACTCCTTTTCCGATACTAGAAGGGCATTGGAAAATGACATGATTAACGGCGGTTCCTTCAGACTTATCTAGCAAATAGTATTCTCCACGTTTTGGTGTAATTTCAAAACTAGGTTCAGCAATCAAGTTGTGTATTTCATCTGAGTGGACACCTGCAGCATTGAATACGTAGCGTGTTTGATAAGAACCGTTGTTGGTGATCACTTTATAGCCGTCCTCTGTTTTCTTTATATCATATACTCGACTATTTAAAGCAAGCTCTACATCATTTCTTACAGCGGTTTCTGCTAGTGCAATACAAAACTCCCAAGGATTGACGATTGCTGCAGTAGGGGCATAGAGAGCACCAAGACTCTCACGAGAAAGATTTGGTTCCATCTGGTGCAAAGCCTTTTTATCGAGAAGTTCTAAATCCTTTACACCATTTTTTACGCCCCGATCGTAAAGCTCACGGATCAATTCAAGTTCATCAGGAGAAAAAGCAACGACCAACGAACCAATTTGGTTGTAATGAACAGAAAGCTTTTTACATAGTTCCTTTGCACGTTCTGCACCTTCAACATTCAATCTTGCCATGAGACTTCCTGGTTCCGGATCAAAGCCCGCATGCAAAATCGCACTATTCGCTCTTGTGGCTCCTAAACTAACATCATTTTCCGCTTCTAGAACAAGTGTTTTTAGCTTGTACTTGCTTAGTTCGTAGGCAGTTGCAGCACCGACAATACCGCAACCGATTACAATTACATCATACATAGATTTTTCCTCCTATTAATTGAGCTACTTGTTACAAATTCTCATTTGAAAGACGACAAAAAAGAGTACAGTTAATAAACGCCAATGTCTGTTGACGTTTATCGCTATACTCTTTTTATCTCTAGCCACTATTTAATTACCTGTATTATAACACCTTCGGGAATATTCAACAATCGTTAAATCGACCAAATCGAACTTTCTGTCGTTGACACAGCCAAACTTCCTGCGCCTAAAGCGCCCATAATATCCTCTTTATCACGAATTAGTCCGCCAACGATTACTGGTTTTTTTGAGTGAGCAACTATTTCCTTAATAATTTTTGGTGAGACATTCGGGAGTACCTCAACTAAATCTGCTTCTGTGAATTTTAATTGACGATTAACATTTGCCAAAGCAGAAGAATCTAGAAGAAAGAACCGCTGAATAGCTAACATCCCATGTTTTTTTGCGTGACGAATGAAGGCAGGTTTTGTGGAAATAATGCCATCAAAAGAAGTAGATTGTTTAATGTAATCAACCGCTTTCTCATCAGAAGACAGACCCTTAACCAAATCTGCATGTAAAATGGCTGCTTTCCCGCTGTCCTTTATTTTTTTCGATAGTTCTGACAGCTCCATCAGGTGGGATTGAAGGATGAAAATGACTTCACTTTCAGAATTTATGGCAGCCTCCAATTCCTCTGGATTTTTTGCTGCGGCAATGACAGGAGACAGCTCCAGTTTTTGATAAAGTTCGTGCGTATTCATTCATCACTACTCCTTATGCGTATTCATTCCCTATTTTACCATGTAAAAAATGGAAGAAAAAGCATTGTTTAGAATGATTGAATGCAAAAGAAAATAAAAAAGAATCCAAGCATACAAACGGAGGACAGTGTTCATACGTTTGGAAACTATAATATAAAGAGCCTTCTAATTAATAAGAACGTTCCAACAATTGTGTGGCAACTTTCTTTAAAATCTCTTTATTGTCGCCATCAGGGAGTTCTTGAATTTCATTTAAAGCTTTATTCGTCAATTTTCTTGCAAACTTCAATGCACCAGTTATTCCATCAAAATTATCGACATAAAAGGCTAATTGGATCAATTCTTTTTGCGATAGGTTTTCTGGTTGTTCTAAGTATGGACGGACAACCTTTGGGCAGTTATCTCTTGCAATGAGCAAAGGCAATGTAAAAATCCCTTGTTGTACATCTGTAAGTATCGGTTTTTGCTCATCACCAAGCTCCAAAGAAAAGTTTAAAATATCATCGTAGACTTGAAAAGCCAATCCAATCGCAGAACCTATTCGTTTTGCACGAGCTTGCAATTTTTTATCTGCTCCACCAAAGTAGGCACCTTCCTGACAACTAAGTCGGATTAATTCAGCTGTTTTTCCATTAATATTTCGTAAATAATCGTTAATTGATTGATCCGGATTAAACGTACAAGTCATTTGTGTTAGTTCTCCCTGAAGCACTTTTTTCATTGCTTGAGCGTTTTTCAATAAAAAAGGGGTCTCACTCATACATTCAGCAAGCAACTCAAAATAACTAGTATACATAAAATCCCCGGTGTAAACTGCGACGTCTTTGCCAAAACGAGATTGAACAGAGGGCATCCCTCGACGAGTTGGTGAATCATCTATAATATCATCATGGATGAGTGTTGCAGAATGCAGCAATTCGAGTGAAGCTGCGACTTTTATTAATTGTTCCTGTTGTTTTTTCTCTCCAAAATCGGCAAAAAGAAAAAAGAGTGCCGGACGAATCATTTTTCCTCCTGTAGAAGAAAATTTAGTAATGGCCTCTTCAATCGATTTATTATTAATAACAAGTCTTTGCGAGATCAATTTCTTAACTTGAATTAGATTTTCCTGTATTTTTGGGTATTCATTCCAGTAGTCCAACATAGGTGCTCCTTCTTACAACGTTTTCATTTCCATTTTATCCTATGAGTACCAGAAAAACTACTAGAATGCTTAATTAGCGTTTCGTGAGAGAAAACACATGAAGGACAAGCAAATCCTTTGAACAAAAAGTATAAAAATAGCATAATGAATATGAAAAAGAAATTTAAGAAAGTTGGGTGAGATGAATTTAACCGTTTTCTTGGAACTCGTGGAATTTAAAGCGAAAACTGCGAGCATCCTGCCTTTTTTTATTGGGATTTGTTTTAGCCTGTATAATTTTCACAAACTTCATTTAGGTCTAGTCCTATTATATTTTGTCGCAATGGTCATTTTCAACATGGCTGTTGATATTTTGGACAACTATAATGACTATCACCATGCGACGGAAATTCATGACTATCGAGAAAAAACCAATATCATTGGGAGAGAGGGCTTAGATTTAAAACTAGTTTTCCGAATGATGATGGGAATGATCATTGTCTCTGCATTGATCGGTATCGGTATGTCTTTTATAGTCGGGTGGCCTTTTTTAGTGATGGGGTTATTTTGTTATGGTGTAGGAATTTTTTATTCATCTGGTCCCAAGCCACTATCTAGTCTTCCTTTAGGTGAAGTTTTTTCAGGATTAACAATGGGGTTTATGATTACTATTTTGTGTGTCTATTTGAATACGTATGAGGTATTTCAATGGAATTTCGCGAATTTGAGCGAGATCTTTCTTATTTCACTGCCAAATACACTATGGATCGCAAATCTTATGCTGGCAAACAATATTTGTGACGTAGAAGAAGACGAAAAGAACAATCGCTTTACATTGGTTCACTATCTAGGAAAGCCACAAGCCATTCATTTATTTGTAGGAATGAATATAGCTGCTTTTTTGGCGATTCTACTTTCTGTGAGCGTCAAGATTGCCCCATGGTCAATGCTGGGGACATTTTTAGTTGCACCGTTTATCTATAAGCAGGTACGTATATTTACAAAAAAGCAAGTTAAACGTGAAACGTTCATTTGCGCTGTACGTATTTTAGCGGTAGGTGCTACTGCACAAGTTATTAGTTTTGCATTGACGTTTTTATTTTAAAGGAGGAAATAGAAATGAAAGAAATAGTCATTTTAGGCGCGGGCTACGCAGGATTGCGAGCATTGCATGTGTTACAAAAATCAGGAGCAGATATTCATATTAGCTTAGTGGATCGGAATGATTATCATTATGAATCAACTAGTTTGCATGAAGTAGCAGCTGGTACGCAGCCTGATGAAAAAATTTGCTATGCAATAAAAGACGTAGTAAATCCTAAAAAAACCACCTTTATTAAAGACACAGTTGAAAAAATTGATGCCGATGAAAAGAAGGTTTACTTAGAAAATCAAACACTGGCTTATGATTACTTAATTGTAGCCCTAGGATTTCAATCTGAATCTTTCGGTATCCCTGGTGTAAAAGAAAACTCTCTTGAGATGGTGGACGTAAAAACAGCGGATCAAGTTCATAAACACATTATTGAACAAATGAAGCAATATAAAGAAACGAAGAATGAAGAATATCTACGAATAGTCGTTTGTGGAGCAGGTTTTACAGGAATTGAATTAGTCGGAGCATTGGTTGAAGGCAGCAAGTCTTTTGCGGACATTGCTGGCGTAAAACCTGAAGATATACAAATTTATTGTGTAGAAGCAGTAGACAAAATTTTACCAATGTTCAGCGAAAAATTAGGGCAGTATTGTCTTGATCATCTGAATAAGTGGGATGTTAAATTACTAACAGGTAAACCAATTAAAAAAGTTGAACCGGGTGCAGTGATTTATCAAAATTCTAAAGAAGATGAAAATGACTTAGTCGCACTTAAAGCGAAAACGATTATTTGGACTACAGGAGTTAGTGGAAGTCAAGTAATTGGTGATTCAGGCTTTGAGGAACGTCGTGGCCGTGTGATGGTAAAACCCAATTTAACTGACCCAAATCATGATGACGTTTATTTGTTAGGTGATGTTTCTGCTGTAATGGATCCATCAAGCAATCGACCTTACCCAACAACTGCACAGATTGCGTTAAAGATGGGGTCATATGCTGGGAAAGATATTTTAAATCAAATGAAGGGACAACCAAGCAAGCCGTTCTCATTTAAGTCACTTGGTTCTGTAGCCTCCATTGGGAATACTCATGCATTTGGTGTTGTAGGAAAAACAGAAGTGACGGCTTACCCTGCCTCATTTATTAAAAAGGCTATCATGGATCGTTCGCTGTTTGAGACAGGCGGCGTAAAAGAGGTCATGGCGAAGGGTCGATTCGATTTTTATCATTAAGCCGAATAAAAACACTCGCGATTTCGCGAGTGTTTTTCTATTTATAACTAGCCTCTAAAAATTGATCTGACTAATTGAAATAATTAATCCCCATCGCTTGCTTAACTTCTGTCAAGGTATCTGCAGCGACAGCTTGCGCTTTTTCGCTGCCTTCTTTTAACATTTGCATAATCGCATCTGGATTTTTTGCATATTCTTCTCGACGAGCACGAATTGGACCAAACTCAGCCTCAAGCACTTCGATCAAGTAACGTTTAATTTTCACGTCTCCAAGACCACCGCGACGATAATGTTCTTTTAATTCAGCGATTTTTTCTTTGTCTGTACCAAAAACATCTAAGTAGGTGAATACCATATTGCCTTCAACCTGACCTGGATCTTCCACATGGATGTGATTTGGATCCGTGTACATACTCATGACTTTTTTTGCTAAAACATCAGCAGAATCAGCCAAATAGATACCATTTCCAAGAGATTTACTCATTTTACCATTTCCGTCAATGCCAGGTAGTCTACCTTGTCCTTTTTCTGGAAAGACTCCTTTAGGTTCAACAAGAACTTCTCCATACGTATGATTAAAGCTTTGAACAATTTCTTGTGTTTGTTCAAGCATCGGCTTTTGGTCTTCTCCCACGGGGACAAGGTTTGCTTTGAAAGCAGTGATGTCGGAAGCTTGAGAAACAGGATAGATGAAGAAACCAGTAGGAACACTTTCACCAAATTTCTTTTGTTCGATTTCAGATTTCACTGTCGGGTTCCGTCGAACACGACCGACACTTACTAAATTTAAATAGTACATTGTTAATTCAGCTAATTCAGGGATTTGAGACTGGATGAATAAGGTTGAACGTTTAGGATCTAATCCAACCGCTAAATAATCCAGTGCGACTTGCAAAACATTCGTGGAAACTTTTTCTGGATTTTTGGCATTGTCTGTCAAAGCCTGCATATCAGCTATCATGATAAATAATTTATTTTCAGGGTCCTCTTGCATTAGAACACGATTTTTTAGTGATCCAACGTAATGTCCCAGATGTAATTGTCCTGTTGGGCGATCACCAGTCAAAATGATATTTTTCATTAACTCACCTTTTCGTAAAAAATTCTTTCAATAGTCTCTTCAAATACTACCTTTTTTTTCTAAACATGACAACTCTAATCATCATTTTTATCAAAAGTACAAACGGTTTACGTGTGATAAAATGTAACATAGAAATAGTAGGAATCGTAAAAAAAGTTTTTGACGTTGAGTTTTTTTCTTTACAAAGTAAAAAAACTTAGCTTATAATTAAACTTACGTTGGAAAAATTAGAAAACGCTAAGGAAAATGAGGTGGTATGACATGCCAATGGTTGAATTTAAGCATGTAGAAAAATATTATGGAAAGTTTCATGCCTTGAAAAATATTAACTTAACCTTTGAAAAAGGGGAAGTTGTCGTAGTAATCGGGCCATCTGGTTCGGGGAAAAGTACCATGTTACGCTGTATCAATGGTCTTGAAGACATAACTTCTGGAGAGTTGCTTGTAAATGACAAAAATTTACATAGTAAGGAAGTCAAGTTAAAGGATATCCGAAAAAATATCGGAATGGTCTTCCAACATTTTAATCTTTATCCAAATAAAACTGCGTTAGAAAATATTACGTTAGCACCTATCAAGGTTTTAAAGCAGTCTACAGAAGAAGCGACAAGAACTGCTGAAAAATTATTAGATCGAGTGGACATGCTGGATAAGAAAGATTCTTATCCGTCTATGTTATCTGGAGGACAGCAACAACGGATCGCCATCGCCCGAGGATTAGCGATGAATCCTGACTTGCTGCTTTTTGATGAGCCGACCTCTGCACTCGATCCAGAAATGATTGGCGACGTTTTGAATGTAATGAAGAAGATCGCTCGCGATGGCATGTCAATGATTGTAGTAACACACGAAATGGGATTTGCGAAAGAGGTGGCAGATCGGATCATTTTCATGGCCGATGGCGAGGTATTGGAAGATACAAGAGACGTCAAAGGTTTCTTTGAAAAACCGCAAGAAGAACGCGCACAGCAATTTGTCAGCAAAGTAATCAATCACTAGGAGGGCGGCTTATGTCGAAGATAAAAAAATTAGTCTCCTTTTTATTTCTTCCGATGCTGCTTGTGATAGTGCTGTCAGGATGTAAAGGAGAGAGTGTCGCAAACGAGAATATTGCAACACGAATTCAAAAGGAACCAACCATCACATGGGGTGTGAAATATGACACTCGTCTATTTGGAATGATGGATATAAAAACGCGTAAAGTCGAAGGATTTGACATTGACATTGCTAAGGCCATTACTAAAGAAATTCTTGGTAAGGATGGGAAAGCAGAATTCGTTGAAGTTACTTCGAAAACGCGAATTCCATTATTAAAAAACGGAAATATTGATGCGATTATCGCTACAATGACAATCACGGAGGATCGAAAAAAGGAAGTTGATTTCTCCGATATTTACTTTGACGCAGGACAATCTTTATTAGTTAAGAAAGGTAGTCATATCAAAGATATTAAAGATTTGACTGCTGATGACACGGTACTGGCCGTTAAAGGATCAACCTCTACGATCAATATCCGTAAACATGCTCCTGAGGCTAAGATTCTTGAACTGGAAAACTATGCTGAAGCATTTACAGCTTTACAATCTGGCCAAGGACAAGCGATGACAACGGATAATGCCATTTTACTTGGTATGGCCTCAGAGAATGATAATTACCAATTGACTGGTGGTACGTTCACTAATGAGCCTTATGGGATTGCTATTAATAAAGGACAAGATGATTTCTTGAAGGAAGTTAATACTGCCTTGCACAAGATGCATGAAAACGGTACTTATAATAAAATTTTTGAAAAATGGTTCCCTGAGGATGCAGATGGACGGGCGAAGAAGGGGGCACAGTTCTAATGGCACAATTATTCCAAACTTTTTCAGCTGATTTCGTCAGCGGCTTTAAATTCACGATCTATGCGAGTTTACTCGCTTTAGTCTTTAGTTTAATCATTGGAACACTAATGGCGATCCTGCAACTGTCTCACAATCGGATCATTCGCAGCTTAGCAAAGGCCTACGTGGCTTTTTTCCGAAACATTCCTCTACTGATCATCGTAATGTTCTTTTACGTTGTGGCACCGATGTATTTCTATAGTTTTGATGGTTTTCAGGCGGGAACTATCGGGCTGACGATATACACGTCTGCATTTATTGCGGAAACCGTTCGTTCTGGAATCCAGACTGTTCCGAAAGGACAAATGGAAGCAGGCTTATCTTCGGGATTTTCTTACACAGAAACGATGCGCTTTATCGTTTTGCCACAAGCATTTAAAATTGTTGTACCACCTTTAGGAAATCAATTCATCAACTTGATTAAAAACTCCTCTATTTTAGCGATGGTTGCAGGTTTAGATTTAATGTATCAAGGGGATTTGATTGCGAGTACAACATTCAATACCTTCGACACTTACATTATTGTCGGATTATTTTACTTAATTTTAACGTTGCCGCTGTCTTATCTGATGAACTATTTAGATAAGCATTGGTCGAATGCCTAGAGAGGAAGGGGAATAAAATATGAGTGATGCTTTTTCATGGATTAATTTGCGTTTCCTTTTAGACGGGCTGTGGGTAACGATCCAAGTTTCTGTTGTTTCAATCATTTTCAGCATGATTCTAGGAGGAATCGCTGGGACCGTTCGTTACAGTGATATTCCTATTCTTTCAAAAGCCTTAGGAATAGTTGTGGATATTATTCGAAACTTGCCTTTGCTGCTGATTATATTTTTCACTTATTTTGCATTGCCGCAGATCGGTATTAAACTGAATATTTTCTGGGCAGCCGTTGCAGCTTTGACAATTTTCGAATCGGCGATGTTATCTGAAATTTTTCGTGCAGGGCTTAATGCTGTGCCTAGCGGTCAGACAGAAGCGGGGATGTCTTCTGGTTTGACATATGTGCAAACTTTGACGATGATTGTCATGCCGCAAGCATTTAAATCAATGTTGCCAGCAATTTTAAGTCAATTGATTTCTTTAATCAAAGATACATCACTAGCGGTTATTATTTCATTACCGGAATTGACTCATAATGCAAAAATCATTTATGGACAAAATACGAATTACGTTATTCCAATGTTTATTGCCATGACAGCAATGTATTTTGTTGTTTGTTACTTATTGTCTCTTCTTTCTAACTTTTTAGAGGCAAGTAAATACAATTATTAATTTAGAAATGCCAAAAAGCGAAGATCTGTCTAAACAGTGATCTTCGCTTTTTATCGTTCTGATAAATTAAGTCAATCTTCACAATCATTGGTTTGCTTGGTGAATGAAACTTATTCCTTCTCTTTTTCTGTTTCTTGCTCAGTTTCCTTCATCGCTGGATCTTCATAGACAGCACCGGCTTGAGTTTTTCCAAGCTTTTCCAAGATACCGGGTTCATGCTCATCTGACGCATCATTTTTTCTTTTCTCAGTATTATTTTCGGTTGCTTTAATCGCCGGATCTTGATTACGATCCCCAGCAGAAACTTTACCCAAGTTTTCCATAAGTTCTTTTTTATCCATTTTTATCCCCGCCTCTCTTATATATAAGTTTAGCACCGATTGTTAGTCATTCAAAAGAAAACGCTTTTTGCCAAGTAGGTTCTAGGGCTTGAAATATTTCGTCAAAAAGTGGAAAATAAGGTGATACTTTGAACTAGATTGGGATGAGCGTTTTGTCAAATGAAAGACCGATTGGCTTCATTGATTCTGGCGTTGGTGGTTTGACTGTAGTCAAAGAAGCAATGCGCCAGTTGCCAAATGAAGAAATTTTATATCTTGGAGATACGGCACGTTGTCCGTATGGTCCTCGACCAGCTGAGCAAGTCATTGAATTTACCTGGCAGATGACTCGTTTTTTATTGAAAAAAAATATAAAAATGCTAGTAATCGCTTGTAATACAGCGACGGCAGTAGCTTTGGAAGAAATTAAAAGAACCGTAGATATTCCCGTAATCGGTGTTATACAGCCAGGATCTCGCGCAGCGTTAAAGGCAAGCGAAAATGGGCGCGTGGGAATTATCGGAACCATCGGAACAGTAAAAAGTGGTTCTTATAAACACGAACTACAGGAAAAAGCTCCTGATACTTATGTTTCTAGTTTAGCATGCCCAAAATTTGTACCGATTGTTGAAAGTAATCAATTTAATAGCTCGGTAGCGAAAAAAATTGTTTCTCAAACATTAACTCCTTTGAAAAAGGAAAAGTTGGATACTTTGATTCTAGGGTGTACCCATTATCCATTGTTACGTCCAATCATTCAAAATGTAATCGGGCAGAACGTAACGTTGATTGATTCAGGTGCAGAAACTGTTAATGATGTGAGTACATTATTGGACTATTTCAATTTAAATAACTATGAACAGTCTGAAACGAAAACACGGAAATTTTATACGACAGGTTCTCCAAAAATGTTTAAGGATATTGCAGGGGAATGGTTAAATATTACGAATTTAGATGTGACTCATATAAATCTTGGAGGAGAATAATTTGCGACATGATGGAAGAACGGTTCAGCAATTGCGACCGATAAAAATTGAAACAAGCGTTTTTAAGCATCCAGAGGGGTCCGTTGTTATTTCATTCGGGGACACAAAAGTGATCTGTTCAGCAACCCTAGAAGAATCTGTGCCACCATTTTTAAGAGGGAGCGAGACTGGATGGGTAACAGCAGAGTACAGCATGCTGCCTAGAGCAACTAATACTCGAAATCGACGTGAAAGTGCCAAAGGGAAACTATCTGGGCGAACAATGGAAATCCAACGTCTCATTGGTCGATCTCTACGGGCAGTGATCGATTTGGAAAAATTGGGTGAACGAAGCATAATTGTAGATTGCGACGTTATTCAGGCAGATGGTGGAACTAGAACAGCCAGTATCACTGGTGGATTTGTCGCCTTACGTTTGGCGATCAACAAGTTGTTAGCTAGTGGTGAGTTAACAGAAGATCCAATTAAGGAACATTTAGCAGCAATTAGCGTTGGAATACTACCTGACGGAACAGTCGTGACAGATTTAGATTATCAAGAAGATTCTTCAGCAGCTGTTGATATGAATTTAGTCATGACGGAATCTGGACGCTTTGTAGAAATACAAGGTACCGGGGAAGAGGCGACATTTGATGACGACGAACTGAATGCCTTGATTTTACATGGAAAAACGGGTATTGAGGATTTGATTGCTTATCAAAAAGAAGCACTATTTTCTGAAGTTAAAACAGAAGAGAAGACTATCGTTATCGCCACTCGCAATCCAGGAAAAGCCAAGGAATTTTCAGCCTTGTTCGCAAAAGAGGGGTATCAAACAAAAACACTTTTAGATTACCCAGAATTACCAGATGTTGAAGAAACAGGGAAAACATTTGAAGAAAATGCACGGTTAAAAGCAGAAACGATTGCCCATCTATTACAGCAGCCTGTTCTGGCCGATGATTCTGGTTTGGTTGTTGATGCATTAAATGGGATGCCTGGAATTTTTTCTGCTCGATTTGCTGGAGAACAAAAAAGTGACGCGGCTAACAATGCTAAATTATTGCATGAGTTAACGGATGTATCAGATGACAAAAGAACTGCCCATTTCCACTGCACGCTGGTTTTTGCTGCTCCCCAAAAGGAGAGTTTAGTAGTTGAAGCTAATTGGAATGGACGTATTGGTCGAATCCCCCAAGGAGACTATGGTTTTGGTTACGATCCATTATTTATTGTGCCGGAATATGGAAAGACTTCTGCGGAATTATCAAGTGAAGAAAAAAATGAGATGAGTCATCGCGGAATGGCGGTCAAACAGCTGGAAAAAGTTTGGAAAGATTGGTTGGAGGAAAATAAATGAAGTATTTAGTTGTCAGCGATAATCACGGAGATCGTAATATTTTAGTGGAAATTGTCAATCGCTATGTTGGAATGGTTGATCAGATGTTTCATTGTGGTGATTCGGAATTAAAAGCTAATGATGAATTGTGGCAGCATTTTACTGTTGTTACGGGGAATTGCGATTATGATCCTGCATATAAGAAAGAACAAATCCTTTCTATCGGCGATGACGTTATCTATATGACCCATGGTCATTTATCAAATGTACGTTTTGGATTAACCACGCTTGCGTTGCAAGCGCAGGAAGCTGGAGCAAATATCGCTTTGTTTGGTCATATTCATCAAGCTGTAGCTGAGCTTGATAATCATATATTATTTTTAAATCCTGGTAGTATTTCTCAACCGCGTGGCCCTATACAAATTCCTAGCTACGCGATTATTGATAGTGAGAAAGACGGTTATTCTATACAATTTTATAATCGCGCGCATCAACCGATAGAGGAGTTAGCGGCTAATTTTGAACGTTAGTTCCTAATTTTTATTAAATATTTGGGTAAACAACGCTTTCTTTTTATCGATAAGGTAAAATAAAGTGAAGATATTAGAACGGAGGCGCCATATGATTAGTCCCGCGATTGAACAATTAATGAGAGAACACGAGGAAACCATGATGATTCCCGCGGAGAATGTTGCTAATGTAATGAAGGAACATCCTTTAGAACATGCACTATTACTGTTGTCACAAGCTGGTTATTCAACTATTCCGGTTTTAGACAAAGAGGATCATTTTGTTGGTTTATTGAGTTTGAATGATATTGTAAAAAAAATGTTGGGAATCGATGGTATTGATACATCCAATTTAGAAGAATTAACGGTAGCTGATGTGATGAAAACAGACGTTTCTGTGATGAGACCAGACGCTGAGTTAGAAGACATTTTACATCTTTTAGTAGATTCATCTTTTCTCCCTGTTTTAGACCAAGAGGGTGTCTTTTGTGGGATTGTTACTCGCAGAGAGATATTAAAGGCAGTGAATTATACATTTCATTCGTTTGAACGAAAAAATCCGGAAGCTAAGATTATTATTCATGCAAATTCATAAAGCGACAGGACCTGTAAAAAGGTCCTTTTTTTATTCGAATTATAGTAAGATCTAACTAGATAAAGATAGTTTTATTGACAAAAATTGTTAAGCGTGGTAATTTATCATAGTGTTTAAACAGTAATGATTACGATTAAGTTCAATGGATATAGTAAATAAAAAGGAGAAAGCAATGGCAAAAAAATCTAAAGTTGTTAAAATGCAGAAGCAACAAGCACTGATAGAACAATATGCAGAACAACGCATGGCTTTAAAGGCGGCAGGTGATTACGAAGGATTAGCAAAGTTACCTCGAGATTCTAACCCTAATCGATTAAAGCGTCGCGATTTGATTGATGGACGACCAAGAGGGTATATGCGTAAATTTGGTATGTCTCGAATCAAATTCCGAGAACTGGCTCATAAAGGACAAATCCCTGGTGTAAAAAAAGCTAGTTGGTAAAAAAGAAATAAACTAATAAAATCTCAGAGATTTCCCTTTCCGATTTTGTTAAACTGAAGATACTAAACAAAGCGGAAGGGAGAGATAGTATGAAAACAGCATTATTTGTTTTGCTAGATCAATATGCCGATTGGGAAGGTGCCTATTTACTGAGTCTACTTAACCAGCGTGAGGATTGGCAAATAAAAACGGCTTCGAATTTACCAAAAGTAGAGTCAATTGGCGGTTTGCAAACAGTAATTGATTTGAATTTTTCAAAAATCGATCAAGTTTATGATCTTTTAGTATTGATTGGCGGCAACTCTTGGAACATTCATAGCAAAGAGCTTTATCAAATCATTCAAAATCAAATGACACGCGGATTACCTGTTGCTGCAATCTGCGGGGCAGTTGATTATTTGGCCCAGCATGGTTTTCTTGAGGGGTACAAGCACACTGGAAATGCACGTTTCCTATGGCATGATTTTCCTAACTATCAAACTCCAGACAATTTTTATGAAAGACAAGCTGTTAGCGATCGTAACCTGGTCACAGCAAATGGAACAGCTTCGTTAGAGTTCACAGAATATGCACTTCAATTGACCGGCGATAGTCTGATTCAAGCAAAAAAAGAAGTTGATTTATACCGTTTGGGTTATTATGGCTATCGTGACAAATATGGAAACCCAGTTACTCAATAAAAACATCGACCTATGAAGTTAATCATGGGTCGATGTTTTTATTTTCCTATTGTTATTGGATTATTTGGAATCGTAAAACCATTCTGATTTAGAACTTTTACATAGGTGGTCAAAAATTCCTCTTGAAGCTTATATTGTTTTCCATTTGTGACATAAAGAATCGTACGGATGGCGTAGTTGCTATTGCCTAAATCAACCATACCAAAGAGTGTGGGTCCATCAAAGATCTCGTCTTTAAAATCTTCCGCAAGTTTTTGATTGGCTTTATCAATCAATTGACTGATTTTATCGTATCCTTCATCTGGTTGAATACGAACATCCACTTTTACTTGCATATGAGCACGAGAAAGATTACTAATGGTAGTGATATTTCGATTAGGAACAAAGTGCACAGTTCCGTCAGCCGCTTTCATTTGCAGCATTCGTATACCAACAGAGGTCACAGTTCCTTCTATATTAAGGTTCACCAAGCGAATATAATCTCCGACATCGATTTGCTGCTCCATAATTATGAAAAAACCAGTAATAATGTCGTTGGTGAAGCCTTGAGCACCTAAACCAATAGCGATGCCGGCAATTCCAGCTCCCGCTAATAATGAGCCCACCGGAATACCTAATGTATCTAAGATAGAATAGAGAAAGAAGAAAAATAATGTATAGGAGAAAACATTAAGTGTCAAAGTATGGATGGTTTCGATCCTAGTTACATTGTCTGCGATTTTTTTCTTTTGTCGATCAAAGGATCGATTGATCAAAAAATTACCGATTTTTCGAATCAAGTAAAACAGAATAAGAACCGCTAAAATCGTCAGTCCTTTTTGAATCAAAATAGAAAATACGCGATCCCAATCAATTGCCTGCCAATATTTTTGCCATGCGGACAATTGCTCCGTTGCTTGATCAACAACATTTGTATTGCTAGAGTCGATTGTTTGTGTTGTAAATAAAAACATAAGCCACCTCAATAAAGTAATAAAAATAGTGTAACAATCTTTCTCTATTCTGTCGACTAAGGAAAAAATCATAATTTCCTCCCAATTGAAAAAACTCATGACAACGATCAGAGAAAGTGATAGACTAACATTTAAATAAGAAGGGGATGATAGAATGGTGAATATAAAATGGGAAGAATTGGGGTTTGATTATATCAAAACACCTTTCCGCTATATTTCTCGTTGGAAAAATGGTCAATGGGATGAGGGCGTATTAACTGAGGATAATACGATCACCATTAATGAAGGATCGACATGTCTCCATTACGGACAAGAATGTTTTGAAGGATTAAAGGCTTATCGGCGCAAAGATGGAAAAATCAATTTGTTCCGTCCAGACGAAAATTCAAAGCGGTTGAATAAGAGCGCGGAGCGTCTGCAAATGCCCGCTGTTCCAGAAGATAAATTCATCGATGCAGTTAAGCAGGTTGTACGCGCCAATGAAGAATACGTTCCTCCATATGGAACTGGTGCAACATTGTATCTTCGTCCATATTTGATTGGAGTAGGCCCAAATATTGGAATCGTCCCAGCTCCAGAGTATTTATTTGGGGTATTTTGTATGCCAGTAGGACCTTACTTTAAAGGTGGACTGACACCAAGTAACTTTATTGTATCGGAATATGATCGTGCGGCACCATTTGGTACAGGGGCGGCTAAAGTCGGCGGCAATTATGCGGCAAGTCTACTACCTGGTCAAATCGCTCATGATCGCAATTTTTCTGACTGTATTTATCTTGATCCTGCAACGCACACTAAGATAGAAGAAGTCGGATCGGCGAACTTTTTTGGAATTACTCGTGATAATGAATTTATTACACCAAAATCACCATCAATCTTACCAAGTATTACCAAATATTCGTTGTTACATTTAGCTAAGGAACGTTTTGGATTAGAGGCTATCGAAGGAGACGTTCGTTTAGATGAATTGGACAAATTTACTGAAGCAGGTGCCTGTGGTACTGCTGCAATAATCGCACCAATAGCCGGAATTCAAAATGGCGATGATTTCCATGTTTTCTATAGCGAGACGGAAACGGGACCTGTGACGAAGAAATTGTATGACGAACTTGTTGGTATTCAGTTTGGTGATGTAGAAGCACCAGAAGGGTGGATTTTCGAAGTTTAGTTTTCTGAAGGAGAAAGAATGAGTATTGTTTGGGTTGTTTTAGGGGTGTTGTTTTTCCTATTTTTTAATCTATGGTATTGTCTGGCGCACATTCACTACGTAAGAAGTACGATTAAATCCCCAGTAAAGCGTCTCTTTTTTGCGATTTTAATGGGGATATTGGAAATATTTTAACCTAACAAAAAAGCTGTCCATTATGCATAATGGGCAGCTTTTTGTTAAGTCATGGAATATCAGTGTTCAAAAACAATGAGTCGCAAGCTATTAGCTTAGATGAACCCCTTTGTCAACGTAGATAACATCACCGATAATACCTGTGGCTAATGGGCTTAGTAAGAAAGCACATGAATTTCCAACTTCTTCAATGGTTACCGCAACTTTATCGGGCGTGCGTTCTTCAGATAAATTCAAAAGTGATTGATAGTCCTTTACACCTGTTACTGCTAAAGTTTTGATGGCTCCAGCAGATATCGCATTGACACGAATGTTTTTAGGAGCTAGCTCAGTCGCTAAATAACGAACTTCGGCTTCTAGAGCAGCTTTTGCAATTCCCATCATATTGTAATTAGGAATAGAACGTTCAGATCCCATATAAGTCATAGTCACGATGCTGCCGCCGTCAGTCATTAAAGGCGCCGCATATTTTGAAACCGCTAGTAAAGAGTATGCACTGATATCTTGTGCTAACTGGAAGCCGTCACGAGTAATCTCAGTTACATTCCCAGATAATTCTTCTTTGTTAGCGAAGGCGATAGAGTGCACCAATCCATCAATTGAACCAAATTTTTCTTTGATAGAATCAAAGGCAGCTTCGATCTTTTCATCGCTAGCTACATCAAGCTCAAACATGTTGGCATCTTCACCAACTAACTTCACTAAATTTTTCTTCATGCGATCATTTTGATATGTGTAGATGATTTCTGCGCCTTGATCGGTGATAGCTTTTGCACATCCCCAAGCAATACTTTTTTTATTGGCTACGCCTGTTACGATTATTTTCTTTCCAGATAAAATAGACATTAAATGACACACTCCTAAATAATATAAAAAATAATATGCTCTCATTATGTTGGAAAAAGCTTTGATTGTCAAACTATTTTTTTGAATATTTGCATAGACCTTGATTAAACTGTAAGAATATGATAGTTTGATAATCAAATAAAATATTCATAGAGGTGCAAAATGGAGAAAATTATGACTGTCGAAGAAATAATGGATGCGATTCCAAATCGCTTTCCCATTTATTATTTAGATGCTGTTACAGAGTTCGAGGATGAAAAACATATCACCGCCGTCAAAAATTTGACGATGAACGAAGACTTTTTCCAGGGATATTTTCCAGGGGAGCCAATAATGCCAGGAACCTTGATTGTTGAAGCGTTAGCTCAAGCAGGATCCTTGCTAATTTTAAAATCAGCGGCTTTTGAGGGGAAAACTGCCTACATTGGCGGTATCAACAATGCAAAATTTTTAGAATTTGTTCGACCAGGAGATACGCTATTTTTGAACTTTGATATTCAAAAAGTGAAGGGACCAGTAGGCACTGCTAAAGCATGGGCAACAGTGGAGGATAAAGTGGTAACTGAATGTGAATTCACTTTTATTGTGGGAGATAAGGAACAGAAAAAATAGAAATTACAAAGAAAGAACCAAAAGCTCTAAATGAAGAGTTTTTGGTTCTTTTGCTACTACTATTTTTTAGGTTCTTGCAAAACTTTTACTTCTGTTACTTTGACAGGGTTCACTGGTGTAGATTTCTCACCAGAATCACTATCTTTGACCTCACCATTTGCGATTTTATCAACAACGTCCATGCCTTCAATTACTTGACCAAAGACTGTATACTCGCCATCTAATTGAGGGGCGCCGCCTTTTTTGTATTGCTCAATGATTTTTTCTGGATAATATTGAATCGCTAAGCCATCACTAACATCTTCATTATTGGTTACAATGAAGAATTGGCTCCCATTGCTGTTTCGAGATTCTGCACGTGCCATGGAAAGTGCGCCACGAATATTATAGAGCTGTTTTGAATCTTCTGTCTTGAATCCTTTTTTCCAAATACTTTCTCCACCGGTGCCATCCCCTTTAGGATCGCCACCTTGAATCATGAAGTCTTTAATCACACGATGGAAGGGGGTATCCTTATAGTAGCCGTCCTTTGCGTGCTTCACGAAATTTTCTACCGCTTTTGGCGCTTGCTTAGGGAAAAGCTTGATTTTAACATTTCCTTCAGTTGTTACAAGTTCCACCAAATACTCATCATCAGTTACTTTGTCATTTAGCTGAGGGAGCTCCAGTTTGTTTAAGTCTACACTAGATTCAGTAGTTTTTGCGGCACTGTCCTTTGTATCTTTCGTAGAGTTATCGCTTCCGCAAGCTGCGAGTAAGCCGATTGATAAAGCAAGAGTTGCACCAATCATTAATTTTTTGAATTGCATAGTATTCTCCTTTTGAACTTATTATCATTCTTATGATAACAAACTTTTAACTCACTTCCTATAAAAAATCAGTGACTTTTGCTTCAAAAATTTTATCAAATAAGGGCAATAAAAAAGGAGATCTAAAAGATCTCCTAAAAATTGAGCAAACTTTTATAAGTTAGCAAATTTTTCTAATAAGCGAATCATTTGGCAAGTAAAACCATATTCGTTATCATACCAAGCAACTGTTTTAACCAATTGGTAGTCGCCCGCTGAAGTTACTTCAGTTTGAGTTGGGTCAAAGATTGAACCTTGAGTTGTACCGATAACATCACCAGAAACGATTTCACGATCATCATAACCAAATGATGGGTTATCAACGGTGTGTTTTTTGATTGCTTCGTTTACTTGGTCTGCAGTTACTTTAGTTTTAAGTACAGAAACCAATTCAGTCAATGAACCATCAACAACAGGAACACGTTGAGCATGACCTTGTAATTTTCCATTCAATTCTGGAATTACTAAGCCGATTGCTTTAGCAGCACCAGTTGAATGAGGAATAGTGTTGTCTGCAGCAGAACGTGCAGCACGTAGATTTCCGCCTTTAACTGGTCCATCAAGTAACATTTGAGTAGATGTGTATGCGTGAACAGTTGTCATTGTACCAACTTCAATCCCAAATTCTTCATTTAAGAAATAAGCCATAGGTGCTAAACAGTTTGTTGTACAAGAACCAGCAGAAATAATTTTATCATTTGAATCTAGAGTATCATCATTTACGTTATAAACGATTGTTTTCATTTGTCCAGCAGGAGCTGAAATAACGACGCGTTTTACACCAGCATCTAAGTGAGCTTGTGCTTTTTCTTCAGATGTATAGAAACCAGTACATTCTAGTACGATGTCAACACCGTTTTCTTTTACCCAAGGGATTTTGCTTGCATCTGGTTCAGCATATACACGAGTTTTTTCGCCGTCAACAACGATTGAATCTTCTGTTGCAGTAACTGTTCCAGGGTATGTGCCATGTGTTGAATCAAATTGTAATAATTGTGCCAACATTGTAGGACTTGTTAAATCGTTGATTGCTACTACTTCAATATCGTCAGACACTTCTTTGATTCGACGGAAAGCCAAACGACCAATACGTCCAAATCCATTAATACCTACTTTTACTGTCATAACCAAAAGTTCCTCCTTTTTATATCAAGCAAAGCTTGACGCCTTACATTTTTTATTGTGCAACGCATCAAAATTTTTGTCAAAAGATAATACTTGGAAGCAAAAAAACGCGAGAATTCAATAATTTTTTTAAGCTTCTATCAATAAGAATGGACTTTTTCGTTCAATCTAGCTACAATATACAAGACTTTGTTTAGTGTGGAGATTCAGTAGTCAATAATATATAGAGATAAGGAGGACACCAAATGTCCATGTTTTTAGATCAAGTAACCATTGATGTCAAAGCCGGTAAAGGCGGGGATGGGATGGTCGCCTTTCGTCGAGAAAAATATGTTCCAGATGGCGGCCCTGCAGGCGGTGATGGCGGCCGCGGCGGCGATGTCATTTTAGTCGTTGATGAAGGACTGCGTACATTAATGGATTTCCGTTATAATCGCCATTTCAGAGCAACTCCAGGTGAAAATGGAATGAGTAAAGGAATGCACGGTCGAGGTGCAGAAGATACTTATGTGAGCGTGCCGCCGGGGACTACTGTTCGCGACGCCGACACAGGAGCTTTGATCGGTGATTTAATTGAAAACGGTCAAGAGTTGATTGTTGCACACGGTGGAAGAGGAGGAAGAGGAAATACTCGTTTTGCCTCCCCTCGGAACCCTGCGCCTGAGTTAGCCGAAAACGGCGAACCCGGACAAGAGCGAAATATAGAATTAGAATTGAAGGTTTTAGCGGATGTCGGATTAGTTGGTTTTCCATCTGTTGGAAAGTCAACCATCCTTTCTGTGATTTCATCTGCACGTCCTAAAATCGGCGCCTATCACTTTACCACATTAGTTCCTAACTTAGGGATGGTTACTACCAGTGATGGTCGCAGCTTTGCAGCGGCCGACTTACCCGGCTTGATTGAAGGAGCCTCTCAGGGCGTTGGTTTAGGTACGCAATTCTTACGCCATATCGAACGTACGAGAGTCATTCTACATGTAATCGATATGAGTGGAATGGAAGGCAGAGATCCTTATGAAGATTATCAAGCAATCAATAAGGAGTTAAGCACACACAATTTACGTTTATTGGAACGTCCACAAATTATTGTTGCGAATAAAATGGACATGCCCAACGCAGAAGATAATCTGAAAGAGTTCAAGGAACAGCTTAAGAAGGATAAGGAAGATGAATTCGCGGAGGATATTCCAGTTTTTGCTATCTCAGCCATTACAAAACAGGGATTAGACAATTTACTGAACGCGACGGCTGACTTATTAGAAGTTACACCAGAATTTTTATTATATGATGAAGAAGTTGAAGAAGATACTGTAAATTATGGATTCCAATCCAATGAACCAGAGTTTACTATTACTCGCGAACCAGATGCTACTTGGGTATTAAGCGGAGAGAAATTAGAAAAACTCTTCAAAATGACGAACTTTGATCATGATGAAACAGTTATGCGTTTTGCGCGTCAACTTCGTTCCATGGGAGTGGACGAAGCTCTACGTGCTCGTGGAGCTAAGGATGGAGACCTTGTCCGCATAGATAAATTTGAATTCGAGTTTGTTGACTAAGTATTCAGAAACAATACTAATAACTTATAAAAGTGCTGCAAGTCATTTTGCAGTACTTTTTTGTGTGCTGAAAATAAAATGAAAGTGTTTTTAATTATCGATAATTGACGTGTTTCTCGAAAATCCGGGATAAAGGTTTGCTAAAATATTAATTTATTTTTAAGAGAAATTTTTGATTGAAGAATTTTGACAAGTTAAAAAAACATAATTCGAAATTCTTGATAATAAATCGGTGTTATTTTTACTGTTATTTATCTATATTTTTTCACAAACATTTTACGAACTATTTCGACACTATCTCGATTTGAAAATAGTTAAAAAATTTAATTGAATTTTTCATGAATTATATTGAACAGAAAATGAAAGTTAGGTATACAGGGATGAAAACGATACTCATCTTACGTTATCAATTTATTTTGTTAATAAAGCCCCTAAAAAAATACGAATGTTATATGTTCTAAATTTTTATGAATGATTGAAAAAAGTGTTGTTTAAAAATAATAATTGAATTATTTTATCTAGGAAAAGTTTTTTTAACCCAAAAATTTTATCAATAATTCTAATTGTGAGTGGTGAAATATAAGCTTTTCGGTAGCGCTCGAGTGAATGGCAGTGTAAACTAACAGTGTAAGAAGTAATAATTATATTGTTAATTAATAAAACTTTCCTTACGCAATTTGTCGGAAACTTATTTTTAATAATAAAAAAGGGGAATAATGTGATGCAAGTATTAATTTTAACGCACAATATCTTAGTTGAGAGACCTTTAGTTGAAAAACTACAACGATTAAACATTGAAGTTTTAAGTTCAGCTAAATTACTAACGATGCTCCAAGCAAAACAAGTGCCATTAGAAGTAATGAACTTTTTTGATGTATTAATCGTTAGTGAAACAATTTCTGATCAGGAACTAACTGTCATTCTTGAAGAAGTTGGCGAGAAGTTCACGATTATCCGTGAAACTGATCGGATGCCTCAAAAAGAGGAGAAATCAGAATGGGAATCACAAGGCGTTGATGAGTGGTTACTTGAAGACGAAACACTTAGCGGGTTAAGAGAGAAACTTGCTGAGAAAACGTTAAAGGAATCTGTTTATTCAATTGGTTTTGGAATGAGAACTCAAAAAGAAGAAAGCGAAAAGGAAAAACGTCCGATCCCATTATGGAATTTGACTCGTTCAGAACGTGAGATGTTAAGTACTTTAATCTCTACTAAAGAAGCTCCAATTAGCCGAAATGATTTAGCTGTTAAAATTTGGGGTGATAGTGATTCAGCAAGTCACATGACACGTCTATCTACTATAATTAAACATTTGCGGAATAAACTGAAAATTGATGGTGTAGAATACGATGTTATTCGTACAAATTGGGGCGAAGGATATCAATTATCCAAAGTATTCTTTGATCACTATGTAGTTGATGATCGTATTATGGAAGAAATTAAAACTGGAAATTAGTTTTACAGTGAATGAAAACAGGTATCCTCCTTTGTTTCCAAAAGAGGGTACTTGTTTTTTTCTATTGTTAATCAATGAATTTATAGATAAAAACCAAAAGTTCAACTGAGCTTATTGAAGTAATGTTGTTTACATAATTTAATTATGCGGATAAAACTCGTTCTGTTTTCCAAAACCCTTATTTATTGCTAAACTAAAGTCAAAAGAATAAGGGAGCGATTTTAAATGGAAAAACGAGTAATCATTATGAATTTTGATGTAGAGTCCAAGGCGTACGAGGCGTTTTCTAAGGCTAAACGTCTTCATATGAACAAGTCTTTTAAAGGCGAACAAATGGCAGTAGTCCATCATTCAGATGACGGTGAACACAAATTTGAAATTGAAGACTTTTTAGACTTTACTGGCAGCAACAAAAGTTCAACGGGTGGGTTGATCGGTATGATGGTTGGAATACTTGGCGGCCCCATCGGTATTTTGCTCGGCTGGTTTACCGGCGGAATGATCGGAGCTACTCAAGACGCGAAAGAAGTTCGAGAAGCTACGGGAGTATTTGAATTTTTGATAGATAAAATTGGTGAAGGTGATACCGCCTTATTGTTAATCGCTGAGGAAGAAGATAATCGCCCTTTAAATCAATTAATTATGATGGAATTAGGCGGCGAGATCACACGTTTGGAATACGAAGAAGTTGAAGCTGAAGTGAAAAAGACTCAAGAAATGGCGAAAGCATCAAAAGAAAAGGCTGAGAAGGAAGATAATTCTGAAAACTAATCGGTTCGAATGAGTTTTTTCCTATTTAGATTGCGGAAAGCTAGACTTTCTTCTAGAATAATAATAGTTTGATAGAAAGTCAGGAGAAATATGGAACTAGAATTTTTAGGGACAGGCGCAGGTGTGCCTGCGAAACATCGAAATGTCAGCAGTCTTGCATTGAAATTGCTAGATGAGCGAAATGCCATTTGGTTATTTGACTGCGGCGAGGGAACTCAAATGCAAATTTTACGAACAAACATTAAACCTCGAAAAATAGAAAAGATCTTTATTTCTCATTTACATGGGGATCACATTTTTGGTTTGCCTGGATTATTAAGTAGTCGCTCCTTCCAAGGTGGCGAGGAACCGATTATTATATACGGTCCTGCTGGTTTAGAAAATTATGTGCGTACATCCTTACAGGTAACAAAGACTCATCTGGCTTATCCGTTAGAATTTGTCGAGTTGAAAGAGGGCGTAATTTTCAAAGATAAGCAATTTACCGTGGAGTGCATGTTACTGGATCATGGAATTGAAAGCTTTGGTTTTCGTGTAACAGAAGCAGATCACGAAGGCATGCTTCAGGTAGACAAACTTGCTGAATTAGGCATTCCTGCTGGTCCAATATACGGAAAATTGAAACAAGGCCAAACCGTCACATTGGCAGATGGCCGGACGATAAACGGAAAAGATTTTGTTGGTGAAAGTAAACACGGACGAGTGGTCACTATTTTTGGTGATACTCGGTTTACAGCTAGATCTAGCGAATTTGCGAAAAACAGTGATGTGGTTGTTCACGAGAGCACCTTTAATAAAAATGAAGCAAAACTCGCACGCGCGTACTTCCATTCAACAACGCAGCAGGCAGCATCAATTGCGAAAGAAGCAAAGGCAAGAAAACTTATGTTGACGCATATTTCTGCAAGGTATCTTGCGAAGGAAGCAAAGGAATTGGAAGCCGAAGCACAGGAGATTTTTCCCAATACGCAGCTTGCGCGAGATTTCGACATCATTGATATTCCATTTTCATAGCTTTTAAAATTTTTACCCAATTTATAAAGAAAGAAGGTTAACTCATGGATTTAACAGATAAAGTTGTCGTTGTGACCGGTGGCTCAGCCGGTTTAGGCGAACAGATTTGTTACGAAGCAGCAAAACGTGGTGCAATCGTCGTTACTTGTGCACGTCGGATTAACTTAATTGGCCAAGTAAAGGAACATTGTAGTGAATTAAGCGGTAAGGCTGCATATGCCTTTCAATTAGATATCTCAGATCCAGATAGTGTAGAATCAGTGATTGAAAAAATCTCAGATGAAGTCGGTGAAGTGGATGTTTTAGTGAACAACGCTGGTTTTGGTATGTTCGAAAACTTCGTAGATTTTGACTTAGAGATAGCGAAAAATATGTTTAATGTCAATGTTTTAGGTATAATGTACTTTACTCAAAAAATTGCGATCGCCATGGTGAATAATAAACAAGGACACATTTTTAATGTCGCATCAATGGCTGGGAAGATGGCGACTCCTAAATCAACGGTTTACTCGGCAACGAAATTTGCGGTTCTTGGCTTTTCTAATGCTTTACGTTTAGAATTGCGTCCGGCAAACGTTTTTGTCACAACAATCAACCCTGGGCCAATTGCAACAGAATTTTTTGATAAAGCAGATCCAAGCGGAAGTTATTTAGAAAACCTAGGTGGAATTGTCCTAGACCCGCATAAGCTGGCAAAGACAATCGTCAACAAAATGGGGAAACCGACTCGTGAAATCAATCGTCCACTAATAATGGAAGGAGCAAGTCGCTTTTATGGGTTGTTCCCGCAAATTGGGGATTTTTTAGCGGGTGGATTATTTAATAGGAAGTAGGAAGGCATATGAAAAAACAATGGAAAGTACTACTAGGATTTATTTTAGTTTTGCTGATTGTGATCTTTGCCCTTTCTAATAGTCAGGAAGTTCCGGTTAATTTCTTGATTAAAAAAATCTATTTATCATTAGTTTTAGTCATTATCGGCTCTGCTTTGATTGGAGCTTTGGTTGTTCTATTAACTTCTGGTGCTACCTTATTTCAACAGCGCAAGGAAATCAAACAGCTTAAAGAAACAATTCAGGGGTATGAAACGAACAATGAACAAAAGTTAGAAGAAGAAAAAGCGGCTTATCAGCGAGAAAAAGAAAACGAGATAGCTGTGCTAAAGGCTAACTACGAAAGCTTACTGAAAGATAAAGATCAAGCATTAGCGGCAATGGAGAATGGACAGTCAGACAAAAAAAACAATCCACCAATTGATTACTATGATTGAGAAAGAAGACTTTAGTTGCGAAACTAAGGTCTTCTTCTCTTTCTTGTCTGATTTTTTTTTGCTATACTGATACGGTTGGGAAGTGATACAGTGAAAAAATCAAGCTTCGATTGGCAGTTCAGAGAATCTAGTTCAATTGATTCAACTTTTAAAGCGGAACTAGCGAATCAAGGATACAGTGAGACATTTGCTGAACTATTATGGAATCGAGATATACATACGTTAGAAGCTTTCAAGCAGTTGATGAAGGCAAATATCGATGATCTACATGATCCTTTTTTAATGCATGATATGGATAAGGCCGTTGATCGGATTCAGATTGCGATTATGGAAGGACAGCCTATTTTAATATATGGTGATTATGATGCAGACGGAATCACCAGCACTTCGATCATGTTAGAAACCTTAGAAATGATTGGCGCAAACGTTCAATATGTTTTGCCGAATCGTTTTATTCATGGTTATGGGCCGAACAAAGAGCTTTTTGCTGAAAAAATTAATGAAGGTATCCAGTTAATTGTCACTGTCGATAATGGAGTGGCTGGAAACGAAGCTATTGAATTTGCTAATTCTCAAGGGGTTGACGTAATTGTTACGGATCATCATGAGATGCCGCCAGTTTTACCAGATGCTTATTGTATTATCCATCCTCGCCATCCAGAAGGCAGTTATCCCTTTGGTGAACTAGCTGGAGCAGGTGTGGCCTTCAAGTTAGCTACGGCTCTATTAGAAGAAGTTCCTTTAGAAATGCTGGATTTAGTCACTATAGGTACTGTCGCCGATTTAGTTTCAATGACTGGAGAAAATCGGAATTTAGTAAAATTAGGACTGCAGGCAATCAAGCAAACACAACGTTTAGGTTTACTAGAATTATTAAAAGTCAGTTCTGTTGATTTACAGAAAGTTGATGAAACGAGTATTGGTTTCAGTTTGGGCCCACGATTAAATGCGATCGGTCGATTAGGAGACCCAAATCCAGCAGTAGAGTTGATGACTACCTTTGATGATGAAGTCGCCCAAAACTTAGCTGAAAAATTAAATAAAATCAATGAAGACCGTAAAACGATAGTCCAAGAAACTACTGCTGAGGCTATCGCCTTAGTCAATCCTGATGATGCTGTCCATTTAATTGCAAAAGAGGGCTGGAATCCAGGTGTTTTAGGAATCGTTGCCGGAAACATTCTAAAGCAAACGGGACGTCCGACAATTGTTCTGTCTATCGATGAAAACGGTGTAGCAAAAGGTTCTGGTAGAAGTATTGATGCGTTGGATCTATTCAGCATGTTAAACACGATGCGTTCTGAATTCACTCATTTTGGCGGTCATGCTGCTGCAGTAGGATTAACTATGCCATCAGAAAACATAGATACCTTAAGAAAAATGATGAATGATTACATCGCTGCACAGAAAATCGATTTGACCAAGGGGTCTGTTTTGTTGATTGATAAGTCTTTAGCATTATCAGAAATCAATCTGAAATTCGTTGAAGAATTGAAGAAACTAGCTCCTTTCGGAACCGATAATCCAGCGCCTAATTTTTTAGTGGAGGGGCATGTAGATTCTTTTAAACAAATCGGCAGTGAACAACAGCACGTCAAATTTTCATTGAAGAATGAAGAGAGTCAATTAGATGCTATCGGATTTGGTTTTGGCAAGGACAGTGAAGAAATTCAACAACCAGATACACGCTTTATCGGTGACTTAGAGATCAATGAATGGAATGGTAAGAAGAAAGTACAGCTTCGTTTGATTGATTTTGCTTCTGAAGGACTTCAAGTGATTGATCGTCGAGCAAAATATACCTGGAATGAAAGAATAGAAAACGGTCGAATTCTGTATTTGGCCTTCCAATCAACTAGTCAGAAATTTTTCTCCAAAGAATTACAGGAGTCGATTACTTTATATAATCCAGCAATCCAATGGTCAAATTATGATCAACTAGTTGTATTAGATTGTCCTGACCATAAGGAACTATTAAAAGAAATTTCAACTACCGGAAATTTTGAACGAATCTATCTTTATTTATATAGTCCAGATGATGCGTATTTGAATGGCTTGCCTACTCGTGATCAATTTACTAAGCTATATAAATTCTTTATGAAGCAGCCGCGTGTAGACATTCGATTTAAATTGAAATTTGTTTCGAATTATTTAAGAATTCCAGAAAAATTATTAGTATTCATGATTCACGTGTTTTCTGAGTTGAAATTTGTTACAATAGACGACGGCGTTTTACAAATGGTCGAGTCTCCACAGACACGTGCATTTGAAGAGAGTGAGATTTATCAAAGTCGTATCTCTCGTATTGATAGTGAAGAATTTTTACTGATGAATGATATTCAAACAATTAGAAATTGGCTGAAAAGCTAGGAGGAACAACCAAAATGAATTTGAAAGATTATATTGCCAGTATTCCGGATTATCCAAAAGAAGGAATCATTTTCCGCGACATTTCGCCATTAATGGCTGATGGTGAAGCGTACCGTGAAGCTACTAAACAAATTGTTAACTATGCAAAAGAAAAACAAATCGATATGGTCGTGGGTCCAGAGGCACGTGGATTTATCGTGGGCTGTCCAGTTGCTTTTGAATTGGGCTTAGGTTTCGCTCCTGTCCGTAAACCAGGAAAATTGCCTCGCGAAGTAATTGAAGTCGAATATGAGAAAGAGTATGGCACCGATACCTTAACAATCCACAGTGATGCGATCAAGCCTGGTCAGCGTGTATTAATAACAGATGACTTATTAGCTACTGGTGGTACAATTAAGGCGACAATCGAATTAGTTGAAAAACTTGGGGGAATTGTTGTTGGTTGTGCTTTCTTGATCGAGTTGGAAGAGTTGCGTGGACGAGATAAAATTAAAGGATACGATATTTTAACCTTAATGGACTACTAATAATCAGAAAAATAGGTTATTCCAGAAGTAATTTCTGCAATAACCTATTTTTGGAAGAAGTGGGTATGACAAACATCTTGTCATATCCACTTCTTTTAATAGTTCTATAAACCAAATGAACTGTGTTTTACCAAAAAAAGCTGTTAGATCTCTCTAGCAGCTCGTATAGTAAGTTAAGCAGACTTATGATAATGATGGTCATAAGTCACATAATAAAAATCTTCAGCAGGTTCTTTATAATAGATGTCTTCTTCAGTATCTTCTTCATCAGAGTAACGTTCAGCATAGTGTTGTGCATATTTGCGCTCATCCCATAACATAAACCAAACGAGGAACAAACCAGAAAAAATGACGATCGTAGCTAAAGAACCTAACTTACCAATCAATAATCCTAGTAACAATACAGCGATAATCAAACCAAATCTTCTTACTGCTTTCATCAATAATCACTCCTAATAAATACGCGAACGTGTGTTTGTATATTCATTATACGAATGTTTGTTCGATTTGTAAAGAAAAAAATAATCGGAAATGAATTCCGATTAATAAATATGATTGCGGTACAAGCCAACGACTTTTCCAAGTATGGATACATTGTCAAAAATTAACGGCGCTAACTCATCATTTTCAGGTTGTAAACGGATATGATCCGATTCCCGATAGAATCTTTTACAGGTCGCTTCATTCTCGTCAGTCATCGCTATCACGATCTCACCATTTGTCGCTGTCGATTGCTTTCTGACAATTACATGATCCCCATCATAAATTCCAGCGTTGATCATACTTTCACCGCGAATTGTCAGCATAAACAAGCTGCCTTCTTCGCTAGATAGATCCGGAGGAACCGGGAAGAAATCTGATGCTTCTTCAACAGCTAATATAGGTTCACCTGCAGTAACGACTCCCAACATTGGAATAACCTGAGGTGTCGCTCCGATTTTCTCTAATCCTGTAATGGTTAATTCGATTGCTCTTGGTTTTGTTGGGTCTCGTTGAATCCAACCCTTTTTTTCTAATCTGGATAAATGGCCATGAACAGTAGATGTAGATGAAAGATTCACAGCTTCTCCAATTTCTCTAACAGTGGGTGGGTAACCTTTATCTTCAACGCGTTCATGAATGAAACGTAAAACTTCTAGTTGTTTTGTTTCCGTTCGTTTTGCCAATGCCCGCACCTTCTTTCGTTTTTTTTAGTGTAGCATAGTTATTGCAACAAATCAAACAAGCGTTCGCATTTGTTTGTGCTTTCAACTTATTTTTTTTTATGTATAATTAAAGAGGGAAAAGAGGTGCTTAAGATGATTAATGATGAAACAATTGCACGGATCAACGAATTAGCTAAGAAAAAGAAAACAGTGGGCTTAACTGATGCAGAGGCACACGAACAGAAGGTTCTTCGCGAAGAATACATTTCTTCATTCCGTAGTGGCATGCGACATCATATTGAAGGGATGAAGGTTGTCGATCCAGAGGGAAACGATGTAACCCCCGAGAAATTAAAAGAGATTCAAAAGAAAAAAGGATTGCACAACAGAAAGTAAATCTTTTGTTGTTAAGTGATTGAAAAGTCAAAATAAATCGGTTACAATGAATCTGTAATTAAAGTATTTATGACCAAAAAGGAGGAAGTAATTTGTTCGACAATATCGATCAACTAGGTGTAAACACAATCAGAACGTTAAGTATTGAGGCAATCCAAAAAGCAAACTCAGGTCATCCAGGGTTACCAATGGGTGCGGCACCGATGGCCTATGCTTTATGGACTAAACATTTGAATGTTAATCCAGCGACTTCATTAAACTGGCCAAACCGCGACCGTTTTATTTTATCGGCAGGTCATGGGTCTGCAATGCTGTACAGCTTGTTACACCTTGCAGGCTATCAGGTAACGATTGATGATTTGAAAAATTTCCGTCAATGGGAAAGTAAAACACCAGGACACCCAGAATTTCATCATACTGATGGGGTTGAAGCAACTTCAGGTCCTTTAGGTCAAGGTATCTCAACTTCTGTCGGAATGGCAATGGCCGAAGCACACTTGGCTGCGACATACAACCGTGACAGCTTTAACGTTGTGGATCACTACACCTACGCACTATGTGGCGATGGGGACTTAATGGAAGGCGTTTCCGGCGAAGCAAGTTCAATGGCAGGTCACATGAAGCTTGGCAAATTAATCGTTTTATATGATTCAAATGATATTTCTTTGGATGGCCCTACTTCAAAGGCATTCACTGAAAATGTTGGTGCACGCTACGAAGCTTATGGTTGGCAACATATCTTAGTAAAAGACGGCAATGATTTAGAAGCCATCTCAAAAGCAATTGACGAAGCAAAAGCTGAAACTGAGAAACCTACATTAATCGAAATTAAAACAGTCATTGGTTTTGGTTCACCTAAAGAAGGGACTTCTGCAGTCCACGGAGCTCCTCTCGGTCAAGAAGGAATTGACGTGGCAAAAACTGTTTATGGCTGGGAATATCCTGACTTTACTGTTCCTGAAGATGTTGCCAAACGTTTCAAAGAGCAAATCAATGATAAGGGCGCGAAATCAGAAGCAGAATGGGATGCGATGTTCGAAAATTACGAAAAAGCTCATCCTGAGTTAGCGAAGCAATTTAAAATGGCCTTTGCAGGCGATTTACCTAAAGACTGGGAAAAAGCTTTGCCAGTTTACGAAGAAGGTACAGCTCAAGCGAGTCGCGTGTCAAGTAAAGATGCAATTCAGGCAATTGCAAAAGCAGTTCCAAACATTTGGGGCGGATCAGCTGACTTGTCTGGTTCAAACAACACGACAATTGCTGATGAAGCTGAATTCCAACCTGAATCTTATGAAGGTCGCAATATTTGGTTTGGTGTTCGTGAATTTGCAATGGCAAGTGCTATGAACGGTATTCATTTACATGGTGGTACCCGTGTATACGGCGGAACATTCTTCGTCTTTACCGACTACCTTCGCCCTGCCGTTAGAATGTCAGCGATTCAAGGATTACCAGTTATTTATGTATTGACGCATGATTCTGTTGCTGTTGGGGAGGATGGCCCAACACATGAGCCAATCGAACAATTGGCTAGTGTTCGTTGCATGCCAAATGTCCAAGTCATTCGTCCTGCTGATGGTAATGAAACTTCTGCAGCATGGATTCAAGCATTAGAAACAAAAAATAAACCTACTATCTTAGTTTTAAGTCGTCAAAACTTACCAGTCTTGCCAAACAGCAAAGAAATGGCTAAAGATGGAGTCGCTAAAGGTGGCTATGTCATATCTAAAGCTGAATCAAACACACCGGATGGTATTTTGATCGCAACGGGCTCTGAAGTAAATCTAGCTGTTCAAGCACAAAAAGAATTAAAGGCTCAAGGGAAAGATGTTTCTGTAGTTTCTCTTCCAAGCTTTGATCTATTCGAAGCACAAGATGAAGCGTACAAGGAATCCGTTTTACCAAAAGCAGTAACAAAACGCGTAGCAATTGAAGCTGCTTCGCCATTTGGCTGGGAACGTTACATTGGCTCAGAAGGTAAAATGATCGGAATCAATCATTTCGGAGCCTCTGCACCTGGTGATTACGTACTAGAACAGTTCGGTTTCACTGTTGAAAATGTTGTAAACACATTTAACGAACTATAATCATTTTTTTCATTTAAAATGAAAAAGCTGAACAGAATTTGATATGCTACCCCTAACTAGGACAAAGAAATAATTAAGTCCTAGTTAGGGGTATTTATTATGGGAAAAAGACAGATGAAACTTACTGTGGAAAAACGAGTACAGTTTGTTAAGCAGTATTTGAATGGAGAACGAGGATCAGCTCGAACCGCTAAAGAAGCTGGAATTAGTTCCACTACGTTGAAACGATGGTGCGCAATTTATGAAAACGAAGGTCCTGCTGGGTTGATTGCCACAAGAAAGAATAAGGGATATTCAAAGGAACTAAAACTTGAAGCCGTTCTTGATTATCTGAATGGCTCAGACAGCCTATTGAGAGTAGCTAAAAGATACGAATTAAGAAGTACAACTCAACTTCGAGACTGGATTAAGAGATATAATACTCATGGAGACTTCAAATCAGAAAGTGGTGGAAGCAACGTGAGACAAACAAAAAAATTCAGTTTGGAAGAACGTGTAGAAATGGTCCTGTATTGTATCGCAAATGACTATGATTACAGCGGGACCGCAGTCAAATACCAAGTGAAATATGCCAATCTCTACAATTGGGTAAAGCGTTACGAAAAAAAAGGCAAGGCCGGTTTAGAAGATCGTCGTGGACAACGAAAAGCCAAACAAGAAAGTCGCACCCCAGAGGAAGACGCGCAAATCAGAATCGCTCAACTCGAAGAACAAGTAAAATACCAACAGATGGAGATCGACCTGTTAAAAAAAGTAAAGGAATTAGAAAGAAGGGATCGCTAGGACAAGTCAGAAAAGTAGTTGCTTACGAAGCAATCAAAGAACTTCACGAAGAAAAAGCCTATGCCATCTTACCCATGTGTAAAATCATGAGTGTCACTCGTTCGGCTTATTTGCGGTGGATCGAACATCCCTATAGTGAACGGACGCTAGAAAACATGGAATTGGCGAAAGTTATACGGATCATTCATAATGAACATCCTGAAAAAGGGTATCGCGGGATTAATAATGACTTGCTTCGAGAACACGATATTCATGTCAATGACAAACGCGTGTTGCGTATCTGCCGACATGAAGGGATTCAGTCGACCATCAAACACTCTGCCAACAGTATTACAAAAGGAGCGAATCATCCCTACCACACCGCCGAAAACATTTTAGATCGTAAGTTTACTGCCGAAGCGCCGAATCAAAAATGGCTAACGGATGTAACGGAATTCAAATATTATGAGGGACCAGAAATCCACAAGGTTTATTTAAGCGCGATTTTAGACCTCTATGATCGTCGGATTGTTTCTTACGTCATTAGTGATACCAATGACCTGAATATTGCCTTTGATACCTTCGATCAAGCAATCGAAACAGAACCTGATGCTCACCCGCTCTTTCATAGCGATCGTGGATTCCAATATACGCATCAGAATTTTTATAACAGAATCATTGAAGCTCAAATGACGCAAAGCATGTCTCGTGTTGGAAAATGTATCGATAATGGTCCGATGGAAGGGTTTTGGGGAATGATCAAACGAGAAAAATATTACGGCAAGAAATTTACGAGTCGTACAGAGCTAGTCACGATGATTGCGAATTATATGGACTATTACAACAATGGGCGCTATCAACGGAAATTGCATGTGTTGACACCGATGGAGTATCACAATCTGTATTACGAAGCAGCCTAATCATTCGTGCGTTTCAAACATAAAACGCCCTTTGTTTTGTGTTTGAAACGCATGACCAACCAAGCGGCAGCGCGGTAGTTGTTTCTTAAAAAAGTTAAAAACTACTCTTCAAGAAGCGAAGAGTAGTTCTAAAAATTATTCATTATTTCATTGTCCTATTGACGGGTAGCCCACCAATTTCTGTTCAGCTTTTTTTCTTTATCTGACTGGCTTTTAAAGTATTTTTTACTAACTGCGCTTACATAATTTCTCTTAGGAAGATAAAAATGTTTATTCGTGAGCAAATTTATTTAGACAGAATTTGAATTCTGTTATACTGTCCTTGTGCAAAAGATTGCAAACAAAAATTATTAAATGAAAGAGGGACAATGATGAAAGTAGTAGTAGTAGGATGTACACATGCCGGCACTGCAGCCGTTAAAAATATTTTAGCAAACCACCCAGATGCAGAGGTTACTGTATTTGAGCGGAACGATAATATTTCTTTCTTATCTTGTGGAATCGCTTTATATGTCGGAGGAGTAGTGAAGGATCCAGCAGGATTGTTTTACTCAAATCCTGAAGAATTAACCTCTCTAGGTGCAAAAGTGAACATGGAACACGATGTAACAAATATTGATACAGATGCTAAAAAAGTAACAGCTAAGGATTTAAAAACAAACGAAGAAAAAATAGTTGATTATGATAAATTAGTAGTAACAACAGGTTCTTGGCCAATTATTCCGCCAATCAAAGGAATTGAATCCAAAAATGTATTGCTATGTAAAAACTACAACCAGGCAAATGTCATCATTGAGCAAGCAAAGGATGCTAAAAAAGTAGTAGTAGTAGGTGGAGGATATATCGGAATTGAATTAGTCGAGGCTTTTGCTGAATCCGGTAAACAAGTAACCTTGATTGATGGTCTATCTAGAATTTTGAATAAATACTTGGACGAACCCTTCACAAATCTTTTAGAAAAAGAATTAGTTGATCGGGGTGTAACATTAGCATTGGGTGAGAACGTCAATGAATTTGTTGCTGACGAATCTGGAGTGGTGACAAAAGTAGTGACAGCAAGTCAGGAGTTTGATGCAGATATGGTCATTTTATGTGTCGGCTTCAGACCAAATACAGATTTATTGAAGGATAAGGTTGATATGCTGCCAAGCGGCGCAATCAAAGTGAACGAATACATGCAATCAAGCAATCCTGATATTTTCTCTGCTGGAGACTCTACGGTTGTTCATTACAATCCAACAGGACAAGAACAATATATTCCATTAGCAACAAACGCTGTGCGTCAAGGGATGCTAGTTGGACAAAATCTAGTTGAACAAAAAATGAAGTATCGTGGAACACAAGGAACATCCGGGCTATATCTATTTGGTTGGACGATTGGTTCAACTGGATTGACAAAAGAAAGTGCTGCATTAAATGGAATTGATGCAAATGTGACTGTCATTGAAGACAACTATCGTCCAGAATTTATGCCAACGACTGAAAAAGTCTTAATGGAGATTGTCTCTGAAAAGGAAACAAACAAAATTTTAGGTGCACAGTTCCTTTCTAAATACGATATTACACAATCAGCGAATACATTGTCAGTAGCTATCCAAAATGGCATGACCTTGGAAGACCTAGCATTACAAGATTTCTTCTTCCAACCACACTTCGATCGTCCATGGAACTACTTAAATATCTTAGCTCAAGCAGCCTTAGCAGAAGCAGAATAACCCATAACAGGGAGGGGAACCTTCCTGTTTTTTTGTTTCTTTATAATTCGTTTTCCAGGATTGGACTTCTTTTTTTTTTAGTGTAAACTAAAAATGGGAACGGAGGATTTAAAATGATTTCATTAGAGGAATATTTAGCAGGAGGAGAAACGACCATCTCAAATCTGCTCTTAAAAAATTATACAAAACTTGGTTTAGATACAAACGAATTTATGCTCTGGCTTCAGCTTCATGCTGCACATCAAGCAGGAGAAGACTTTCCGGATTTAACAATAATCGCTAAAAATATGGGTAATACCATTGAAAAAATTTATGGTGTGTTAAATAGCTTGGTTGAAAAAGAGTTTGTCACCCTTGAAACAGCTTTGGACGAATCTGGAAAGCAAAGTGATCGTTATAATTTGATGCCAGCATATGAAAAATTAAACATACTAAAAGAACAAGAGCGTTTTGAAGCGGAGGAGAAGAATGATTTGGCCGCACAAAAGAAAATGTTGCGTTCTTTCGAGCAGGAGTTTGGCCGACCATTGTCACCCATTGAATACCAAAAAATTGGTTATTGGTTGAATGAGGATCATTACTCGCCATCATTGATTGAGTTGGCATTACAAGAAGCTGTTTTAAATCAGGCGTATAATTTTAAATATATCGAAACAGTCTTACAAAGTTGGGAGAAAAAAAATATTCGATCAAAAGTGCAGGTGGAAGAGGAACAGCGCCGAAGAAAACAAATTTTACTTCAAAAGGAAGAACAAAATCATTCTGAAGAACTTCCTAAAGTGTCTTTGTATAACTGGTTAGAAGGGAAAGATCCAGATGCTTAGCAAAGAGAAAACAATGGAAGCCATGTCAAGAATGTACGAAATGTTTCCCGATGCGGTGGGAGAGCTCCATTCTGAATCACCTTTTCAATTATTAATTGCAGTCATTTTAAGTGCGCAAGCAACAGATGTTTCTGTGAACAAAGCGACACCGGCACTATTTGCGGCCTATCCGACACCTGAAGCTTTGGCTCATGCACCTATTGAAGAAATTATTGCGAAGATTAGAACAATTGGTTTGTATCGGAACAAGGCAAAAAACATTAAGGCTTGTGCACAGATGCTGTTAGATAATTACGGCGGCGTTGTTCCTGATTCTCGCGAAGAGTTAATTAAGCTGCCTGGGGTTGGCCGTAAGACCGCCAATGTAGTGCTTGGGGATGCGTTTGGTGTACCTGCCATAGCTGTGGATACCCATGTAGAACGAGTAACTAAGCGTTTACGGATATGTAAATTAAGCGCTTCTGTAACGGAAGTAGAAGCCACATTAATGCGGAAAATACCAAAAGACTTATGGGTTAAAAGTCATCACACACTCATTTTCTTCGGACGTTATCACTGCACCGCACGCGCACCTAAATGCGAAATTTGTCCGTTATTAGATATGTGCCAAGATGGGAAAGAGAGATTAAAGGCCACTCGAAAATAATTCGAGTGGCCTTTTTTAATTACCAGAACTAGGCTGTAAATTTCGTTGTGCCTGTGCCGTGTCAGGTTGATTAGCACTTGATGACGGCTGTGATGGTTGCTGTTCAGCAGACGAAGACGGTGTTGGTGTAGGATCAGGTGCAGAACTTGTTGGTGCTTCGCTGCTGCTTGCTGGTGGAACCACTGTTGATGACTCCGATGCACTGGTTTCAGATTCAACACTACTGCTTTGAGTAGTCGTTTCGCTGGAATAGCTGTTGTTATTGTAATAAGAACCTTGGACAGAATAGCTAGGTTGTACTGGAACGGAAGACGCTCCTTTTACATAGAGTTCATTTCCAATTCTTAGAACATCATTTGGCATAACCCAATCTTCATTTGAAACATTTTCTGAGGCATAGCTCATCATTTCGCGATAAACATCTTGGGCGATAGTTTCAGATTGAGTGGTGATTGGTGTCATTCTATTATCATAGCCGGCCCAAATTGATAATGAATAATGAGGTGTATAGCCAGTAAACATTACATCTGGAGAAATTGATCCAGAATGAGGGATTTTGGCTAGTTCATCATCTGTATAGTTTGAAGTCCCAGTTTTCCCAGCTTGAAACAAGTTCGGAATTTGAGCCTTGTATCCAGTTCCCTTAGTAATCACATCTTTCAAAATGTCAGTAATCATATAGGCCGTATAAGGTTCCATGGCTTTTTTACCTTCATTTTCAAATGTTTGTTCAGAACCATCTTGGTATTTAATCTTGTTAATATAAAGCGGTTCGTTATAAGTACCGCCATTAGCAAAGGCTGCATAGGCAGCAGCCATTTTTTCAGTAGAGATACCATATTTGGTACCATCCTGCGCTTCAGTATTACTTGATATGGCATTAGCTTGCTGAATATCTTTGTATTGTATATTCAACTTTTTCAAAAATTTTGATACATTTTCAGGACCAACCTCGTTATAGAGCTTCACGGCAGGCACATTCCTTGAGTCATACAACGCTTGACGCAGTGTAATATTTCCTTGGTAACTGTTGTCCCAGTTTTTGACCTCTGTTTTCGTACCTTCATAATAGTAAGGTTTATCATCGATCCGGTCACCTGTAGACTTTTGCAAGTATTCAAAGGCAGGTCCGTAATCGGTAATTGGTTTAACTGTCGAACCAAAATCACGATTGGTATTTACTGCTCGGTTCATCCCCAAGTAGACATCGTCTGCGATATTGCGACCACCAATTTGAGCAGTCACATTTCCAGTTTTACTATCAACGAGTGTTGCTGCAATTTGTAACTCTTCATCCGGGTATTGAACATATTCATCACCATTTACGATCGAGTAAAGACGATTTTGAGCATCCGTATCTAAATTCGTGTAAATATCTAAACCGTCGGTGTAAACATTCTTCCCTGTTTTATCTTCTACTTGAGCAATAACTTCTTTGACATAATTATCGGCAACTTTTCGTTCCTGATTGTCAGATTCCAATGGTAGTAAACCTTGATCAATCGGTTCTTTTGTTGCTTTATCATATTCGTCTTGAGTAATCTTCTTATTATTTAACATCGTGTAAAGCACTGTATCTCGTCGATCTTTCGCCGCTTCAGGATGTTTATAAGGATCATATGAATTGGGTGCTTGCGGCATGCCAGCTAACAAGGCGGTCTGAGCGATAGTTAAATGCTGAAGTTCTTTTCCGAAATAGGTTTCAGCAGCAGTTTCCATCCCGTAGAGGCCATTTGCCATATAAACTTTATTAATATAGTAAGTAAGGATTTCTTGTTTCGAGTGTTTTTTCTCAAGCTGTATTGCTAACCAGGCTTCTTGTGCTTTTCGCCTTAGTGTTTGATCTGAAGCTTTTGTTGAGAAGAACGAAAGCTTTACAAGTTGTTGCGTCAACGTACTACCGCCTTGAAGTCCGCCTTTATTCGTAATATTGTGGAATAACGAACCCATGATTCGAACTGGATCAACGCCGTTGTGTTTAAAGAAGCGTCGGTCTTCCACTGAAACAATCGCATCATCTAATTCCTGCGGTATTTTAGTGGCGCTGACTTTTTCGCGTTTCTCAGCACCTAAATCCTCAAAAATATTGCCATCCTTGTCATATAGTTTTGAAGATACTGTTGCGTCCAATTTCTTTTCGCTTAAAGTTGGCGCATCTTTCACGTAGAAGAAGAAGACGCCGATGCCCGTTAGTAAAGCTACACAAAGTAACCCCACAATTGCAATCGCGATTTTCAACCCAATATGGCGATTTTTTGTCTTCTTTGATGCAGGTTTTTTTCCTTGTGCAGTTCGCATTTTCTTTTGCGAACGTGAGGGATTAGCCATTTGATTAACTCCTTTTTTCAAGATATTGTTCCACCGCTGCTAAGTAAGGGATTCTTGGGGCAATTTGCGGTGTGATCTCGATACCAACTGTTTCTATTACTGTAAGTGGTATTGATTTTTTGCCGTTCTCTTGCTCGTTCCAATAGTTTACCAGTTCTTGAGCAGAAAGAAAAAAGCAACGATTCAAGCTTGAAAACCATAGCAAAACAAAACAAATCGCCTCTTGCTTTATGCATTGCTGCATGTGAGTGATTTGATGCTGATGGAAATTTTTCAGCGGAAATGAGGTTTTGTTTTTCGTTTCCTTCGCTTCAAAATCTAGATAGTATCCGCGATAAACGCCATTGTAATCAGTAGTAGAAGGCTGTCTAAAATAGGCCTCTTTAATGACTGCCGCACTTCGTTTGGGATAGTCGACCTTAACAATCTGAAGCGGCGTTGGCTTTTTATGGACAACTGCCTTATCATGAGTTAAGTAGTATTCGTTGCTTTGATTAATTGCTTCTTCAAAGCGCATCCCGCGATTCGCAAACGTCGTCTCCTTTTTTAATGTACGTTCTCGTGGATTTTTTTGTGAAAACAACTGACCGTTAGGGTAATGAAAGGTCATTTTTATCACACTCCTGCTAGCTATTATAGCAAATTTTTTCGAAAGATATTTTATTTTTAAGTGAAAGTAAGGAAAATGCAATGAATGAAACAATAGAGCGATTATACGTAACAGGATATCAAAGCTATGAATTGGGAATATTCAATGAGAAAGATCCAAAGGTACAAGTCATTAAGAATGTTTTAAAACGAGAACTGATTGCGTTAATTGAAAACGGTCTGGAATGGGTGATGATTAGCGGCAGTCTTGGCACAGAGATTTGGACAGGGCAAATCGTCAATGAACTCAAACAGGACTATTCTCAGATAAAATTAGCCATTATTTTTCCCTTTGAAGGATTCGGAAGTAATTGGAAAGAACACAATCAATTATTTTTGAATGAGCTGGTACAAACGGCTGATTTCGTTGATTCTGTCAGTCATCACCCGTATCAAAATCCAATACAATTTAAAAATCATGTAAACTTTCTGCTTCAGCATACGGACGCAGCGCTTATCGTTTATGATACAGAGTATCCTGGTAAAACCAAATTTTTTCTAAAGGATGTAGAGAAATTTCAGGAGAGAAATTCTTATGATTTACTTACGATCACGATGGATGATTTAGAAAATTCCTCATACTTTGGGGATAGTGTTTGATTTCCTTTGGTATATCAGCTAGAATGTATAGGAAAGTAAATTAAGATTAGAGCTAATGAGGTGGAAAAATGGCGAATGTAATCTATACTCCTAACGATATTTTGGAGCAAGAATTTAAAACAAAAATGCGCGGCTACGATCCAATCGAAGTTGATGAATTTTTGGACAATGTAATTAAAGATTATGAAGCTTATAACAAAGAATTATTAACGTTGAGAGAAGAAAATGATCGGTTGAAAGCAAAAGTTGAACAACTGTCAAAAGCTCAGCCAGCACCTTCACGTGTAAAAGAAGCTGCGCCTAAGAGTTCAGCGGTAACAAACTTTGACATCTTGAAACGTTTATCGAATCTTGAAAGAGAAGTATTTGGTAAGAAGCTTGACCAACAAGCCTCTGCACAAACATCTTCGGACTTTGGTCAAAATTATACTCAAGATGAGAGCGACATTGAAAAAACTCGTCAATTTTAAATTTGAATGATGCAATTTTTGGGTGATCGCGGTTTGCTTTGCGCAGGCTGAGGAAAGTCCATGCTCGCACAGACTGAGATGTCTGTAGTGTTCGTGCTTAGCGAAACCATAAGCTAAGGTACTTCTTTTGAAGTAACGGCAGAAAAAAAGGCTAAGGAGGAATCTATGCCTGAGTATTCTTGAAAGTGCCACAGTGACGAAGCATTTTGAGAAATCAAAATGGTGGAACGCGGTAAACCCCTCGAGCGAGCAACCCAAACAATGGTAGGGGCGCTTTTTCTAAGGAAATGAACGATGAAAGAGACGGCATTTATGTCGGAGATAGATGATTACCACGACGATCACGCTTCCCTGAGTTGATCGCCGTACAAAACATGGCTTACAGAAAATTGCAGCAATTCAGGGTGTGCCTTCCAACTTTGTTGTGAAGGTTTTTTTATTGGAAAATTCAAGATTGCCCCTCATAGATAACAAAAACAATAAATGATAACTAAGAAGAGGTTCAAAGGAGATATTATGGAAAAACAATACAATTTGATTGCCACAGCTGCCGCTGGTATAGAGGCCCTAGTGGGCAAAGAATTAAGAGGACTTGGCATCGAGTGTCAAGTGGAAAATGGACGGGCACGATTTAAAGGAGACTTGGAGACAATCGCCACTGCTAATTTATGGTTACGAACAGCGGATCGTGTAAAAATTATTGTCGATGAATTTGATGCTTTTACTTTTGATGAATTATTTGAAAAAGTAAAGGCAATTCCGTGGGAAGACTATTTACCGCTGGATGCAGAATTCCCAGTTGCGGGACGCTCAATAAAATCGAAGCTGTACAGCGTCCCTGACTGCCAATCGATCACGAAAAAAGCTATCGTGGAGCGTTTGCGTGAGGTCTATCATCGTCCAGCTCGTGTACCATTACCTGAAACAGGGGCATTGTTCCAATTAGAGGTAGCTTTATTAAAGGATCATGTTGTCTTGACTTTAGATACTACTGGACCAAGTTTGTTTAAACGCGGCTATCGGTTAGAAAAGGGTGGCGCGCCACTGAAAGAAAATATGGCTGCAGCATTAGTGATGCTGACAAATTGGCGTAAAGATCGTCCTTTTTATGATCCTGTTTGTGGTTCTGGAACATTGTGTATCGAAGCTGCCTTGATTGGACACAATATCGCTCCTGGCTTCAATCGTGATTTTGCATGCGAGGCGTGGGATTGGTTTGATTCCTCTGTATTTGAAAAAGTACGGGCAGCGGCTGATAATGCTGCTGACTATGATATCGAATTGGATATTGCTGGATCAGATATCAATGGTCGCATGATCGAAATTGCTCGAGCAAATGCAGAAGAAATTGGTTTAGGGGATTCGATCCAATTTAAGCAACAGGCTGTCAAAGACTTTAAGACCGAAAAAGACTACGGTGTAATTGTAGCAAATCCACCATACGGCGAGCGTCTAGGAGAGGAAGAACAGGTACGTGAACTTTATCGAGAGATGGGAGATGTCTTTCGTCCGCTAAAAACCTGGAGCAAATATATTCTTACAAGTGATCTGGCCTTTGAAGAGTTCTATGGCGCTAAAGCAACCAAAAAAAGAAAATTATATAATGGGGCGTTACGAACAGATCTATTTCAATATTGGGGCGAACGTCCACCCAGAAAGCCGAGATTAGATGCAGAAGAATAAAGTAGAAGAAATTCGCCATTATTCGATAGAAAAACTTGGGGGCGACCATAGCGGACATGATTTTTATCATGTGGAGCGCGTGGCCAAAATAGCAAATCAACTGGCTGAACAAGAAGGTATATCTGATACTTTGATTATTGAAGCAGCGAGCTATCTTCATGATATTATCGATGATAAAGTCGTCGCTGACGTTGAGTTGGAAAAAAGGAACCTTAAAAAGTTTTTAAAAGAACTTGATTTCTCTACAAAAGAGATTCAAGAAATTTTTGAAATCATTGAAAATATGTCTTTCTCGAAGGAGATCGAAGAAGGAAAAGCTGATTTGACTGTAGCCGGACAGATCGTTCAGGACGCGGATCGTATTGATGCCTTAGGAGCGATCGGTATTTTACGAACGGCTTATTATGGGGGGCATACTGATAGCCCATTATATGATCCGGCTATATTACCGCAAGAGTTCAAGAGTAAACAGGAGTATCGTAAAAAAAGTACGGTAATTAATCATTTTTATGAGAAGCTTTTCAAATTACCAGAAACGATGAATACAAAAGCTGGAAAATTAGAAGCAGAACGAAGAAAAAAATTTATGGAAAATTTTTTAGAAGTTTTTTATACCGAGTGGAATTTATCATAAAAGTAAAGGGAGAATCTTCAGAAAAAAGTAAAAAAATCCTTGAGACAAGACATATTATTTCCAGTGTTCTTCTTTTTCTCCTATAATGTTTCTTGGTTAGGAGGAACTCTGAATGCTACATCGTGAATTCTTGAGTCCCGAAGAAGTTTTAGAAAAAATGCCAAAATTGTCTGAAGGATTATTCGCTATTCGTTGCAAGCTTAAGAATAAGACCTACCAGGTAATTTTATATAAATACCAAGAGGATTATTTCTTAGTAGAAAATCCAGCATTGATTAGTCTTTTACTTGAAAAAGAACGAAGCTTTTTTGGAACACCCGAACAACTTTTGAATGAAATCGAAATGTCGTTTGAGGATAATAATTATCAACCAGCATCAAAAGAGTGGGTCAACTTAGACTTGAATACCTTGAAGTTACTAGAGAATGTCGAAATCAAATTCTTTGATTTGGAAGAATAACAGGAGTCCCTGTTATTCTTTTTTTCTAAACTGACGGAAAAGGTAGTAAACATTGATGACCGTAAGAATTGCACCGAGAGCGAATGGGACGATTAAGCGACCTTGACTGTATCCAAAGTTCTTTTGAAAACTTTCTGCTGAAGTAAGTGAGATCACAGTTTGACTGTAGTTGTAAACTTGATAACTAAAAGTTGTCAAAAAAACTGAAATCAATGTCAAGGCAAACCGTCGATACTCATTACTTTTCATCCGTTTTAAAAAATAGAAAATCATATAGGCAACCATCAGGGCTGCGGGAACGCCAAACGCAAAAAGCGGATTAAGCATATAAAAAAACCTCCTTGAAAATTCATGATAAATCAGAGCTGATTCCATTTTACCACAACACAAAAAAAAGCATTGCTGATTCGAATAATCGGCAGGTCCTTTATAAGATGAGGGAGTTTTATGAACAGTTATATTTTTCCTATTAAAGCAGCAGTGATAACTTTCCCCTTTTTGGCAATGATTATTACTGCACCATTTTTAATTTATTACTATCGCAAATATGGACAATTAGGTAAATTGAGAAGTCTGATTCTTTATTCCTTTGTCTTCTATTTACTATCTGCTTATTATTTGGTCATTTTGCCTCTTCCGAGCATTGATGCAGTAGCACAGATGACCGGTCCGAGATACGAGCTTCATCTTTTTCAATCTTGGCACAACTTCATGAATCAAACAGTACTGCAATTGAATAATCCAAGCACGTATTTGCAAGCGATGAAACAAAGTGTGTTTCTTGAACCGGTCTTTAATATTTTCCTGTTGTTTCCATTTGGTGTGTACTGTCGGTATTATTTCAAATTTTCACTTTGGAAGACGATTTTGGCTAGTTTTTGTTTGTCCTTATTTTTCGAATTGACTCAATTGAGTGGATTATACTTTATTTATCCACGCCCGTATCGTCTATTTGATGTCAATGACTTATTTCACAACACATTAGGTGGAACCTTCGGCTTCGCCTGTGCGCCACTCTTTACTTTCTTTCTACCAACAAGGAACGAGCTTGATTCAGAATCGTATATTAAAGGACAGCAAGTTTCTCTGTTGCGGCGCTTTGTCGCAATGGTGATTGACTGGATGGTTATTGGTTTTTTCAGTAGTCTTGTTGGTCTTATTGGAACCAATCTACCTAGTAACATAAAAGTATTATTAAGTTATCCATTTGTCAGCTTCACTTTGGAAGTTGTGTTATACTTCATGCTGGTTATGTATTTTTGGAATGGGCAAACCATTGGAAAAAAAGTGGTTCGTATCAAAGTGGTAGAAAAGAACAGAGAGCATATTCGGTTTTGGAGTTTAGTGAAGCGGTATAGCGCCTTTTATCTTTTCCTTAATGGACTTCTGCAGATTTTTAATTTTACGATGAACCATCTATCAATAGCCGATCACTCGATATTTATTGCTTATGTTACATTTGGCTTTATGAGTTTAGGAATTTTGCTTTTATTTCTTTTCAACTTATTGTATGCTCTCATAAGAAGAAAAAACCGCCTATTCCATGATAAAGCGAGTCACACGTATACGATTAGTACGTTAAAGAAAGAGGTATAACATGCGAACTTTTGAATCATTCAATTTCCAGCCGTTTATTCTTGAAGCTATTAAGGATAAAGGGTTTACTGAACCAACGGCGGTTCAAGAAAAATTAATTCCTTTAGTCAAAAAAGGAAAAAATGTTGTTGGACAATCTCAAACTGGATCAGGAAAAACACATACATTTTTATTGCCTTTGATGGATAAGATTGATCCTGAAAAAGATGAGGTACAAATTGTTATTACGGCTCCAAGTCGTGAATTGGCAACACAAATTTATCAGGCAGCGATTCAAATCGCCCAATTTTCATCAACTGAAATTCGCGTGACTAATTTTGTTGGCGGCACTGATAAACAACGCCAAATAGAAAAGCTATCCACTCATCAGCCTCATGTAGCTATTGGAACACCCGGTCGAATTTTAGACATGATGAACGAACAGGCATTAAAGGTTCATACAGCAGAATATTTTGTTGTTGACGAAGCAGATATGACTCTGGATATGGGCTTTTTAGCTGAAGTAGATCAAATCGCTGGTCGGTTACCGAAACATCTTCAAATGCTAGTTTTTTCTGCAACGATTCCTGAGAAGTTACGTCCATTTCTTTTGAAATATATGGAAAATCCAGTGATTGAAGAAATCAAGTCTAAAGCTGTGATTTCTGATACGATTGAAAACTGGTTGATTTCAACAAAAGGGCAAGATAAAAATCGTCTGATCTATCAGTTATTAACCATTGGGCACCCTTATTTGGCCATTGTATTCGCGAATACAAAACAGCATGTCGATGAAATCAGCGAGTATTTGAAATCTCAAGGATTAAAAGTAGCGAAGATTCACGGGGATATTTCACCACGAGAACGTAAGCGGGTAATGCGTCAAGTACAAAACTTAGACTTCCAATATGTTGTGGCAACCGATTTAGCGGCACGGGGAATCGATATTGAAGGGGTGTCACATGTTATCAATGCTGAAATCCCTCAAGATTTAGATTTCTTTATTCACCGTGTTGGAAGAACGGGTCGAAATGGACTTTCAGGCACAGCGATTACCTTGTATGGCCCAAGTGATGAAAACGACGTTAGTCTGATAGAAAATACTGGTGTTACTTTCCAACCAAAAGAAATAAAAAATGGAGAAATCGTCGATACCTACGACCGCAATCGACGAAAGAAACGTGAGAAATCAAAGGATGAGCTAGACCCAACATTAATCGGTTTAGTAAAAAAATCCAAGAAAAAAATCAAACCTGGATACAAAAAGAAAATTGATCGAGCAATTTCAGAATCAAACAAACAAAAACGTCGGCAAGCACGCCGGCAGGAAGAGCGCAGTGTACGGAAAAATAAAAAGCGCTCGAATTCTTAACAAAAAGGGCGACGTCCGCTAATCCGTGGACAGTCGCTCTTTTTGCATTTTGATACATGGAATCCCATCTTCTTCAAAAACGTCAGAAACAACTTGGTAACCTTGTTGTTCGTAAAATTTTTGTGCGCTAATCTCCGCAGAGAGAACGGAATAACAACATCCTTCCTTACTAGCTTGCTTTTCAATATATTGCAGCAATTCAGCACCCAACCCGTGACCTCGATAATCCGGGTGGACACATAAGCGATCAGGATTCAAAGTGACAGAATCCAATTTTTGGTAACGAACGGTTGCCACTGGTAGCTGTTCATCAAAGAAAACAAGATATTGTCGATCTGCTGTATCCAATTGATCGAATTCCAATTCTGGTAAAATATTTTGTTCTAAAACAAAAACTTGATAGCGCAAATAAAAAGCAGCAGCCTGAAGTTCTGGTGTTGCGCCAAAATATTTTTTCATCTTAATCCTCATTTCATTATGATAATGGTATAATTTTAGCATATGATGTTGGAGGAGGCAGAAAGAATTATGAACTTACTCGATCAACTAGACTGGTCCTATTGGAAACGATTGAATCCGAAAGAAAAACGCACCTTACTAAGCCAGTTATTACTTCATTTTGTTAACCCGCTGATGAAGATTTCAGATATTGAATTAAAAGATTTTGATTTATACGGGATTAAGTGTCAAACGTTCCAATTGTTAATTGATGAAGAGGAATTTGTTTTTATTCCTGGAAATAAAGATGCCATTTTAGGCTGGAATTTGGGCACTAAGGGCTTGTCTCTATTAGAAACTGCACCAAACTCTCAGGAAATCACGATTCCTGAAGAGTTGCGTGGACAGTACAATTTTTTTGACGTGGATTCTTTGGGGGAACTAATCAATGATAAAACCACAAGTCTGCGAAAAGTTAAAATTCCACCAATGTTCGTCCAACGACACGCGTTACCTGCTGGAACTAATTACTTAGGAATCTACGATGCTGTAACAGGAAGTTTTTCTGGTGAGGCCGATCAATTTTCTATGTATGAGGAAGAAATCAAAGAGGTACTTTCTCCGAATTTAACACCAGAAGAGAGCATGACGTGGTCTTTCCCTAGAAATGTCTTGAAAGAAGACCGTTGGTATATTGAAATGGTGCCCCATTCAGACAGTTATTTTGTTTTTAGTCATGAGCAACATACCTATAGCAGCTTGAGGAAAAAAGTTCGGAAGAAGAATTTTGATCTTTTGACGGAGGATCAGTGGGAGTATGTCAACGGGGCGGGCAGCCGCCGTCTATTCCGCTGGGGAAATGATTTGAATGTGAAGGACCCTTACCGAGGAAAAAAGGTTCGCAAGATGATGGAACGGGAGAATATGTTTGGCCTGTATTTCGATACTTCCATGGAACGTTTTGAGATCACGGAAGATCCAGGTGTTTTAAAATTGACGAATAAGAAAAACAATGTGGGCATTCCAATTGTTGATTTTCTTCCTTTGTCGAGCTATTTTAGCAACAATACGACGATGCTCCATGAAAAAGTTTTATCGCCGAGTGATTATTTGTATCGTAAAGCGATTTTAATCAAGATCTAGTTTGACTTTTGGCAAACTTTTTCCTATACTCATAAAAGGATATGGTTTGTTCCTTACGCCTCCACAGAAAGTGCACGATTGCTGAAAGCTGCACGTGGCGAAGAATAAATTGCTCCCACAATTATTTGATTGAAAAATCAACGCTGCTCAGCGTTAACGAGCTGAAGAGGTAATGATCAAACTATCATTGCAATCAAGGTGGTACCGCGAGTTTTCGTCCTTGACTGCAGTGGTAGTTTTTATTTTTTTAGAAAAGAGGAGAATAGATGAAAAAATTATCAAGCGCTGAAGTGCGCCAAATGTTTTTAGATTTCTTTAAAACCAAAGAGCACATGATTGAACCAAGTGCTTCATTAGTTCCCGTAAATGATCCAACATTATTGTGGATCAATTCAGGTGTTGCCACCATGAAGAAATATTTTGATGGAAGTGTCGTTCCTGAAAATCCACGCATCGCGAATGCACAAAAATCCATTCGCACAAACGATATCGAAAATGTCGGGAAAACTGCCCGTCACCATACGATGTTTGAAATGCTTGGAAACTTTTCTATTGGCGACTATTTTAAAGAAGAAGCGATCGAATGGGCATGGGAATTCTTGACTTCGCCAGATTGGATCGGGTTTGATCCGGATAAATTGTATGTCACAGTTTATCCAGAGGACAAGGAAGCAAAACGTATTTGGTTAGAGGAAGTTGGTATTCCAGCAGATCATGTTGTTGAGATCGAAGACAACTTCTGGGATCTAGGCGCTGGTCCGAGCGGTCCTGATTCAGAGATTTTCTACGACCGCGGAGAATCATTCAATGACTTAGCTGAAGATGATCCAGAAAACTATCCAGGCGGAGAAAATGAACGCTATCTAGAAATCTGGAATTTGGTCTTTTCAGAATTTAACCATACGCCACAAGGAACGTACGAACCATTGCCTCATCAAAACATTGATACGGGTATGGGACTTGAACGAATGGTTTCGATCATCCAAGATGCACCAACTAACTTTGAAACAGACCTGTTCTTACCGATTATCGGTAAAGTTGAAGAATTAAGTGGTAAAAAATATGGAACAGATAAATTATTAGATATTTCCTTTAAAGTTATCGCTGACCACATTCGCTCTTTAGCATTCGCAATTGGCGATGGTGCGCTTCCATCAAATGAAGGACGCGGTTATGTCCTACGTCGTTTATTACGTCGGGCAGTCATGCATGGAAAAAAACTTGGGATCGACCAAGCCTTTTTGTATAAATTAGTTCCTGTTGTCGGTGAAATTATGGTGAGCTACTATCCAGAAGTGAAACAGCAAGAAGCGTTTATTGAAAAAGTTGTTCGTACTGAGGAAGAACGTTTCCATGAAACAATCAACGATGGCTTGACCATGTTAAATGATGTTTTAGCGGATCTGAAGGACAAAAACGAGACAACGCTTGATGGAAAAGTCATCTTTAAGCTTTATGATACATTCGGCTTCCCTGTGGAGTTAACGGAAGAGGTTGCTGAAGATGAAGGCTTAAAAGTTGATCATGAAGGCTTCGAAGTAGAGATGCAGGCTCAAAAAGAACGTGCTCGTGCAGCTCGTACGACAGAAAAATCCATGGGTATTCAAACAGCGCTATTAGGTGATATCAAAGTTGACAGCAAGTTTGTCGGGTATGATCATTTAGAAATTGAAAGTGAATTACTTGTTATCCTACAAGACAATGCGATGGTCTCCACAGTGAAGGAAGGAGAAGCCAAAGTCATTTTTGCTGAGACACCTTTTTACGCTGAGATGGGTGGACAGATTGCGGATAAAGGAATCCTTGTTGACCAATCAGGCAAAATCATTGCCAATGTAACAGATGTGCAAAAAGCGCCAAATGGTCAGGCGTTGCACACTGTAGAAGTTCTTGAATCATTAAACGAAGGAGATAAATACTTCCTACAAGTAAATGCTGCTTTTCGTAATAAAGTGATAAAAAACCATACGGCGACGCACGTATTGCATAAAGCACTAAAAGAAGTTTTAGGCGATCATGCGAACCAAGCGGGTTCATTAGTAACGGATACCCACTTACGTTTTGACTTTACTCACTTTGGTCAGGTTACGGCAGTTGAACTGAAAGAAATGGAAAAAATCGTTAACCAAAAAATTTGGGAGGCTATTCCAGTCGTAACGATTGAAACAGATATCGATACTGCCAAGAATATGGGTGCGATGGCCCTGTTTGGCGAAAAATATGGTCACGATGTTCGTGTCGTAAATATTGGTGATTGGTCTATCGAATTATGTGGAGGAACGCATGTGGTGAACACTGAAGACATCGGCCTATTCAAGATCGTTTCTGAATCAGGCATTGGTGCCGGTGTTCGTCGGATCGAAGCGTTAACAGGTAAAGAAGCCTATGAAGCCTTCCGAGATGAAGAAGAACAATTAATGCAGGTTGCACAAATCGTGAAATCACCACAAATCAAAGAAGTAGTCACCAAAACAGAACAGCTACAACAGCAAGTAAAAGAATTACAAAAAGAAAATGAAAAACTAGCGACAAAATTGGCGAACCAACAGGCCGGAGATGTCTTCAAAGACGTGAAGGAAATCAATGGAACCACTGTGATTACAGCACAAGTTAACGTCAAAGACATGAATCAGCTGCGGCAATTAGCGGATCAATGGAAACAAAAAGCCTTATCCGACGTCTTAGTTCTTGGAACAATTCAAGGAGAAAAGGTGAATTTGTTAGCGGCTATGAGTCCGACAGCGAATGAAAAAGGGCTGAAGGCTGGCGACTTGATCAAAGCAATCGCACCAAAAGTTGGCGGTGGCGGTGGCGGTCGTCCAGACATGGCACAAGCAGGCGGTAAGAATCCAGCTGGATTATCTGATGCACTAGCAGAAGTAGCGAACTGGTTGGCATAATTGCCGACGGCTAAAGACAGCATCTTAGTGATGTTGTCTTTTTTTATGAGAAAATGACTATTCTGTAGCGTGTTTCTTTTATTACTACTGTGATTTGGGTATAATTCAAATGAGAGAATTTTTTTATTGAAAAGAGGGGACCACTTGGGAATTATTGAGCAAATTATTTTTTTAATTTTTATTGCCAATGCTGTGGGTGCGATTATTACCGTTTTTCGTAAACCGCGGAATATTACAACGATCTGGGCCTGGCTATTGACCTTGATTTTTTTACCTGTGATCGGATTTTTAATTTATGCTTTTTGTGGACGGGGAATCGATGGCGAGACTATGTATCGGTTTGAACAAGAGGATGAAAAGCGCGTAAAGGAAATCAATGAGATCATTCAAGAAGACAATCGTCATGTGGATTACAATGAACCGGATCAGTTGTATCCGGCAGCGAAATCTTTAGTAAAGTATTTCCAAAATTTGGACGAATCGCCTTTAGCTGTTCGCAATGAGCTGGAGTTCTTTTTAGATGGGACAGCGAAGTTTGAACGTTTATTTGAAGATTTACGAGCTGCTCAAAGTACGATTCATGTAGAGTACTATGCATTCTTCAATGACCGAATCGGTAATCGTTTTTTGCGTATTTTAGAGGAGAAGGCGGCAGAAGGTGTCCAAGTCAAAATGATCTATGATCCTTGGGGCTCTCCAAAAACCAACAAAAAGTTTTTTGAAAAGCTTATCAAAAACGGTGGTAAAGTCACTCCGTTTATCACATCAAAGAACATTTTAGCAAAAACCCGCTTAAATTATCATTTACATCGAAAAATCGTTGTCATTGACGGACAGATCAGCTGGACCGGTGGATTTAATGTAGGGGATCAGTACCTAGGAGAATCGAAACGCTTTGGCAGATGGCGAGATACTCATGGCAGAATTGAAGGAACGGCAAGTTTTACCCTTCAAGAAATCTTTATTCGTGACTGGAATGCTTCCGTTTCTAGTAAAACGGAGCGCATGAGCTATTTACCTGAATATTTTGTTTTGCCACAGAAAAAGATTGAAAAGGGTGTCCCTATGCAAATCGTGGCAGATGGTCCAGATTCCAGCGAACAGATCATCAAAGATGGGTTTGTCCGCTTGATTTTAGCAGCAGAGAAGAGTGTTTGGATTCAAAGTCCATATCTTGTCCCCGATGAAACAATGATATCAGCTATTTTGATTGCTGTTCGCTCTGGTATTGATGTCCGGATTATGATTCCCAATATGCCAGACCATCCTTTTATTTATCGAGCAACACAGTATTATGCTAACTATTTACATCAACGCGGAGTCAAGATTTACCATTATGCTGATGGCTTTATTCATTCAAAAACAATCGTGGTCGACGATGAATTAGCCACCTTCGGTTCAACGAATCAAGACATTCGCAGTTACGAACTGAACTTTGAAGTCAGCAGCTTTATCTATGATCCAGAGATTGCCCAGCTGTTCCGTACGATCTTTGAAGAAGACATGAAGGAATGTATCGAATTAACAGATGAGATGATCGCGAGTCAGTCCCATTGGCTGAACTTCAAACAACGCTTTTCTCGTTTGCTTTCACCAGTTTTATAATTCTTTTCGTAAACCTTGGCGGGCAAGATTGTCCGCCCCTTTATTTTTTGCTTCAGGAATCCATTGAAGCACCAATAGTGGAAATTGCGGAGCAATTTCATTAAACTCTGATAAATATGGCAGGAAGAGCTTGTTTTTTGTCTGTCCTTGGTCTAAAATTTTTATTGCAGTTTTACTATCGGAATAAAGCAAAACCGATTGATCATTTAACTTGTGATCGATCAGATAATGTAGCGCATAGAGAATGACAGCTAGTTCAGCCTGATGATTATTTGTTTCAGGTAATGAAAATGCTAGCTGCTGTTGCTTTTCAGAAATAATTAAAACACCGCCGCCGCTTTTTTCTAGATTCGTGGCAGCATCGGTATAAACTTTTAACATAAGGATCATCCTTTTTTTAGAGTAGGAGTATATGAATGGAGAAAAAACGCTATTTTTGGCAACCGGAACTATCGATCAGTATCATCTATTGGTCGGTGACCTTTATCATTCTTTTTTATGGTTTAATCTTGACTTTAGAAAAGACACATCCCTACTTGCAGGGAAATATCGTTATTGGTATCGCCGTCTTGAGTGGTGTGGTTGGTCTCCATCGCTATTTAGTTTTAGAAGAGACGGGAATAAAGGTAAGGTACTCTAGACTTTGGAGACGAGAAACACTTCTTAAAGAGCACATTGATTATTTAGCCCTTTGTAAAGATGGAATCATTATTCAACGGAAGGGACTAAGTGGAGCAACGTTTCATTTTGCAATGAGAAAAAAAAGAAGAGCCGCTTTTTTGAAAGATTTTGCTGCATTTTATCCTGAAATTGACATCAAAGAAAACGAAAAGATCAGTCATGACTGATCTTTTCGTTTATTTCTTTTTTACATGAGCCGCTTGCATCCCGCGAGCGCCTTCTACAATTACAAACGTTACTTCGTCACCAGGGTCCAAACTTTTGAATCCATCTTCCTCAATAGCGGTGAAATGCACAAAAACTTCTTGATTTTCTTCATAGGTAATAAAGCCATACCCCTTTTTTTCATCAAACCATTTAACAATGCCATTATTCATTACACAACACCCCTTTGCAATTGCTGGTTTTATTATACGTGATGGGAACAAAAATTGCGAATCAATAAGATTACCGAATCTAAGTGATGTTTTTCTCAGGATAATTCGTTATAATAAGAAGGAACGAATAAAAAAGTGTATTTTTCTGAATAACGTTCGGGAAAGGGAGTTTTTATGAAAACGGATATTGAAATATCTCAAGCGACGACTTTAGCGCCTATTACGGAGGTCGCAGAAAAAATCAACTTATCATTTGATGATCTGGAATTACACGGCAAGTATAAAGCAAAAATTGAATTTGATGCTTTAGAACGGATGAAAAAAAATCCAGAAGGAAAATTGATTCTTGTAACGTCTATTAATCCAACTCCGGCAGGCGAAGGCAAATCAACTGTGACTATCGGTTTAGGGGATGCACTAAATAAAATCGGAAAGAAAACAGTGATTGCCCTACGTGAGCCTTCATTAGGGCCCGTTATGGGAATCAAGGGAGGCGCAACTGGCGGCGGCTATGCGCAAGTGTTGCCGATGGAAGACATCAATCTCCATTTTACAGGAGACATGCACGCGATCACGACAGCTAATAATGCATTATCGGCGTTGCTTGATAACCACATTCATCAAGGAAATGATTTGAACATTGATGCACGTCGAGTGATCTGGAAACGTGTCGTTGATCTAAATGATCGTGAACTTCGTCATATTACTGTAGGTTTAGGTGGACCAATCAACGGGGTCCCTCGTGAAGATGGTTTTGATATCACCGTAGCAAGTGAAATTATGGCCATTTTATGTCTTGCAACAGATATCGAAGACCTTAAACGTCGCCTATCCAATATCGTAGTTGCCTACACGTTTGATCGTGAGCCGGTGACAGTGGGTGACCTGAAGGTAGAAGGAGCGTTGGCATTGGTACTTAAAGACGCGATTAAACCAAACTTGGTTCAAACAATCTATCAAACACCAGCTTTTGTACATGGTGGCCCCTTCGCTAATATTGCTCACGGCTGCAACAGTATTTTAGCTACAAGAGCTGCTTTACATTGTGGAGAATATGTGGTGACAGAAGCAGGCTTCGGCGCTGATCTTGGTGGTGAAAAGTTCTTAGATATCAAAGTGCCGAGCTTAGGAAAAGCACCAGATGCCGTAGTCATCGTTGCAACTATTCGTGCCTTGAAAATGCACGGAGGCGTTGCAAAAACCGATTTAAGTGCTGAAAATCTTGATGCCTTAAAAGACGGGTTTAGCAATCTTGCCAAGCACATTCGCAATATGCGTAAATACGGCTTACCAGTTGTTGTGGCAATCAATGAATTTGTTAGTGATACAGAAAAGGAAATCACACTGTTGAAAGAACTTTGTGAGCAGGAAGATGTTAAAGTTGAATTGGCTAGTGTTTGGGAAAAAGGACCGGATGGCGGGATTGATTTGGCCAAAACGTTAGTCGATACAATTGCCAACGAAGAAAATGACTTTCATTCAATCTTCAGCAGAGAACACGATGACCTAACAGAAAAAGTTGAGACAATCGTCCGTGAAATTTATGGTGGAAATGAAGTTATCTATAGTAAAAAGGCACAACAACAATTAGCAACCTTTAAAAAATATGGGTGGGATCGTTTGCCTGTTTGCATGGCAAAAACTCAATATTCTTTATCAGATGATCCAAGCAAATTGGGTGCACCGATTGATTTCGATGTGACGATTCGTGAGTTCGTACCAAAAATTGGAGCCGGTTTTGTAGTCGCTTTAACCGGAGACGTGATGACTATGCCTGGATTGCCGAAAAAACCAGCGGCTCTAAATATGAATGTCGATGAAAAAGGCAATGCAATCGGCCTGTTTTAACGATACAAAAGACTGAATCATACAACGATTCAGTCTTTTTTTTCTTGGAAATCTTTTGTCTTTAAGAAATGAAGGAAGGTATTGGCTGCTTGATTAAGTCGAATACCTTTTTTCTCCGCCAAATAGACCGGTCTCACAAGTGGAACTGTAAATCTTAAGACACTAATATCAAAATGAGCCATTAACTCATTGTAGGGAAGGATCGCAGCACCAAACCCAACCGATACGAGACCAGCCTGCGATTGATCTTCTTCAACGTGGCAAGCTGTAACAAGTGGGATTTTTTGTTGACGAAATAAGTTCTCAATATAAAAAGTCTTGTCTCTCGTTAAAACCATAGGGACATTCGCCAATTCAGCAAAATCGATACACTCTTTTTGTGCTAGTAGGTGGTCATTTGCGACAATCGCTACCAGCTCTTGGTCAAAAAGATGGGTAAATGCTATCTCTGGTTGATCCTTTAAATAGGAACAAAGAGCATGATCACAAATTTCGTTATGTAGAAAACGAATCAGACGTGGGGTATTTCCTTGCCAGAATCTAAATTGGAACTGCTGATTGGCCTCGATATTTCGGAATGTTTGTAAAATATTCGGGACAATCTCTGGACCTATAGAAAAAATAAATCCTAAATCAATGGTTCCATGTAAAGGGTCAACAAAGTCTAGAATTTCATTCATGCCTTTGTCTAAGGTTTCTAGAGATTGCTTCACTCGCGGATAGTACATTCTTCCTGCTTTTGAAAGCCTGACATTTCTTCCCACAGGTTCGAACAAGGGAACGGCAAGCTCTTCTTCCAAGCGATGAATAATTCGGCTTAAGGAGGGTTGAGCGATTCCAAATTCCTCCGATACTTGACCGTAATGCTCGACTTCTGCTAAGCGGCAGAATATTTCTAAGTGATGAGTATTCATGCACTGCCTCCAACTGTTTCTATATTTACTGTAATCATACCACTTTTGTTATGAATATTTAGAATGAAAGCGATTGTTTCTGATTGTTTTTCTTCCTATAGTAATAGTAACAAAAGTCGAAAGGAGTATAAAATGAAAAAAGTATGTATCGCCATTATCGGAGCAGGATTCGCTGGAAACTTTCATACCAATTCTTATTCAAAGGTTAGCGGGGTAGACTTAAAAATTAAATATATTTATGATAATGACCGTGCAAAAGCGCAAGAACTTTGCGATAAATGGCCTATCATTGAACAAGTAGCAGACACGTATGAGGAAATACTTGCTGATCCAGAAGTGGAAGCAATTGATATCATCACACCGCCAGTTACACACGTAGCACTTGCGTATCAGGCTGTAGCAGCGAACAAACATGTCATCTGTGAAAAGCCGTTAACAGGCTATTTTGGCGAAGAGGGCGATGAGAAACCGATTGGACTAAAAGTACCTAAAGAAAAAATGTATCAAAGTGTGCTAAAGGAAATCGAAGAATTTAAAACGAAATTTGAGGCATCCGATCGTTTATTCATGTATGCTGAAAACTATGTATATTCACCAAATATCTTACATTCTGCTAAGATCCTTGAGGAGAAAAAAAGCAGAATTATGTATATGAAGGGGGAAGAAAGCATTCGCTCTTCTACATCCCCTGCCTCTGCATACTGGAAGTTAGCCGGCGGTGGTTCATTGATCCGATTAGGCAGCCATCCAATTGGCGGCATGCTGTTTCTTAAGCAGGTGGAAGCGAAAGCCCATGGAGAGGAAATTAAAATCCAAAGCGTAACTGCAGAAACTGCACGCTTAGCGCCAAATCTGAATCCCCATGATAAACGTTACTTTCCGGCAAATTCTGTCGATACTGAAGATTTCGCAAGTGTGGTCATTACCTTTAGTGATGGAACAAAAGCGATCTCTATCTCAAATGATAACACCTTGGGCGGCGTGAAAAACTACGTAGAAGTTTACACAAACGATAGTGCTTTAATCAACAACATTACACCTGCGGACAATCTATCCACTTACTTCTTAGATGAAGATGGCTTAGAGGATGTTTATATTTCAGAAATGTTGACTGAAAAAAAGGGCTGGAATAAAGTCTTTGTTGCTGAAGAGGTATTACGAGGATACTTAAATCAGTTCCAAGATTTTGTTGAAGCGATCGCCTATAATCGTCAGCCTTTATCTGATTTAGACTTGGCTTACGATACAATCAAAGTGATCTATGCGGCTTATCAATCTGCCGAAGAAGGAAGAAGAATCGATTTTTAGAAAAATAATCAACACGCTTTGGGGCATTGATAGACAAATCAATGCTCCATAGCGTGTTTTTGTATAAAATGAGCAAAACGTGCATAATATTTCGTATATACGGATGTTTATTTATAAAAAACCATTGACTTGTATAAGTACTACACGTATAATCATCAGAAATAGTAGTTTTCTATTCGTATTATTATACATTTTTAAGGAGGGTTCGCATGAAAGTTTCGATAATCGGAGTGACTGGATATAGTGGAATAGAACTAGTTCGTCTTTTGTTGCAGCATCCTAAAGTAACAATTGTCTCTATTCATAGTCATTCTCAGAACGGTCAGCAAATAAATGACTATCTGCCACACCTAAAGCAATTATTAGACCTTCCTTTAGAACCGATCGATCCAGCAAATATTATGAAGCGAGCAGAACTGGTCTTTTTTGCCACTCCATCAGGTATTTCAAAGGAAATTGCAACCGCATTTGTTGATGCGGATTTCCCCGTGATTGATTTATCGGGTGATTTTCGCTTAAAAGGCGAAGGTCAATATGAGAAATGGTATAAAAATACAGGTGCTCCCGTTGATATTCTAAAGAATTCTCATTACGGATTAGCTGATTTTTATTCAAAACCGAGCTCTACTTTGATTGCAAATCCTGGTTGTTACGCTACTGGTGCCTTATTATCATTAGCACCGCTAGTAGAGCAAAAGATGATTGAAACAGACTCGATCATTGTTGATGCAAAGTCTGGACTGTCTGGAGCAGGAAAGAATCTATCTGAGTCTACACATTTCGTGAATGCCAATGAGAATATGACTTTGTATAAGATGAATAGTCATCAACATATACCAGAAATTATGCAGCAATTACAAAGGTGGGATGAGAACATTCCCGCCATCCAATTTTCGACCTCATTGATTCCTGTGACCCGAGGGATATTCATCACCAGTTATGCTAGAAGCAAGAAAAAGTTGACGCAAACGGAGTTATGGGAAAATTATCAAACTTTTTATCAAGATATGCCATTTATTCGTGTACAGAATAAAAATGTTTATCCTAATTTGCGTCAAGTTATCGGATCAAACTTCTGTGACATCGGCGTCGCCTACAACGAGGTGACCAGCATCATCACAGTAGTAACGGTATTAGACAATTTAGTAAAGGGAGCTGCTGGACAGGCGGTTCATAATTTGAATCATTTAGTAGGCTGGCCGGAAACAACCGGTTTGAACCTTGTACCTATTTATCCATAAAAAAAGTCGGAGTGTGAAGAGTATGCAAATCATTGATGGAACAATCGCCAGCCCGAAAGGATTTAAGGCAACTGGCTTACATGCAGGATTAAAAAAAGAAAAAAAAGATTTAGGTGTTATTTTCTCTGAAGTACCAGCTAACGCAGCGGCTGTTTATACCACCAATCAAGTAAAAGCTGCACCAATCTTTGTTACAAAAGAAGCAATGACGGATCAAAAGATTCAAGCAGTCGTTGTAAATTCGGGGATTGCTAATGCATGTACGGGAACACTCGGCTTAGAAAATGCGAAAGAAATGCAAGCTCTCACGGGTTTACATTTAGGTGTTTCGCAAGAAAATGTTGCTGTAGCTTCTACCGGGGTTATTGGTAAACAGCTGCCGATGGAAACGATTGAAGCTGGAATTCGTCAGATTGATTTGCAGAATCAAGCACCATATGCGTTTCATGAAGCCATTTTAACCACGGATACAGCAACTAAGGAAATCGTGGTAACTGATGAAATTAACGGTCAAACAGTAACGATGGCCGGAGTAGCAAAGGGATCAGGCATGATCCATCCGAATATGGCGACGATGCTAGCCTTCATTACAACGGACGCTCAAATTTCAGAAACTCTGCTACAGGAAATGTTAGCTGACAAAACAGAAACCACGTTTAATCAAATTACAGTAGACGGTGACACGTCTACCAATGACATGGTTCTTCTTTTAGCCAATGGGCTAGCAGAAAATCCGGTGATCGAAAAGAATACTGAAGCCTATAAAAAATTTCTTGAGATGTTCCAATTGGTCAGCGAAACATTAGCCAAGATGATTGCAAAAGATGGTGAGGGAGCGACCAAATTGATCGAAGTCCAAGTCGTTGGCGCGCTTAATGAAACAGAGGCACGACTAGTTGCAAAAAAAGTCGTCGGCTCAAGTTTAGTAAAGACCGCGATGTTCGGCGAAGATCCTAATTGGGGACGAATCATTTGCGCTGTAGGATATGCGGGGTCCCATACAGATCCAGAAAAAATCGATATGTGGATTGGAGATCAGCAATTATTGAAGCACAGTCAGCCTCAGGAATTTGATGAAATCACGATGAAACAAACACTTGAGAAAGAAAAAATATGTATCACTGTTGATTTGAATATCGGCGAACAAAGCGGAAAAGCTTGGGGATGCGATTTGACATATAAATATGTCGAAGTAAACGCATTGTATCACACGTAAGAAAAGCAAGACAAATGAAGGAGCGAAAAACTATGGGAAAAATCGTGGTTAAAATAGGCGGTGTTGCCAGTGATAATCTAACAAAAAATTTCTTCGAACAAATTGAAGCTTGGCAGTCTGAGGGACATGAGGTGATTATGGTTCATGGCGGTGGTTATTATATCACTGAAATGATGGACCGTTTGAATATTCCAGTCACAATCAAAGACGGTCTGCGTGTGACGACAGAGCAGGCGTTAAAGATTACTCAAATGGTGTTGATTGGACAGGTGCAGCCGACCATTACGACCTTATTTCAGCAACAAGGATTTGCGACAATTGGGCTTAACGCTTCCAGTGATAATATGATTCAAGGAACGTTTATTGATCAAGAGAAGTTAGGTTATGTTGGAAAGATTACAGAAGTGAATCCCACGGCCATCGAAAGTGTGCTGCATAAAAATTATATTCCCATCATTGCCCCGCTAGGAATGACTTCTTGTGGACAATGGCTAAATGTCAATGCGGATGATACTGCTTGTAAGATTGCTGAAGCAGTAGAAGCTGAAGCGTTGTATTTATTGACAGATGTTCCAGGAGTGAAACAGGAGGGAGAATGGCTTGAAAACATTTCTTGCTCCGAGGTCGAGCACCTAAAAAGCGAGAAAGTCATCACTGGAGGAATGATTCCTAAATTAGATAGTGCTATCTCAGCTTTAGAAAACGGTGTAGCGGAGGTTCATATCACCAACTGTATTGAAAAGGCAGGAACAATCATCACAAAGGAGGAGGTTTTTGCATGAGCCACTTATTTCCCAACTATGCCCGTGATGAGATTGACTTAGTCGACGGCTCTGGCAGTTATGTTTTCGATCAGAATGGCGAGAAATATTTAGACTTTATGAGCGGAATAGCTGTCAGTAATCTAGGGCATAAGAATCCTAAAGTGATGGCCGCCATTACTCAACAAGCAGAAAAAATATGGCACAGTTCAAACTTATATACCAGCAGCTTACAAGAAAAAGTGGCAGAAAAACTGACAATGGGCAAAGACTATCTCGCTTTTTTTTGCAATAGCGGAACTGAAGCAAACGAAGCGGCAATCAAATTAGCCAGAAAAGCCACAGGTCGTTCGAAAATCTTGAGCTTTGAGCAATCTTTTCATGGGCGCACATATGGCGCTTTGAGTGCTACCGGACAGCCGGCATTACAGGCGGGCTTTTTCCCTATCGTTGAGGGGTTTGAGTATCTTCCCTATAATCAGCTCGAACCGTTGAAGCAGCAACTAAATGAACAGGTTGCGGCGGTAATGCTAGAAGTGATTCAAGGCGAAGGCGGCATTATCCCTGCCGAAAAGGAATGGCTGCAAGCAGTAGCGCAATTGTGCAAGGAAAATGGCAGTCTATTGATTATTGATGAGATTCAAACCGGAATGGGGAGAACAGGAACCTTTTTCGCCTTTGAAGATTATCAAATCGAACCAGATATCATCACGATTGCGAAGGCGTTGGCTAATGGGATTCCCGTCGGTGCGATGCTTGGAAAAGCAACACTAGCTGACGCCTTTGGACCAGGAACACACGGAACGACCTTTGGCGGTAATAATCTGGCCATGAATGTTGCTGACTGCGTTGTGAGTGAGATTAATCAACCAGAATTTCTTGCTTCAGTAGCAGAAAAGGGTAGCTATCTAATGAGAGAACTTTCAAAGCTATTAGATACGTCAGAAAAAGTTCTAGATGTACGTGGAAAAGGCTTGATGGTTGGAATCGAGTTAGATTCACCAGAAACCTTGCAGCAAACAGTACAAGAATTAAAAAAGCAACACTTATTAGCAATCAAAGCAGGAAAAAATGTATTGCGGTTGTTACCGCCGCTAACTATCAGTCAACAAGAGCTGAAGGATGGTATCGAGATTATTCAGTCTGTACTAAATAAAAATAACGGATAGCACCAATTAATATCTACTGTTCACTCATTTTCGTTCATATAAAATCGTTGATAGCCATCAAATTAGAAAGAAAAGTCTTAGGAATTTTGTTATTCTTGAGGCTTTTTTGACTTTTAATGCTCAGTACATGGGAAGTCAATACATTTTTGAGGATTTTTTGTATTGCCCATATCCTTAATCTATCAACGATTCTAACGTAAAAATTACTATACTTAAATAATTATTAATTTTTAGGAATTAATTTTTTGAAGAAAAAGAGGTAAAGTAGCTTTGTAAATAACTACTCTGATTTTAAAAAGACTATTATCCAGCATTTAAGCTGTTTTATATAAATAAATTGATGGAAAGGAGGAACTCATGTGGAAAAAGTAAAATTATTAAGCTGCCATCAAGTCTACACATTAAAACGGAAAACCTTAGAAAAAAGAATCAAAACTTACTATTATCAAACCCGGGATGAGCAAGATACGATTCAATTTTTGATAGCGCTTCAAGTAAGAGATGAACTTGGAAAAGAGGATTTCCGTTTTGTATTAAGGGATCTTGTTAGAAAAATCTTTCTTGAGAGTAAACCGACACGTGCTCTGCGCAGCTACTATATTTTTTTCAAGGACTATTTTACATTAAAGGAGTGGCGCGTTCTTTCGATTCGACTCTTTCCAGTTAAAACATTTGTCAAAGAGAAGATCGAAAAATTGTATACGCGGTTTTTCAAAATGCCTTTGAAGGGATTAGTCGGTTCATGACAGTTTAAGTGATTCAAAAATACGTAAATGGAGGGAGGAATAGACATGCATAGATTAGCGGCTACATTTAAAAATAGCAACGGTAAGAATCATCGCTGGAGTTTAAAAAATCCAAATCTGGATAAATCACCAGAAGAAATCAAAAAGTCTTTAGAAAAATTGACCGTGCTAACGGTTTTTGATAAGGAAGATGCTGAACTGTTTGAAAATGTGGTCACTGCAAAATTTGTCGAAAAAATCGAAACGGTTATTTTTGATAAAACAACAGAAACACAGCAGGAGCCGATGGAAAGGACTGAAGAGCTCAATGCAGTTCCATCCCCGACGACACTTAACCTGCCAGAAGATTTAATCATTTCAGAGGAAACCATCGAATCCGGTCTTTTTATGCGTTCAATTGAAATGCCTCAGGGAATCGATCCTTTTAAGCTGGAGGAAGAGCAATTATTAGCCGTCATCTCTTCGGTTATTCCAGACGATGCTATTTTAAAGGATGCTGGAATTGATGATCAGACCAATCCTGCAAAAATTGTTTTGATTCTTCAATTGAAAGACGACATAGATGAAGCCGATCGAGTAAAACAACCACCAGACTAAATAATCTATAAATAAAGTGTTTACTCTGTCGAAGTGAACACTTGATAAAGAAAAAATAAATAAACGTTGAGTCCGTATAAAAGACGGGCTATTTGTCGTGTTTTCAAGTCTTGTCTAGTAAAGCTTTCTTTAATCATCAGAACGACCAGTACGCGTTTCATATTACCTCAGGCTTTTCATCCCGCTTTTTTTCACTTATACTGAAGCTATCGGATTTTTACTAGAGTTAAGAAAAGGTGTATTCTTTCAAAACAAGGAGAGACGGAATGGGAGAACGAGCAGATATTTTTTTAAGTGCATTTAATCGGATTGAGAAGGAATTGAAACGTCAGTTGGGGAATCCCGTTAACATGAGTTTCAGTGAAGCCGTGCGCCGTCTATCAAAACGCCATGATAATTTGATTGGAGACAGTGAAAATGATTTGCTCCAATTGGCACAGTTGAGAAATGCAATCGTCCATGATCAAGTCGCGGACGATTTTGTAATCGCGGAACCTAATGAGTGGGCGGTTGATCGGATTAAAAAAATTGAGGAGCAGCTACTAAGGCCAGAAAAAGTGCTGCCTCGCTTTGGTAAAAAGGTTACTGGCTTTGAACGTGATTTGCCATTAGTCGAACTGATGAAGATCATTACAGAGAAGCGGTTTTCTCAATTTCCCGTCTATGATTCAGGAAAATTCATGGGCTTGATCACTCTGCGTACCATCGGGTTCTATTTCGCTCAAGCAAGTTTGAATGGTTCTGTCAGTCTTAAGGGGTTAGTAGCCGAAGATTTATTGTTGGCAAACGGAAAACGGGCGAATTTTAAGTTTATTGCTGGAGATACAACGGTATCTGAAGCGGAGAAAATGTTTCAAACAGAAGCGGTTCTAGAAGCGCTTCTAATTACGAAAAACGGCAATTCAGATGGAAATCTGCTGGGGATTATCCGTCCAAGAGATATTTTTAGTCAAGAAGGGGAGCAATAGTTTTGTTAGGCATTTACTTACTTATTAGTGCGGGAATCGTCGCACTGGATCAATGGTTCAAATGGTGGATCGTCAACCAATACAATTTTGGCGATAGCCAAACCATTATTCCAAATATTTTATCACTGACGCACATTCGGAATACGGGTGGTGCCTTTAGCTTATTTGAAGGACAGCAAATCTTTTTTATCATCATTACTATAGTGGCAGTGGTTGCTGTTGTTTATTATTTAGTAAAGCATCTGCATGAGAGCAAGTGGTTGACTTTAGGCTTAAGTTTCTTTTTGGCCGGTGCCATTGGAAACTTCATTGATCGCTTTCGTTTGGGGTATGTCGTAGATATGTTTCGGTTAGATTTTATTAACTTTCCGATCTTTAATATCGCTGACATGGCTTTGGTAGCGGGAGTAATCATGATCTTTATTTATATTCTATTAGATGAGAGAGACAAGAAAAATGGATAATCAAATTGAAATAATCGTAAAAAATGAAACAGGTCGAATCGATAAGGTTTTAAATGACCGCTTAGCAGACTATTCTCGTTCACAGATTCAGCAATGGATCAAAGAGCAGCATGTTTCGATTGAGGGAAAAGTGATTAAGGCGAATTATAAGGTGAATGCCGGTGACAAGATCTTGATCGAGATTCCAGAACCGGAAGAACTGGATCTCGTGCCAGAAAATCTTGAGTTAGATATCGTTTATGAAGACGAGGATGTGGTCATCGTAAACAAGCCTCAAGGCATGGTGGTTCATCCGTCTGCTGGACATTCTCAAGGAACTTTGGTCAACGGCTTATTGTATCAAATCAAAAATCTGTCTACTATCAACGATGTGGTTCGACCAGGGATCGTGCACCGCATTGATAAGGACACTTCCGGATTGCTGATGGTGGCAAAAAATGATCAGGCCCACGAAGCGTTAGCGAAGCAGCTCAAGGATAAGTCCTCTTTGCGAAAATACGTGGCGCTAGTTCATGGTGAGATTCCTCATGAAAAAGGTCGAATTGAAGCACCGATTGGCCGCTCAAAGGTCAATCGGAAGATGCAGGCAGTGATCGAAGATGGAAAACCAGCGGTGACACATTTTGAAGTGTTGAAGCGTTTTGAGGGGTATACCTTGATCGAGCTGCAGCTTGAAACTGGGCGAACGCATCAAATCAGAGTACACATGCAATACATTGGTTATCCAGTAGCAGGTGATCCATTGTATGGACCAAAAAAAACATTAAAGGGAAACGGTCAGTTTCTTCATGCAAAATTACTAGGCTTTGAACATCCGACAACTGGTGAAATGATGGTCTTTGAAGCACCTTTGCCAGAGATCTTCAAAAAAACTTTGAAGCAGTTGAAAGAAAAAGATTGATTTCTTAATTAAGGAATAGTATAGTGTCTTTAGCAAGAAATAAATAACTTAATATTGATCCTTTAAGAGTAGTCCCGTGAGGCTAAGAAGGAAGTAGATAGTGGTTTGGACTAGGTGCGCCTAGGTGAACACTATCATTTTGACGAAGTCGATAACATTCCTCCTACCTAACTACGGGTAGGAGTTTTTTTATTGTAAAAATAGGATGTTAATTCACCTTTTACTTCTTCAAGAGGAACGCCAGTTTTTAGAAGCTGAGCTGATCCTCCGAGTAGACATTTTAGTTGAAGGGTATACGACATTCGAATTGAACTAGTTTTTCCTGAAAAATGATTTCATTTAAAACGAATAAGGAGGAGACAGGATGTATAAAAAAGAGGTAGTAGATGAGGTAACAATGAAACGAGCGTTAACTCGAATCACTTACGAAATCATCGAAAGAAATAAAGGGGTTCAGGATATTGTCTTGATCGGGATTAAAACACGCGGTATCTTCATCGCTCAACGAATCGCAGAACGCCTAAAACAATTAGAACACATCGAGGTACCGGTGGGAGAATTAGATATCACTTTGTATCGTGATGACGTGAAGGTATCAGAAGCGGAACCGGAGTTACATTCTTCAGACATTCCATTCTCGATCGAAGGAAAAGAAGTGATCTTAGTTGACGATGTATTGTTCACCGGCAGAACGATTCGTGCAGCGCTAGATGCTGTGATTGACTTAGGTCGTCCTAACCGCATCTCTTTAGCAGTCTTAGTAGACCGCGGGCATCGTGAACTACCGATCCGTGCAGACTACGTCGGGAAAAATATCCCGACGGCCTTAACAGAAGAAATCGTCGTTGAAATGGAAGAAAACGATGGACAAGATCGCATCTTGATTCAAAAAGAAGACGAAAAATAATGACTATTTAGACACTAGAAAGAGGAAGTTTCATGGCAGAGTTTCACAATGATGACGTTGTTTTAGATATTCACGACCGCCCAAGTGCAGGTCACTGGGTCGGGTTAAGTATTCAACATTTATTCACGATGTTCGGCGCAACGGTTCTAGTACCGATTCTAGTCGGTATTAATCCGAGTATCGCTTTAGTAAGTTCTGGTTTAGGAACCTTGGTATACCTGACTGTTACAAAGGGGAAAATACCCGCCTATCTAGGAAGCAGCTTCGCTTTTATCGCGGCGATGAAGCTATTGATGAAGAGCGATGGCTATCCAGCAGTTGCACAAGGCGCACTGACCTGCGGTTTGGTTTACTTAATTGTTTCCTTCATTATTCGAAAGATCGGCTCTGGCTGGTTGGATAAAATCTTACCGCCGATTGTCGTTGGACCAGTGGTTATGGTCATCGGGCTAGGTTTAGCCAGTAACGCGGCTCAAAATGCAATGTATAACAATGGTGAGTACAGCTTTAAATATGTAATGGTTGCTTTGATTACCTTGGCTTTAACGATATTCTTCAACATGTTCTTCACTGGTTTCTTAGGACTGATTCCTATCTTACTGGGGATCATCGGCGGCTATGTCACAGCCATGATATTCGGCATCATCGACTATCAACCTATCATTGATGCTAAATGGCTGGCGATGCCTGCTTTCAGCGTGCCATTTGTCAGCTACCAGCCAAAACTGTACGTTAACGCAATCACCACCATGGCGCCGATTGCTTTTGTAACGATGACAGAACACATTGGACACTTAATGGTATTGAATAAACTAACGAAACGAAACTTTTTCGAAGATCCCGGATTGGATCGGACATTAATGGGCGACGGCTTGGCTCAAATCGTTGCCGGCTTTGTGGGCGGACCACCTGTAACTAGTTACGGTGAAAATATCGGCGTACTTGCTATCACACGGGTTCACAGCGTGTTCGTTATCGGCGGCGCAGCGGTCTTCGCAGTCTTGCTAGGCTTTGTAGGTAAGCTAAGTGCGTTAATTCTAAGTATTCCTGGGCCAGTAATCTCTGGCATCAGCTTCATCTTGTTCGGCGTAATTGCTGCCAGTGGTCTAAAAATTCTAATCGAAAACAAAATCGATTTTGACCGCAAAAAGAATCTGTTGATTGCTTCAACCATTCTAGTTATCGGTATCGGCGGATTGGTTTTTGAAGCAGGAACGTTTACTTTATCAGCGATGGCCTTAGCGACTGTTTTAGGTATCATCCTGAATCTGATCTTGCCCGAGAAAGCACGTAGTGAAAAATAATAGGAATTGATTGACCCTCATGCATTGCACGGGAAATCAATGAGATACAACTAAAAAACAAGCGAACGTTTTGAATAGGAGGAAATTTCATGATCATCCAGTCTGAAGAAATTAGTCTGAAGCATTTATTGACAGTCGAAGCATTGACCGATCAAGAAGTGATGGGACTCATTCGAAGAGCGCAGCAATTCAAGCAAGGGGCGCGATGGACGCCGTACAAGGACCAATATTTTGTCTCTAATCTTTTCTTTGAAAACAGTACCCGGACCCATAAGAGCTTTGAAGTCGCTGAGAAAAAACTCGGACTAGATGTGATTGACTTTGACGCCAAAACTAGCTCGGTTCAAAAGGGTGAAACCTTGTACGACACTGTCTTGACGATGTCTGCTTTAGGGGTGGATGTGGCAGTCATCCGACATGGGGATGAAAACTACTATGATGAATTAATCCAAAGTAAAACGATCCAATGCTCGATTGTAAACGGTGGAGACGGCAGCGGACAGCATCCAACACAATGTCTGCTCGACCTAATGACAATTTATCAGGAGTTTGGACGTTTTGCCGGATTGAAGGTGGCGATCGCAGGAGATATCACGCACTCGCGAGTTGCTAAATCAAATATGCAAATGTTGAAGCGACTTGGCGCAGAAGTTTTCTTCTCTGGTCCGGAGGAGTGGTATGACGAAAGCTTCGACGTCTACGGCACTTATCGTCCATTGGATGAGCTTGTACCAGAAGTCGATGTCATGATGCTTTTGCGTGTACAGCACGAACGGCATGACGGTCAGGAAAGTTTCTCGAAAGAAGAGTATCACGAGAAGTACGGCTTGACGATCCAACGAGGCAAGCAGCTCAAGGAGAAAGCCATCATCATGCATCCCGCACCAGTGAATCGCGATGTGGAAATTGCAGATAGTTTAGTTGAAAGCTTACAGTCACGAATCGTACCACAAATGACCAATGGCGTATTTATTCGGATGGCAATTTTAGAAGCAGTACTAAGAGGAAAATCGTAAAGGGGCAGATAAAATGAAAACATTAATTAAAAATGGCAAGATCGTAACAAAAGACAATCAAACAATGGCCTGTGATCTTTGGCTGGAAGATGGGATTATCGCTGGAATCGGGAAAGATTTTTCGAACATCACGTTTGATCAAACATACGACGCAAACAATCAGTTGATTACACCAGGTTTAGTTGATGTTCATGTCCATTTAAGAGAACCCGGCTTTACTTATAAAGAAACAATCAAGGATGGTTCAAAAGCAGCGGCTCGCGGCGGCTATACTACCGTTTGCGCAATGCCTAACCTTAACCCAGTTCCTGATACAGTAGAAAAGTTTAACGATGTAAAAGCAATCATTGAAAAGGATGCTGTGGTAAAAGTTCACCAATACGCTCCGATTACAGAAGAGCTTCGCAGCGAGACCTTGACCGATCAAAAAGGTCTGAAAGCCGCAGGGGCCTTCGCCTTTACCAATGACGGAGTGGGTGTACAGACAGCAGGAACCATGTATCTAGCAATGAAGGAAGCAGCAGAAAACAATATGGCATTGGTTGCCCACACAGAAGATGAATCCTTATTATTCGGTGGGGTAATGCACAAAGGAGAAGTCAGTGAGAAGCTGGATCTACCTGGTATTTTAAGTGCAACAGAGTCCTCACAAATCGCAAGAGATTTGATCCTAGCGGAAGAAACAGGCGTTCATTATCACGTGTGTCACGTATCTACGAAAGAAAGTGTTCGTGTGATCCGAGATGCAAAAAAAGCTGGCGTTCACGTGACCGCTGAAGTATCTCCACATCATTTGATCTTAGTCGATGAAAATATCCCTGAGGATCACGGGTATTGGAAGATGAATCCGCCACTGCGGGGAGTTGAAGACCGTGAAGCTTTGATTGAAGGACTGCTTGATGGAACCATTGATTGCATCGCCACGGATCATGCCCCACACGGCTTTGAAGAAAAGAACCAAAGCTTTTTGAAATCGCCATTCGGGATCGTCGGCAGTGAGACAGCTTTCCAATTGATTTACACTCACTTTGTTGAAACAGGACGCTTTACATTAGAACAAGTGATTGATTGGATGGCAGTTAAACCTGCAGAAATCTTCGGATTAGCTGTTGGCACCTTAAATATCGGTCAGCCAGCGGATATCGCGGTATTTGATCTAAATCATGAAGAAAAAATTGATGATAAAAAATTTGCATCACTAGGAGTGAATACACCTTTCACTGGCTGGTCAGTCAAGGGTGCGACACTGATGACCTTCGTGGATGGTCAGTTGGTATACAACAAGGAGGACTAAAACGTTGAAAAGACTTTTAATTTTAGAAGATGGCACGGTATTTGAAGGGGAAGGCTTTGGCGCTGAAGCGAATGTCGTAGGTGAAGTTGTCTTCACAACAAGTATGACAGGCTATCAGGAAACCATTACCGATCAAAGTTTCAATGGGCAAATTATCACATTCACCTATCCAATGGTGGGAAATTACGGAGTCAATCGTGATGACTATGAGTCAATTGCGCCGACCTGTAAGGGCGTAATCGTTAAAGAGCATGCACGATTAGCTAGCAACTGGCGGAATCAAATGACTCTTGATGAATTTTTGAAACGTAAAGGGATTCCTGGTATTGCCGGGATCGATACACGAGCTTTAACAAAAAAATTACGCAGTGTGGGAACAATGAAAGGCAGTATCGTAGACCCAGCCGATCAATTCGAGCACTCCTTTGATCAACTAAAAGCGACCGTCTTACCGACCAATCAGGTCGCACAAGTCTCAACAGTGACGCCTTATCCCAGCCCAGGTGTTGGACGCAATGTAGTAGTCATTGACTTCGGTCTAAAACATAGTATCCTGCGGGAACTATCACGTCGCGAATGTAATTTGACGGTGATGCCTTACAACACGGATGCGCAAACAATCTTGGATCTTTGCCCTGACGGCGTCATGCTGACGAATGGCCCTGGCGATCCAAAAGATGTTCCAGAGGCAATCGAAATGATCAAGCAAATTCAAGGAAAGGTTCCGATCTTTGGCATCTGTCTTGGTCACCAGCTGTTCTCATTAGCAAACGGCGCGGATACTTACAAGATGAAATTCGGCCATCGCGGATTGAATCATCCAGTACGAGAAATCGCAACAGGACGAATCGACTTCACCTCACAGAACCATGGTTTTGCAGTCGATGAAGCAACGATCGATCCAGAGAAATTAATGGTTACACACGTAGAGGTCAATGATGGAACCATTGAAGGTGTTCGACACCGTAATTATCCAGCTTTCAGCGTGCAGTATCATCCAGACGCTGCACCAGGTCCTCATGATGGGGTTCACCTATTTGACGAATTTATGGAAATGATGGATGCATGGAAGGAGCAAGCATAAATGCCAAAACGTACAGATATTAAAAAGATCATGGTGATCGGTTCTGGACCGATCGTGATCGGACAAGCCGCGGAATTTGATTACGCCGGCACACAAGCTTGCTTAGCGTTAAAAGAGGAAGGCTATGAAGTTGTCTTAGTGAATTCAAACCCTGCGACGATCATGACCGACCAAGAAATCGCGGATACCGTTTATATCGAGCCCATTACTTTAGAATTTGTTTCCCGCATCCTGCGCAAGGAACTGCCAGATGCGATTCTGCCAACACTTGGCGGACAAACAGGCTTGAACATGGCGATGGAATTAGCCGATTCAGGCATTTTAGATGAATTGAAGATCGAATTACTAGGAACAAAATTATCGGCAATTGATCAAGCGGAAGATCGCGACTTGTTCAAACAGCTGATGGAAGAATTGAACCAGCCAATTCCTGAATCTGAGATTGTCAACACAGTCGAAGAGGCAGTGGCTTTCGCCAATACGATCGGCTATCCGATCATCGTGCGCCCAGCCTTTACTTTAGGTGGAACTGGCGGCGGTATGTGTGACAATGAAGAAGAACTTCGGACAGTGGCTGAAAATGGCTTAAAACTTTCCCCAGCCACTCAATGCTTGATTGAAAAATCAATCGCTGGCTTTAAAGAAATTGAATACGAAGTAATGAGAGACTCCGCAGATAATGCAATCGTCGTTTGTAATATGGAAAACTTCGACCCAGTGGGGGTTCATACTGGTGATTCGATCGTCTTTGCACCAAGTCAAACCTTGTCGGATTATGAATATCAAATGCTGCGAGATGCGTCATTATCGATCATTCGCGCATTGAAAATCGAAGGCGGCTGTAACGTGCAGCTAGCGCTCGATCCACATAGCTTCAATTATTATGTCATTGAAGTAAATCCACGAGTTTCCCGTTCGTCTGCCCTAGCAAGTAAAGCGACTGGTTATCCAATCGCGAAGCTGGCTGCAAAAATTGCAGTTGGGCTGACTTTAGATGAAATGAAAAATCCAGTAACTGAAACGACCTACGCAGAATTCGAACCAGCATTAGATTACGTAGTTGCAAAGATTCCTCGCTGGCCTTTCGATAAGTTCGAAAGCGGCGAACGAGTGCTCGGTACACAAATGAAAGCCACAGGGGAAGTCATGGCGATCGGTCGTAACATTGAAGAATCCTTGCTGAAGGCTGTTCGTTCACTGGAAATCGGCACCTACCACGCGGAATTACCAGAATTAAGCGACGTTACCGACGATGAATTGACAGAAAAAATGGTCAAAGCTCAGGATGATCGATTGTTCTACTTAACCGAAGCAATTCGCCGCGGCTATTCCATCGAAGAAATCAATGAGCTGACTAAAGTTGATTTGTTCTTCTTAGACAAACTGCTCCATGTGGTTGAGCTTGAAACGGCATTAGCGCAAAATAAGAAGGACATCGATCTGCTGAAGCAAGCAAAACAAAATGGCTTTGCCGATGTGAAAATCGCTCAGCTTTGGAACATGACTGCAACAGAAGTTCGCGATTTCCGAATCGCTGAAAAGATTGTTCCAGTGTATAAAATGGTTGATACCTGCGCAGCTGAGTTTGAATCACAAACGCCTTACTTCTACAGCACATACGAGTTCGAAAATGAAAGTGTTCGTTCGGAAAAGGAATCAGTCCTAGTTCTAGGATCAGGTCCCATTCGAATCGGACAGGGAGTGGAGTTTGATTACGCGACAGTCCATTCAGTAAAAGCCATTCAAGCAGCTGGCTACGAAGCGATCATTATGAACAGCAACCCTGAGACAGTTTCAACAGACTTCTCAGTTTCAGACAAGCTGTACTTCGAACCCTTGACGCTAGAAGACGTAATGAATGTTGTGGAGTTGGAGCAGCCAATCGGTGTTATTGTCCAATTTGGCGGACAAACGGCGATTAACTTGGCAGAGCCGCTCGTAAACAGCGGTGTTAAAATTCTAGGAACAACCATCGAGGACTTGGACCGAGCAGAAGACCGGGATCAATTCGAGCAAGTTCTTCAAAGCTTATCAATTCCTCAGCCGCCAGGTGACACGGCGACAAGTGCCGAAGAAGCAGTGAAGATCGCTGAAAAAATCGGCTACCCAGTTTTAGTACGTCCAAGCTATGTACTAGGTGGACGAGCAATGGAAATCGTTGAGAATCAATCTGACTTAGAAGATTACATGGCGAATGCCGTGAAAGCCTCACCAGAGCACCCAGTTTTAGTGGATCGCTACTTAATCGGAAAAGAATGTGAAGTCGATGCGATTTGTGACGGTGAAACGGTTCTGATTCCAGGGATTATGGAACATATCGAACGTGCTGGGGTTCACTCTGGCGATTCAATGGCCGTCTATCCACCGCAAACTTTTTCAGATGAGTTGAAAGCGACCATCGAAGATTATACTCGTCGTCTAGCACTTGGTATGAACTGTATCGGTATGATGAATATTCAATTCGTCATCCACAACGATGAAGTCTTTGTGATCGAAGTGAATCCACGAGCTAGCCGTACAGTACCATTTTTAAGTAAAATTACAAATATTCCGATGGCTCAAATCGCAACGAAAGCCATCCTTGGTCAAAGCTTGAAGGAATTAGGCTATCAAGACGGATTGTATCCTGAAAGCGAGATGGTACATGTCAAAGCACCAGTCTTCAGCTTCACGAAATTGCAGAAGGTTGATACTTACTTAGGACCTGAAATGAAGTCCACTGGTGAAGTCATGGGAACTGATCGAAGTTTGGCTAAAGCTCTTTATAAAGCTTTTGCTGCGGCAGGCTTACACTTACCTGATTTCGGCGCTGTCTTATTTACAGTCGCGGACGAAAACAAAGAAGAGGCCTTAGACTTAGCGAAACGCTTCAAAGATGTGGGCTATAGCTTAAGTGCTACCGCAGGCACCGCTAAATTCTTAGAAGAAAATGGTTTAAATGCAAAAACAATCGCCAAAATTTCCGAATCAGACGAAAACAATGTCATTGATTTGATTCGCAGCGGTGAAGCACAGGTTGTAATCAATACCATGGATAAAAATCGCCAAAACGCGTCAGAAGACGGCTTTATCATTCGTCGTGAGGCTGTTGAGCATGGCGTACCGTTGTTCACCTCACTAGACACAGCGGACGCAATTTTACGAGTGATGGAATCACGGGCGTTTTCAATTCAAGAAATTTAATTTTTGCAGAGTGAAGCACGCTTCACTCTGTCGATTTATAGGGAGGCCGTTATGAAGCAGGAAATGATGACGATTGTTCGTCAACAAGAGTTAGCACCGAGAATCTATGAGTTGGTTTTAGCTGGAAAATTGGTCCAACAAATGACTATGCCAGGGCAGTTCTTGCATATTCGTGTACCGAGAAGTGATTTGTTATTACGTCGCCCAATCAGCATTAATCAATACGATCAAGAAGCGGGAACCTGTACGATCATTTATCGTGTTGAAGGCGATGGAACGAAATATTTTGCTGAAATGTCGGCTGGAGAAAAGCTAGATGTCATGGGGCCATTAGGTCATGGCTTTGAGATCGACGAGCTGAAGGCCGGGGATACAGCATTCGTTGTCGGTGGAGGGATTGGCGTTCCGCCTTTGTATCAGCTTTCTAAAGAGTTAAAGGCAAAAGGCGTGAAGGTGGTACACTTTCTAGGTTTTGGTACACAGGAAGTCGTTTATTATGACGAGGAATTTCAGCTGCTTGGTGAGACACACTTTTCAACGGATGACGGAACCTTTGGTGTTCAGGGGAATGTTGGAAATCTTTTAATGGCAGAGTCTAAGCAACCAGATGCTGTCTTTGCCTGTGGAAATAACGGCTTGTTAAAAACAGTGGAACAATTATATTCAAACGTCGGGAATGTACAACTTTCGCTAGAATCTCGTATGGCCTGTGGGATGGGTGCATGCTACGCGTGTGTCTGTCATGTACCTGAAGATGAAAATAAAAGTGTCAAAGTATGTGAAGACGGTCCCGTTTTCCAAGCAGGGGAGGTCATCTTTTAATGAGTATTGCAGTCAAATTACCAGGACTAGACTTGAAAAATCCAATCATGCCGGCAAGCGGCTGCTTTGGATTCGGTAAAGAGTATGCAGATTATTACGATTTGAATCAATTAGGCGCCATCATGATCAAGGCAACCACGCCCAAAGAACGCTTTGGAAACGCGACACCTCGAGTTGCAGAAACACCAAGCGGCATGTTGAATGCTATTGGTCTGCAAAATCCTGGCATGGAGGTCGTGCTGAAGGATATTTTACCGAGTTTGGAAAAATACCAAGAGCTGCCAATCATTGCAAATGTAGCAGGTGCTTGTGAAGAGGACTATGTAGAGGTGTGCGCCAAAATCGGTGATGCTCCTAACGTCAAAGCGATCGAATTAAATATTTCTTGTCCAAATGTTAAACACGGAGGAATTGCTTTTGGAACAGATCCAGAAGTGGCTTATCGTTTAACGAAGGCAGTTAAAGAAGTGGCGACGGTTCCTGTTTATGTCAAGCTAAGTCCAAATGTTACAGATATCGTACCTATTGCAAAAGCGATTGAAAAAGGCGGCGCAGATGGCTTTACTATGATCAATACGTTATTGGGTATGCGCATTGATCTGAAAACTCGTCAGCCAATTTTGGCGAATCGGACGGGTGGCTTGTCAGGTCCTGCAATCAAACCTGTAGCGATCCGCCTGATTAATCAAGTGGCCGCAGTCAGCGAGTTGCCGATCATCGGAATGGGCGGTGTTCAAACAGTGGATGATGTACTGGAAATGTTTATGGCAGGTGCTAGTGCGGTCGCAGTTGGAACTGCTAACTTTACTGACCCATATATTTGCCCGAAACTAATCGAAGAGTTGCCAATCCGTATGGCGGAGCTGGGAATTGAATCCTTAGAGCAGCTAAGACAAGAAGTTGCCAGTTCAACTTTTCGCAGTTAACATAGAGCGAAACCCAACGATTCGTTTATCCAAGATCAGCGACAGAAATCTAGTTGAATGGTATGCGGATCGAAAATCAGACTTATTTTTCTGCAAAGAAAAGTAAATACATTAAAATGAGAAAGGGAGGGTTCTGATGGAACAACGACCGATTATCGCTTTTGACTTTGCTTCGAAGCAGGAAATCGAGAAATTCTTGACTCACTTTCCGCTTGACGAAAAATTATTCGTAAAAATCGGCATGGAGCTTTTCTATCAAGAAGGTCCAGCAATCGTTAAATTTTTACGTCTGCAGGGACATGATATCTTCCTTGATTTGAAGCTTCATGATATCCCTAACACTGTACAAAAAGCGATGCGCGGAATCGCAAAAATGGGGGTAAAAATCACGAATGTTCATGCGGCTGGCGGCATAGAAATGATGCAGGCGGCTAAGCAGGGCTTGATCGAGGGAACAAAAGAAAATCAAAACGTACCGGAATTGATCGCAGTGACGCAGTTGACTTCAACTAGTGAAGAGCAAATGCATGAGGATCAGCTAATTTCGGTTAGCCTAGAAGAAAGTGTCTTGCATTATGCAAAGTGCACAGAAAAAGCAGGACTAAACGGGGTTGTTTGCTCCGCACATGAAGTAAAAAAAATCCATGAAGCGACAAACAATGATTTTATCTGCTTAACACCGGGGATTCGTCCACAAGGAGCTAGTGTGGGGGATCAAAAACGCGTGATGACACCTGAAAAAGCGCGAACGATTGGTTCTAATTATATTGTTGTTGGAAGACCGATTACCCAAGCAGAAGATCCTTATCAAAGTTATTTACAAATCAAAAAAGAATGGAACGGTGAAGCATAGATGATTGCAGAACAAATCGCCAAAGATTTATTATCAATTGAAGCAGTGTCCTTAAGTCCTGATGAACCTTTTACATGGGCAAGCGGACTAAAATCGCCAATTTACTGTGACAATCGTGTAACGATGAGCTATCCAGAAGTTCGTCGCGCGATCGCTCAAGGGTTAGCAGCAAAAATTAAAGAAGAATTTCCAAATGTCGAGGTAATCGCAGGAACAGCAACAGCAGGAATTCCTCACGCTGCATGGGTCGCTGAGATTTTAGATCTACCAATGGTTTATATTCGCAGCAAAGCCAAAGATCACGGACGCGGAAATCAGATTGAAGGACGCATCAAAGAAGGCCAGAAGATGGTCGTGATTGAAGATTTGATTTCAACTGGTGGAAGTGTCTTAGAAGCAGCGGCGGCAGCTAAAGGAGAAGGCGCAGATGTTCTAGGAGTGGCAGCGATCTTCACTTATGAATTAGCTAAAGGAAAGAATAATTTTGAAGCGGCAGAGATGCCATTGGTTACATTGACCAATTATTCTACTTTGATCGAAAGTGCGCTTCAAGAAAAATACATCACTCAAGAACAACTTGAATTATTGAAGAAATGGCGCAAAGATCCAGAAAACTGGTTGAACTAACTAAAAAGCATCTTCGGGTGCTTTTTTTGACTTTAAAGGAAGTATAATATTTTAACAGCTTTTCATCTGTTTGTTTTCCTAATAAACTAGAAATATGAAACCTAGTATTTTCCACGTCATTTTCACGATCGATGAAGGTTTGTGTGAGATTTTCCTAAAGGGGAGGTATCGATGAGTAAAGACTCTTTTGCCGCGCTGATAGGATCAATGGGCTATCACACATTTCTTTTGTTTCCTTCCGCGTTTATCCTGTCGCAAGAAGCTCACGAGCCAAATTGCTGTCGAACAAAAAAATCTTTTCGGTCTTGATTGTTCCAATGAAATTGGAAGATAATGAAGTTGATAGTTTCCATTTTCTGGTTTCAAGAAGTTGACTGATTGCGAGACTCTAAAAGCAGATGAAAAATTTTTCCTGATAGCGGCTGTTTGAAGTTCAGACGCACCTTTTTTAACAATTATTAATAAAAGCTGAATGATAATGGAAGTAAGGGGGGGAACACATTGAAGGATCATTTAACACAGTTGCAGGAATTTTGCTTACTTTTCAATCGCTCGATGAATTTACCCATCCACATATTTGAAAAAAACAAATGGCTAAGTACCTACCCGGAGCACATATCCTGTTTCAAATTGGCGACAAAGTATAAAGATGAGTTATTAAATAAAAGAGATCAAATTGATTTTATTGTCACGAAGCAATTTGTCCACTACGGAATTATTAACCTGATAGATTCAGATTTTTCACTTATCATTGGTCCAGTATCGAGTACATCGAATTCGATCGAATCCGTCAGAGGAATCATGGAGGAGGAGAATATTTCTTTGATATTTATCAAAGAATTTATCGATTTCTTCCAACAACTGCCGATCTATTCTTTTCCGCAATTTCTGAATATTCTCTGTTTTATCAACTTTACCTGTAACAAAGAGGTGGTAGAAATGGATGATCTGTTGAAGAAGACCGAAGAAGGGTACGAGATTCCAGTTTCTCAGCGATTTACGGATACTTATTTTTCAGCGAAGGAACAAAGCGTCCAAAGAAAAAGCTATTATATATATGGAGAAGAATACCTGCAATATATCCAAGAAGGAAATATCACCGCACTGAAGAAGCTGTTTAAAAAGCGGGTCACATTACATACAGGTGTTTTAGCGGATAACAATATCAGACAAAAAAAGAATTTAGCCATAATAAATACGGCCTTATCTGCAAGAGCGGCCATTAAGGGCGGTATGGACATTGAAGCGGCTTATCAGCTTCATGATGTCTATATCCAAGAAATCGAGAAGAGCTTTGACTACAATAATCTTCACGCGATGCAGCTGAAGATTATTTATGATTTTACCCAACGTGTACAGGAAGCGAAGATTCCTCTAGGCAAATCTTCAGTGATGTATCAAGCGATGCACTATATTACTAGCAACACGAACAAAGCCCTGAGCGTTTCAGAAGTGGCTGAAGCAGTTGGACTAAGCAGAGCCTATTTTTCCTCAAAATTTAAAGAAGAGTTTGGAATGAGTGTCAATTCCTTTATCAACAAATGCAGGCTGGAGGAAGCGAAAAATCTGCTATCATATACCAATATGAGCATTAGCGAAATCAGTAATTATTTGGACTATTCTAGTCAAAGCTATTTTCAACGAGTGTTCAAAGATCATTTTGAATTGACACCTAGACAATTCAGAGATAAAAATCATTTTGTATGAAAAGTAGATGCTACTGAAATCAATCAGAATAACGTGTAAACAGCGAAGGATGTATTGAATCCTTCGCTGTTTTTGTTGTCTGTTCTACAGGGAATACGCAGTAAAATTCAATGCAATTTACTGATTGTATGAACCGACGAATAAAATGGTAGTACTGAATCATGAGCATTTTAATAAGCGGGGATACAAAAAAAGATCCCACGCGACAACGATAAAACCCACACTAAAATTGCACGGGCTACCAATCATCGAAAGAAAAAACAATAATGAAATATATAGAACAAAAATACAATATTCTTAAAAATCTCTATGCTATATTTCTTACTATAGAATTCTATAAAGGGCTTACATATAGGAGGGACGGTAAATAAATTTTATTGAAATTGTTGAAGTTGTTTTTTGGATAAGATAAAGAAGGAGAAGACATCATGGGTAAATATGAACAATTAGCACAAAAAATTGTCAACGAGATTGGTCAAGATAACATTAATAGTGTGACACACTGTATGACACGTTTACGCTTTAAGCTAAAAGATGAGAGTAAAGTGGATGATGAGGGTTTAAAAGCAATAGATGATGTAATAACAGTCGTTCACTCGGCTGGACAATACCAAGTAGTGATAGGAAATAAGGTTCCTCTAGTCTACAATGATATCTGCGAGATTTTAGGTATTACTGAAACTAGTGCAGTCAATGATGAGTCACCAAAGGGAATTATCAATAAATTTATAGATATTATTTCTGCCTGCTTCGCACCGATACTAGGACCAATGGTAGCTGCCGGTATTATCAAAGGGTTAAATGCACTACTGGTCTTTATTATTGGAACTGGCTACAGCGAAAGCGGAACATTTATGGTTTTGAACGCCATCGGTGATTCAATGTTTTATTTTATGCCAGTGATGCTTGGATACTCAGCCGCGAAAAAATTTAATGTCAATCCAGTTGTTGGGATGTTGATTGGTGCGACGCTATGTTATCCGAGCATACAAGCGACAACGCTATCAGCAGGGAAGGCCCTGGGAAGTATTCAGCACCTCGGAGATTATTACACGACTTTTTTAAACATTCCGATGGTAGCAACAAATTATACAAATTCAGTAATTCCTGTCGTGATCGTCGTAGCATTTGCCAGCGTGATACAAAGATACGCAAAAAGATATGTACCCGAGCTGATTCAAAACTTTTTTGTGCCATTTTTAGTTTTATTCATTTCTATTCCAATCGCGCTTCTATTAATTGGTCCACTAGTTGAACTCTTCACAAGTTTATTGTCAGCAGGTTTTACGAACCTATTCAATTTTTCTCCGATCGTTACGGGTGTAATCTTAGGATTTTTCTGGCAGGTCCTAATTATCTTCGGATTACATTGGTCTGCGGTACCGATTGCTATGATTAATCTCACGAATCTTGGCTATGACACGTTATTGATGGTCACTCATCCGGCAGCCTTTGCACAAACAGCAGCCTTATTCGCAATGTTCTTAAAAATGAAGGATAAGAAGAAAAAAATGTTAGCGATCCCGGCTATCGTTTCCGGTCTATGTGGGGTCACAGAGCCATCGATTTATGGGTATACATTGCCTGCTCGAAAACCATTCATTGCCTCTATGATAGGAGCATCAGTCGGAACGGGATTAATGTGTGTCTTAGGTGTAAAACGTTACATCATGGGAGCCGGCGGAGTATTCGGGATGGTCAATTACATTTCACCTGAAGGCGACATCTCGGGTGTACTGATGGCGCTACTATCAATCGCAGTGGCAATGGTGATCAGTTTTGTTTTGACCATGATTCTCTGGAAGGATGAGACGAAGGGAACGGTAACAACTGCAGACATCACTGAAGAGAGTTCTCTATTGTTGTCTCCACTAACTGGAACGGTCATTGATCTAGAACAAGTAAGTGATGCCGTTTTTTCGGAAGGAGCAATTGGGAAAGGAGTCGCGATCATTCCAGAGCAGGGAAAAGTAGTTGCTCCATTATCAGGAAGCATCTCTACCTTATTCCCGACATTACATGCTATCGGAATAAGGGGAGACAATGGGATTGAAGTATTAATCCATCTAGGAATGGATACTGTAAACTTGTCTGGGAGAGGATTTAAATCCTTTGTAAGCCAAGGTGATTATGTGAAACAGGGGGAGCAGCTGCTAGAGGTAGACCTTGATTTGTTGAAAAATGAAGGCTATGAAACACAAACACCCGTAATCATAACCAATTCTGGCGATTTTGGCGATGTATCAGTTAAAAAGTATGGGGAAGTCACGTACAAAGATGAACTAATCAAAGTAAAGAAAGGATAGGAGGACAACCAACGTATGTCGTTTAGTGAAGATTTTTTATGGGGTGGAGCTATCGCTGCGAATCAAGCAGAAGGCGCTTATTTAGAGGATGGAAAAGGGTTATCCATCGCTGATTTACTATTAGGTGGTGATGTGAAAACACCAAGAACCTTTTGCTCAAAAATCCTAAGGGACAGATTCTACCCTTCACACATGGGAATAGATTTTTATCATCGCTATAAAGAAGATATCAAACTGTTTGCAGAGATGGGCTTCAAGTGTTTTCGCACGTCGATCAATTGGGCGAGAATATTTCCCAATGGTGATGAGCAGGAGCCTAACGAAGCGGGATTGGCTTTTTACGACAGTCTATTTGACGAATGCAGAAAATACGGTATCGAGCCGCTAGTCACCCTGTGCCATTATGAAATCCCTTGGGAAATTACCAAAAAATATGGTGGCTTTTATAGTCGAGAGACGATTGATCTCTATGTGAAATATGCGAAAACATGCTTTAAAAGGTATAAAGATAAGGTAAAATACTGGATCACTTTCAATGAAATTAATGCTGGAACAATCGATAAGGGTCGGTACAACGGTGTTGGTTTAGTGGAAGACGAGGATTTGCAGCGGATCGAACCAATTTATAAATCTGATATGATAGATATTCCTCAAAAAAGATGGGAAGCCTTACACAATGAGTTTGTCGCGAGTGCGCGAGCCGTAATTGAGGGGCATAAGATCAATTCAGACTTTATAATTGGATGTATGATCTGTCATATCACTTGGTATCCGTTAACATGTGATCCATTGGATGAATTGGCAGCCCAGAAAAAAGACTTGATGTTTAATGATTTTTGTGGTGATGTTCAAGTCAACGGCATTTATAATCCGGTTGGCCTAGCCGAATTGAAGAAGGAAGGAATCAATCTTTCCTATATTACAGAAGAAGACAAGAAAATTTTAAAAGCCGGTAAGGTAGATATGTACACCTTTTCTTATTACATGAGTAATTGTATCAGTGTAGATAAGGACGCGGAGAAGATTAAAGGGAATTTGCAAGGGGGTGTAAAAAATCCATATCTGAAAGTATCTGACTGGGGCTGGCAAATAGATCCGCAAGGTTTAAAGTGGACGCTATTAAAGATAGCTTCAAGGTATCCAAACATTCCTCTGATGATCGTGGAAAATGGTTTCGGTGCGGTGGATGCCGTTACAAAGGATGGAAAAATCCATGATCAATACCGTATCGATTATCTAAAAGAACACATTTCGGCAATGAAAGAAGCCGTTGAAGAAGGAGCACCACTCATTGGCTACACGTCTTGGGGCTGTATCGACTTAGTTTCTTTAGGGACAGGAGAGTTCCATAAGAGATATGGGTTTATCTATGTGGATCGTCACGACGATGGCTCAGGAAACTTTTCAAGAATGAAGAAAGACTCATTTTATTGGTACAAAAAAGTGATTTCAACGAACGGCGAAAACTTAGAGTAACCAATCGTGAAAACTTAAGTCAGGAATTTCGATCAATCCTGCTTGTTTAGGGAAGTAAGACACCCCCGACAAGCAGGATTTGTTTGTATGTTTTGAAAATCACTTGCTCTGCGAGTGGTTCCGGGGAGCTTCCAGTGTGGTATTAAAAAGACCTCCCAAAATTGATAGAATGATGATGGTTTCCCGACCGCATCACAATCAAAATTAGGAGGTACCCCTTATGAAAAAGGATAATGAAAGTTTAGCACATACGAAATGGAGATGTAAGTATCACATTGTATTATACAGAATTAAAATCCTGCTATGGGAATAGAAAATCTTGGTGTAAAGGATACTATGTGGATACGGTAGGACGAAACAAGGGGAAGATAGCTGAATATATTCGTAATCAGCTTCAAGATGATTACGCAGCAGATCCACTAACCTTATTTGAAGAATATGATCCGCTCACAGGAAAGAAAAACAAGAAAAAGTGGGTAGAGTTTCTTAAAGAATCCGCGAGTAAAGGTGGTACGAGAGGGCGGTCTTTCAGAAAGCCTTTTAGGCTATGGCCGGTAGTGGAGGCTATGATTTGTCTTTTCAGTCAGTTTCACTCGCGGGAGTGAGTGGATGGGGTTCCGTAGTCTATAAATTCAAACTATAAAATTTTTCTTTCACAATCTATCTAAGCGTTTACAACTCAACAATCATTGATTTATCATTATATTTAACAGGAGGTGCACCATGAAAAAATTATGTTTTGTATTAACTGTTAGTATGGGTGTCAATTATATGTCGATATTTCCTTTTCCAATCTATCGGACCTACAATGAATTGAAAGAGTTTTTCTCTGAGGATTATGATGTTTCCATTAACTACCTTAAGGACAAAGAGGCTGTTGATTATTTAGTGGTCCCTGACCCTTGTCCGCCATTTGAAAATGAGGAAAATATTCCAATGATTAAAGTACCGGCAACGTTATTTTATCAAAAGGATTACGAAAAGATGAAGGTATATATTGACAAATTTTTGATGAATGACATTTAAACAAGTCTTCATAGGTGTAGCTGCTCCTTTTTCGTAATCTAGGCTAAAAGATGATTTCAAGAGAATAGATGATTCAGAATGAAATAGATCAAGTTAAGACAGAAGTGAGTAGAAGTAGATAGTGAATGGAGTAAACACTTTTGAATGAATTTGTGATAACTCAGATGATTGGACACAGAAGAAACAAATCCTGTATGGAGTTTCAAATTTACTAACCATCCACCCGTGAAAATAGGTGGATGGTTACTTGTGCATTCGTAGACTTTTACACCTCTTACAGAACACTGTTTTACGAAAGCCTCTTCTCTAAGTATATTAGAAGCCGAAAATGAAGTTTAATGGTATATTATTTTCAGTAGTTTCTGAAAAGATATCAGATCGATTTTTTCTTATGAAACTAAATATATCATTAAGAATAAGAGGGTATCTAATGTATGAAAAATTTTTAAACAACACCCGATTGCGCAGGTTCACAGTACTGGCGTTAGTGATCTTAGTATTGTTTTTAGTCAGGGACTTTATGACGCCCATTTTACTGACATTCATTTTCACCTTGATCTCCGTAAAAATTGTCAAATTTATTCAGCGCTACATCAAAGCACCAACTTTCTTACTGGCTACAGTGCTTTACTTGATTGAGCTGTGGCTATTGTATTTATTGGTTTCTAAATACTCGACAATCCTGATCGATCAAGTCGTATCAACCTATAATTCCATCGTACATTTTTATCAGCATAAGGAATTTAATTCAGATGTCGTAACCAACTTTATCTCAAATTACTTCAAGAATCATAATTGGCAAGATAAGGTAGAAAGCGGTGCAGGGATTCTACTTGAACAATTGCAAAATGTTGGTCGTTTAGCGATTGCCTTTATCATGTCCTTCATCTTGAGCTTCTTTTTTATGGTGGAAAAGGAGAAAACAATTCTATTTTCAAGAAACTTTTTGAGTAGTGAGTACGCTTGGTTTTTCCAAGACTTGTATTACTTTGCGAAGGTATTCGTTGAAACGTTTGGTGTTGTCGTAGAGGTTCAATTATTGATTGCAATAGTGAACACAGTTATTACGACCATAGGACTTGGATTAATTGGGTTCACTCAATTGCCTACGCTGGCTATTATGATTTTCTTTTTGAGTCTGATTCCAGTCGCAGGAGTAATTTTCTCTTGTATTCCGCTAACGTTGATTGCCTATTCATCAGGTGGTCTCCAGACAGTCATCTATGTACTGCTCCTAATTGTTGTAGTGCATTGTATTGAAGCGTATATTTTGAATCCGAAGTTTATGTCCAGCCGGACGAAGTTACCAATATTCTATACATTCGTTATTTTATTGTTCAGTGAAAAATTTTTAGGTGTTTGGGGATTGATCGTCGGTATTCCGATTTTCAATTTTTTCCTAGAGATTTTAGGGGTAAAAATTACAACGAAGAAAACAAAGAAAACGGAGCAGCCTAGCTAGGCTGTTCCGTTTTTTCGTAATTGCTCAACGACTGCTTCCTCTGGTGTAACGAACAATGTTTTTTGATTTTCATAGATGACAAACCCTGGTTTTGCGCCATTCGGCTTATGAACATACTTTACTGCGACATAATCCACCGGTACTTGCGCAGATTGCCGGAATTTGGAAAAATAAGCGGCTAACTCAGCAGCCTCTAGCAGGGTTTCTTCACTAGGATTCTCACTTTTTACAATGACATGAGAGCCTGGAATATTTTTTGCATGAAGCCAAATATCGGTTTTACGTGCTTGTTTTAACGTTAGTTGATCATTTTGAAGGTTATTTTTTCCTACTAATATTTCTGTTCCGTCACTGGCAATGAAGCGTTCAGGTTTGGAAGGGGCTTGCTTCCGATTTTTCTTACTGCGTTTTTTCTTCAGGTAGCCGCTGGCGACAAGTTCTTCCTTGATAACCTCGATATCCATCGGACCAGCAATTTCTAACTGAGAAAGGACAGTCTCTAAATAGGCGATCTCATCTTTTGCTTCCACGATTTGATCGTAGATTAGTTTGACTGCGTTTTTCAACTTTTGATATTTTTGGAAGTATTTCTGCGCATTTTGGTTCGGTGTTAATGCTGGATTCAGCTTAATCGTAATGGGTGTGTTCTCTTCATAATAGTTTTCTAACTCAACACTTTCAGCACCTCGTGGTACCTGTGCCATGAAGGTGGTCAGTAATTCCCCGTCACGACGAAATTCTTCGGCATTTTCAGAATCCTTCAGCGTTTTTTCACGTTTTGCGAGTTTGGTCTGATTGCGCTTGATTTCATTATCTACTTTACGAATCAGATCATTTCCTAGCTGTTTAACCCGATCTTTTTCCGCTTTTTCTCCATAAAAGGCATCGAGCAACTCACTCAAACTAGAGAATGTTTCCGTTTTATCAAACGTTTCAAAGACTAGAGGGGCAAAGAATTCTTTGTTATTTTTCACACCTAACGTCGGCTGAATCTCTTTTTGAATTTTCAGCCAAAAAGTCTCCCATACCGCCATTTTTTCATTAGGTCTTTCGGAAAATTGATAGATCAATTCCTCTGCGGTATCTCTGCCCAGACCTTGAAAATTCTGCTGTAAATATCGACTATCCAGTGTTTCTGCTGTAGACAGAAGGGTGAAGACCTGTTCCTTAGACGCATGGAAAGGATTTAGTTGCTCTTGTTTAGGCGGTTCAACGTATTCACTGCCAGGCAGAATGGAACGATAAGTATTTTGGGAATGCCCAATATGTTTGATCGCATCTAAAATTTTGCCAGTTTGTTTGTTTAGTAAGACGATGGTTGAATGACGTCCCATCAATTCTACAATGAGGACGATGTTTTGCAAGTCACCTAATTCATCTCGCTTACTAAAAGTAAAATGAACCACGCGGTCGTTATCAACCTGATGAATATCTTCTAAAATTGCTCCTTCCAAATGCTTCCGTAGCATCATAACGAAATTGGGTGGATTGTCGGGATTCGTATAAGCAATCTCTGTCAATTGGATACGTGCATAGCTAGGGTGGGCTGAAAGTAATAAGCGTCGATTCTTTCCTCGTGCACGAATCACTAGGACAACTTCATTTTCATAGGGCTGGTGAATCTTGGAGATTCTTCCTGAAACAAGCTGTTCTTTCAGCTCTCGGACCATTGCGTGGGTAAAAACTCCATCAAAGGACATTTTTTATCCCTCATTTCTATTCATAATATATCTATTATAAACAAAAAAACGCCAATGACCAAATAAGTCATTGGCGTAATCCCTGTTCTCTTAAACGCTTATTGATTCCTTATAACTATGAAGTTCGTCAAGTAGCTGAAGGAGCAGTTGTTCTGCTTCATTAGGCAAACGATCATAGCCACCCTGATAGGTCTTACGAGATTGAACAAAGGCGAGTCTCGTCTCAAGCCTTGTCATTAAATGAATCAAGTAATGATGGCTGTTAAAATCTGGCTCATGTTTTTTGACTGGCAAATAGCTGATTTTTTTCAGAGGGCCGAATGGCTTAAATTCCGCAGTTCCATCAACGATTTTTTCGATACTGCCGAGGGTTTCATCCGGTGTCACTTTCCTTCCTTTAAAATCACCAGTATTTAAAATAAAGCAAGCTGTTTTTTGTTTTTGGAACAAGTCCTTAAAGTCTTGATAATCTTCCTGCAACGGATAGCAGCGGAAAGGGTTGGCAAACGGTTCAATCACTAATTGATCCGTAACTTCACCAACAACATTTTCAGCCGTTGAACGTTTCGTGGCAAGGGTCGCACCAAAAACAGCCGCAAGGGAAGGATCTTCAATTTTTATTACTGGCGGCAGACTATCATCCTTCATGATCCAGAAAAGGCCGTCTACCTTTTCAGCGATATGATCGACCCGATTCGGTGTAGCATACCGACTTTTTATACTGCGGCCATTCCCATTGCGAATATCTTCTGTGACTAGAACCTTCTTGTTTTGTTCGTCTAAGGTAACGCCAACATTCTGTGCTGTTACGATATATTTTATTTGTTCGCTTGTCATTGGATAATCTTGAGTCTTATCAAAATAGGCTGGCTCCAAAGCAGTCGTTGAACCTTTCTTTTTCGAAATGACAAAAGCATCATCGTGAAGAACATGTACTTCACCTTTATTTTTAGGTTTTGCTAGTGTGATGGTAGACTTACCAGAACCTGACAAGCCAAATGCCGCCATCGTATATTTTTTATCCTCTAGCAAATATTGCTTCATACCGCCATGACAGGCGATAAAACCATTTCGATGAGCGGTTGCCCAAGCTAAGGTCAAAGTCGCTTTTTTCAATTCTCCAAAATAGCGTAACCCTAGCACTCCAGCGCAATTATGGAGAGGGTCAATAACAACCACGCCATCGGGAAAATCAGGATGCTCCCAATCTGGATCAGCAAAGATAAAAATATCTCCTGTATGAATCTCATCAGATTGTTGATAGAACAGATGCTTAGCATCACCAATTTGAAAATTCAGTAAATAAGAGTAGAGGTTAGGACTATAATCAGCCGGAACCATTAGATGTGATTTAACAGTGAATTCTTCATCCAGCCCCACAATGACTTCGCCAGAATAAAACTTTTTCGAACGTGCTTTGAAGACGGCTTCTCTCAGCAATTCACTGTAAAAGGCATTATCGATTCCCTGCTGACCAATAATACGACGCGCTGCAGCCGTTCGTCCAACAATTTTACCGTCATTTGTCACAAGAACTTTTGCATCAGTCGGCAGCTGCAATCTACTCGTATAAGCGACATCAAGATCGGTAGTGATAGTTCCTGGGCTTGATTTTGCTAGCGCATACGCATCTGTAAGATGGCGAATACGTGTGACATTATTCCCATAAAACGCTGTCTCGATGACACTGCGAATACTGGAAAATAGACGATTACTTTTCGTGATCTCTTTACGTGAAAAATGTTCAATACTGCTCATCAAAAAACCTCCTCAATTTAAGTTGTCATTATTATAATAGCATTAAAATAAAACGCTAACAATCCAATATAGAACACGAAAAATCTGATCGAGGAAAGAAAAAAACAAAATCTGTCCTTGATGGTAGCGGTTTTAAGAGAAAAATAATATAATGATAAGCAAGGAGGGCGACTCATGGACCGATTTTTAGCAAAAACTAAAGATAAAATACTTACTTTTTGGCGTAAATTTATCATTATTGTTTCAGAAAATGAGCGTCGTTCCTTAATGATCGCCATAAGCTTGGTTATTTTTGCGCTCATTTTTTCTGCCTCTGCAGCCTTTGCTCAAAAAACGATTCGACAAGATCAATTAGACGAATTGGTCTTTGATTCTTTGAAGTCAGATCACTTGATTCCGTTAAACTACCAAACCGTTGATCAGAAAATCAAGGATACCAAAGCGATCTCCATCATGTTCAGTCAACCAAAGGGAACTTCTTTTGAAAATGTTATGACAGTTCTTGATGACCCAACTCAACAGACCATGCTAAATCGCAAATTCTATTATTACCCAATTGTGTATGACAGTGAAACCATTGCCAAGAACTATCAGTTGGACCCACGTCAAGTCACGTTTATTTTTTTCCATAATGGCAAAGAGAAAAATCGCTTTGTCGTTGAAAGCTTAAAAGACTTAAACAATGAGTTTATCCCAGAATTGAATCGATTACCTATGTGGGATCTTAAAAAATAAAATGAGAATTCGAATAAAATAAATGAGCTTTTTTTAATAAAAAGAGTTGACAGCTGTTTTTATTTCCGATAAACTAACCTCAACATAAAAAAAGGAGTGACATTCATGAGACACGCAAACTTATCTAATCAATTGAATAGCTGGCAAAACTGGCGTAGATAAGTTGTATTTATGAATTCACTCATAGATACAACGTTTAGACAACTTCTAAATTTTGTATCTATGCTGGATATTTTCTGATGCTTATTCCCGCATAGAGACCATCTATGCGGTTTTTGTTTTTTCTAAGACAACTACCGTGGACTTTTGGGTAGTTGTCTTTTTTGTCATTTCTGCTCTTCGCAGTATTACCATTTACGAACAAAAAACAAAAAATCGGAGGAATAAAGAATGAAAAATAAAGGAATTATTGGATCAATTATCGCATTAGCTGTCGTATTAATCGGAGTATTCGCTTATCAAATGGGGTCGCGCCAGACGAATGTGAGTGAAGAAAAAGAAGAAATGCAGACAGTAGGCATCCTGCAATTTATCAGTCATCCATCTCTTGATCAAATCAAGGATGGCGTGATTGAAGGACTAAAGGAAGAAGGCTATGAAGACGGTAAGAACATCAAAATCGAATTTTTAAACGGTCAAGGCGATCAAAGCAAGTTGAACAGCATGAGTCAGCAGCTATTAGAAAAGAATTCTGACGTCCTAGTTGGTATCGCAACACCGGCCGCAAAAGCACTAGCAAATGCAACCAGTGATAAACCGATCATTATGGGAGCAATCAGTGACCCGATTGGTGCTGGATTAGTCACCGATTTAAAGAATCCAGGCGGCAATGTGACAGGGGTTAACAATTTAACTCCAGTAGATCAACAGTTGGATATGGCAAAAGAAATGTTCCCCGATGCTAAAACAGTCGGGATGATTTATTCATCTTCTGAAGAAAATTCTAAGTCACAAATTGAACGGGCGGAAAAACGTGCAACAAAAGACGGATTGACGGTAAAAAAATATGCGATCAGTTCAAGCAATGATATTGCACAGATTACACAACAGGCTTGCCAAGAAACTGACTATCTTTATATTCCACAAGACAACACGATCGCTAGTGCCTTCCAGACTTTGATCAATGAATCCGATAAAGCGAAAAAACCTGTCTTTGTTTCGGTGGACAATATGGCAAAAGAAGGCGGTATCGCGACAGTAGGACAAAATCAATTTGACTTAGGAGTGGAAACTGGAAAAATGGCCGCAGATGTTTTAAGCGGCAAAGCAAAACCAGCCGATACACCAGTGAATGTGATTGATTATGGAGACATGATCATTAATGAAGACAAAGCAAAAGAATTAGGAATTACGATTCCAGAGAAAATCAAAGAACAAGCAGAAGTAGTTAAAGGGGAGTAGACAAATGGTAATTTCAGCGATAGGACAAGGATTTTTATGGGGAATTTTAGGTTTAGGCATTTTTATGACCTACCGAATTTTAAATTTCCCAGATATGACAACTGAGGGATCATTTCCATTAGGCGGTGCTGTTTGCGTGACCGCGATCACGAATGGTGTGTCTCCCATTCTCGCAACTCTTTTAGGGATCGTTGCTGGAATGTGTGCCGGATTTGTTACCGGTATGCTGTATACAAAAGGGAAAATCCCGGTCATTTTAGCTGGAATTCTAGTGATGTCTGGATTGAACTCAGTTATGCTGTTTATCATGCAGACACCGAACTTGTCTCTTTTAAAACAGCCGAAGATTCAAGATTTTTTTACCAATTTAAATTTACCCGACCATTTTGATGTTGTTCTGTTAGGTTTGATCGCAATTGTGTTCATCGTTGCTTTGTTATTGTTCTTCTTCTTTACAGATTTCGGGCAAGCCTACATCGCCACCGGTGATAACGAAAACATGGCTCGTTCCATCGGTATCAATACGGATCGCATGAAAGTGATCGGTTTAACCCTATCAAATGGTGTCATTGCACTTTCAGGAGCACTTATTGCTCAAAATGACGGCTATGCGGATATTGGAAAAGGTGTCGGGGTGATCGTTATCGGATTAGCTTCGATCATCATCGGTGAAGTTCTATACGGCGAAGTCACATTTATTGAACGATTAGTGGCTATTGTTTTAGGAAGTATTATTTATCAACTATTGATCTTGATCATTATCAAAGCTGGATTAGATACTACGTACTTGAAGATTTTCTCTTCAATCATTTTGGCTTTGTGTTTGATGATCCCGCGTTTAAAAGAAACATTGAATTTAAAAACCGGCTTGGAGAAGGAGGAGTGATCGGATGAATGCATTAGAGGTAAAAAAAGCCAGCAAAACAATTAGTAACGGTGTAAACGATAAACGAAAAATTCTAAACAATGTGGACTTGTCGATTGCCCCGGGTGAGTTTGTTACGATTTTAGGCGGAAATGGCGCTGGGAAAAGTACCCTTTTCAATAGTATTTCTGGTAGCCTGCAATTAGATAGCGGAACGGTTTCTGTTATGGGGAAAGATTTGACTAAGCTTTCAGAAGAACAACGAGCTACCTCGATTTCTCGCGTGTTCCAGGACCCTAAGATGGGGACGGCACCACGCTTAACAGTCGCAGAAAATCTAGGTTTAGCTGAAAAACGCGGACAAAAAAGACGCTTACGTCAGCGACAATTGAATCAAAAGAAAGACATGTATCGCGAATTGTGTAAATTAGTTGGGAATGGACTAGAAAACCATTTAGATACACCAACGGGATTTCTTTCTGGTGGTCAACGGCAAGCCTTAAGCTTACTGATGGCGACGATCACAAAACCGGACTTATTACTATTAGATGAACATACAGCTGCGCTTGATCCTAAAACAGCTAAACAATTGATGCAGCTGACAGACCAACGAATCAAAGAAGAAAACCTCACCTGTTTAATGGTCACCCATAAAATGGAGGATGCTCTACATTACGGCGATCGCGTGATCGTGATGAAAAAGGGAGAGATCATTAAAGATATTCATGGGGAAGAGAAAAAACGAATGACGTTGGCAGATTTATTCCTGCTATTTGAAGAGAGCGAGACAGTAGCTGAAGTAATGTAAATAAAATTTTTTTACAGAAAATTAAAATAATGGGTTGACTTATTAGAAAAACAAATCTATACTAAGTTCAATCTTAAATCAGTTTGGAGCGATTTTTATGAATACGAATAAGAGTACGCACACACAACTGAATAATTATTACTTTAGCTATTTTAGATAGGTTTGTATTCATGATTCATGGATGCAAACGACAACAAGTTTGTATCTATGATGGCTAAGGATTTTAAGTTCGACTTAACGCCACATAGATGAAAATCTATAGTGGCTTTTTCTTTGGTATCTTTTATGGGAGACTAGGCGCATTGTAGATTTTCTACAGTGGGCCTTTTTCGTTTTTTAAAATCGCTGATTGAAGGTTAAACAATCTTTATTATGAAGGATACGAGGAACACTTTCTCTTTTAACAGAGTAAAGGAATCGTATTCGAAGGACGATCGGTAACGTGTTTACGTCAAAAAAATTATTTAGGAATAGGAGTGAGGGAAGATGGAAAATGAAATTTCAGGAAGAACGCGGTTAGCCGGTTTGTATGCATTACCAGCAAGACATAGCTTTTCACCAATGATGCATACAACAGCGTTCCAAGCAACGGGGGTTGACGCAGTCTATTTGAGCTTTGATGTTCAGCCAGAACGACTTGGCCAAAGCATTCAAGCCATTCGCGATCTTGACATGCTGGGAATCAATTTATCGATGCCTCACAAGATGGAAGCAGTCAAGTACGTCGATGAGTTAAGCCAAGCCGCACGATTGATTGGAGCGATCAATACCATTGTGAATCAAAACGGCAAATTAATTGGTCATATCACAGACGGTATCGGCTGTATGGAAAGCTTGAAACAAAACGGGATAGAGATCATCGGCAAGAGAATGACGATTCTCGGAGCTGGTGGAGCCGCAACAGCAATTATCACACAAGCCGCGATTGATGGGGTAGAGGCCATTGATGTTTTTAACATTAAAGATGACTTCTATCAAAAAATTGAGCCGAAATTGGCGATGATAGCGGAGGAGACCCACTGTCAGATCCAACTGCATGATTTAGCCGATGAAAAACAATTAAGTGAATCATTAGCCGCAAGCAATCTATTGATCAATGCGACGAATATTGGGATGGCACCGAAGACAGAGCAAATGCCGTTGCCCGATCCGTCATTATTAAGAAAAGACCTGCCAGTTTTTGATGTCATTTATCATCCAGCTGAAACCCAGTTATTAAAAGCTGCGAAGGCCACCGGTGCAAAAGCAGTGAATGGTTTAGGGATGCTGTTGTATCAAGGAGCCGCCGCTTTCAAATTATGGACAGGCAAGGAAATGCCTGTTGAACAAATCCAACCGTTATTGGAAGAAACAATCAAAAAATAAAAAGTGAAGGAAGTTATTACTATGATCTTAATTATAAAAAAAGGTATTCAAGAAGCAGAATTATCTCCTATTTTATCCCGTATTAAAGAAGAAGGATTAGGTGTACAAATCAATCACGGAAAAGACCGTCTAGTATTGGGGCTGCTAGGAGATCCAAAGATTATTCAAAATGTTCCGTTTCAAGCATACAGTGTCGTTGAACGGGCCGTCGCTATTTCGAACACCTACAAGCTCACTTCAAGAGAATTTCACCCTCAAGATACAGTAGTAGACGTTGATGGAGTGAAAATCGGTGACGGTAGTTTTGTAACAATGGCAGGCCCTTGTTCCGTTGAAGGTGAAGAACAAATCATGGAAACAGCTCGCATGGCAAAAGCCGGTGGGGCAAAAATCCTGCGGGGCGGTGCTTACAAACCTCGGACTTCTCCATACGCTTTCCAAGGCTTAGGAGAAGAAGGCTTGAAGATTATGCGTAAAGCCGCTGATGCTCATGGATTAAAAGTCATCACAGAGGTTATGGATGAAGCACATATTGATGTTGTTTGCCAATACGCAGATATCATTCAAATCGGTGCTCGCAATATGCAAAACTTCCGTTTGTTAGAGGCAGTCGGAAAAACCGGCAAACCAATCGGCTTAAAACGCGGGATTTCAGGAACCATTCAAGAATGGTTGAACGCTGCGGAATACATCGCTGTTCAAGGAAACTCAAAAATTATTTTCATCGAACGTGGGATTCGAACATACGAAACAGCAACACGGAATACATTTGATTTAAGTGCGGTTCCTTTGATTAAAAAATTGAGTCATTTCCCGATCATTGTTGATCCAAGTCATGGTACAGGTGTTTGGGATCTTGTTGCACCAATGGCTCGTGCAGGCGTTGCCAGTGGGGCAGATGGGATGATCGTAGAGATTCATCCAGACCCATTACATGCTTGGTCTGACGGTGAACAATCATTAAATGAGAAGAATTACTTAACGATGATGAGCGAAGTAGAGATACTAGTAGAAGCAATGCAAAAAATCAAAGATTTAACCAAAGAACCTTCACTTATTAAATAGGGGGAACCATTGATGGAGATAGTTTTACCGGAAAAAAGTTATGAGATTATCGTCAAGCGTCATGGGTTAGATTCAGTCGGCGACTGGATCGCCTCTCTTTGGAAAAATAAAAAGATTGCAATTATTAGTGACGAACATGTTTTTCCTATTTATGGTGAAAAAATCCTTCAGCAGTTAAAGAACTATGAAGTCTGTCATTATGCTGTACCAGCTGGAGAGAGCAGTAAATCGTTGGATATGGCAAACAAACTTTATGAATTTCTAGCTGATGAACAGTTTACTCGCAGCGATGCGGTGATCGCACTAGGTGGAGGTGTTGTTGGTGATTTAGCTAGCTTTGTCGCCTCCACTTACATGCGAGGAATCGCCTTTGTCCAAATACCTACTTCGTTATTGGCACAGGTAGATTCTAGTATTGGTGGTAAAACGGCGGTTAACTCAAGCAAAGCAAAAAATATGATCGGTACCTTTGCTCAGCCGGACGGTGTATTGATTGATCCAGAAACATTGACCACTTTGCCTGAGCTTCGCGTACGTGAAGGGATAGCAGAAATTATAAAATGTGGGGCGATCAGTGATGCTTCATTATGGAAAGATCTTGAAGAACTAACAGGAATCCAAGACCTTCTCATTCATAGTGAAGCCATCATTCTTAAAGCATTGAACGTTAAGAAGACTGTTGTAGAAGAAGACGAATTTGATAATGGCTCTCGATTGTTGCTGAACTTTGGTCATACAATTGGTCATGCGATTGAAAACACCGCAGGATATGGAGAAATCAGTCATGGCGAAGCGGTAGCAATCGGAATGGTTAAAATTTTAGAAACCGCTGAGGAAAAGAACCTTTCTCCTACCGGTATTACAGACCAAATTATTGCTATGAATCGAAAGTATCAATTACCGGTTGCCTATCAGCCTTGGGATGCTGAGAAGTTCTATACAGCCATCACTCATGATAAGAAGGCACGAGGGGACAGCTTGAATATCGTATTGCTAAAAGAGATAGGAAAAGCGTACATCCAAAAAATAAAACTAACAGAATTTAAAGAGTATCTAATAGAAGGGAAGTAGTTTATGCGTTACTTAACAGCTGGAGAATCTCATGGACCAGAATTAACTACGATCATCGAAGGTGTTCCAGCAGGACTAGCACTTTCTGTTGAAGCAATAAACCAAGAATTAGCTAGAAGGCAAGGCGGGTATGGACGCGGCGGGCGAATGAAGATCGAAAAAGACCAAGTTCGGATCACATCTGGGGTCCGTCACGGCAAGACATTAGGTTCTCCAATTACCATGACCGTTGAAAATCGTGATTGGAAAAATTGGCAGAAGGTTATGTCTGTTGAGCCAGTGGCTGAAAAAGAAGAAAAATTACGTCGGGTCTCAAAACCACGACCAGGACACGCGGACCTTGTTGGCGGAATGAAATACCATCACAGTGACTTAAGAAATGTGCTAGAACGCTCATCCGCTCGTGAAACAACGATGCGAGTAGCGATTGGCGCCCTTGCTAAGCAAATTCTAGCGGCAGTAGATATCGAGATCGCCAGTCACGTAGCTATTTTAGGTGGGATTGAAGCTGCCATTCCTACAGAATTAAGTGTTGACGAGATCAAAGCAAAAACAGCTGCTTCAGAAGTCAATATGGTCGATGAATCAGTAGAGGAATCGGTCAAGGCATTGATTGACCAAACGAAAAAGGCAGGAGATACCATTGGTGGTGTCGTTGAAGTGCGAACAGACAACGTTCCTGCAGGATTAGGCAGCTATGTTCAATGGGATCGAAAATTAGATGGAAAGATCGCTCAAATCATGATGAGCATCAATGCTTTCAAAGGGGTAGAGTTCGGTATCGGATTCGAAGCAGCTCATCAACCAGGCTCCAAGGTCATGGATGAAATCGTATGGAATGAAGGCTACAGCCGAACAACAAATCATCTTGGCGGCTTTGAAGGCGGAATGACTAATGGAGAACAGATTATTGTCCGAGGAGTCATGAAGCCCATTCCAACGTTATACAAACCACTCATGAGTGTAGATATTGATACGAAGGAACCTTATAAAGCAAGTGTAGAGCGTTCTGATAGCACTGCGGTACCAGCTGCTTCTGTAGTTGCGGAGCATGTAGTCGCAACTGTATTGGCTGAAGAAATTCTAGAAAAATTCTCATCAGATACCATAGATGAATTACAACATGCGGTAGCAGAATACCGAAAGGAAATCAAAAACTTTTAAGAGAGAGGGGACGTCTATGAGAAAAAAAGTGTTCGTCTTAGGACTTGGTCTAATCGGCGCTTCGCTTTGCAGAGCAATCAAACAACCAACAATTGAGCTGTTTGGCTGGGATTATTCGGAAGAGACTCGGCAAATTGCGAATGAAGTTGGATTAGTTGATGAAATTGCTTCTATTGAAAGAGCACCTGAGATGGATATTATTATTTTAGCCGTACCCGTTTTATCCACCTTGCATTATTTGCACGAGCTGGCACGTTTGCCGCTAAAAGAAACCGTGATCGTAACAGACACAGGCAGTACAAAAAATGAAGTCATGAAGTTAGCGAAAAGCCTGCCATTTACCTTTATCGGAGGACATCCGATGGCTGGTTCTCATAAGTCAGGGGTGAAGGCTGGAAATCCAAATCTTTTCGAGGAGGCTTATTACATTTTGACACCGCCTGAAGGGGCAAACGTTGAACCGCTAATGGCGTTACTGGAACCGACCAGAGCGAAGTTCGTTGTGATTGAGCCTGAGTCTCATGATGAAATTGTTGGTGTTTTAAGCCATCTACCGCATATTGTCGCATCAGGTCTAGTAAAAATGAGCGATCAACTGACAGAGGAGCATCCTCGCGCCACTCAGCTCGCAGCAGGCGGGTTCCGAGATATTACACGTATCGCTTCCTCTGATCCACAGATGTGGACAGATATTTTGCTCACAAATCGCACGATCCTATTAGATTTAATCAGCGGCTGGCAAGAGGAAATGTCCAAAATCAGAGAAAGCTTGGTTCAAGAGGACCAACCGGCCATTTATGACTTCTTTAGTCAGGCAAAGCATTCGCGGGATCATTTACCATCAAAAGATCGTGGTGTAATTCCAGCGTTCTATGACCTTTATATCGATATTCCTGATATCGCTGGGGCAATTGCCAAAGTCATGACGATCATTAGTAATGCAGACATTTCCATCATTAATCTGAAAATTCAAGAAACACGTGAAGATATCTTCGGTGTTTTAGAACTTTCTTTCAAAAATCAAGCAGATCTGGAAAAGGGACAATTATTAATCGAGGAAGCAGATTTTCGTTGTCGCAGAAGGAGTTGAACAAATGAAACTATTGAAAAATAAATCAGGGCTAAGTGGTACATTGACTGTACCAGCAGATAAATCTATTTCACATCGCAGCATTATGTTTGGCGCAATCAGTCATGGGAAGACAACGGTTCATAATTTTTTAAGAGCGGAGGATTGTCTGAGCACCGTCGCTGTCTTTAAAGCCTTAGGTGTTACGATCGACGATGACGGCGAAGTGATAAGCATTGAAGGAAAAGGCTTTAAGCATCTACAAGCACCTCAGCAGATTTTAGACGCTGGAAACTCCGGCACGACAATGCGCTTGGTCTTAGGAATATTGGCCGGCCAAACTTTTCATTCGAAAATCGCTGGCGATGCATCCTTGAATCGTCGACCGATGGAACGTGTCATGGGACCTTTGAGAATGATGGGGGGCAATCTTCAAGGAGAACAAGGCAGTGAATTTCCTCCGATTGAAATTGAAGGAGGTCCATTATCAGCGATCACCTACGAAATGCCCATCGCGAGTGCACAAGTAAAATCTGCGATTCTTTTCGCAGCATTACAGGCTGAAGGTTTGACTACTATTATTGAAAAAGAAAAATCACGCAATCATACAGAAGAAATGATCAAACAATTCAGCGGAAACATTTCGGTAGATGATAAAACGATTACTGTGTCAGGCGGACAACAGCTTGTCGGGCAGAAAGTAACTGTTCCAGGAGACATTTCGTCGGCTGCTTTCTATCTAGTCGCTGCTACTTTGTTAGCCGATAGCGACCTTCAATTGAAGCACGTGGGAATCAATCCTACACGAACAGGAATTTTAGATGTGCTACAAGAAATGGGGGCAGACATTCAAGAAGGCTCGGTTGATTCGCAAAATCAGGCAGCAGACTTACAAATCAAAGCAGCACCGTTAAAGGCTGTGGAGATTAAGGGAGAAATTATTCCTCGTTTGATTGATGAGCTTCCAGTAATCGCATTAGCAGCAACTCAAGCAGAGGGAACGACAGTCATCCGAGACGCGGAAGAATTAAAAGTAAAGGAAACCAATCGGATCGACGCAACGGCTCAAGAATTAAACAAATTAGGAGCAAACATCGAAACAACAGAGGATGGCCTAATTATTCATGGCCCAACACCATTGCATGGCGGCACTGTTGATAGTCATGGGGATCACCGCATCGGTATGATGCTTCAAATCGCCGCTCTATTGACAGAAGATACCGTAGAACTCAATAATCCTGAAGCGATTAATATCTCTTATCCAAACTTTTTTATTGATCTAGCGTCATTGATATAGCTTTAGTAAAAAATGAAGGTTGATGTTTTTAATTATAAAGTACTCAAAATGAATGGAGAATGCCTAATGGAATCAATTGTCTTGATCGGCTTTATGGGAGCTGGAAAAACTACGATTAGTAAAGAACTTGCAACGACGTTAAATGCCCGTGTGGTAGACATGGATGATGTTTTAGTTGAACGGATCGGTCAGCCGATCAGCGAATATTTTGAAGAACACGGAGAAGCTTCTTTCCGAGAACATGAAACAAATCTTTTAAAGGAAGCGTTGAATGAAGAATCTGTCATTGCTACAGGCGGCGGCGTGATTCTTCAAAAGGAAAATCAAAAAGTTTTGTCCGATAAATTAGTTGTTTATCTAAAAGCAGATGCAAATGTACTGGTCAAAAGAATTCGGGAAGACAAGGTGAATGTTCGACCACTAGCGATTAAAAATGATGATGGAGATTTGAAGCGTTTATTCTTTTCAAGAGAAAAGCTTTACGAAAAACTTGCCAAAATTACTGTAGATACTTCAGAAAAACTGCCAAAGGATATTGTTAGTGAAATCATTCAGCAGGTTGAGGTTGCATCATAATGAAAGTTGGTTATTTGGGACCTAGGGGCTCATTTACCTATAGCGCGGCAGGAAACTTTTTCAATGATGAAGTCCTCCTGCCCTATGAATCCCTTACAGCATTATTGGAAGAGCAACGTAAAGGAGCATTAGACTATTGTGTCGTTCCCATTGAAAATACGATTGAAGGTTCTGTGTTACCGACTCTTGACCTAATTTTCCAAACGCTGCCGACAATTCAAGCAGAGATCGTGCTTCCTATCCAGCAGCAGTTAATGGTCCATCCTGCGCATGCTGAAACTTGGGAGAAAACAGAGCTTATTTGTAGCCATCAGCAAGCCTTAGCACAATCTCAAGTATTTCTGATGAAGCACTTTCCTACTGTAGACATTGAGCAGATCGGTTCTACAGCACAAGGAGCTCAAAAGGTCGCTGATCATCCGAACCAGCGCTATGCAGCAATCGGGTCCCGTGACGCAGCGGAACAGTTTGGGTTAACGATTGTCCAAGAAAACATTCAATCCATCAGTGAAAATGAAACACGTTTTTGGGTACTCGGGGAACAACCCCTAACAGGAGATTTACCTCAAGGGAAAAATAAGGCTACTCTTCTATTTGATTTGGCTTCGGATCATCCGGGCGCATTGTATCAATGCTTAGCTATTTTTGCAGCAGAGAGCATTAATTTAACCAAAATTGAATCTCGCACACAAAAGACAAAGCTAGGAGAATATTTTTTTATTATTGACTTGGAAACGCCTGAAGAAGAAAAACTCAGCAGAGTATTGCTTCAATTAAAAGAGAAAAACTTCGCAGTCACATTGATCGGCGATTATCCAACATATCTTCCAAAGGTTAGAAAATCTTAGTAGTTAAGGTTTTCTAATTTTTTTTGGGAAAAATAAGACAAAGTGCAGATGATTTGCTATTTTATTAATAATAGTAATGAGATGAAGAGGTGCACTATGAGCCGAATGGATAAATATAAGAAGATTCATGAGGAAAGTCAGAAGGAGGAGAAAAAACCTTTTGGCTTTCGTCGTGAAATGAAGAAGAACGAAAAAGCAGACCAAGAACCGTTACACTATGAAGAGCCACAAGAATCCTATAGAGAACCAGAAGAAGAGTTTTACTATGAGGATCATTATCAAGAGCCAAAGAAAAAAAGATTCAACGTCAAATTCCCGACATTTAGAAATCCTCTTAAGAATCCTTTTAAACGAAAGCCCAAAAATCCTTATGAACAGAAACCAAAGAAAAAGCGAAGTTGGCGCCGAAGGGTAATTATGATTTTGGTTGTTCTTTTAGGGTATTCTGTCATTTCTTTCGGTATCGGGAATTTCGCTGCAAAGCACGATTCCTCAATGCCAAAAATTGAGACACAAGAGTTTAATGGCGCGACATCGGAAAATGGGAAACGCAATATTTTGCTTTTGGGTAGTGATACCCGTGATAACATCAGTGGGCGCTCTGATTCAATGATGGTTCTGCAAGTTGATGGCTTCGGAAAAGCCAAGCTTGTCTCATTTATGCGAGACATGTATGTCAATATTCCTGGTGTTGGTCAAAACAAGTTGAATGCAGCTTATGCTTATGGGGGAGCGGATCTCGTCCGTCAAACCTTAAAAGAGAATTTTGGAATCGATTGTCGCTATTATGCCATGGTGGACTTTCAGACGTTTGAAAAAGGCGTAGATGCCTTGTTCCCTCGCGGTGTTCAAATTGATGCTGAAAAGGACATGAGCTCATACATTGATGCACCTATTAGTAAAGGTCCGCAACGAATGGACGGTCATACCTTATTGAACTATGCTCGTTTCCGAATGGATGAAGAAGGTGACTTCGGACGCGTACGCAGGCAACAGCAAGTAATGCAATCTGTTTTTGGACAGCTGATCAATCCTTTGGTTTTACTACGCGGTCCTTATGCTGCAGGAAAAATTTGGGGCTATCTTTCAACCGATATGCCCAACACATACGTTTTGACGCATCTATTCAATTTCGGTAAAGCTGTGGTCGGAATCGATCGCTTGACCTTACCAGTGGATGGTTCATGGTCTTATATCGATACCGCTAATGCCGGCAGTGCCTTAGCAGTTGATACAAACCAAAATGCACAAGCAGCTCAAGAGTTTTTAGGGAAGTAATCGGATTTTGATTCCCATCAATCTATGAGTATGCTATATTATAATTATTGTAAATTTTGATTGAAACGAGGAAGCGACTATGAAATTAGCGATCGTGACAGATAGCACTGCTTATCTGAATGAACGCACGCGCAATCATAAAGATTTATTCATCATTCCAATTCCTGTCATCATCGATGGTGAGCCATTTGAAGAAGGCGTAGATATTGGCTATGAGGAATTTTATCAGAAACTAAAAAATAGCAAGGATTTCCCAAAAACATCACAACCCGTTTTAGGTGAGGTCTACGAATTGTATCGCTCAATTAAGGAACAAGGATACGACACGGTAATTAGTATTCATTTATCAGAGGGTATCTCGGGTTTTGTCCGTACTTTGACAGCGATCAAAGATGATATTGAAGGACTGCAGGTTATCCCTTATGATTCAAAGATTACAAGTGTCCCAATGGGGTATATGGTAGAAAAAGCTTTGGAAATGAGTGATCAAGGAAAACCATTAGACGATGTATTGGCAGCAGTTGATCAAATTCGTGATACTACAAATGCGTATATCATTGTTGATGATTTAGATAATTTGGTCCGTGGAGGTCGTTTAACCAATGGTGCTGCGATCATCGGCGGTTTATTGAAAATTAAACCAATCCTAACCTTTGAAGATGGAAAGATTGTTTTAGCTGAAAAGATCCGTTCATTAAAGAAAGCGTTGCAGCGTACTGAAGAAATCATCGAGGAACGCCGTCAAGAAAATGAATCTGAATTAAGAATTTATGTCATTCACGGAAATAATCCAGAACTTGCTCAACAGGAATATGAAAAGCTACGTGAAAAGTATCCAGATGCAACGATTGACATTGGAACATTCGGGCCTGTCATCGGTACCCACTTAGGGGATAAAGCCATCGCCCTCGGCGTAGCCAAATAGCATGCAACTCACTAACAATGTTAGTGAGTTTTTCTTTTTATCAAAAAGGCAATACCCGGTTCATAAGGAAACCAAGCCAAATCGAACGTTTTGAACAAAACAAGCAACAAAAGCGTTTAGTTTAATGGTATACGCTATGAACATAAAACTCATTTTTTGCGGGTTACAAAAAATGATTACTTAAATAGGAGTTAATTGCCAGTTAAACTTTTCCCAGTCTATAAAGAAGTAAAGGTAAAACAAACGCTCCACACAAGACAAGCAACAAAAGCGTTTAGTTTAATGGTATACGCTATGAACATATAACTCATGTTTTTGGGTTACAAAAAATGACTACTTAAATAGGAGTTAGTTGCCAGTTAAACTTTTCCCAGTCTATAAAGAAGTAAAGGTAAAACAAACGCTCCACACAAGACAAGCAATAGAGAAGTTTAGTTTAATGGTATACGCAACGAACATAAAACTCATTTTTTGCGGGTTACAAAAAATGATTACATAAATAGGAGTTAGTTGCCAGTTAAACTTTTCCCAGTCTATAAAAAAGTAAAAGGTAAAACAAACGCTCCACACAAGACAAGTAACAAAAGCGTATAGTTTAATGGTATACGCAACGAACATAAGATTCATTTTTTATGGATTACAAAAAATGAATACTTAAATAGGAGTTAGTTGCAAAAATCATCGGAATTGCGTATTCTTTCTTCATCAGTAGTTTAGTAATTTACTAATTCACTAAAGAGTGATCAAACAGATTAATCGCCTGTTTGATCCTATTCAACTAGAATATTAATGAGGTCATTAGGAGGAGTAGCAATGAAAATACCAACGAATTTAAAACATAAACCTGTATTTTTAGTAGAAGATTACGATAAAATCGATGGTCACCATGCTTGGGAAAGTGATGCAAAAGGGTTAACTTTAGGGTTGGCTCAATGGAACGATCGTGGACGAGTGGACATTTCTGGAAAAGTTTGGCGACACACTGGTGAAAAATGGTCCCGTCAATCCGAGGAATTACCAATTACTCGGATTTTAGATTTAGCCATTTTAGTAGCTCAATCAAGTATTTATTTACAAGATGCCTATCGCTATGAAAAATTTTATGATCCAGAAGATCCCAAAGTAGATATTATTGGTCTTCAAGGAGGACGAATGGAAGTCAAAGTCGATACAGAAAATCCAAAGATTGATGAAGATATCATTTTATTCAATGACACGATGAACAAGGATGGTGACTTGATCGCCCAACGCTATCGCACATTAAAACGCCTACTAGACGAATTAGGCTATTAGAAATTAAGTGATGAGGTGAAGAGAATGGAAAATACTTTTGTCATTACAGAAGGACGAAAGTTTACCAAAGTTGAACAGCAAATGATCTGGCGAAAGCCGGCTAGTCACAAAACCAGTGAGGAAGAAGTAAGAATCGCGTCAGAGATTAAAAATAATTGGTTCGATCCAGAAATGAAAATAATGAATGTTTTACTTGAGGGAGATGCTGGTTCCGGCAAGACGCAATTAGCACGTGCCTTATCAGATGATCTGCAACTTCCTTATACCAAGGTTACTTGTTTTGCCGATATGGATAAGACGGATGTCTTTGGCGCGCTCTTACCTGTCGTCACAGCCGATGATAATGAAGACCAAGAATTATTAGAAGCCATTTATCAGACAGATTCTTTGCAAGAGATACTTTCAGTAATAGAAAAGCACTTTCAAATCACTGAGGAACAGGCTAGAGAACGATTAAGCAATCTGATCGAGCGAATCGACCAAGAGGACTATCCAACCAATGTGGAGTATAAGTTCTATCCTTCAGAAATTGTCCGCGCGATGCAAAAAGGGTACCTATTAGAAATACAAGAACCTACTGTAATTCGTGACGCTTCAGTTTTAGTCGCATTGAACTCTGCACTAGAGCCAAATGGGCTGCTGAATATTCCAACTGGAATCATTCGCAGACATCCCGATTGTGTAGTCATTATTACCACAAATCGAAACTATCAAGGCAATCGTCCTCTGAATGAATCTTTACGTGACCGAGTACAGCACGCTGAAAAAATGGATCTCCCTTCAATTGAAGTCATGATTGAGCGCGCGATTGCAAAAACAAATTTTTCAGATCGAGATTACCTAGAGATTATGGCAGAAATCATTCGTTTACTGGATGAAACAGCTAAGGCGAATGCTATTAAGGGCGTTGCAGGGATGCGCTCCTATTTCTTCTGGGTCAACAGTTTAAAACAAGGGCAGGACCCTTTAGAAAGTATATTTCCTAAAGTCCTTTACAAATTAACAACGGACGAAACAGAATTAAAAATTCTGCAGGAGGCTTTAGAACAAAGTAAGCTGTTAACTGAGCTTCAACAAGTTAGAAACCTGCAAAAACTAAGACAGGGCAGGAGGATCAGCCAGGCTGAAGCGGATCAACGAAATATCTTTGAAGAAGCAGAAGAAGCGACCTTGAAAAATGAGGCAATAGAAACGGACGACGCCACTGAGAATAAAGAAACAAAAATAGAGGAAGCTGCTGAAAAAGAAAAAACAAAGGCCGAAGCCACAACGATTTCTGATGAGGCAGAAAGAGGAGAATCTGAAGCAGAAAGCACGAGCGCTTCAGTAGATGAGGAAGATAAGGTTGGTTCAGCTATGTCGCTAGATGAAATGACCGAATTGGACAAGACGATTCGAAAAGAACGTAATCGTGAAATTCGAGAAAGCTTAAAAGAAACGATACACGCTAAAGAAGGAACCATTCTTCATCGACCAACTATCAATGAAGCCGCCATTAAAGACGGTCAAGAACTTACACAACAGGTACTGCCCGAGGTAGACAGCTTAAGCCGTGTAATAAATGATCTATTAAATAAAGAAGTTAGTAATGACTTCTCGAGTGGAAAATATTATGGTGCGCGTTTTAATCCGAGCCATGTTGCTTACGGAGACTTGAGAAATTTTGATAAGAAGAATCCGCCTAGTGAACAGCCTTCATTAGCATTAGCAGTCCGAGTGGATGAATCGGGTTCGATGCTGCGAGACGATCGCATCCAAAATGCGAAATTAGCAGCAGTTGCTTTAAGTCTTTTTGCAGAAAAAACCAATATACCATTGATGCTTTACGGCGATTCAGCGGACCTTAGCCAACGAGAAAAAACATCCATTTATTCTTACAAAGAATTTGAAGATGGCTATGATTTCATGGCAGCTAAGATTTCTACCATGAAACCACGGCAAAACAACCGTGATGGTGTCCCCCTTCGATTATTAGCCGAAAAATTAAGCCAGCAAGCTGCTGATACGAAGGTTTTACTTTCAATCAGTGATGGTCAACCGAAAGCCTTACCGGATTATACTGGTGAAAAAGCAAAGCAAGATATTCAATCTGTTTTAGATGACTACGAACGAAAAGGCATCTTATTTATCGCTTGCGCTATCGGTGAGGATAAAGAACAATTAAGAAACTTATACGGAGAGAACAACTTTGTTGATATCTCTGATATTTCAACGTTGCCGCAACAACTTCTTCAATTGATTGCTCGATTTGTATAAAAAAATTCCCTGCGAACTTCTACGCAGGGAATTTTTTTACTAATAAGTCGCACGAGGACCTCCAATGTATTTAGGGCGGCTACGCAAAGCAGTGACATGGGCACCGCCTAATTCATGAAGAGAGGGACGAACAGGCACCTGAACATACTTTACATGCATGCCAATTGAAGTATCGCCAATATCAATGCCTGCTTGGGCAACAATGTGTTCAACTTCGACAGGGTCCGTGAATTGCTCAAAAGCAGCCACAGAACAAGAGCCGCCTGCGTGTAAAGCGGGTTTGACTGAAACAATTTCCCAATCTTTTTTCTCAGCAAGCTCACGCTCCACAACGACTGCGCGATTAATATGTTCACAGCCTTGTACTGCCAAATATATTTTTTTTGGATCAAGAATGGATTTTAAGGTTTCGATTACCCATTGTCCGACCTCTTGACTAGAGTTTTTCCCAATAGTGCCGCCAACGATCTCACTTGTTGTGCAACCAAGGACGAAAGTATCACCAGCTTTAAGGTTTGCTGCTTCTAAAACATCTTTCGTAATCGTTGTTAATTGTTGTTGTAATTTTTCTTTTTCCATTTGAATGACTTCCTTCTATTAACTATTTATATTGAGGATGGCGTAATACCCTCTGCAATGCATGAAAAAGAGGGACTGTCACCGCGATACCAAAAATATTTTGTATGCAATTCCCTGGTAATGAGGCTAAACCGGCTGGCCAGCCAAATAAGAAGGTCGTTGCTAACGCATAACCGATGATCATGAACAAGCTCGCAAAAAAGAACCCTATAACAAGCCCTTTCTTATTTGGATACTTGGAATAGAAATGTCCTAAGATCAACCCTTGAACACCATGAATAATGATCGAAAAAATTGCCCATTCGGGATACCCTGAGATCAGGTCAATCAAACCACCGCTTAATGCACCAACCAAAAGTCCACCACTTGGACCAAAAAGCAACGCAGAAGCATAAATTCCTACTTCACAAAGTGTGACAAATCCCTTGGTAGCAGGAATAGGGATGATAAATAGAATTGATAAGGTAACAGTCAATGCGACCATCATAGCAAGCTTTGTCATCTCTTTTGTTTTCATGCCTTTGCCTCCGTTCTCACACGATCTCCAAACCAAACATTTCCTTCGCCGTTTTTCAATAAGATACCATTTTTGATTCCTTGATAAACATATTCTTTACTGTGACGAATCGCATCAATCAACGGTTCACCTAAGACTAGGTTCGAGGTAATCGCTGATGCAAATGAGCAGCCCGCACCATTTATAGCACCGCTAGTCAACTTCGGTTTTGAAAAAAATTCTAGCTGTGTCCCATCGAAAAACAAATCCGAAGCTAAATCACCAGAAAGTCGTTCGCCGCCCTTAATCACTACAGTAGGGGAGCCGAGCGCAACTATTTTTTTAGCCGCCTGTTTCATTTCCTCTAAATTAGTAATTTTTTGTTGACTTAAAATCTCCGCTTCCTTTAAGTTTGGTGTGACAATCGTTGCAAGAGGAAATAATTCAATCAGCTTCTCTCTATAAGTCTTGCTGTAAACACGATCCGTTTCTTTAAAGGCCATAACTGGATCTAGTACAATAGGACCATGAAAAAACTGAAGAAAGTTCTTTACGATTTCTAGAGAGTCCAATTGATGTACTAAACCAATCTTTATACCAGCTAGATTCAAACTTTCATCAATAGTGTTTAATTGATCCTTTAAAAGCTCTGAGGATAAATCCTTTATTTCAAATTCCCTATTCTTAACCACTGCGATACAAGTAATAGCCGTGACACCGAATAATTGATAATTCTCAAATGTTTTCAAATCCGATTGCAGACCACCACCTGCTAAAGTGTCTGATCCAGCAATAGTCAGCACTGCTTTTGTCATAGAAAAACTCCTTGTAACATCATAATTGAGGATGTCTCATATAAAGTATCCTCCGTAATGATTCTTATTATAAAGTTCAATAAAAAAATTTAAACAGCCAATTGGTTGTTTTATAGCTCATCCAATTATAAGTGAAAATAGTTGTTTCAGCATCAAAAGTGCGTTAGCATGTGGAGGTGAAAGGGGATCATCTATATGAAACTATTTATTGCAGGTGCAACCGGGCGTGTAGGAGAAGAATTAATTAAAAATTTAGAGAAGAAGGGGCATTTTATCTATGCAGGCGCTCGCCGAGTGGATGCAATTAAAACGAGCAAGTCAGTTCAGCCTGTTCATTTAGATTTACATGGGAGTGTTGATGAAATCGCCGATACCTTAGCAGATGTAGAAGCTGTCTATTTTGTCGCTGGCTCAAGAGGAAAGGACTTGTTACAAACCGATCTTTACGGAGCAGTTAAATTGATGCAGGCGGTAGAAAAGAGAGGGATCAAGCGTTACATTCACCTGAGTTCGTTATTCGCTTTGCAACCAGAAAAATGGAGTAGTTCGTTGACAGATTACAACATCTCAAAATTTTTCTCAGATAATTGGCTAATTGATAAGACCACTTTAGACTATACGATTCTCCAGCCAGGAAGCTTAAAAGAAATTCCAGGCAGTGGAAAAATTACAACGGAGATCACTGAAAAATCCGAAAACGCGATAGAGAATGTTGCTGCTGTTTTAGCCGAATTACTCGAACAAGAGAACACTATCAAAAAAGTCATTTTAATGGGAGATGGAAAAACTCCTATTAAAGAAGCTCTGAAAAAAATATAAAGATGGATCCACTCAGTGCAAAAGCTTATCTGAGTGGATTTCTCTTTTGTAAATTCAGTCGAGCGGAAAAATATTAAATAATTTCTTAGTCTTTCAGCTAACTTAATGATAAAATAGAGGTTGCTGAAATGAGAATTCCGTACCTAAGGAGAGACCTTATGAATCTTCAAAATATTCATGATCTTAGAATCGAAGAGGGGGTTCAAATGATCCGAAAAAGAAAGATAGCAAAATACTATATGAAGGTACAGGGCTTTGCAAAGAAAGAAGCCTATGAAACGGCCCAAAAGACGCAGCCAGAATTTGCTGAGGCTCGTAAACTTTATCTTGCATTGTATTACGAGGCAAAACCCGTATTTGCTGATCGAAGCAAAAAAGAGAAGGCTCTGAGAGTTTATCAAGTCTTCAGCATTATTGCGCTTATTTGCTTTGTCATTTGGTTGTTCAACAACGGGTATGTGAATGGTTCAAGCGTCACGGATAATTTTCTTCTAATTGCTCTGATTATCAATTTCGCTGTTATAAGTTATTTTGATGAAAAGGTAACCGAACGAATCCATGAACGAAAAACTAGAGAACTTTTTCGCCACGATCCAGAGGCTTTATATAAATTAGCTCAAGTAGAAGAAATTAAGCGAAATATTTTTCGTGCAGAGCATCGAGGCATCAAACTAGTTGAAGAGCACAAAGAAGAAAATGATAAACAACCTGAAAACCAATCAAAGATTATCTCAATAGATAAGTTAAAAGCATTGAGGAATAAAATAAAAAAATAGCCAACTACGTGGATAAGGGACGTAATTGGCTATTTTTGTGGTTCAATTTGCTTTTTACGAAAGGGTTTGCAATAATTCGAACTATACTAACACCAATAGAGGAGGTAGAATGAAATGCTCAAAGCGATTATTTTTGATATGGATGGTGTGATTGTCGATACTGAATTTGAAGATTTCCGAATTCAACAGGCATTCATAATGAAGGAAAATCCAACACTTAACCAAGAAAACACGAATTTCGAAGAACTTATTGGGCAATCTTATGATATGCTTTATAAAACTTTGAGAAAATTTATTGGCAGCAATGATTCCTTAAAAGAAATAGAAGTACGTTTTGAAGAATACAATGAGGTTGCTTATCGAGCCATTAATTATCAACAGCTTTTTCGAAAAGAAATCCTTTCTATTTTAAACTGGTCAAAAGAAAATGGCATTCGACTAGCTGTTGCATCCTCGTCGACCTACGAACACATTATTGAGGTTTTGGCGGCTTGTGGGATCCAAGATTCTTTTGATGTAATTTATAGCGGCGAGTTTGTCAAAGAAAGTAAGCCAAATCCTGAAATCTATTTGAATACTCTGAAGAAATTAAATGTAGCATCCAATCAGGCAGTGGCTATCGAAGATTCATTTTATGGGATCAGTGCAGCTAAAACTGCTGGAATTCCTACCATTGCTTATAAAGAAACTCGAGCTGCTATTGATCAAAGTGCCGCAGATTATATAGCAGAAGATATGACTGCAGTTTTTGAAATTGTTCAATCACTGAGATAATAGGAGAGAAGTGGTGATAAGATGAATAACTGTTCTCTAGGATTCAGAAAGATATCAATTGAAGATTTTTATTTTCTAAAATCTATTCTACAAAATAGGGATTTGATGCTTCTTGGATGGGGCAAAATTTATTCCGATAACGAAGTAGAAGATTGGATTTATAAGATCAACCAGCAATATGAAACATATGGCTATAGTTACTTCATTGTGGATGACTTAAAAAAAGAAAAAGCAATCGGTATCGCGGGAATAATTAAAACAAACATTAATTCGATAGCTACCGATGAAATCGCATATATTGTAAAAAAAGATTTTCAAGGACGCGGCTACGGAATTAAAATCACCCATAAATTAGTTAATTTAGCTTTCAACAATTATAATTTATCACAAATTGTTGCACAAATCGTTCCAGAAAATGTCGCTTCACAAAAGCTCATTCATGAATTAGGCATGACTTATCAATTTAGTTATAATCGTAATCAAAATGGCATTCTAAAAAATCATTTGGTATATCTATTAAAGAATGAATCAAGAAATACGTGATGTTTAATAAAGTAGTTGAATAATTAATAAATAGTTAATCAGTGAGTCAAATTTAACTGTTGGATACGTTAGGAATTACATTTGTTTTCTGACAAAGCACATCTAGCAGTTTTAGAACTTGCAAAAGGTAGGGCGCTTGCTGATTTATTTTGTGGTATCTTATCCGCTCATTATCGTTTTGTAACGCTTACAGGCGACAAGAATCGTTCAAGGCGTTCAAATGCTCGTTGGTGGATTGATTTTTTAAATGGTGCTAAAGAAACAAAATTACTGATTGAACGTGATAAACCAACGCTTAAAAAGAAAGAAAATTTGTTAGAAAATCATGGTCCTGAAAAAGCCGAATTAATGCTTTATTTAAAAGATTTATTTGTTTATGGTTCAGACGCTGCACTTGAAAAACTTATCAAACGGATTCAATTATTGATTTGAATCGAAAAGATATCGTTACAGACAACATTATCAAAGAAATTCATAGTTTGCTGAACAATCGAACTGAACCATAGGTTTGGACTAAAATCATCAAAAATCCTCAAGCAAACTTCTAATGTAACTTTGTTTAATGTATATTATGTAAACTAGAATAAAAAAATTTAAAAGGAGAACTTTCATTGATTTTCCTTTTAAAATTTTCTTCTATTACTATTGATTCTTCTGAAAGTCATTCCTTTAACAGTTTAGAAATTGTTTCGTATCCAAGTTCATTAGCATAATCCTTTGCAGATTTTCCATAGTTATCAGTAATATCGGGATTTGCACCATACTTTAACAATTCTGACACAATATCCTGATAAACTTTTGAACCGTCTCTTAATGCAACAGCTTCAATTAATGCTGTATACCCATAATTGTTTTGATGATTAATAGTCACGTGTCCATCAGCTAATAGCAATTTTACAGTTTCAAGATGACCTTTTTCAGCTGCTGGTATCAGCGCGTTTCCACCAAAACGATTCACTATTGATTGATCAGGCTCGCTATGGGACAACATATACGCTAAAATTTCAGTTCTGCCTTCTGCGCCTGCGTATAAATATGGACTGTCTGCAATCTTATCCTGTATGTTCACATTTGCTCCAGCATCAATTAGTTTTTTCGCCAACTCAATTTGATTATTATGAACAGCTATCAACAACGGTGTCTCGCCTTTTTCGTTTAATTCATCAATGGGATATGTTTTTGTTTCCAAAATTTCTACTACTTTTTCTGAATCATTGCTTGAAACGGCTTTGAGCAAACTTCCCGAGTCGTAACTCATCGATTTGTCCTCCTCCGACTGTGAAGTTTCTGACTTAGTAGATTGGTTATTTTTTTCTGAAGTTTCAGAGATTTTTGCTGCTTTTTCTACTGTGTCATTTGATGTCATGACAGTTCCTTTTTCATTTGAAAATATTTGACAGCCGCTTAGAATGAAAAGAAAAACCATTGGAACAATAATTTTTTTCATCAATCTCTTCCCTTCATTACGATTCACCGCTTTATCTATAATTCTCCCGTTAAAAATTGAGCACGACCGAACCCAAAACTCCAGTCTTCATCAGTATTCACAGTTAAATTAATCATTACATCTTTTGATTGAATACCAAGTTTATCTCCTAATTCCTGTACTAGAAGAAAATAGAAATTTTTCTTTTCTTCGCTTGTACGCGGTCTTGTTATTAAACTGAAGACGATCACCTGATCCGTTCGATCAAATCCTAGACCGGTATCTAAAAGCTGCATTTCAAATGCTTCGTGTTGAGTAACAATCTGATAACGATCCCCCTGTGGTGCAGGAAAAGCCTTTAACATGACTTGGTAAGAAATATCCAAAATTTCCTTGACCTCACTCTGACTTCGTCCCTTAATCAAATCGATTTTCATTAATGGCATACGTCATCCCCCTTTTATTTCTGCATAGTATACCATCTTAGAGTCAAATCGGCCGCTTCAAGAACTCAAGGTATAAAACAAATCAATTCTCACAATTCTTCAGTTTATTAAGAATTATTTATATTCCGATTAAAATATATTCGGAATATTGGTATATCAGTATTTTGGACATTATTCAGTTTGACCTCTACCTTAAAAACCGATAAACTATTTAGGTATATGGAAAATAAAAACTAAGGAGCATGAAAATGTCTCATTTAAAAAAATATAATGATTTTATCAAAACAAGAATTGGTTTCTTCAGCTTGTTACTAGTTTTGCTATGGCTGAAAAACATGTTCGCTTATGTCGTCGATTTTCATTTGGGCATTCAAAATCCGATGCAATTGTTTATCTTAATCATTAATCCTTTAAGTGTTTCGATGTTGCTACTAAGCATTGGCCTATTTATCAAACGTTCAAAAGTTGCTTATGGTACATTGTTTATCATCTACGCCTTATTGACGATCTGGCTTTTTTCAAACGCTGTTTATTACCGTGAGTTTACAGATTTTATTACCATCAACACAATGCTTGGTGCTGGTCAAGTGTCTACGGGTTTAGGTGAAAGTGCTGTTCGTTTATTTCGCTGGTATGATATTTTTTATGTGCTAGATCTATTCGTGTTGCCGGCGCTATTATTTAAGAAAAAGATTCCAATTGCTGAAACGTTTCCTCGTTTTCGACAAGCGGCTGCCCTTTCTGCTCTTTCACTTCTGATTGGTAGCGGAAATATTTTCTTGGCTGAAATTGATCGTTCTGGCTTATTGAGTCGTCAGTTTTCTCGCGAGTATTTGGTGAAATATTTAGGTGTGAATGCTTTTACGTTATATGACAGCTATCAAACCTATCAAAACAACCAAATCCGAGCAGAAGCAAGTCCGAATGATTTAAAAGAGGTCGAGAGCTACGTCAAAGATCATTATGCCGCACCCAATGATTCGATGTTTGGGATCGCTAAAGGAAAAAATGTTGTCTATATTCATTTAGAAAGCTTTCAACAGTTTTTGATCGATTATCAATTGACTGATGAGAACGGTGTAAACCATACAGTGACACCTTTTTTAAATAGCTTATATCATGGGGAAAGCACCTACAGCTTCGATAACTTTTTCCATCAAGTGAAGGCAGGAAAAACGTCTGATGCTGAGACACTGATGGAGAACTCACTGTTTGGTTTGAATCAAGGAGCACTGTTTACACAAATGGGTGACAAAAATACCTTTGAAGCAGCACCGAATATTTTGAAGCAAAAAGCGGATTATACTTCAGCCGTTTTTCATGGTCACTCAGCTTCATTCTGGAATCGTGATAAAACCTATAAGCATTTAGGCTTCGAATATTTCTTTGATTCTTCCTACTATGACATTAACGACGATAACTCGTTCCAATATGGGATGCATGATAAGCCCTTCTTGAGTCAATCGGTTCAATACTTGGAGCATTTACAACAACCTTTTTATGCGAAATTCATTACCGTGTCCAACCATTATCCTTATTCTCGTTTTAAAAATGAAGAAGATGGTTTCCCATTGGCAAACACGAAGGATGAAACAATTAATGGCTATTTTGCTACAGCAAACTATTTAGATACCGCGTTGAAAGAATTTTTTGATTACATGAAAGCCAGCGGACTTTATGATAACTCGATTTTTGTACTATATGGTGATCACTATGGAATTTCCAATACGCGGAATAAAGAATTAGCTCCATTATTAGGGAAAGAATCGGACACTTGGACAGATTATGACAACGCGCAATTACAGCGTGTTCCATTTATGATCCATGTACCTGGGGCAACGAATGGCGGAATCAATCATACGTATGGTGGTCAGGTCGACGCGCTCCCTACTCTACTACATTTGCTGGGAATTGATTCAAAGAAATATTTACAGTTAGGGCAAGACCTATTTTCTCCTGATCACAAGCAAGTTGTTGCATTTAGAGATGGTGACTTTGTAACACCCCAATATACATTTTATGGCGGAAAAATGTACGATAATCAGACTGCTCAAGTTATCAGTGAGCCTACACCTGAGCAGGAACAATTCTTTGTTGAGTTGAATCAAGAGGTCGATCAGCAATTGATCACCTCGGATAAAATCACTAATGGGGACCTGTTAAGGTATTATCAAGATAGCGGCTTAGATTCTATCAATCCAGACTCATTTGACTATCGAGATCAATTGGCTCGTTTGGAAGAAATTGAACGACAAAAAGGGGCGCAATCCTCGAGCCTGTATAGTGAGAACAATCAAAAATCAACTGTCGGACTATACAAGACAAAAACATTTCAGCAATATGAATAAGTAAAAGCTGCTCCAGTTTTAAAACTGGGGCAGCTTTTTACTCTTGTCTTCTTTGCAAAGCCTCTTTTCGCAATTTGCGTTGTGCTTTCTTTGATCCACGATCAATATCACGTCGTTCTTTTCGAGTATGAAAATCCTCGAATAAATTTTCTAGCTCATAATCAGCCGGATAAAGCTCTGATGCACGAAACTCAAGTTTCATTCTACGCTTTGGTACTTCAATGAATGTATTGTCTAGAAAGACCTTTACATTTTCAGTAAATGGAATTTCTTGATAAACTAATGCGGCTTTTTGTTGTTCTAATAAGAAGACCTTATCGCCTTTATAATAGGACATCTCATCAGCTGCAGTTGGTTGCTTCTTCGTTTTCGTTTTGAAAGATTTCTTTTCAAGGTCATAACTTCGATCGTTAAAATAGTTTTGTGCTTTAGTAATAATCTGCTCGGAGATCGCCATTTTTTTGGCGATCCACAGTGCGTTACTTTCACCAGTCTGACCGATCAGCAAGCGATACTTAGGCGTTAAGTGCTCAGCATCAAAATCCATTGCCGCTGTAATGAAATCCGGATGCTGCTCAGCAAACCGTTTGATTTCACCGTAATGTGTTGTAGTGATTAGAATACTGCCCTTTTGATAGAACTCCTCCATAATGGCAATAGCTAGGGCTGCGCCTTCATTTGGTTCCGTCCCACTGCCTAATTCGTCCAATAAAATCAAGCTGTTTTTATGCGTCTTTCGAAGGATTTCAGAAATATTCTGCATGTGTCCCGAGAAAGTACTAAGGGCATTTTCGATACTTTGCGCGTCACCGATGTCAACAAAGATCTGATCAAAAATAGCGATCTCTGTTCCCTCTTTTGCTGGAATCTGCAGACCGATCATAGTCATTAGACTCATCAGGGCGACTGTTTTTAATACAACCGTCTTACCACCGGCATTCGGACCAGTAATCGTTAACCCGCGATAATCTTCACCAATTGTCAAATCTAATGGTACCACATTGTTAATCAATGGATGCGTTGCAGAGACAAGATGAATATAGCCATCTGAATTTATCTCCGGTGTGATTCCTTTTAATTCTCGACTAAATTTTCCGCGAGCAAAAATATGATCGAACTCAGCGATAATTTCAATATTTTGTTGAATTAGTGGTAAGGCCTCTGCTAATAGACCGGTCAATGTTGCTAATATTTGATAGACTTCTGCTTCTTCGATCATCTTATGGTACACCAATTGTTCATTCCATCGACTTACATTACTGGGCTCAATATATGCTGTCGTCCCTTTGCTTGAAAGCTCGATAATCGTTCCTTTTACTTGCTTCTTATAAGCTGATTTAATGGGTACTGTAAAAACATCGTTGCGTTTTGTAATAATTGCCTCTTGCAATTTTTCCTTGTTTTGTCGAATAAATTTTTTCAATAGCTCTTGAATCTTGTCTTGTGTTTCCGCGATGTCTCGCCGTGCACGGCGAAGCTCACGGCTAGCGTCATCAATAATCCGCCCATTACGAATAACTTGGTAGATTTCTTCTTCAATTTCATTGAAGCCATTCAGCCCTTGTCCATACCGATTCAACAAAGGTGCCACCGTTTGATTTTTTTCAAAGAATTGGCGAATTAAGCGTAAGCTACGTAAAAAATCTGCGTACTCTAAAAGTTCTTGTGGCGTTAGAACAAATCCTTTTTCAAGCTGATTCGTAATATGTTCAATGCTCTGAAGCCCCATAAAAGGCACGTGAAGACTACTGTCAAGCAATTTTTTTGCTTCGGTTGTCTCAGTTAACCGCTTTTCTACAACAGAAAGTTTTGAATGAGGTTGTGTATTTTCTATTCTTTTTTTCCCAAAGCTACTAATAGCATAACTACTTAGTTGTGCTTTAATTTCGTTAAATTGTGTTTTTTCAAATGTTTCGTTATTCATGGTCTCTTCCTTTCAATCTGAAAAGATCCCTATCGAGGCCGGAGGAAAACTTAACAAGTAATGGTTACTCATGATTTATATTGTTTGCACAGTCGTAAAAAATACGCAGCGCACAAAAAAGCTGTGAAGATTCCTCTTCACAGCTTGAACTCTAATTCATCAGCTTTGATAGGCATCTAATTTGGCATGCGAAATAAACCTGCATAAACAGTTCTTTTTCGCTATCAAGTTACTCCAAATTAAATAACTACACTCACCAAGACACCTCATAAATTTTGTTAAGTTTTCTTATTAAAAGAATAACGTGTCAATGAACATTTGTCAAATCCGATAAATACTTTATGCGATTTCAGCAGGTATTGGTTTTACCCCATCATTAATAAAATATACTTGGTACCAAGTTAAGAAAGTATAAATGGTCCAGATCTTGCGACGACCATCCACTGTTCCAGCAAAATTATCGTCAAGTAATTTTACGATCTTTTCTTGATCAAAGAATTCTTTGACAAAATCTTGTGTAAATACATCGCGAACAATCTGATAGAACTTCTCTTCTCGCAACCAGTCTTTGATCGGAACTGGGAAGCCTAGTTTTTCACGATTGTACCATTCTTCTGGCAAATGACGAGCGGCTGCTTGTCGAAATGCAAACTTTGTATTTTCGGCATTGATTAGATATTTTGTCGGTACAATTTCAGAGACTTTCATCATTTCTTTATCTAATAGCGGTACACGAACTTCCAATGAATTGGCCATCGCCAATTTGTCAGCCTTCAATAAAATATCTTTTGGCATCCATTGGTGCATATCCAAATATTGCATTTTTTTGATTTCAGACATGTCTTGAACTTTTTCATAATGAACATCCACAATTTCTTTAATGGATGGGCTCTGTTTATATTCAGGCTGCAGATAATCCACTGCCTCGTCTTCTTCAAAGACTTTCGCTTGCCCTATAAAGAATTCTTCAGCTGGCGCAAGTGAAGTGTACAAGTGTAAAGCACCCTTGAATGTTTTTCCTTTTAACCCTTTAGCAATAGAATAGCGCATATTTTTCGGCAGTTTTTTCAAGCCTTCAGCAACAACTTTCACTGCTTTTGATTTCGTGTTCATACCATACGCTTGATAACCAGCAAATAACTCGTCGGCACCTTCCCCGCTCAACGCGACACGCACATCACGACTAGCAAGTTCTGTTAAGAAATATAACGGAACACATGAAGGATTAGAATCGGGTTCATCCAAATGATACTGAATTAATGGGAAATATTCGAAGGCCTCGTCTCCAGTTACTACACGAGAAGTATTGTTAAGATCGATTAAATCGGCCAATTTCTTCGCTTCAATAGATTCATTGTAAGACTTATCACCAAAACCAATAGAATATGAATGTTCTGGGCGTAATACAGCCGTTACGTAGCTTGAGTCAACACCAGAAGATAAGAAGGAACCAACCTCAACATCTGCGATCCGGTGAGCTTCAACGGATTTCACAACGGTATCATCAATTAGATCAACGGTTTCTTCCAATGTCATATTCGTTTCCTGTTCTTTCACATCCCAATATTGCTGAATGTCTAACTGACCATCTTTATAAGTAAAATAATGCCCTTCTTTGATGCGGTAAACATTTTTAAAGAACGTTTCATCTAATGCTGAATATTGGAAGGTCATATAAGGTTTTAAGGCTTCTTTATTTAACTCTTTGACAAAATTTGGGTGTTGCAAAAAGCTTTTTATTTCTGAACCGTACATGAAAGTGCCATTCATCATCGTGTAATAAAGTGGTTTGATCCCGAAATGATCCCGCGCACCAAACAACTCTTGTTTCTTTGTATCCCATATAACAAAAGCAAACATTCCGCGGATTTTTTGCAGCAGATCAATCCCATATTCTTCATACCCGTGCAACAACACTTCAGTATCGGCATGAGTTGTAAAAATATGCCCCTTAGCAATCAAATCCTCGCGAATACTTTGATAATTATAAATTTCTCCATTAAAGGTAATGATTTTTGTTCCATCTTCGTTTTTGATAGGCTGTGTACCGCCCTCAAGGTCAATGATGCTTAATCGACGAAATCCTAAAGCAGCACCTTCGTCGATGAATTGCCCCGCGCTGTTTGGCCCACGGTGAACAATTGTATCCATCATATTTTTAACAATTTGTTCTTTTTGCGTTGTATTTGAACGATCAATAAATCCTACAATTCCACACACAATCTCTACCCTCTTTCAAACATGGTAAACTGATACTCTTTCATATCAACTTTCAAAGTATATCATAGGATTTAAGGACTTTCACGAACGAACGTGATTTCCTATAAAAAAAGGCAAAAAAAATTAATTTTTTCCAAAGAGATTGTTCCTTATGAATTGTTATCCAATCAATAGAATAGTAAAAAGTGTTGCACCAAAAAATATTTGGTGCAACACTCGTTGTTTCATTCTTATTCGTCAGTAATTGTTAATGGAACTAAGAATGGATAGCTTCCAAAGAATTCAATCAATGATTTGTTTTTACGATCAGTATTTAGTTTCAAGCTACTAGTCTGTTCTTCAATATTTTGATTAATGGTAACTGTTTGTTTCCCGTCTAAAGCAACTACGTAGCTATTTTCATCTAACTTCTTGAAATCATAATGTTCATTATCCATTGTCGTGATAAAGATTTTGTCCAGTACCTCTACCGGAGTTTTATGATGAAGATCCACGGATAAGTCTAACGGTTGACTGTTGTCTAAAAGATTTTCATCGAAATCGAAGCCTAAATCTTTCATATGAGCCATCACATCATTCATTTCCCGACTAAACATTGAATTTTGTCCGCTCGTGTAAATGTGTTTGTTGTAGCAATCTTTCAGTAAGGTTAATACTGCATCGTCCAAAATCGTGGCTTTCATCGTCTCAGGATAAACTTCCATCAATTTTATTTTTTCACTGCGGAATTTCCCATCAGAGGTTGGCATCATAAAACTAAAATTGATTTCATTTGTACTAGTTAATCGATAAGAAAGATTGAAGTGCTTGCTCTCCCAAGTTGAAAACTCGTTGGTTGAAAGATGCAGATCATGATTTTGTAATGGCTTAATTAATTCGAAGGTGAAATATTCTAAAAGCGCACCTTTGGCAATAGCAGAGGCAGTCATTTCAGCTGTAATAAAAATCTTCTTAAAGTAATCCAATAAGGTCGGGAAATCAGATTCCATTAATACTTTTCGAAATTTAAGATCAGCAATTTCTTTTTCTGCGTCTGCAATTAAATTTAATAAATCTTGATAATTTTCTTCTCGATTATCGTAATAATTTAGAGAAGTTCCACTGACAGGTTTTGATTGAGGAACAGTCTTGAATTCTTCGTTTGAATCCTCCGCTGATTCATCCGGATGAAGAATTTCTTTTTCGCGGATATTTAAGCCAGGTTCTTCCGAATCGACTAAAGTATCATAGATTTGATTGAATTTGTTTTTTTCTTCAGTCATTATTCTGCCCCCCTATTTAAGAAATCTTTGATAAAAATCTCAAGTGCGGCATCCATTTCTTCCAAACCGCCGAAGCGTTTTTTAATCAAGCGTAATTCTTTCAATGCAATGGCTTGCTCTAACGACAAATTATTTATCCGATTGGCCAGTTCGATTTTTTGAGATTCCCCAGATAATTGATCACCGACAAATGGTGTCCATTGGCTCCGTTGTTTTTTTAACTCACTCAATTTTTCATCGATGACTTCGATTTCATCTTCGACTTTCTTACGGTTCATAAAACTCTTGGTCTCTTCCAATTCAGCCTTAAGTTTCTCCTGATGAGCAATTTTTCCGTTAAGCTCTCGTAATTCAGATTGTGCAGCAATTGTTTTAGCATCAAAATCATCCTGTTGATTCTGCAATTCTGATAACTGCTCTTTATATCCGCCTTTTTCAGCTTTTTCCCATTGCTCGCGGATTTCAGGTAATATTTTTATAGTCGGTTGCGTCGCGTCAACCTGTAAGACCGCTCGGTCACGATAGTAACTGCCGATCTGATAATTGATCAAAATTGGGGAAACCACATCACGCATGATCATAAATGGGAACGTCCTCTGTATTTCTTGATCTAACTTACTAGTCAAGAAATTATCAATTTCATGATTTGCGTTACTGGATTGTTGGATTGAGGCAGGCAATTCGTTCCAGTAAATTTGATAAACATCGCCCATTCGCTCTGCTTTCATTGCCTCTTCTAATCGTCTGATCTGCCCCATCAACCCACCTAACACATCGGAAGCAGATTCTTTCACTGAATCAAACGAGGTTTCAGTTTGAAGTTCTTCCTGTTTTTCTGGAGTCTCCATCTAAGACCCTCCTTTATTTTTTTGATTAATTATATAATAAATATTACCATAATTATTCTTGATCCAAGTCAAACGTGTAAATATTCTAAATTTTCCCGCCAGAATTGGAACCCACTTCTCTATTTTACCCTAGCAAGGCCGTAATGATAAGCATAAACTTTTAGAGAAAGAAAAAAAGATTGTGCCAATCTAAAAAAAATGACACAATCTTTTTAACTATTTTGTTAATCCACTAAAGAAATCTTTGATTTGTTGCCATAAATTTGAGAAAAATCCTTGGTTGTCTTCTAATGTTCCTTTAAGTGAATCTCCAAATTTTCCTAATTGATCAGAAACTTTATTGACAGTTCCTTTAAAATCATTACTTATTTTATCTAATTGTTCAATGGATTCTTTGTCTAGGACACCGTCTGTCATTTGATATTTTTCTGCTAAAGCAACTAATTTGTTGACGTCATCCTTCGTCACATATTGAGAGAGATTATTCTTATCCAATGCATCATTAACAATTTTCTCAACATCTTCTTTCGTAGCTAACTCCCCTTGCTTCTCCTTAAGCTCTGCTAACTCTTTTTTTATGTCTACAAGGGTTTGATTCAATTGTGCTTTATAAGCTTCATCAGCTTTTTCTTTTTCACTATCAGATAAGTTTTGGTTTTGGCTCTGTTCATTTGCCTTATTCACTACAGATTGCGAAACATCTGACGTAGTATCTAACTCCGTTTGTGCTAACTGCGCACGTTCAGGATTTACAGTCTCGCCATTGGATTCAAACGCTTTATAAACCCCTGTCAATGCGCTCTCACCAGTCACCTTCACGACACTAGCAACCTTCACCGTTGCATCAGTGATTCCTGCTGTAACTAGTGGGTTTTTATACTGATCTGCAGTAATTTGGGTAATATTCTGTGGTGTTAATATATCAACATTGATTCCTTTTCCTGGGTCTTCACGATTAACAACGACAGAACTTAACATAACACTGTCGTCACCGCTGCCATAGCCCAGATATTTCACTAAATCTGCTCCAGTTGCCGTTTCCATTTTGACGCTTTCTTGATTGATGCCCAATTTATCCATTGTTTCATTTAATTGCTGTTGATTTAAGCCGGCTCCAGCTACAAAGGTTGGTTTTCCCCAACGTTCATTGATTGCACTGTCTTCCGCATGAGCCTTTTCCTGACCAATCAGTCCCGCTCCTAAAGATAGACCTAAACCTGCTAGTAGAATATATTTATGAAGTTTCATTTTACTGCCTCCTGTAACTTGATATTCATATTCTAGCTGATTTTGTTCATTTTCCTTAGTCAGAACCCTTCTCTTTAAACAATTATTTACTAAGTCAAGAATCTCTTAACTATTTTTTCAGTCTCCAGTAGGAGGAAAAACCTATTATTCTATGCCTTATCATTGCTTAATGTTTCCCCTACTTACAAAAAGCTCATTCAATGATAAAAAGTTTACGATAGCTGTTCCAACATAAAAACACATCTCAGTTCCATTTACTGAGATGTGTTTCAAGAATTATTTTTCTTTTGTTGTAAAATGAATCTTATCTTGGTCATCACGTTCCAAGTAAGTCGTTTCTTTTAAATAGTTGAAATGTAATTCTTTGATGCTGGAATCTTCCAGCATTTTTTCGTAGCCTTCAAAAATTGCCCGAATGTACTGCTTATAAGCTTGTTTTTTTCGTTGTCGCTTGTTCATAAGACACCGTCCTTCTTGGTTATCTTACCAAGCATCCGCTTTTCAGACAAGTATTTTATTGATAGGTTTGATTCAAATACGTCAACAAGTCTTTCGATAAATCCGTGGCAGAAGTTCCTTCCGGTTTGTTTTCCAAAAATTCCACAACGGAATAATTTTGTTTTTCTGCATCGAAAGCATATAAGAAGCTGTTTTCTTGTCCTTTTTCGTCTTGTTTTTGTTTAATCTCAGCGGTCCCAGTCTTAGCCGCTAGTGGAATGTTTAATGCTGCTAAACTATGAGCGGTCCCATTCTCATCGCTTACAACCGCCTGCATATCATTGGTAATCGTTTCTGCTGAGCTGGCTTTGATAACATCTTTGGTGTCCTTCGTTTCTTTGTCTGCGATCAATTTAGGATAAACCATTGTGCCTCTGTTTGGGAATACCGAGTAAGCAGTGATTTGTTGAATTGGATTTAGCAATAACTGCCCTTGTCCATATCCAGTATCTGCCAACAGGATTTCAGAGTCAAAGCTGTCTTTACTGGAGATTTGAGCCTTCTCCATAGCAATTGGTAAATCTAAGTCTTTGCCAAAAACAAATTTGTTCAAGCCAGCGCGAAACGTCTTTTCCCCCATTTTCAACGTTTCCTGTGCCATATAGATATTATCTGAGTAAACGAGGGCTGTTTTCAAATTGACTGGACTTACATCAGACACACGCGTAACTTGATAAGAACCCCAAGAACTATCTTTCTGCCATTTCAAACCGTTAATAGCTAATTCTTCGTTGGGATTCAACGTTCCGGCATCCAGACCAATTGCTGCAGTAATTGTTTTAAAGGTTGAGCCTGGTGCGTAGCCTGTAGCAAAACGACTCATGAATGGTTGATTCTTGTCATTACTGTAAGCGTCATAATCCTCCTGACTAATTCCATTTGTCATCTTATTAGGATCAAAACTTGGGGAACTGGCAGCTACCAGCAAATCTCCTGTCTTTGGAGCCATTACGACACTCGAGCCTGCTTGACCATTTAAACCATTATACGCAATTTGCTGCGCTCTGCTATCAATGGTCAATTTAACGTTCTTACCATCTTTTTTATCAATGCTTTGCAATACTTTTTTTTCATTTCCTTTGCTATCCATAATAGCAAGTGACCCGCCATCTTTTCCACGTAGCTGTTTGTCCAATGCCATTTCTAAGCCACTGCGACCTATCAAACTATCGCTTGCTAAGTCATCGTTCTTTTTCATATCTTCTGCGGTTACTTTTCCGACATAACCAATTAATTGTGCAGCCGCTTCTTTTAGCGGATAAGTCCGTCCTGTTATTTCCTTTACTTCCAAACCATCAGGAGCTTCTTTAGGAGCATCTGCGCTAGTCTTTAACGGCACAAAGAAGTCCTCTTGGACCCAACCTTGTGATAAAGCAGTATTAATATCATCCGCAGTGATATCTAAGCTTTTAGCAATCGCCTCGATTTTAGACGTGCGATCCTCACCCGTACCTAGATTTTTAGGAACGACACCTACCTGATAGACCGTTCCGTTAGTTGCGAGTCCTTGACCATTGCGATCTAAAATCTCACCACGAGTCGCTGGATCAACAGAATAGTTAATCTTGTCTTTTCCTGACATACCAGGAAAAATCAAATTAGGTTTCCAGTTTATTTCTTTACCATCATCGGTTAGTGTCCCCGTATATTTTTGCTTCTTTAGCTGACCGAAGCCAGTGTTCACTGACAACTGATAGGAAAATTGATAACCGGAGCCTTTTTTATCTATTGTTAAATCAGACATTTTTATATTTGATGCATTGATCCCTGTAAAAATTGATTGATACTTCTCAGCAACTGATTTTGTTGAATAGCCGCTTTTTTTTACAGAATCAGCATTCAAATTCTTTGTCATATCTTGATAGTTGCCTTTTTGTAAATCTTTAACAAACGATTGGACCGTTTTCTCCCCTTGTTTTTTTTCTTGATTTGCCTGATAGGCTCTCACTCCAAAAAATCCCGCAATGAGTAAAATGATAACGCCCACAGCAATCATCGGTAATTTACTGCTTTTTTTCATATTCCGTGTACTTCTTTCCATAAGAAGATTCCTCCCTAGCATCTTTCATCCTCTTTCTTTATACTATAAAAAAGGACGTGTGAACTTATGAATCATTGTTACTTATTTATCGGTCCTAGTGGATCCGGAAAAACTAGTTTAGCTGAAAAAGCCTTCGCCCCTGAACAAAAGGTAATCTCTTATACAACGCGCATGCCTCGTAGCGGCGAAGAAGAGGGACGAGATTACTATTTTGTGTCAAAAAAAATATTTAAACAAATGATAGTAAACGATCGATTCGCTGAATACGATGTGTATGATGAACATTTTTACGGTATTGCGAAAGACACGTTGCGTGAAGCATTAGAAGCGGGTGATTGCTATGATCCTATCACTACGACCGGCTTCACCAACTTACATCGGCTCTTTGGTGATCAGATGGTTCCTATCTGGATCAATATCTCAAAGGAAACTATGATCGCACGTCTTGAAAAACGTGCATCTGCTGAAGATTTAGAACGTCGTCTAGCTATTTTCCAAGAAGATCAAAAAAGTTTAGAGCGTTTAAAAAAGTTCCCAAATCTGATTGAGATTGATGGCGAAGCCTCTTTAAATGAAATGCTTTTTCAATTACGTCAAGCGTTGGCGTAATTGAAAGGCTTTGCGCTCACCATGCTCAAAGGGGAAATGTATCATGCCTCGATAGGTAAAACCACTTTTTTCAATCAATCTTAGCATTGGCTGATTCGCAGGATATGTATCTATGCGGATATCGTCATAACCTAGCACTTGAGATTGTTTAATTGCCAAGTTTAATAAGCTTTTCCCTAGACCGATTCCGCGATGCTTTTGACTGATCGCTACATGGTGCAATGAAATATATGGGCCATCTCCTTGCCACGTTCCTTCAATAGCCTCATAAACAGGATCCGTCTCCGCGATCAAAGCAATCGTTCCGACGATCTCCTCTTCTAAAGTTAGCACATAGCTGGCCTTTTTTCGGATATCCTCGCGAATAACAGCTTCATGTGGTTCATGACCATTCTGCCATTGAGGTGAGCCTTGTTCCTTTAAGTATTCCTTCGCCTCATTGATGATAACGCCTATCGCCGGTATATCTGCTAATGTACTTGGACGAAAAACAAATTTCGCTTCCTCTAACTCAGTCGTTCGGGCCTCATCCCCAAATGAGAGAATCGCATCAGCATCTTTTTTTCCAAGAATACCGCCTAAAAGCTCCCCCGTTTGTTTGGCCTGTCTGACAATAAAATCCTCATCTTCATATCCCATTTTTCTTCCATCCTCTCCGCCAATGATCGCCTTGTTCTAAAAAAGCACCAATTAATTCAAAATGATGTGCCAACGACCATTTTTTTATTGTTCCTAAACCTGGGAATTTTTGGGTTTCCCGGTAATGTAACAACTCCTCTAAACCAAGTGTTAACAATAGTTGATCTTGATTTCTCGAATACCAGCTAGCTAGTTTGTCCAATGCTTCGAAAAATTTCCCGCTTTGATCTTGTGCGTTCTCATTAGTATCAGACACAAAATGCTTCACTCTTAAATTAAGATACGCATCAAAATAGGTAATATGTAGTGCAATCGCACGACTTGGACCGCCCTTATCAAAATAACGACTACCTTCGATCGTGTAGTCACTAAAACCTACTGAATCGAACCCAATAAAAAGGTGTTCATCGCTATAGAAATCATCTACTTTTTCGCTATAATTAGCAACATTTTTTTTCGTTTGAAAGGCTTCTCTGAGTAAAATTTTATTTGGTACATCTAAAATTCTAAACCTTCCCTGATCTGGAATAACGGTTAAATCCTTTGATTTTATCATAAATTGATCGTTTTTCCTTGGTGAATGTTCATTGAATAAATAGAGAGTTGCTTCAAACGAATTGTCCTTTGTAACAATTTCAGCTTTTTTAACACTGCTTTCTTTCTTCAATGACCATTCAAAACGCTTTTCTTCAAATAGTCTCGCCGTTCCAACCTGAGGATTCATAATTAAATAACAAATAATATCTTTTTTATCAAACAATTCGATGGTCTTCTTTAAAGTGGCTGAATCACGAACCGGCTCGATAATCGGTCGAATCCTTTTTGACCACCGTTCTTCCTTAATTAAAGTAGTGACCGCTAACAAATCAAACTGTTTTCCTCTTAAATAGGGATAATACATTTAATCACTCCAGTGGCTCAGTTGGCCGTCGCCGCACCTGTCTCTGCTGACGTAAAAATTCATAATCTTGTTCTAGGGCGCGAAGCTCTTCTTCTAAACTATCAATTCGTGCCGTATGCACGTCATCAATAAATCGCTGATAATAATTCTTCTCGTGCAGACTATCCTTATCGTCTAGTCTTCGTTTAAGCTCTTTGTAAAGCTGTTCTGTCGAGAAAAAACTTGTTCCATATGCCATTCGTTTCGCTTTCTGGACCTCTCTAAACAGCGAAGCCATAAAACGTTGCGTTAAAGCAAGTTCCTCTACTAGGAGTTCTCTTCTTAACGGCTTCTTCGCTACAAAAAAAGTGCCATCTGCTGGTAAATCCTCTGTTTCCAAATAAGGTCGGTAAACTAAAACACCAATGTCATTCGGAATATCCTCCTGTACTTTTTTATAAAGCTCATCTGTTAATACGAAATAATTGTAATGACCAATAAAGGAAAGCTTTGCCTTTGAGTAAAAATCAGCTTTCGTTACTTTAAGCTCGTAACAACGCCATTCTGTACTACTCGGTTTGAAGAAACAGGCCAATGTATCAACGATTCCTTGATCTTCTGGCATGGTTACCTCTTCCACAACAATCCCGCCGAGTTCAATGCAATAGTAATATAGTGCTTTTTCAATTTCTTGTGTCAATGTCGTTTTCATAATCTCACCATGGGAACGTATTTTCGTAAACTTTAGCATATCTATGTAAAAAAAAACAGAGGTTGCCCTCTGTTTTAAATAAAATATGAAAGATCACTGGCAGGACTGGGATAGGCGAAGATGTACCTTTCAATTTCTTCATGTGTCATTTTTTTCATTAACACGATCAAAAGATAATTAATAACCTCATCGGCAAGTTGGCTCAAGCAACTTATAGAAACAATTCTGTTGTTCTCATCGTAAACAAACTTAATTTTTGCACCTTGGTCATTGATTCGATGATACGTATACCAGCTTGATAAATCTGTTGTTTCTGAATGATAGTTTTCTGCATGGTCCGCAAGTTCTCTTTCACTCAAACCTATTCGAGCTAATCGCTGATCGCCAAAAACGATGGTTGGGATCAATGGATAGTCGATTGCCTCGGTCTCTCCATTCATTGCTTTCGCCACGTAAGCTGCTTCGAAACCCGCCACAGGTGTAAGCTTCGGTTGGCTTTTTGCGATTACATCCCCACAGGCAAAAATATGCTGCTGTGTCGTACGCAAATGGTCATCAACTTTAATTCCTCTTTTATCGTACGATACACCTGCATTCTTCAGATTTAATCCTTCAACATTTGGATTTCGTCCGGTCGCACCAATGACCATATCTGCGACTAACTCAAAGTTCTCTCCAGTAATTCGATAGTTGGGATGCAGTAACTCAATAGCCTTTGTATTTACATTAAAGTGAAAGTTAATGCCGGCTTGTTTTAAATGTTCAACTAAGTCGTTAACAAGTTCGACATCAAATTCTTTTAAAGGTCGATCATTATGATGGATGATATGAACCTCAGAACCTGCGGCATTTGCGATAGCTGCTAATTCAAAGGCGATATATCCAGCACCAATAAAGACAATTTTTTGAGGCAAGTGGTCTAAAGAAAGAAAATCGGTACTGCTTTGTAAAAATTCCTGTCCTTCAATCGGTAACACCGCTGGTCGTTGTCCTGTCGCAATCAAAAATTGTTCAGCTGTCAACGTTTGATCATCAACAACGATTTGTGTTTTGTTTATAAAGCTCGCTTGTCCTTGGTAACGATCTATTTCTGCAGCATCCAACCCATTCTTGGTATTTTGTGGGACGGTATCCGTATAGCTTTTCTTAAAGGCCATCAAATCCTCCCATACGATTTTCGGTGTTTCTTCAAAGCCGTTTCCGATCATTGTTTCAATCCGTTTTTGTGCCTCTACACCAATCATAAGCATCTTCTTAGGGTCACAGCCACGGTTCGGGCACGTTCCACCCCATAAATCTGATTCAATAATCGCTGTTGTTTTTCCTTGTTCCTTCAAGGCATACGTCGCAGCATTTCCCGCTGGACCACTGCCAATCACGATTGCATCATATTTTTTCATCATTATCCCTCCTGACTTAAAAAGCGGAAAACGTCACTTCGCTCGATGATACCAAGGATTTTTTTATCATGTTTAAGGATAAACGATTCTTCTTCAGCCAATAAATCAAAAACCTCACTTAAGCTTGTATCCAGATCCAAGGTAGTTAGATTAGATGGATTAGTTGCCATTTTTTGATAAAAGCCGCCATTATATAATGTTTCTAATGTTTGCGTATAGACTTCATCCGTCGTTTCGTCAAAAAATTCTTCAACGAAATGATTGGCCGGATGCTTTTGGATTTCTTCAGGTGTATCGCACTGAATCAGCTTTCCTTCGTGCATGACCGCAATACGACTGCCGATCTTCATAGCTTCTTTCATGTTATGTGTGACAAAAATGACAGTATTCCCAAGTTTTTGGTGCAGTGCTAAGACGAGGTCTTGTAGACTCGCACGTGAAATCGGATCAAGAGCGCTGAATGGTTCGTCCATTAGAACGATATCTGGCTCAGAGGCTAAAGCACGAATAATTCCGATTCGTTGCTGCTGCCCACCGGATAATTCACTTGGCATCCGATCCCTGAATAACTCGGGGTCCATATCGACCTCTTTTAATAGCTCATCCACACGATTGTTTCGACGTTCTTTATCCCAACCAAGCATGTCAGGAATTACTTCGATATTCTCTTTGACGCTCATTGTTGGAAAAAGAGCAATTTGCTGCAAAACATAGCCGATTTGCCAGCGTAATTTCTGAATATTATAATCTTTAATTCGCTTTTCCTTAAAATAAAGGTTGCCATCAGTTGGTTCGATTAAACCGTTGATCATTTTTAAAGACGTTGTTTTCCCACTGCCTGAAGGGCCAACTAAAACAAAAATTTCACCTTTTTTTACAGAAAGGTTTAAATCTTTTAAGACAACATTGCCTTCAAATTCCTTACTTACATTTTTAAATTCAATAATTGATTCCATCTATTTCTCCTCCCCAATGATTTTCTCTTTCACTAAGAAGTCATGAGCGACTTTAGCTGGTTGCTCTTTTTTAACATTAACCAAATAATTCATTTCAATCATTTGGTCTTCGGTAATCTTACCAGCTAAACGATTCAGTGCTTTAACAACTTTTGGGTGCTTCTCCGCAAATTCTTTTTTCATTAAAGGTGCCCCTTGATAAGGAGGGAAAAGATGCTGATCGTCTTCCAAAGTCATCAAATCATACTGCTTAATCTCACTATCCGTAGAGTAGGCATCAATCACATCAACGTCGCCTGTGTTAATTGCTTGGTATCGTAATGCTGGCTCCATGCTCTGGACAGAGCTTAGCTTTACTCCATATTTGTCTTGAATTCCACGATAACCATCTTGACGATCAATAAATTCTAAAGTAAATCCAGCTTTTAATTGATCTTGTTGTGCCTGAAGTTGAGAAATTTTTGTGATCCCGCGTTTCTCGGCTTCGCTTTTCTTCATTGCCAAAGCATAGGTATTTTCATAATCCATTGGTTTTAACAAGCGCATATCAAATTGCGAATCTAATAATTTATTGGCTTCAGTATAAGTTTTCTCTGGTGTCAGATTATCTGGAGTATTTTTAGGAACCTCTACTAGACTCTCTAAAACTGTCCCAGTAAATTCAGGATAAATGTCAATTTGATCACTTTTCACGGCACTGAATAAGAAACTTGTTTTCCCGAAGTTTGGTTTCAATTCCACATTAATGGAAGAGTCTTCATCTTTGATAACTTCCTTGTACATGTTAATCAAAATATCCGGTTCTGAGCCTAGTTTCCCCGCAATCGTTACTGTTTCAGTTCCAATAGGATTATTCTGAGCAAAGAAAATCCCCCCGATACTCAAACAGATTACTCCTAAAGCAATTAGAGTTACTTTTCCGCTGCGATTTTGTAAAAAGCGAATCAGTGTGCTGAAGATAATAGCAAGCAAAGCGGAACTAATCGCACCGATCAAGGTTAGGTTCGGATCATTTCGATCAATCCCTAGTAGGATAAAAGTTCCCAGTCCTCCAGCACCAATCAGCGCAGCTAATGTCGCGGTACCAATAATCAAGACAAGAGCTGTGCGTACACCGGAAATAATTACAGGCATTGCCATTGGCAACTCCACGCGAACCAATTTACGCATCCGAGACATTCCAAAGGCGTCTGCTGCTTCTTCAATGGATGGGTCAATTTCCGAGAGCCCAATATAAGTATTTTGAAAAATGGGAAGCAGGGCGTAAACTACTAGGGCGATTAAAGCCGGCACCGTCCCGATACCCACGAAAGGAATTAGTAGCCCCAACAGAGCGAGAGATGGAATCGTCTGTAAAATACTAGTTATCTGCAAAACGACTTCCGCTAATTTTTTTCGTTGACTCAATAGTATTGCTAATGGAATGGCGATCACTATGGCAATTAATAAAGCACTCAAGGAAATTGCTAAATGTTCAAAGATTGCCGATAAAAGATCGTCTTTTCTTTCACTAAAAGTATTAATTAATTCATTCATAAAATATCCTTTCAAAATTATGACCTGTTCTCAGTATAACTTAATCAAAAAGGGAGACAAAAAGATTGGCTTGGACAAAAGTAGTATAATGAGCAATGACTTACAGTAAAGAAAGCGGGAGAAAAATGAAATCCAATGATGAATTAAAAAAAATCCAAAGAAAAACACAAGAGAAAAACTATTCTTACTTGAATTCTTATCATTATAATTGGTTTAAAGCTATTGAACTGAACTTGTTAAGCGGTGATGGCTTTACTAACTATTTCTTACGAATCAAACAAAATGAGCCGATAGTTTTTGAAAAACTACAGGGAAGCGTATTAGACGCAACAGTGGTCGCCTTTCAAAAAGGACTATCTGAAATAGATAGCTTTGTCTTAATTACGGCGGCTTGGGCCAATGGCTTCGTCCCTGAAAAATCCGAATCAGCGATGCAAGATTTGGACCGTTTCCTAACAAACTATACTATCCAAAAAGAACCACTAATCGGGATTAATCAAATGAATGCAGATTTTAATCAGGTATTAATGCAGCATTTTCCTAAAGTTCGTCGTCAAGATTTGCGATTGATTTATCGGCTGCTTCTATTGAAAAGTGTCCCTTCAAACCGTGTTACCAAAGAATTAGAAACCTTAAATGAACCTACCAAAAAAAGAACCATAGAAATGCTGACGCTTTTCCGATCATTCTAATAAAAAAGAAACGACTGTGAGAATGTCGTTTCTTTTTTTATTACTTATCGTGGGTGACCACTACATGCCATTGCTTTAACTCGTAGCGGTAAAGATCGTCTTGGAATACTGGATCAGCATCAGAGATTGATTTGGCTTCTGCTAGACTTTCTGCTTCAAAAATCACCATCGCTCCATCAATTTCCTCGGTTGACATATCCCCGAATACTCCCGCTGTTAAGTAGCGCTCTTTTGATAATCCCTTCAAATACTGTGCCGACTCCATGGCGACCTGCTCGCTAACCTCCTTTTCCCCGTTTTTGTAATCGATCCGAACAAACAACATACTACCTTCTTTCATATTATTAACTCCCTTTCTATAACAAATAGTTATTCTCTTTATTCGCAATGTGCAAACGATGTAACTCATAAGTAGCATAGCCAGCAATAACTAGCGGCTCTTGCTTACAAATTTCTTCAGCTTCTTCATAGCTTTTTGCTTTAAGTAAAAACATTCCTGCCATACCAGGAAACCCTTTAAATGCACCAGCAAGTTCAATGTGCCCCTCAGTATCTAATTTACGGATGTTCTCAACATGTGCAACCACCCCTGCTTTGTTTAATTTACGATATTCCTTCGTCTTCTTAATCATCATGACGTATAACCATTCTTCCATTTTCTTCCTCCTAATCATATTTTTCGGCGATTTTCATTGCACGTTTTTTCAATTCCTGCTGGGCTTCTTTCGGTTCTAGAACTTCCATGTGAGAGCCATAAGAAAGCAGACGGTGGTATGTCCATTCATTCAATGGGTACTGGACGTTCACTAAAAAATTTCCATCTGCACACCGCTTAACCTGATGTTCGTGAAACTCATCAAATAGACGATGCGCCATTTCGGGAGAAAATTTTAACTTGAATAATGTAAATGCCATATTATTGGCAGATTCATCTAATGAATAAGTCTCGGGCATCACTCGGTCGAAGGTTTCAGTCAAAACTCGTATTCTTTTCATACGAGACAAGCGAAAAACTCTAATTGCTTGATTCGTACGACAAAATCCAACCACATACCACGCATGAGATTTAAAAACCAATCGGAATGGTTCAACTCTTCTTTTAGATTGTTGCAATTCAGAGTTGAAATATTCAAAAGCCAAAATATATTTCATAGTGATTGCACGTCGTAATTCCGAAATCGTGATTTTTTCATCGTCGCTACTCCCCCAATAACTAAGATCAATCTCTAACCAATCTTCTGATAACGGCCGGTCAAATAATGCTCCGATTTTGTTCAGGGCCTCCTTGGCATCTGGATAATTCGATGCTTGAAGAATCTGTAGCCCTTGATACACTTGAACCTGTTCTTCCGCAGTTAAAAAGGACTTATTTAAGGCATATCCGTCCATCAGTGAAATACCTCCGCCCGTTCCCTTTTTTGAAATAACAGGAATACCTGATAACGTCAACGTATTCATGTCCCGATAAATTGTTCGTGTCGAAACCTCAAAATAATCAGCTAACTCCCGTGCAGTCACCTGTTTGTGGCTGACAATGTAAAAAATCATCCTTACCAACCGTTCGATCTGCATAAATTTCCTTCCTTTCGAACACACTATAGCAATGGTAATGTGACAACAAGCTGTCCTATTAGATAAAGAAAAAAACAGAGAGAAAACATTTGTATGCTCTATCTCTGTTTTATGTCATTCTTGTAATTTCGCTTTCAATCAGTGCAAGAGACAGCCTTAGTGCCTTTACGCGCTCTTTTGATAAAGTGATTTGCGCCTTCATATTTCGTCCAGCCGCTTGTTTTTCCTCTAGTGAAATAATTGCTTGTTCGATTTTGTGCAACGTTGAAGCTAAGGACTTCTTTGCTGCTAGGTAATCTTCTAATTGATAGTTTTCCATGCGACCCACTCCTTTAGAACAAGTATATCAAAAAAGCTCTTTCAAAATTGAATGAACTTTACATTATTGAGTAATAATTACAAATTTTACTTATCATATAGTGTCTCAACTGTGCTGTGCTTATGGAGAATGATTTCCTAAACAAGCAAAAAGCACAGGAAATAGAGACCTATGCTTTTGACAAATAATTAAAAGAATGTTGTTACAAGAGCGATAATAGCTAATCCGCCTTGTGTTAAGATAATTTTTTTGTCACTTGTTAAACTACCATACAAAGCAACAAATATGATATAGATTAGGAATATTCGACTAATTTCAATCGGAGCATTAGAAAAAAACAGGCCATATAGCAAACCAAGTCCAAGTAGTCCATTGTAGATTCCTTGATTCTTAAATAAGGTATTTAAGGATTCTTCCTTCAATTTTTCTTTTGTCAGATTAAAAACTCTGCTAGTTGTATTTGACGTGGTAGCAAAGGTTTCTAAATACATAATATAGAAAAATTCTAATGCAACGAAAAGAATAAATATTTTTGAAATGATGGACAATGTTAGTCCTCCTTTTCTGTTACAGTTAATTCTGTTTTCTTTTCAGCGTACTCAGGCATGTTACCGAATAGTTTTATTAATAGCGGATTTTGGTTATGCTGTTCAACCGCTTCTTGATTTTGCCAATTCTCAATCATGACAAATTGGTTTTTCTTTTCAATTGACTCATATAGATCATATTTTAAGCAGCCTTCTTCTAACCGTGCAGAAGTTATTAAAGGGAAAATATCCGCTAAAAAGTCAGCTCTTTTATCATCATTAATGTAGAAAGTTGCTTGGATAATCTTCATTATTTAACCTCATTACTTATTTAAATTCTGTAATTTTTTCAGCAGGCAATCGAACAGACGTATATCCAGCTTCTTTCGCCTTACCGATAGACAAGATCATGACTGGTGTATATCGGTCTTTATTGAGCCCAAATGATTCAGCTAACTGGTCAGCTTCAAAGCCGCCGATTGGATTGGTTTCATACCCATGTGAACGTGCAATTAGCATAAACTGCATAGCAGCTAGACTGGAATCAATTTTTACTACATCATTCATTTGTTCTTTAGTGAAGCTCTTATAATAAGGAATAATCGCCGATAACTGTTGATCTCTTACTTCCACAGGCATCTTACCCTCTTCCACAGCCTGATCATAAATTTCTTCACCTAATTCGTAACACAACATATCCCCAAAAATCAGTATCATGGCTGATGAGGTATCATTTTGTTTAGTATTAAAACGAATCAATGGTTTCAATTTCTCTTTTTGCTCATCACTTTCAACTACCACAAAACGCCAAGGTTGCATGTTCACTGAAGAGGGTGCTGTAGTTGCTTCTTGAATCATTTCTAGCATCTCTTCGTGAGATATTTTAACCGTTTCGTCGTATACACGAACGGATTTTCTCCCAAATGTAATTTCAGAAAAATCATTATTTACTAGTTCTTTAGACATCGTTACTTCCTCTTTCAATTCACTAATTTTTTTAATAATTCAAGCAATGTTTGAGTTTCCCCTTCATCTAGGGGCAATATAACTCTTTTTTTTGAATGAGTATAATCTTGCTCACACGTTTCCAATGCTTTTGATGCTTCATCGGTAATCTTTACAAAAACTTCTCGATTATTGTCTTTATTTCTTTCGCGAATGACATATTTTTTCTCTTCTAAAATCTTTAAATGCCTAGTGACCGCAGCACTATCTATTTTCAACTCGTTTTGCAATACCGTTTGAGAACACTGACCATTTTCTTTTAAAAACATCATTAATTCATAACGAGTAATACTAAAACCAGTTTCTTTTTCGAATTTACTGGTTGTCTCTTGATTCGCAAGTTTCAGCTGGTAGAATAACTTACTAATTTCTCTTAGGTTCATTTAAAACTCCTTCCATTAATTGACTAATCAACTGTTGACTGATCAACTATACTTCATTAAGGATAATTTAGGAAGCAATTTGCCTGTAAAATTCCTTTTAAATAAAAACGAATACCTTACTATCCTTTAAATCTATTAGAAACTATAGAAATCCCTTCTTATCAGTTTACTTAATTATTCTAATATCGTTTTATATTGCACATTATCTTTTTGCGTAACGTTTAAGCTATAAAAAATGCAAAAACGCCTTTATCAACATTATTGAAAAAGTTGATAAAGGCGTTTTTATTTTAATACGTATACTGTAAGTTCATCTTAACAGAAGTTCATTAACGCAAGTTCTTATCTAATACCTAAAGCAATCCGTGCATACCGACTCATCTTGTCAGTTGTCCATGCGGGATACCAATTTTTGACTTGCTTAGCGCTCCGCACTAAGACACTCACTTCTAAAAATGGCGTTCAATTATCAGCAGAAAGGTTGATTTATCAATATTTCAGTCAGTTATTTACTTCTCTTTTTTAGCAGTATAACTTAAGATATTTGCTTCAGCAATAGCCAATCTTAGGCTTGGATAACTGACTAATTGAGTCAAAAAACACTCATTTTATCTGTAGTCCAGTCAAAAATAGGCATGATTTTTATCAAAAATTATTTGGGTATTTCTGTCAATTATTTTAAAATATCTATAACAAAAAATAATTATTTCACTTCTGTTGAATGGGAGTACAATAAATTAGGAAGCTTCGTTATTAGTTATCCAAATGGGTGCATCTTTTTGTAAAATGATTTCGAATAATTATTTGCATAGTATTTGGCTATATTATCATGGTCAGGATAAATAAATTTTTGGTTGATACCAATTTTATCTAACTGAGATAAGATTTCTTCTTTTTTAGAAGAAGGTATTTTAAATGAAAAAGAAGGAGTCACTTTTTGGTTGACTATTGTCTTCGCCCATTCCTCACTTAACTGATAAATAAACTCTCCACCTTGGTTTCTCATTCTATCAAATACTATTGATGGTTTATGCAAAAGTAGTTTTAAATCTGGGAAAAATCTATTTTCTCCCTTTCCGATTAAGTCAATTGAAGTATTTATGCAAAATACATGTCTTAGATAAATTTGCTCATCTATACTCTTGTTGGCTATACTGTCTCTTAGATATTTATTTGCTTCGCTGAAATTTTCACTTTCAAAAAAGTTCAAAATATCTTTATCAACAATTCCCTTAATTGAAGAATCTCCTTGCCTTTTTAGAGTTTGGTATTCCGTATATGCCTCAAACAATAACATTGTTTCTTCACTTTCTCGAAAGAGATTATAAATGAATTCATTTGCCTCTTCCTTCAATTCTTTCTGAATATCATCAGAATCAACTTCATTAAACCATCGAAAACGGATATATTGTTTATTAGGGTCCTTGGAGATTAATTTTCCAATCAAATCATGGTAAAGGTTATCATAGAATTTATTTGTATTGATCGCATCAGCATTGTAGCCATTATTGTCGAATAGATAAATATATCCATCATCATCAAAATCTTTTTCACAAGCAAAGTACAATGCCACTGCTGGGTTAGAGGTAATATCTAATAATTCTGTTGGTAAACCGTGGTGCTGAGCATAGGAAATAAAGTTCTCTGTCTCCTTTTCAGTCAAGGTATGACCGATTTCTCGATAATAATCTCTTCTGAGCCAAAGCAGGTCATCAAATGTCTTACCATTTTTATATATCCAGCGGTATCCACTTGCCATATTTCTAGTGTCAAAAGATTCTCCATTTTCACCTAAAATAGTATTGCTATAGTCCTTTGGTTCTCCCCTAAAATAAAAATTTCCCGAAAACTTTTCATCTTCAAATTTTGAAATAAAAGCTTGCAATGAGTCAATTTCAAAAATTTGTTCTTTTTTCTCTTTCATCTATCAAAAACTCCTAACTAAAACTATACAACTTTGATTCTACTTGAAATAAAAAAAGAGTAAAGAATCTTTATGCTGGGCTCCCCGTCAAGTGGACAATGAAATAGAATAAAATTATTTGAATTGCTGTCTATCAATCTCGATAGACAGTTTTTATCTTTTTAATGTGTTTAACCTTGACTTCGCTTGGTTGGTCCCCCTCTTAAATAAGCGAAGGGCATTTTTTCGCTTATCTAAGAGGGAGAAGTATTACGCTGCCATCAATAATTCCTGATGAACCTGCATCGGTGTCTTACTCTTTAAACATCGTTGGTACCGACCATTATTGTAGTAAGTCATGTATTTCTCAATCATTTCAACCAAACTTTCTCTGCTCGTAAATTTGCGACGATAATATTTTTCTCGCTTAAGTATTCCCCAGAACCCTTACATCGGTCCATTATCAATGCAACGGGCAACCCGAGACATGCTTTGTTTCATTTTTGCTTTCTTTAGTTTTGTACAGAATCCCTTACACGTATATTGAAATCCACGATCACTGTGAAACAGCGGCTGTGCGGTAGGTTCGGCGGCGACTGCTTGATCGAATGTATCAAAGACAAGTTGATTATCATTTTTATCACTGATTACGAAAGAGACAATTCGACGATCTGCTAAATCAAGAATCGCGCTTAGATAGACTTTCTTTACTTCCATTCCCTGATAGTATTTAAATTCACTCACATCCGTTAACCATTTTTGATTTGGTTGATCTGCATAAAATTTTCGATTCAAATAGTTTTTCGCAATATGATACGGATTCTTAGACGCTTTCGTAATACTGTTGCCTGAATGTTTGATCGTAGATTGGATTTGAAGTTTGCGACAAATTCTAAGAATCCGTTTATCATTGACCTGAAAACCGTAATCATTCACGAGATCCTCACAGATTCTGCGATAGCCTTTATCATTGTCTGTCTCGTAAATATAACGAACCAGATCAGACAACTGTTCATTAAATACCACTTCAGGCAACTTAGGACTTTCTAACCAGCGATAGTAAGCCGATCTTGTGACATGAAGAAGGGAACACATTGTGCGAATTGGGTAACCTTTTGCTTCGTTCAACTCTTTGATTGCTTGGTATTCAAAGGAATAACGCACTAATTCAAATCCCGCCTCCTCTCTAACTCGCTGACTTTTTTAACAGATTATTTTCCATTTCAAGCAATTTGATACGCCGTTCTTGCTGGTTCGCTACCTGCCCGATGTCCACGCCGATCTTCTAACCCTTTTTCTCCCATCTCATCGTACTTCAATACCCAGTTACGAACTTGTTGGTAGGAGACTTGATAATGAATGGCTGTCTTTCCATAGTCTCGACCATTGACAATACAGTAATGGACAATTTCGATTCGTTCCTTAACTGTTATTTTTCTCGATTGACTCATTCTACTTCCACCGCTTTCTGATCTGAAGTTTCTATGAGTATTATATATCTTTAGCCAGTTTTCTAATTGTGTTTTGTTGCGAAGTCCATATTTCTTAGCGATGCTTTGCAACCCACAATGTTTTCCAGATAGATAATCTTTGACTGCGTTTAGCTTCAACTCAACTGAATAAGATCTATTTTTTGAAGTAGTCAATAAACCGGTTGGTCCTTCGTTATCATAAATAGCTATCCATCTTATCATCGTGCTGATAGCTACTTGTGCTTCTTTCGCTAGGCTATTTATGCTGGCCTCATTTCTTTTATATCTTTCTACAAAAAGCAATCGTTCTTCGGGTGTTAACTTCATTTTTCTTCTGGACATACAAAACTCCCCCTATATAGGTCACTTTATATTTCAGTGTCCTATATAGGGGGAGCATATCATTAGGAGAAAATGTTCTTTTCTTCCAAATATAAAACTAAAAAATTTAGATAAGCACCATTTTAAATATAGTATAATGATTCTTAAATAAGACTAGTCTAGGAGTAACTATGAAAAAAGTAGCATCAATAACAGCTAATTTGTTAGAGGTAGCAATTAAAATAAAAAAGAAATTTGTTAAAACTTTTGACCATTCTATTTATAGAACTTTCTACATACAATCTTTAGAAGAACAATTGGCATCCAAGTATTTAGTAATAAGGCTATTTGTCTATTTAATCACAGTAAACAGTCTTCTATTTTGTGGAGGCTTCTTCATGTATTTTTATCTATTCAATGGCACCATAAGCGAATATGTCATTGACTTTGCTCTCTTAATTATAAGTTTTGGCTTTAATTTAGCTACAATAAATTCTTTGAAAAAAATTGTTGATTTTCAAAATAGAAAACATCAAATTTCAGTTGTTAGCCGTCTAACAGAATGCCTACTAGTCTTTTTTGTTATTGCTAGTATTGTTAGCGTTTCTTATCCTGATGGGAAAACTACCCTACAACATTATTCAGAAGGAGTTACCGTATCTAGAAAATATTTTTTAGAACCTTTTAACGACTCTTCATACCCAAAATATTCAAATAAAAAATATTACTCTAAAAAAGAAGTTGTGACAATTTCTTCTAAAGATGTTGAAAAAATTACTAAACAAAAAAATAGCAAATTAAAAAAAGTAGAACGAGAGATTGCGAAAATTGAAAAATCTTTAAAAACACTGAAGGTAACTCCCTCTAAGAATAAAGCTAAAATATCTGAGTTTGAAAAAAAGAAAAAGGAACAGTTGAATACTAAAGAAGAGCTTAATTCTGATGTACTAATTTCCACTACTACAAATTATATTTTACCTTCTACAAGTGTAATGCAATTTCTTGCACTATTAATATTAACTCCAATTCGACTTCTATTTCCTTTGTTAAACGAATAAAAAACAGCAAATATAGTTTCTGCTCTAAATATGAAAATTTGTATTTGGTATTTTCAATTATTGTGGGTTTGAAACATAAATTGTACTTGTCTTTTTCAAGATTTTGCTAGGATTAACTGGTTTAGCAAGTGCAATTAATACTCTTGCATCGTCACCCCAGCACGTTTGCAAATATAAAGGTGCTGATTCTATCGCACTAGAAGCTGACTTGTTCCCTCTTGCTGAAAATTTGTATTCCATTCCTCGTGGCGTATTAGGATACAAATACCTGTCAGCATACATCAAAAATTTATCATAAACTCTTTATTCGTAGGTGGTTCCATTGACGTGTTTTATTAATCTGGAATTTGGTTTTATCTTCGCAAGATTTTCACCTCTTGCACTATGTATAAACAGTCGACTTTGGTCTAAACCCATATACCACCAGCCTCTTTCATCATTGCGTTTAGGATAAATATGTACTGTGTTTACTGGTTTAAAAGTATTTGGTGTAGTTTTCTTCACTACTTTTTTAGTTTTTACAATTTTTGACTTTACAGTGATGGTTCTTCGCTTAGTTGTTGTGTTTCCACTTCTATCTTTTACAACATACTTTAGGTAATATTTACCTGCTTTTTTAGTGTTAACATATCTTCTTTTCCCGACTTTGTACCATTTCGCCTTATTTGCTATGTATACACTGTATCCACGTCTGCCATCAACATTATCTCTTGCAGAAATCCCCTTGATAATGCTGAATTTTGAGCCAAAATTTATTGTTGTGTTAGATATTCCATAAAATTTTGGAGCGGTTCTATCTTTAATATAGATTTTTCTATGTATATTTTTTACCTTATTTCCGCTTCTTAATTCGTATCTTAACAATTGATACTGCCCTTTTTTCGTAACCTTGTTGGTTTTTATGTAATTTGTGGAACCTACCTTTTTGCCTTTGTAATATACTGAAAATCCTCTTTGATTATTATTTTCATCATAACCTTTAATCCCTTTTACCGTACTAAAACTACTTTTTGCTTCTATAGTAGTATCTCTTATTCCTTCAAATCTTAATCCATTTTCGGCTGCACTCGCCTTGCTTGCTCCGAAAATTCCTACTACCGCCAACATTATCCCCATTTTTACTGCTAATTTTCTTCTATTCATTTTAGTCACGCTCCATCTTTTAGTTTTTTTATTATCATCTTCTTTCTTTAGTTTTTTGCTGATTCCTTCTGTGCTGGGTATATCCCTAGTTGTTTTAATAGTTTTAAATTTAACTCATAGTCTTTAATCCAGATAGGTACTCTTGTTCTAGTAATAGTAAGAGTGTTTACATTTTCTCGAATCTTTTCATAAGGTACCATGTATCCATTTGTACCAATTTTTCCATTCTTTTCTTCATAAAATGCTAACAGATAGTAGTCAGTTGTTTTTCCTTTCCCTCGCTCAATTTTTCTTCTTTTTACAATATTGAATTGCAATTCAATCCTTTCCAAATATCCACCGTCTTTGCTCCTTCTAGTATTTCCAGCCGAAAATTTTACGTCTACTCTTTTGGCTTTTCCTGATTTATCAAATATTTTAATATCATAGCCTTCGTGACATTTGCCCATTAGTTCAGTATTTAATCCTTTGTTTCTAAAATAGAAATAACTCAAAATCTCCATCTTCTACCACTTTTTCAACTCATTCCAATCCTTATTCTAATACTCTCTTGCAATTCTTTCTCTTTCAAACATTCTCCTTTTACCTCTAGTTTTTTGTTGTTTTTATTATCCCTTTCCGATTTTTTAAATAACTTACGTTACCTTTGTATTCATAATTATACACATTGTATAATTATGAGTCAAAAAAATATCAACATTTTTAAAAGCCCGCATTAAATAAGGATTTATGAGTTATTGAATTGAAAAAAGCTTGATAATAAAGGGGAATTATTTATTGAGTTTTCTTGATGAAATATAACAAAATGTTTGTATTGAAGAAGAAAAAAGCTTGATAAATCTGAGGAAATTTTGTGGGGGTAAGACTTAAGACTGATTTTTTATAAAGGTATTTTTTAGTTTTTGAAGAAGAAGAGAAGAAGAAAAAATTGGGGGAGAAAAACATGAAAAAACCACCAACCCAATGAAAGGTGGTGGCTAGGATAATTATAAACTCTAAAAACTAAAAATTTGAAAGAGTTGACTAAAAATGGAAACTTCAAAACAAGCGCAGTAATGAAAATTTATGATTGTAAAGTTTTCTTTACATTTTTTAGTTTATCATCAGTGGATTTTTGAGTCAAATTTTCTGGTGATTCTGAAAAAGAGTAGCCAAAAAGCTACTCTTAATTAATTTCTTCAATTTTTAGCTGGTCTTTTGCCATTCTCGTGACTTTAAATCGCTTGTCCAAATATGAATATCTTAGAACTTTAAAATATTTAGAATGCAAAAAGTAGTAAAAGTTGAATTTCCTGATAAAATCCCAGCCCTCACATAATTCGTATTCATCCCCTTCGAAACTGATGTAAAATTGTAAGTCCGTGTCGTACTTTTCTGCTAAAATTTTGAACTCTGTGATTAATTCCTTTACCGTTTTCATAATCAATTAGCCCCTTTTTCCTCTGATTGATGGGCCCAATATAACTTCAGAGAAAAGTTTTATCAAGCTTGATTTTTCAACTTATAATTCAAACTTTACTTTTACCTCATACTTTACTGCCTTTATTTCATATTTTGATTCATCATTGAGGAAGTTTTTCATCGAATAAATTTTAGGTACTGTATTACTCAAATCAACAATATAAATCCAATAATTCGATAATAATTTTCCTTTTTCAAGCTCTCCGCTCGACATGAAAAACTTTGCTTTTTTACTAGAATCTAAAGTTGTTGTTTTAACCTCGATTTGTCTTTCTTCTCTATTTTCCCCTGACTCAAAACTTAATATGTCATACCCAGTTTTATCACTGTTTAAAGAAACTTGTTTAATTAATTGACTTAAGTCGTGCCTACCTGCTTCTCTGAGACGTTTTCTTTCGTATTCTAATACAATTTGCTCTCCTCTATTTCCAACATAGTAATCTCTAACAGCCTTTTCTAAATAATCCTGTGCTCCATCATTTAGATTATCTTGTTTAGTTTTTTTCTTACTACTATCATTAATACTTCTTTGAACTTCTTTTAGATTTTTTTCTTCATATTCAACTTTATAGCTATTCATTTGTAATTTATATAGTTCATCTACAAGTGTAATAAACCCTTTATCACTTTGATTAGAAATATTTCCAAATAGAAAATACAGATATTTCATAAATTTGTAGTTTGCCCAGTTTTTTAAAATTCTGTGCTGATTTTTTTCTTTAAGCAATATTTGTTGTTGATACACAACTGCATGAGGAGGATTTTCTAGATTCAATTTTTCATGAAAATGGTCTAAATGTGAAGGGGTAAATATATTCAAGTATCTATCAGGATTATACATATATGCCACTTTATATTTGATTGTATTTGCAGAAATCCCTGAACTATTAACTTTATTATCATCGCCATTCATAGAAGCTTCAATCAATCCACAGTAGCATCTTTTTAATAAATCAAACGCCTTTTCAAGTGTTTCTCCGTAAGTTTTAGTGTGAAAGAACCCCCTTTTCCCCTCTCGACAATAAATGCCGTATTTTCTAGTATCACCTTGACCACTTATTGATCCAACAATCTCCGTTTCATATTCCAATCGATAAGTGAAAGAATGTTTTGCATTTTTATTCTGTGATAGAAGACCTGTATATTCTTTCATTGTTAAATTTATTATTTTTTCTTTTGGAAAATCTTTTACGAAATTCTTTCTTAGTTCTTCTACTTTTTCATAGTCTGTAGAAGCAATCTCTTTGGCTCTTCTAATTATCGAGTTCTTTAGTGTATAATTGGATTCCATCATTTTTAGTAAGTAATAATCTTCTACTTCTCCTTTTTCAAATACTGATATCCACTCGTCATACAATTCTAATCCCATTTCCCATTCAGCTCCTTCATTTTCCTTTTCCTTTTAATGAAAGCATACCAAAATTACAAGTGTTATCAACATAAAAAAGAGAAGGTTGCTAAATAGCTTCCTTCTCATGTAGTTGATTGTCTATAAAATTAGTTTCAGTAGATTCATCTTGCAGGAAAAGTAGCTGGTGGTCAATATATTTTTGAATCAAGATAATAGCAACTTCATCAAAATTTTCAACTAAATGTTTGACATCTTCTAATGTCTCAAATGGCTTCATCATGTTTAATCCACCTTCTTTTCTTGAAATTGGTTAATTAGATGATACCAAATTTTGGACGCTTTGTCGAACATACGTTCTATTTTTGTTCTGGAATATTTTTGTAATAGATTATTTTTTCTCTATGAGCTTGGTATGGCTCTGTATCTTTTATGATTAAGTGTTGTTCTGTTTCTATTTCATCAAAGTCTATACTATTTAAAATTTCCAGCAGTTTATCGTATTTTTCTAAATCGTCACCTAGAAAAAATTTGACTATCTTCTTGTTCATCACTGTTCCACTCCAAATTTTCCTTCTAAGTAAAGTATTCCAATTCTGCTATTATTTTCGTTCCCTTCTTGAAAAAAAATGAAAGACCTCAGAAATGAGGTCTAGTAATTAACATCTACGAAAGTTTTATGAGATTGAACTAATTGATAGAATTCTTTATACATATCAAAGTATTCCTGAATTTTTTCATTAATTTCTTCTAGCTTATCTGATTCAGAACTACCATCAGCATTTTTGTAGTTGAGATAGAAAATCTTTTTTGGCTCTTTATACAATTTAATATTACCAACCCAATTGCTATAATCACTATACAAACCTATCATATTGCATATTTCCCGACCTAAATCATGCCATTCTGTAAATCTGTCATCCAATTTCGAGTCTAAGAAGACTTTGTTTTGTTTACTAAAACCGAAATCAATTTCTTCAAACATTTCATTAAATAGGTTAGTTTCAGAAAGGCTCATCTCTCCATGATTATAATAATTGTAAGCTACATTAATAATTTTGAATATTTCAATTGCTTTATTGTAATCCTTGCTTGAGCTTAATTTGGCAACATCATTTTCAGATATATTCATTTTTGAAAAGCTAAAAAGCATAACTTCTTTGGCTATAGTAAATATTGTTTCCTTAATTCTTTTCAGTAATTGGTCATCTGATTTATAGAAATAGTAAGAAACACCATCATTATTTAACTCTTTTAAAAATTTTTCTAAATCCTTGTTTTTCTTTTTCTCGGTTTTGTTCTCCTTGGAATCCACTACTAAATTTAAATTATCAGTAGTTTCTACTTTTTCACTTTCTAAGGATTCCTTCTTCTTATCTTTATTTTTATCTTCAGCTTCATCTTTAAGAATATAAACATGCATTGGGATATTATTTTCTCTTGCAAGCCTGTATTCTTCATGGGTGCCAGATAATCCAGAATTTGTTTTACTTCCATAATGTTCTTTTAAAAATAGAATTACGAAATCCGATTCTAATATGTTTTGTCTATAAGTTAGGGGTAATACTGATGGTGTAAGGGCTGTTTCATAAAGTAAAGGTTCTGCACCAGTTTCTTTAAGTAATTTTTCAATTTCATTTCTAACATATTCATTCCCTTTAAATGTTGAACTAACAAAAATTCTTGGTCTAAAAATCATTAAATATTCCCTCCTTCTAAATAACTTTCGCTTTTTCTTATGCTGAAAACTAGAATTATATATACTCTCTTAATAATTATTCTTCAACTTTCTATCGTATTTAGTTGTATACTATCACTTCTTTTTCGTTACTATTGGTATTAACAATCTAATAGGAGTAAAAATTGCAATTCCAATAAATGATATTAGATTTTTCCTCGTGTTGAACTCAGACTTATTAGTAACCAAATAATAATCTGAAAATTCACCATTATCCATTCTTTTTGCATTTTCAACAATATATAATTCTTTATGTTCATAAGAAGGTTTTCCAGTTACCTCTTTTAAATAATCATCATCTAGTCTTTTGAAATAATCTCCTCTTGTATATTTGATTATTACTTGTCCCTTTTCTCCTTCATAATGCGCTCTTGCAGTATCTTGTTTAGAGAATTGATTTTGGATAAAGAATAATGTAGACACTACAAGTAAGCAGGTGACAACTGCTGTCGCCAAATCAATGTGATAGTTCGAATACTCAATTTCTTTTTTAAACTCCTTAAAAAAGAAGAAATCTATTGAAAATGTTAACATCATAATAAAGGTTATCCATATTAATGGGTGTAGTTTATTTTCAAATATAGCTATAGAAACTCCCCAGATTAAACCATTTAAAATTATTAGAAATATAATTCCTGATATAATCGAGAATCCAAGTTTTATCCCGCTCTTCTTTGGCTCTTTATTTTCATTACCTTCTTTGTTATTCTCATCATTTTTGTTTGTTTCATTATCTTTCTCAGCATCTTCTTTCTTTTCTACTGATTTAGACAGGGCATCTTGTTCCTCTATTAGACTCAATGTGTCTTGAATATATTTATTTTCGTCTTTTTTTCTTCTAAAACGTTTGATGAAATTAAACCATCTGATATTTAAATATTCCCAATGATGTTTAAGAAGGTATCTAGTGAAAGCCCTTAATATTTCTGCATCTATTTCAGAAATAACTTTTGGCTTTGCTGATTTTAATTCTCTATTTTTAGTTTCTTCCTCATTACTTGAATAATCCTTTAAAATATTGTCGCAGAAAATTATCATTGTGCTTGTCATTTGGTCAAAATCTTTGCGACCCATATCCGCATTTTTTGACAATAAGTCAATTCTATTTTTCGGAACATATCTCAATGCTCCTCTTACTCGACAAACGTCATCTAACGATATCTCATATTTCGAAGCTACATTATATAATTCTTTTCTCCAACCTGACTTTGAATCTAATGAATCTCTTAAATTTCTGCTTGCAACAAATTGTTGCCCCATAAAACCAACAATACCACCAATTAAACCACTAAATATAATATTAATATTAGTAACTTGACCAAACCAATCTACAATACCATCAACTACCCCTGCTGAAGCAACCACACTCATAATCATTTACTATAGTCCCTTTCTATAATAATTATTATTATAATTTTATCAAACTTTTTTTCTTTGGTATATAAAAAGAAGGAATAGTTTATAACTTTCCTTCTGCTCGCAATTTTTTCGCATTTCTATAAACAGTAGAACGATTAATACTTAATGCCTTAGCAATTTCATTATAGCTATTACTCTTTTCAAGCATTTAAACCATCCTGTCATAAATCAGCTTATCTGCTCCTTCAGCTCTTGCATGATATTTCATTTTTCTTCCTTGATACTTTCCTTTTTCTTTTGCTATAGCTATCCCTTGCCGTTGCCGTTTAAGGATTTTTTCTCTCTCATTTTGTGCTACAAAACTCATAAGCCCCAATAACTGGTCAAACATGGTCTCATCTAACAACTCGTTCCCTGTATTTAGGTTCAAAAATGGAGAATCTATTACTGTTATTACCACTTTTTTCTCTCTTAACTTAGTGATAATTTTTTTGATGTCATCATAATCTCTACTCAATCTATCTAAACTTAAAACTATGAATTCATCTTCTTTATGTACTTCCTCTAAAATCTCTTGAAGGACTGGTCTTCCTTCAATATTTTTTCCACTCTCTTTTTCTACATAAACATCTTCTTTTCTTGCACCAGCTTTTTTAAATTCTTCTATTTGTCTATCAAGTTTTTGTTCCTCACTGCTTACTCTCGCATAAAAATATTTTGACATTTTTTCCTCCCTCCTAATTTTCTATTAAGCACAACTCAAAAGCACACGCTCCAATGGTGCATGAAATCTGTAATATAAGTGTGTGCTTGCGGTATACCCTTGAGCGCACACTTTGATTTAAGAAAAAGGACAATATTTAAACTGCCCTCTTTCAAATTCTAACTCCAGTAAACTTTTCTTCACAACTATAATTATTTAATAGGGTGAAGTGTCAACTGGTCTGATTCCTTGTCTTTAATATCTTGAACATAATCTAACACTGAATAAATTGCTGTAGATTCTGGTGATTTTGACTCGAAAAGTGGCTTCAAATCAATACTCTTTTTACAATTGTCAAAAAATATTGTTGTGCCTCTTCGGACAAAAGTATCTCTTTTTTCAAGCTTATTCATTCGTTCAACTATGAGTATTACTTTTTTCCATTTTGTAATTTGATAATAGAAATGCTACGTCCCAATTTTCTTTAACCAGTTGCTCATTGCTAATCCAGATTTTTACTAAGTTTAAAGCTTCTTCTTCATCAAAAATATCCTTAAATCTGTATTCGAGTTGGTCAACTACTGTCTGTATTGTATTAACTGTTCTTGGAGAAACACTTTTAAGATTAGTTGTGATTTCTTTCGCCTTTAAATTCAAATCTTCCATAAAATCTCCTGTGTTATAATTTTCTAGAATAATTATATCAGATAAGGAAACTAGTTTATGGAAAAAATATTAAACGCTATCACATTAGGTGACTCATTTGAATTGATTCACAAGGTTGAAGATAATTCTGTGGATTTAATACTTACAGACCCACCATATTTTGCAAATGCAGAAAAAGGATTTAAGGGTAAGGATTGGGATTCCTCTAAAAATTTACTCAATGAAGATTTGATTTATAAAATTGAAAACAAAATTTTAAATGGAGTACAGGCTAAACAGGAATACCTTAAAGCAGTAGAGCAGTATTTTATTAAAATTACTAAAACTCTTTTTCTTCCAACAATTAAGGAAGATGGTGTACTAATAGTATTTAGCAGGAAAAAAACTTGAATACTATTAAGACTGTTTTAGATAAAGATAGATTTGCTGATGAAGAATGGGCAAATACTATTTTTGCAAATGAACAAAAAGAACCTAAATCAAGATGGTTTACTACTATTCTGGAGTGGAAAAAATCTAATCCCAATAAAACTATTACAGAACATGCTTGGTCAGAATATGCCTTAATTGCTATTAATACAACAAGTTCTAATGTTGAAAAAATTATCCAAATACCTGAGTATTGGGATGATGCGCTTAACTTCAACAACCAGTATTATGCTTCTTCGCCACATAAAAGTTTGTCAATTTTTAGTGGAAAAGCTAATCATGTAACACCAAAACCAAATCAAGTTTGGGCAGATTTGATAAAAAGATTTTCTAAACCAAATGACCTTATTTTTGACCCATTTTCAGGGTCTGACACCACTACTATGGTAGCTGAGGATTTGCATAGACAGTATATTGCTTTTGAATTTGATGAAGAACAAGTAACTAGAAGTTTAAAAAGATTGAATACTTTTAAAGAGAATATGCCCCATTCATTATTTATTTTTGAGGAATAAAAATAGGCTGTCCTTGGTTGGATAGCCTAATATTTTACACAAAAACATTTAGTTGTTTGGTCTAAAAAACCTACTGCTTAACATATTTGATGTGTTTGTTTTCCTTAATGACTTTGATTCCATCAATTTTTCCATTTTTGATTCGAGTAGTAATGCCTGTTAAAACACCTTCTCTTCTAACTCCATCAGAATTATACAACTCAACTTTTAGGGCAGAATTGATTCTAACCTTGCCCAAACCTCATTGTAGATTGCACCATGTTTGTACTTCTCCTCATTTAACATAATATGCAGTGCATTGATAACCTTAGCCGTTGTGCTTAGTTTAATTCTCTTCTTCTCTTTTTTCATAATAATTACGACCTCTTCCAAAAATTTGGGACCATATTACCTTCAGATAGGATTTTTATCAATTGAAAATTACAAATTCATAAGTGGGCTACTAACAAGCCCTTTTTCTAATACAACATTATTGACTAAACTATTTAAATAAATTTCTGTTGTTTTATTTGAAGCATGACCTAGTAATCTTTGAATCGTGTAAATATCTGTACCATTTTTTAAAAGTGATTGGGTGAAGAAATATCTAAAAGTGTGAGGGCTGGCTCTAACACTAGTTGCTACACCAGCATTCTTTGCAATTCTTTTAATATCCCTTTGAGCTATATCATTAGTATATTTTTTTCCGAACTTTGTTAAGAATACATAATTTTCTTCAACTATATTTTTGTGTTCGAAATATTCCTTTTTAATCCTGTAATATTTCATTTTTTCCTTTAAGATTATTGGTGAAGTAAAGATAAATCTTCCTTTTTTCCTTTAGCTCTAATTACATTAATTCCCTCTTGTGTCAGGGTCGAATCCCTTAATTCATGCACTTCACTTATTCTAAGTCCAGAGTCTACCAAAAGCATAATCAAAAATTTATCTCTTTCACGAGTAACTCTTGTCAAATGTCCAGTATGATATTTGTCATATTTTTTTAGCTTATGATGAGTTATTTTGTCAGTGTAGATAAGCATTTTCTTAACATCTTCTTCTGAAAAAGTAGTCAATATTTTCTTTTCTTGTTTCATCCATTTTACCCTTAAAGTTGGGTTTTCCATTTGTGTGATATACTCTTCATCTTCACAAAAAAGAAAGAATGCTCTGATTGAGCGTAGAAATACATTGACATAACTCTCTGAATTTTCTTGCCCTTTTTTATAAATCATAAAACTCTTAATCATGTTGGTGGTTACTTGCTTCAAAGTATTGACTTTAAACTCTTGGCTTAGAAATTTGAAGAACATTGTCAAAAACTTGGTATTTTTCTTGATTGTCTTGTCTGATAACCCTCTGGCTCTGTCAGAAAATTCCATCTCTGTCAAAAGGTTAAATAACTCTAATTCCATACAAAAAAGCCCTCCCTTTTATTAAAAAAGAGAAGACTTTCAGTCTATACCATTGCTCATTTTATCCGTAGTCCAAGAAATTCTTGATTCTGGTTGGACTACCTACTAATTGAGTACAAATCATTGTTAAATCAAGCTAAATCCTTAACGAATACCTAAAGCAATCCGTGCATACCGACTCATCTTGTCAGTTGTCCATGCGGGATACCAAACAAGTTTCACTTCTACATTGGTTACTTCTGGAATCTCAGCTAACGCTGATTGGATATTTTCAGTTAAGATATCTGCTAACGGGCAGCCCATTGTCGTCAAAGTCATTTTAATCACAGTATTTCCCGTTTGTTCAAAATCGACCTCATAGATTAAACCAAGGTTCACGATATCGATTCCTAACTCAGGGTCAATGACTGACTCTAAAGCGGTCAAAATTGTTTCTTTAATCTCAGCTACTTCTGCATCGGTCCATTTTTGAGTGTTTTCTTCCACCTGCTTCACTCCCTTTCGAGTTTCAAGAGTATTTTACTCTATCTATCAGCTTTTGTAAATGAGAATCGAGACCTGCTTATTCTCAATTAACAATCATTCGTTATTGGCTTTGGATTTTTTTAATAAGTTCTGTTCATCCTGTGTTAAGAATGTTCCTACGACAGAATCTGTTGCTACGATGTTAGTGAACGAATGAGGATCAACATCCGCCACAACCTGTTTAAGTGTATATAATTCATAACGAGTAAAAACGATCATAATTACCTCACGTTCGCTAGAACTAAAGCCTCCTCTTGCGGGTATTACTGTTAACCCACGAAGTAATTCACGACTTAAGGCAGCACACATTTCTTTGCTCTTACTCGTGTTGACAAACGCCGTCATTTTCTGATGACTTGTATGTACGTAGTCAACTACCGTACTCATAGTGAAGATGGTTATGATCGTATATAGCGCGCTTTCCCAAGTGAAAAAGAACCCCGCTACAACAACAATCAATCCATTTAGAAGCATCATATAGTTGCCAACCGTTCGACCGGTCGTTTTTGATAGTAATAATGAAACGATATCCAGCCCACCGGTAGTAAACCCGAACTTTAATGACAGTCCAGCACCAATACCCAGTAAGACTCCACCAGTAATCGCATTCATCAATACGTTATCAGTCACCTGTCCAACAGGCACAAGTGTAGTGAAAAAGGACATCGAAATTACATTCGCAAAACTTAAGATCATTGCTGATTTACCTAATTTAATAAAGCCTAAGATGAATACTGGAACATTCAGAAGAAAAATCAAGATACCAGTATCAAGTGATAGTCCTGCATTTGAGAGCACATGTTCAACGATTTGCGCAATCCCAGTCATTCCAGCTGAAAAGACATTTGCAGGAATCAAAAAATAGTTTAACCCGACTGCGCCAGTCAAACCAGTAAATAATATAATAAGAATTTTTTTAGCTAAATCCTTAGATGTGTAATTGATAACCTTCTGCATCCGAAGTATTCCTCCTCTATTTGAAACCTATAATAGAGTAGCAGGTTCTCTCATAATTAATCAATCGTTTTCAACAACTTATTGGAGAATAATCATGGCTTTCTTAGCATTTTTTGATAAACTAGAAGAATAGATTCAGAATGTCCATTCAACGGTAGGTTTAGCCTTTTGTTGAGTCATATATGAGACATTCAAAAGAAATAAGGAGGATGTCCATGGCTAAAGATGCAAGCTTTGATATCGTTTCAGAATTGAACAAAGAGGAAGTAAAAAACGGAGTTCAAATTGCCTTGAAAGAATTGAAAAATCGTTTTGATTTTAAAGGAAGTCTTTTTGACATCAAGCTAGAAGGAAACCAATTGGTAATCAAGGCGGAAGATGAGTATAAAGTGGAACAAGTTAAGGATGTCCTGTTTAGCAAATTGATTAAACGAGGGGTTCCACTGAAGAACATTCAATTTTCTCCCTCTGAACATGCGTTAGGTGGGAATGCTCGTCAAGCAGCTGAGCTAGTAAATGGGATTGATAGAGACAGCGCAAAGAAAATCACGACAGCTATCAAAAATAGCAAAATAAAAGTAAAAGCACAAATTCAAGAAGATCGTCTACGTGTCACAGGAAAAAGCCGTGATGATTTGCAGCAAGTTATTGCATTAGTAAAGGAAATTGATTTACCTATTGATGTGCAATTTATTAATTATCGATGAAAAAAGCCGACAATAAATGTCGGCTTTTCATTTACATTAAAAGAAGTATAAAAGGAATGGCGTCCAAAAGTTAATGAAATCAACTTTTTGGGCACGCTTCATCTCTGTTTTATTTATCTATAGTTTGGGAATTTGCCAAAAATTTCATTTGCGATATTTATATTTTAATGTTTAAAGAATTACCCTTTATTCTCCCAGAATGAGCGAGATCTATGCTCCACTTCGTCTGAACCATAGACGATTTTTCGGTCCTCCCAATTAATCGGTAAAAGAGTTTGATAATGAGGATTCGTATAGCGTTGATCTAACAACAAAATAATGCCTTGATCTTCCATCGTACGGATCACTCGTCCAGCAGCTTGGATCACTTTGTTCATTCCTGGTAATTGATAAGCATAGCTGAAGCCCTGGTTTCGTTTCTCATCATAATACTCTTTGATTAATTCTTGTTCGTGATTGATTTGCGGCAACCCTACACCAACCACGACTGTTCCGATCAATCGCTCTCCCACCAAATCAATCCCTTCGGAAAAGATTCCTCCAAGTACGCAAAAGCCGATCAATGACTCTTTCGGCTGATCGATAAAAGCCGCTAAAAACTCTTCACGTTCTGCTTCGTTCAATTTTGATCCTTGAATCTGAATCGCATACTCAGGATATACATCATGAAAATAATCTGCCACTTGATCCAAATATTGAAAGGATGGAAAGAAAACAAGATAGTTTCCTGTTTTCGTTTTAACTAAGCGTTCAATTGAGGCTGCAATTTTCGGAATACTTTGGGTTCGCTTTTGATAAGTGGTCTGAATACTGGCATCAACTAAGACTAATCGATTTTCATTTGGAAATGGGCTAGGTAAGCGATAACTCAAACTATCCTCTCCTCCACCTAAAACTTCTTGATAATAATCCAGTGGAGAAAAACTTGCAGAAAACAAAATACTACTCCCTACTTTTTCCATTGTTTGCTCTAGAAACCAGGATGGATCAATACAATACTCTTTAACAATCAAATCATAACTCTTATGCTCTACTGTGGTTTGATAATGGTCGTCATAATATTCACTCATTCTAGTAAAACGCAAAATCTCAAAATAAACTGGAAGCATTTTTTGCTGAGCTGGATGATCGGGGTTTTCAGCCAACCATTCTTTAATTTGCTCCTGCAATTTGAAGAGGCTGTTAATTAGACTTTCAGGTGCTGCTTGTTGATGATGATAGGGTTCCCCGTTAAGCGACTGATGAATCAACTCGAATTCGTTATCGACCCGAATAAAAGCTTTATTTAGTTTCTTAAAAGGCTTGTCTAGGTCTTTTTGCATTTGAGCGATGTTTTCTCGAGAAATGCTTGCTGAATACATTTCCTTTGAGCGATTGACTAGATTGTGAGCTTCATCAACTAAAACCAAATTTGTCTTATTTTCCTCTTCGAAAAAACGACGTAAATACACCGTCGGATCAAACAAATAATTGTAATCTCCTACAACGAGATCACAAAAACGACTGACATCCAATGAAAGCTCAAAAGGACACAATTCATGCTTGCGTGCATAATCTTCGATAACGGGTCTTGTATATTGGTCTTCATTATTCAGCATATCCCAAAGACCATCATTGACGCGGTCATAATAGCCTTTAGCGAAGGGACAATGCTCAGGTGTACAATTTCGTTCTGTTAAAAAACAGATTTTATCTTTTGCAGTTAAGGTCACGCTTTTTACACGCGCCTCTTTTTTTGTAATTTTCGTAACAGTTTCTTCTGCAACCTGGCGGGTGATTGTCTTCGCCGTTAAATAGAAAATTCGCTCTCCTAATCCTTCCCCCATTGCTTTAAATGCTGGAAAAATTGTAGACATCGTCTTTCCTGTTCCTGTTGGGGCTTCAACAAATAGTTTCTGCTGAGCGTGAATCGTCTTGTACACCGCTGCAGCTAACTCTCTTTGTCCTGCACGGTAAGTATCAAAAGGAAAGCTTAAGCCCTGTAAAGAACGATTACGAGTTTCTCGCCATTCCATTTGAAAAATCAACCAATTTTCGTATCGCTTGATTAAATCCTCGAAAAACTCAGTCAATTCATCAAAGGTAAAGGTTCGAATCTGGCGGGTAATTTTCTCTTCAGTCGTTTGAAAATAGGTCAAGCGTGTACCGATTTCAGACAGCTCTTCCTGTTCACTATAAATATAGGCATAAACCATTGCTTGATAAAAATACAAATCAATGATGCCAGGTTCTAATTCTTCAAATGGGGTTTCGGATGTTTTTATTTCATCGATAAATACTCGATCTTCTTCTATATAAATGCCGTCAGCACGACCTTCAATTTGAACAGCGGTATCTGCGATCTCGAGGGATTTTTTCAACCAGACTTCTTTTTGATATCCTGATCCGCCTTCTTTTTGCAACTGGCGATGAATTCTCGCACCTTCTTGAGGTGTATGATTGCTGTTTTTCCCCTCATCAATGCTTCCGCTACGCAGGATAAACTCAACTAATTCACGAACCGCGATTTTCTTTACTGCCAAGTTGTCACCTCATTTTTACGTTTCTACTAAATCATTTGGCTGTTTCACCATAGAAGATTTTTTAGCCTTCGTCAAGTTTTATTCTATTTTATTGTTCTTGATTTATTTACCAGAATTTTTTTTAAACTTGTTTGCCTAAGTTGTCAAAATCGTACAGAGAAGCCGCTTTTTTTTTGCTTTTAAGGTATAATAAAGAAGGACTTTGTGATATTGAGTTTTTATTACTGACAGAATCATTTATCAGTAAGGTGAATCAAATCAAACAAAATTACTTTTTAATGTTTCAGGGAGGAAAAGAATGATTCAAATCGAAGGTTTTGTTACCGGAATCGCGCAAGAAAATTGCTATTTGATTCATAATGAAAAGAATTTATTGGTCGTGGATCCAGGAGCTGAAGGAGACCGATTAATAAAAGAAATTGAACGTATCGGGAAAAACCCGCAGGCTATTCTATTAACCCACACCCACTATGATCATATCGGTGCGGTGGAACAAATTCGAACGAAGTATGGTATTCCTGTTTATGTAAATCCTTTGGAACAGAAGTGGTTAGGAGATCCAATCCTAAATCTTTCTGGTCTAGGACGCCACGACAATATGCCAGATTTGATCGTACAGCCAGCCGAGTATGAATTTGAAATGAAAGAATACACCATTGGCGGTATGACTTTTCAGGTCGTACCAACACCAGGACACTCAATTGGCAGTGTCAGCTTTATCTTTGACGATTTTGTTGTAGTTGGGGATGCACTCTTTAGGGGAAGCATCGGGCGAACTGATTTATACACTGGAGATATGCAACAGCTGCTTTATAGTATTAAAACATATTTGTTCACTCTTCCTCGCGAGCTTCCAGCTTATCCCGGACACGGTGAAGCAACGACGATTGGTCGTGAGATCGATACGAATCCGTTCTTTAATTAAACAACTTTTTGGAGGTTTTAAATATGACAGAAACAAATCTTTATATTGTTCGACATGGTAAAACGATGTTCAACACATTGGCTCGTGTGCAAGGTTGGTGTGATACACCACTAACAAAAAGCGGACGTGAAGGCATTCATTATGTAGGACTAGGTTTGCAAGATACGAAGTTTGAAGAAGCTTATTCAAGTGACTCAGGTCGTGCAATCGAAACCATGCGTATTTTACTAAACGAACATCCTGAAGGCAAAAATATTCCTTATCACGTTGATCCTCGAATCCGGGAATGGTGCTTTGGTTCCTTGGAGGGCGCCTATGATGCAGAGATGTGGGGTGTTCTACCACGAGTATTGAACTTTAAAACAGAAGACGATCTATTTGCCACTGATGTTAGTTTTGAAGAAATCGCGAATGCTGTTGAAGGTGCAGATACTGCGAACTGGGCAGAGCCTTATACTCAATTACGCGACCGTGTTTGGAATGGATTCGAAGATATTGCTCAAAACCGAGAAAAACAAGGCGGAGGAAATGTTTTAATCGTTTCTCATGGCCTGACCATCGCCTTTTTATTAAGCTTGATCGATTCAAAACAACCTGTTCGCGCAAACTTACTAAACGGCAGTATCAATCGCTTACGGTATGAAAATGGCGAGTTTTCTATTCGTGCGATCAATGACATCAGCTACATGGAACGAGGAAAAACTATTTCAGATCATGCAGATGAATAGAAATTTAGCTGTCAGCTTTTGCTGGCAGTTTTTTTCTTAAAAAAAGCTTAGCCTTTTTTCGATGGTCTTTTCAAGAGTGAAACGGTATACTGATTATTGTTATTAACTTGAAAGGACGTACACTTAATGCTTATCGCTAATATTTTTAAAGCAATTATTCTTGGAATTGTCGAAGGAATCACTGAATGGTTGCCTATTTCTTCGACAGGGCATTTGATTTTAGCAGATGAATTTATCAAATTAAATATGAGTCCTGCTTTTATTGAAATGTTCAATGTTGTGATTCAATTAGGAGCTATCCTAGCGGTCGTGGTTCTTTATTTTAGTAAGTTGAACCCTTTCGCACCGAGCAAAACACATGAAGAAAAACAAGACACTTGGACGTTATGGTTTAAAGTAATCATCGCTTGCTTGCCTGCAGCGGTGATCGGACTGCCTTTGGATGATTTTCTAGAGGAACATTTTCATAAGTTTTTGCCAGTTGCAATCATGCTGATCGTTTACGGGATCGCTTTTATTGTTGTAGAACGACACAATAAGACTAAAACGCCCAAATGCACCAATTTGAACGACTTTACTTACAAAGCCGCTCTTATCGTCGGAGCCTTTCAATTGCTCTCTCTAATCCCTGGAACTTCTCGTTCAGGCGCGACGATCCTTGGAGCTATTATCATCGGAAGTTCTCGTTTTGTAGCGACGGAATTCTCTTTCTTCCTCGGGATTCCAGTGATGTTTGGTGCCAGCGGGTTGAAAATCGTTAAATTCTTAATGAACGGCAATACCTTTGGGGGTTCTGAAATTATTGTTTTGTTAGTCGGTATGGTCACAGCCTTTATCGTATCGATTATCGCAATTAAGTTTTTATTGGATTATATCAAACGAAACGATTTTACTGTGTTCGGGTGGTATCGAATTGTATTAGGGATAATTTTGATCGGCTATTGGCTGATTGCTATGTAAGACCTGCCTTTTTAGCAGGTCTTTTTTTCTATTTAAACTATATTAATTATAAATTAAAACGAATAGAAAATTTCTTGATTTTTAACGAGATATTCCTCTTTCACCGTTACAAGAACTAATGATAGTCATTCTCAATTCCAATTGATAATCACTTTCGTTCTCAATTAGCTAATTTCATTATCATTTAGCCAGACTAATGTGTTACTATAATAGTGAAAGAATAGTTAGTATCTTGATGAGCTATTACCATTAGATACATGTCAAGACTATTGAGAAAGGAGGAAAAGTGATGAGTAAAAAAGAACGCAATGCGTTTCTCTCTACCCTTTTCTGTTTATTGTTTTTAATTGTTGGTAGGATCTTAATTGGGCTTTCTCAGCCTATCTATCCTCTCTTTTTCATTGTTGCGATCATTAGCGGCGGTTGGAAGCAAACCTACGAAGGAATCAGTGAACTCGTGCAAGAACGCACCTTGAATGTCGATTTATTGATGGCGTTAGCTGCTATCGGAGCCTGCTTGATTGGAAATTGGTTTGAAGGGGCGATGCTGACCTTTATTTTCTGCTTAAGTGGTGCCTTGGAGGAGTATGCTACAAATAAAAGTACGAAAGAAATTACCGCACTAATGAATGTTGCTCCGAATGAAGCCTTGAAAATTATTGATGGTGAGCATGTCACGGTTCCTGTTGAAGAATTAAAATTGGGCGACATGGTTTTTGTTCCTAAAGGAAAAGCGGTCCCTATTGATGGCCGAATGCTTGGAGCTTCCTCTATTGACGAATCTGCAATCTCTGGAGAATCTGTTCCTGTTGAAAAAAAAATTGATGATGAAGCTTTTGGCGGAACAATTAATTTAGGGCAACCTTTTTCATTGGAAGTAACTAAGACAAGTAATGATACTCTTTTTGCGCATATTTTACGTTTAGTTGAAAATGCTCAAAATGAACAAACAGCAACTGCGACTTTCATTGAGAAAATTGAAAATGTATATGTCAAAGTTGTTTTACTAGCAGTTCCTCTAATGATTTTGTTTACACACTTCATACTTGATTGGAGCTTTACCGAAAGTTTTTATCGTGGAATGGTTTTATTAGTGGTTGCCTCCCCTTGTGCCTTAGTTGCTTCTGCCACACCCGCTACTTTGGCTGCAATATCAAACGGCGCGAAAAAGGGAATCCTTTTTAAATCAGGAAAGACTTTAGAAAACCTGGCGGATTTACGGGCAATCTCCTTCGATAAAACGGGCACATTGACACAAGGAAAACCGCGAGTTACGGATTATAAAACCTTTTCAGATGACTCTGTGATTCCTCAATTATTTTTTTCAATGGAGCGGCAATCAACGCACCCTCTAGCGGTAGCAATCACAAAGTTTTTTAAGGACGAGAATGCTCTTGAATTAAATGTGGAGGAACGCGCAGGATTTGGATTAGTGACTACTTATCAAGATCAAACATGGCAACTTGGCAAACCAACTGATAAGCAGAAACACCCGTTGATTGACCAATGGCACGAAGAAGGAAAGACGGTCGTGGTTCTTAGTAAGAATGATCAAATTACTGCTCTGCTTGCCCTAATGGACTTGCCTAAGCCGTATACAAAAGAAGTAATCACCTATTTCCAAGAGCAAAATGTTCAAACTGTCATGCTTACAGGTGATAATGTAGGTGCGGCCAGTTATGTTGCTCAGCAGCTTCACTTAAATGATTTTCATGGTGGGTGTCTACCAGCTGATAAAACTGATTTGGTGAAGCAACAGAAAAAGGACTATACTGTCAATGCGATGGTTGGGGACGGAATCAACGATGCCCCTGCCCTAGCCACTGCTAGCATTGGTGTCGCGATGGGTGAAGGAACCGATGTAGCCATGGAAGTTTCAGACATGGTGTTGATGAAAAATGATTTGACGAAATTGATGTATAGTCATCGCTTATCAAAAAAAATGAAACGGATTATTCGTCAGAACATCATATTCTCACTATGCGTAATCGTTCTTTTGATCGCAAGTAATTTTTTACAATTTCTGACACTGCCATTAGGAGTCGTAGGCCATGAAGGAAGTACCATTCTTGTTATTCTCAATGGACTCCGGATGCTGATACCTTTGAAGGAGCTTGCCGATATCGATGAAACGAAATGCTCCACATGTCCACTTTATAAAGCATCTCATTGATCACAAAAAGCTAGGATGATAAAGATTCTAGCTTTTTATCTGTTTTTTCTTGATATCTTGGTAACTTTTTTTATCTATATGGATGTACTACAGCTAACAAGCAATAGATAAAACGAGGCATTTGTCTATTGTTTCAAATATAATTTCTGTTAAGGAAAAAAACTTGTCACGATTTTATTGCATTGAAAAGCGGCTTTATGTATAATGAGTAATGTTGAATTGTACGGTTACAACCGTATAAGACTGAATTCGGAGGTGAAATCCATGCCAAACATTGAATCTGCAATCAAACGTGTTCGCACTAGTGAAGCTGCTAATGCTAAAAACTCATCACAAATGAGCGCAATGCGCACTACTGTTAAGAAATTTGAAGAGGCTGCTGCTGCTGGCGCTGAAAATATGAATGACCTTTATAAAGAAGCTGCTAAAGCAATTGATATGGCTGAATCAAAAGGTTTGATCCATAAAAACAAAGCAAACCGTGACAAAGCACGTCTTGCTAAAAAATTAGCTAAATAATAAAAACCGATCAATTGATCGGTTTTTTTATTTGTTTTTGATTGTAAAAATAAGATCGATACTGATAGTATCGATCTTATTCTTTTACTTGTTAGATAATTCAGTGTAGCTCTTCACTCGTTCTTCCATGTCTTCAACTGTTTGATTCAACATTTCTTCTACTACGGAATCATCCTTCTTGATGTTATGCAACGCAGAGAAGCGTGTTTGCCCTTCTAAGAAGGCATTCATCTTGCTGAAGTCTGTTTTCTTGAAGTCGATGCGCATTGGGTCTTTGCCCTTTTGTGCTCGGACTGGATCGTAACGATAAAGCGGCCAATAGCCGGATTCTACAGCTTTAACCGATTCTTCGATTGACTGGCTCATTCCGCCACGTATTCCATGATTGATACATGGTGTATAGCCGATAATCAATGATGGTCCTGGGTAAGCTTCTGCCTCTTGGATTGCTTTTAATGCTTGTGTCGGATTTGCTTCAATCGCAACCTGTGCGACATACACATCACGATAAGTCATAGCAATCATACCAAGGTCTTTCTTCTTCGTCTTCTTACCACCCGCTGCAAATTTTGCAATAGCAGCTGATGGCGTAGCCTTCGACATCTGTCCCCCAGTATTAGCATACACTTCATTGTCCATTACAAGGATATTTACATCCTCACCAGATGCTAAAACATGATCGATTCCGCTAAAGCCGATATCATAGGCCCAACCGTCTCCACCAATGATCCATTGACTAGGTTTAGCAAACATATCTTTATCAGCTAAGATGGATTGTAACTCATCATTTGTTTCTTCGCTTAGAACAGCACGCAACTTAGCCGCACGCTGCTGGCTGCCTTCACCTTCCAACATGTGATTCAACCAATCTTGTAGCTGTGCTCTTGTATCCTCTGTCCCAACACCGTTTTCTAGCGCTTTGGAGATTTTGTTCGCCAAACGATTCCGTTTCGTTTCATTGGCCATATGCATACCTAAACCATACTCAGCATTGTCTTCAAAGAGCGAGTTGCTCCATGCAGGACCGCAGCCCTCTTGATTGACCGTATATGGTGTAGCTGGTGCAGAACCGCCCCAGATAGAAGAACATCCAGTGGTGTTAGCAATCATCATTCGATCACCAAATAACTGAGTTAGCAACTTCACGTAAGGAGTCTCACCACAGCCAGCACAAGCGCCTGAGAATTCAAGTAGGGGCTGCTCAAATTGAGAACCTTTTACTGAAAATTTCTTGGCCGGATTTGCTTTTTGACGCAGGGTCATCGCAAATGCCCAATTTACCGCTTGTTCTCTTTGTTCTTCGTATGACTTCATAACCAATGCTTTTTCTTTTGCAGGACAAGCCTCTACACAGAGTCCGCAACCGGTACAGTCTTCTAAAGACACTTGAATACGATATTTGAAACCATCTTTTCCGCGCATATCCCGAGTGATAAATCCTTCAGGTGCTGCTTCCATCTCTTCCTCGTCTGCAAGGAACGGACGAATCGCTGCGTGAGGACAAACAAAGGCACATTCATTACACATCGTACAAGCCTCAGGAATCCATTCTGGAACCTCTAAAGCAATACCACGTTTTTCATAAGCAGCAGTACCAGAAGGCATTACACCGCCCAACATACCATTTTCAATCAAATCACCCACTGAAAGCTGATTGCCTTCTTGACGATTGATTGGTTCTAAAATATTACGAATATAGGCTGGTTTATTTTGATCTTCGTCATCAACAAGTGTTTTCACTTCAATCGTTGCCCACTCGGCTGGAATTTCGATTTTTTTCAGTTCAGCTACAGTAGCATCAATCGCCTGCCAATTTCGTTCAACAATTGTTCTTGATTTTTTCCCGTAGGCTGCGTCTACTTCTGCTTTAAGCAGCGGCAGATAGGTCTCATGATCCATAATATCTGTTAACTCAAAGAAAGCTGTTGACATTACTTGATTGATCCGACCGCCAAGTCCCGTTTTTTGAGCGATCTCCATTGCGTTGATGATGTAAAAATTAATATGATGCTCTGCTAAATAACGTTTGATTCGACTTGGTAATAATTTTTTGACCTTTTCCTCATCCCAAACTGTGTTCAGTAAGAAGGTCCCACCATCTTTCAATCCTTTGACTAGGTCATATTGATGAATATAAGCACTATTATGACAACCGACAAAATCAGCGGCTTCCACATTATAGGTAGAAAGAATTGGTTCTTTCCCAAAACGGAGATGAGAATTTGTTAAGCCCCCTGATTTCTTAGAATCATAAGAGAAATAAGCCTGCGCATAATAATCGGTATTATTCCCGATAATTTTGATTGCTTGTTTATTTGCTCCAACTGTTCCATCTGAACCAAGTCCCCAGAATTTTGCTTGGAATGTTGATTTTGGTGTCAGATCTAATACACTACTCATTGGAAGAGAAAGATTTGTTACATCGTCATTTATCCCCACAGTAAACCGCTGTTTCATATCAGCAACTGGTAATAATAAATGATCAAAAACTGCTACGATTTGATCTGGCGTTACGTCTTTTGAAGCAATACCGTAGCGACCGCCAATAACGATTGGACGGTTTGTATGACGATATAGCACGCTTTGGACGTCTAAGAGCAATGGTTCTCCATCAGAACCTGGTTCCTTCGTCCGATCCAAGACAGCTACTTTCTCTACAGTTGTCGGTAATTTTTCCAATAAGTTCTCTGCTGGAAATGGACGATATAGATGAATATCCAAAAAGCCGACCTTTCGACCATTCTGATTCAAATAATCTACTGTTTGCTGAATCGTTGGTGAAGCTGATCCCATAGCAATGATTACTTCTGTCGCTTCGGGATCTCCGTAATAATTCGTCAAATCATAATTTGTACCGCGCAATGCATTGATCTTGCCCATGTATTTTTGGACAATTGCTGGCATTTCATCATAATAACGATTCACTGTTTCTCTTTGTTGGAAATGAATATCTGGATTTTGTGCGGTACCAGATACATTTGGGCGATTTGGATTCATCCCTAAACGTCTGAAATCAGCTAACGCTTCCCAGTTCATCATTGCCTTTAGATCTTCATAGTCAATCACTTCAATTTTTTGCAGTTCGTGACTCGTTCTAAACCCGTCGAAGAAGTTCATGAAAGGCAGTTTGCCCTCAATACTCGCTAAATGGGCAACGGCAGACAAATCCATTACTTCCTGAACGCCACCTTCAGCCAGCATACAAAAACCTGTTTGCCGAGCTGCCATTACATCACTGTGATCTCCAAAAATACTTAATGCATTCGTAGAAACTGCACGTGCTGCTACGTGAAACACAGTAGGTAACAATTCACCAGCAATCTTAAACATGTTCGGAATCATCAGCAGCAAACCTTGTGAAGCGGTATATGTTGTAGTTAAAACACCTGTTTTCAAAGATCCGTGAACGGTTCCGGCAGCTCCTGCTTCTGATTGCATTTCAACCACTTTTACTGTTTCATTAAAAATGTTCTTGCGACCTTGCTCTGCCCATTCGTCAACGACTTCTGCCATTGTTGAACTAGGCGTGATTGGATAGATTCCGGCAACTTCCGTAAACGCATAAGAAATATGGGCTGCCGCAGTGTTTCCATCCATCGTTTTCATAGTTTTCATCATTTGCACCTCGCTTAAACCAATTGCTCCTGTCTTGTCTTTTGAATATACTGATCAATTTCATTTGCTGCTATTTTCCCTGCACCCATGGCTAAGATGACGGTTGCCGCACCTGTAACGATGTCACCACCGGCGAAAACTCCTGGAATTGACGTCGCACAAGTTTCCTCATCCGCATCAATATATCCCCATCTATTTAGTGCTAGTTCAGGGAAAGTGTCCAATAAGACTTTATTGGCTCCTTGTCCGATTGCTTCGATTGCTGTATCTGCTTCAATAATGAATTCACTACCTGGAATAACGATTGGTCTTCGACGTCCCGATTCATCCGGTTCGCCCAATTCCATCCGAACACACTTGACCGCCTTTAATCGCCCAGCGCCATCATCCATGTATTCAACAGGATTGCTTAACCAATGATACTCTATTCCTTCTTCTACTGAGTGATGATATTCTTCCTCACGAGCAGGTAATTCTTCCAATGACCGACGATACACGATAGAAACTTTGTCAGCACCTAAACGTTTGGCAGAACGTGCTGCATCCATCGCTACATTTCCGCCGCCAATGACAACGACATTTTTCGATTTCTGAACAGGTGTATCGTAGGTTGGAAATTGATAACCATGCATCAGATTTACACGTGTCAAGTACTCACTTGAAGAGTAGACACCGTTTAATGATGTTCCTTTGATTCCTTGGAATCTAGGGGCACCTGCTCCCACTGATAAATAGCACGCATCAAATTCGGAAAGAATCTCATCCATTGTAATTGTTTTTCCAACGACCACGTTGGTTTCGATTTTCACACCCTGAGCGACGATTCGTTCAATTTCTTTCTTCACAGTACTTTTTGGTAAACGGAATTCTGGAATTCCATATGTGAGTACGCCACCTGGCGCATGCAATGCTTCATAAACAGTCACATCGTACCCCAGCTTCACCAAATCTCCAGCTGCCGTTAACCCGGAAGGTCCTGATCCAATAACTGCAACTCTACCCTTATCGCCAGTGACTTCCTTATATTCTACTGGTTGCTCTAAAGCCCAGTCCGCCACTAAGCGTTCCAGTTTTCCGATCGCTACTGGTTCAAATTTTTTCGATCGTCCTAAGCGACATACCATCTCACATTGCTTTTCCTGTGGACAAACACGCCCACAAATTGCTGGTAGATTCGTATAACGACTTAAAATCTCGTAGGCTAATGGCATATCGCCTTCTTCGATTGCTTTAATAAAGCCAGGGATATCAATCATTACGGGACAATTTGTAATACAAGGCGCATTTTTACATTGCAAGCAACGGCTTGCCTCTAATTGTCCCTCTTCTAACGTATAGCCTAAAGCGACCTCGTCGAAATTCTGATTTCGAACCTCAGGTGCTTGTTCTCGCATCGGGGTTTTTGTATAACTGCGTTTAGCCATTTGTATTCACCTGCTTTTCATAGCTTTCATTCGCCAGTAATTCTTCCGGACGGTATTGCTGCATCCGATTGACGAATTCATCCCAATCGACTTCTTCGCCTAAAAATTCTGGTCCATCAACGCAAGCAAATTTAATAGAGTTCGCCACAGTTACACGACAGCCTCCGCACATCCCCGTTCCATCAATCATGATCGGATTCAATGAGACATAGATAGGTACATCATATTTTTGTGCTGTGAGTGTACAAAACTTCATCATGATACTTGGTCCAATTGCCCAAGCCATTGAGATGTCTTCCCGTTTGAAGACCTCTTCCATTGCCTGAGTTACTAGACCCTTTTGACCCACAGAGCCATCATCTGTCATCAAAATCAGTTCGTCAGAATACTGTGCGCATTCCTCCTGCAGAATCAATAACTCCTTATTTTTCGCCCCGAGAACAGTAATCACACGATTACCCGCCTCTTTTAATCCTTTAACGATTGGGAATAATGCCGCGATTCCAACGCCACCGCCAACTAAGAGAACGGTCCCATAATTTTCGATATCCGTTGCCTTACCAAGTGGTCCAACAATATCCATTAAGGCTTCTCCAGCCATAACAGTAGCGAGCTGGGCAGTTGATTTGCCGATCACTTGAAAGATTAAGCGTACCCAACCCGCTTCTTTGTCCGTATCCACGACAGTTAGCGGAATCCGCTCACCTTGTTCGTCGATTCGCAAGATCACAAACTGCCCTGGTTGTGCTTTCTTGGCAATTCGTGGTGCCTCAACTAAAATTTCATATTCAGTTGGCGCCAGTTCCTTGCGTTCTAATACTTTAAACAAAATCTCACTCCATTCTTCCCAGGTGACCCTTATTCCGCTGCTTCTACCAAAGCTTTCACAAATGCTTTCAATACTTCTTCATCCTCATCATCAGCTTCATTTTCAATTTTCACTGTTTCCGCTGCTTTTTTCGCTCCAGTTTTCGCAAAAGCCTCATCAAATGCAACTGCTGCATGACAGAAGTAATCTGGATACAGTTCGCTATCTCCACTTCCTACTACACCATAAATTTTTCCTGATAGATCTTCGTCAGGTAATTCTTCATGTAAATCTTCTAAGTCAAACGGCAGTTCACCATCTCCATCGGTATAAGTAGCTAGGACACAGATATCCGCATCTTCATAAAAATCTGCTTCTGCATCATCCGCTTCAACGCGTTCAACGTCGACGCCAATTTCTTCAAAAGCATCCTCCAAAATTTCAGAAATTCCTTCTGTGTTTCCTGTGTTGGTTGCATAAACGATTTTTGCTAGTGTCATTTTGTTCATCCTTTCTTTTTTGGGTTTATACATTTGTGGTGCATATATAAAGTCAGACGAGCTGACTATTATCACTTTGAAATAAGAACTTTTGTACCTCTAACTTCAAAATCAGATCCATCAACTGATGGCTTTCTAATTGAGAGTAATTCTCACAAGGTTTCTTCAATCTCTTTGTTTTAGGTAATTAACACCTTGGTATTATCATACCTTAAAATAGTGAATTATTAAACATTGCTGAGAGATTTTTATTCTAATTTTTTCGATAAACAGTTCCCTATTCGTGTTTTTTTATCTCCCTTATGCTTCACAAGAAAAAAAGTTGTATTTTTTCTGAAACTATCATAAAGGTATCGCTTTCTAAGAATGACAAAAAAGAGCTGATAAAACAAAACATTTTGTTTATCAGCTCTCTTTTTCGCGTTTATCACCTATAAATATGGGAAAATAATCGGTTCAAATTCTTTCTATTTTTTAATTTTTTCGGTTGTTTTTAGAATGAACAATTGAAAGTTCATTTCTTTATCTGCTTGTCCTGTCTTCACTTCATAATCGTTTTCAACCAACTCATCATACATCGATACAAGTAATTCTAGTGGAAATTTCGCGACTTGTTGCATTGCTAATTTCACTCGATAAGGATGGACACCTAACGTTTCTGCAATATTAGCTTGCTGATAACCGGTTTTTTGTAAAATTTTTGTTTGCAAAAGCAATCGAATCTGTCCAATTAATATTGCCGTTAGCTTGATCGTTTCTTCCCCTTGCAAATGTAATTCCTCGTAAGTTTGATAAGCTTTTTCTGTGTCTCCCTTTAAAATTCGTTCAGTCAATTCAAAAATGTTATGTTCCAATGTCTTTGGTACCAAATCCTCTACTAGTTGAAGAGTGATAGTGCCTCCCTCACCAGCTAATAGAAGTAATTTTTCAATTTCATTCATCGCCTTTGAAAGATCAAAGTCTGTTAAGCGTAAAAATAGATCAAATGCTTCTTTTGAAATTTTCACATGTTCGTTGCTAATATAGCGCTGTAGGAAGCTGCGAAGATCTCGCTCTTGCAAAGGAGCTGCGTCAACAATAGTGGTTTTCTTCAGTGCTTTTGTAATTTTTTTCCGAGCATCCAGTTTGGGATAGTTCGCCCAAAAAACAACAATCGATGTGTCTAATGGCTGCTTCAGATATTCTACTAATCCATCAACGTCTTGGTCTGGCACATTGCTTTTTTTCTCTCCTGTTAAGAAGTAAGGTTTCTCAACAAAAATCAATCGATAATCACCAAAAAAAGGCAAGGTTTCAGCCTCATCAATCACCGCACCTAAACCATTTTCTTCCATATCAAAGGACATAAAATTTAATTCTTCTAAATCATCTTTTTTCATTCGATCCATAAAAGCTTGCCGAATTTCCTGAATCAAATAATCTTCCGTTCCAGTAATCAAATAAACCGGTTTTAATGGTTCATTTCTAATCTGTTGAATAGCTTCCTGTGTGTTCATGTAACTACTCCTAACTTGTATTCAAAACTATAAAAATAGGCTGATCATTCTTCTACTCACAAAGAGAAAAAGCTTCAACTTTCCATGCTACCACGTTTATTCCGGAAAATCTATCATGACTTTAACCCTTCCTCGTTTCGTCACCGCTGACCATTGATAGTAGATCATCCCGTGTTGATCAGTTCTTAATATTCGAATCTGATGTTTCTTTAACTTTTCTAAAGTTTCCTCTGTGGGATGACCATAGCGGTTCGTTTTACCTACAGAAATAATACCATATTTAGGAGTGATTTTTTCCAACAGCTCTTCACTCGTCGAAGTATTACTGCCATGATGCCCAACTTTGAGAAAGTCTGTTTTCAATTGCGGATAATTCTTCAGCAAGTCCTCTTCACCGGATATTTCTAAGTCTCCTGTTAATAAAAAGCGCTTCTTATTTAATTGAAAATAAGTGACAAGAGAATCATTATTCTTGCCTTCACTTTTTTTCGGTGACAATATTTGAATCTTTAAGTAGTTTCCGACAGTATCTCCTTGCTTTATCAGATGAATCTTTGTCCCTCTAATTTTTCTTATCATGCTCTGTAACTCTTTTTGCGACCCTCGAGCCAAATAAAGATTTTTCACTTTTATTTCATCGAGTACATGAACTAACTCACCCATATGATCCGCATCATTATGAGTCACCAGCAAATGATCAATCTTGCGACACCCCTGCGATTTTAAAAATGGCAATAAATTATAGTCAGAGAGATGTTTTGATTGCCTTTTCTGCCAATTGTCCTGTTTAAAAGTTAATTTTCCACCAGTATCTATCAAAAAAGTTTCTCGTTTAAAAGGAAGCTTGATAAAAATGCTATCCCCTTGTCCCACATCAACAAAGGCTACTATACCGTTGGTTGATATAGAGATTGAGCCGAGAAGAAAAAAAGCTGTGATCAAAAAAAGATAAATGCTCTGATGATATTTTAACCGATCAATAATCAAAAGAACTACTATTAGAAGAAGAAGAAATAGAAAAAATGATGGTTTTCCAATCGTGAAATTAGGGAAAGTAAAGACCTGCAAAAATTTCTCAAGAAGTAAAAAGAAAAACTCTATCGTATTACTTAGTATTTTCGGTATTGGAGCAAAACAGCCTAGAAAAAGTAGTAAGCATCCAGGTAAAATAATCCATTCAAAAATTGGAAATAGCAGTAGAGTTAGTACACCGCCAATTATGCTCCATTCACTAAAACTAAAAATCAATATTGGCAAAGATAAAACAGAGAAGACGAGCGTCTGCTTCCGCGTGTGAATAGGCAAATCGTTTAAATATAATAGTATCAAAGCAAAGTACAGACTTAACTGAGCACCTACAGACCAAAGAACTAATGGAAAGCTTAAAACTAATAGGAACAGCATTATGCTCCATTGATCTAGTTTAGAAAGTAAAATATCAAAAGTCTGACAGACAAAACCAATGATAAAGCTTAAAACCGCTCGAATTGTACTAAAACCGCCACCTGTCAAAAGAATGAATAATACGCCGATACAACTTAAAAAAATGAAACGCGAGTTCCTTGTTAAACGCGCTCTCTTCAACAGCAAATGAACGCCTCCCAAATAAAATTGGATATGCATTCCTGACAAAGTAAATAAATGTAACAGTCCAGACGCTTTGTAAGCTGATGTATATTCTGTGAATGCCGCATCCTTGTAGCCAATTACCAAAGCCTTAAGGTAGCTGGCAAGTCGGTTAGAATACCTTTGATCTATGCGAAAAATCAACTGCTGTCGTAAATCACTCAGGTTAAATCCTCTTCGATCAAGTTGCGTTAATGAATTCACTTGAAGAATTCCTTGGAAACCAAGACTTTGGTAATGGGCTTTTGCATTAAAGCCTTTGAGATTTCTTGCTATATCAAACGTTTCCAATTCTCCGCTAACTAGTCCTAGATTTGGCGGCTGATTAGCAGTCCAACGTTGTTTTTCAACTGGAGACTTCAATGAGTAATAAAGCACGTACTTTTTACCATCGACTTTCCCGATCATTTTTAAGGAACTGCCATCAACAGTGATCGAATCAGATTGAATATGGACGGTTTTATTTAATATAGATTCTGAAGATTCCGAAAACTGGTCTACATAATAATACGTTCGTAAACCAATAAAAATGCTGCATAAAAAAGCCAACAAAAGCATCTTGTGGCTTTTCATGCAGCAAAGTCGAATCAATAAAATAGTTGCTAGTAAAAATAACCAACCATTAAACTGATAGATCAGACTAGCAAGCAAAATCGCTAGTAGAATCGGTACAATTAAAAAATTACGAAAAGAAGCTAAGGGTTTGGTAATGTGGCAGCATCTTCTCCTAGCTGAAGTTTTGTAAAATATTTACTTTCTAGATGTACTTGATGTGCACTCGCTCCTACTTGATCGATCAACTCAATCGCATATGGATCATTACGATAGTCTTTCAAGTAATGAATTTTCTTGATGCCGGCCTGCAGGAGCGCCTTTGTACATTGTAGACAAGGAAAATGAGTTACATACACCTCGGCTTGATCCGTTGCAATACCTAGTTTGGCACATTGTAGCAATGCATTCATTTCCGCATGGATCGTGCGAAGACAATGACCATCTACGACATAACAACCATCATCAACACAGTGTACATCTCCACTGACAGAACCATTATAACCTCCTGCGATGATGCGTTTATCACGAACGATTGTAGCACCCACTTCTAAACGGGTACATGTACTCCTCAATGATAATAAAACAGCTTGCGCCATAAAATATTGGTCCCAAGGTATTCTTTCAGTCGTCAAATTTTTACCCTCTCTTTCGATCTTTCTTATATTGTAATCGAGTCCTTTAAATTTTCAAGCATCTTTTCGTCGATGTTGGCTACTTTCATCACCCTCTCACTCTTAGGAAAACTGCCATTTTTCCAGTGTTACTAAATATTACACATTCTATTTTTTACCGATTCTTAGCCAATGCCGCCTATGGTATTCATTTATATCAAAGTACGCAAACGAACCTGTTTGCTTCTTATTCACAAGTATTAGCAATGATTATTATGCTAATGTAAAAACATTCCTTCACATTTATTGGCGACAAAAAAGTGATAACTCGTACCTTACAAGGATAAGTTATCACTTAAAACTATTTAGTCTACAAAACATACACTTATTTTAATCGTCGATTATTCTTTTTCTACTAAAAATGAAGAAAAAAACTAATGCTCCGAACAATGCGTAACCTGAAATAAGACAATAAATTGTTTGTATAGATATTATTTTTGCCAATAGGCCGTAGATTAGGCTAAAGAGGATCATTACTACATTTTGTCCCAATCCGTAAAATGACATTACCGTAGCTCTGCCTTCATCAGTGATTGTTTCTTGTAGCGACTTGATTAATAGCACTTCGGAAATAGACATGATCATCATTGAGGCACCGAAAGTCACAACAGCATAAGTGTGCCAAAGAAAAGTGAAGACCGCTAAGAAACCGCCTGCAAAGCCATATAAAATAAATATCCATCGAATTGATCTGCACTTTTTATCAACTTTGGGGGCTAACAAATCCCCTAAAGCAATAAAAATGAATCGCACAGTTAACAAAACACTCACCCAGTAGTAATCCGCCTTTAAGTCGCGTACAATCAACGCATCGAACTCATCAAGATAACTTACAAGACTAGAAAACAGAATAAGAAAAAAGACAGTCAGCAGAGAAAGAGTGCTGTTCCTAAAGAGCTGGGCCGCATCCTTAAATGTTCTATGAATAGCAATCGTCGAGTCATTTAATTGACTTGCATAATAATTTTTCTCCTCAAGTTTTGAGGCAAGCAACGCGTTGATGAGACAGATACATGCAGACAAAAGAGAAATTTCCGCGAAGCTAAAAAAAGTCACTAAAACACCGCTAATAACAATGCCAGTCAAATTTCCAACGTTTGCGAAAAAACGGCTCCTGCCATAGATTTTGCTAAATTGGTCTTCACGATTTTTACTCTTCAGATTATCATAGATTAGACTTTCCTCTGTGCCAGAAACAAAAGCGTTTCCAATGGCCCAAAAGAAAAAACCAACAGCAAACAAACTGAATGATTGAGAAAAAGACCAGATAAAAAACAAAAACCTTCAACAAATGAAGCAATAACCAACATATTTCTACGGCTCCATCGATCGGCAATATACCAGAGGGTATTTCAAATAAAATACTGAACCCACTCCAGAGAGAAACAAGGATAGCAATCTCAGATATACTCATCCCTCTTTCAATAAACAAGAGCGTGTAAAATGCATAAATTGGCAGACAATGACTCATAAATTTGTAACAATACAATAACTTATCATTAAATGGTATCATTTTTTCTCCTCCCTTTTGTTTTTGAGCAAAACTATTTCAGGGAGGTCCTCGAACATTTTTTTGAGATTCGTTTTAACAAGGGTATCGAATCATTTTCATGGTTTCTCATCTCCTGACTATGGAATTTTTCGAGCACTTTTTGTAAACGCCATATTCTTTCTTATATTGTAATTGAGTCCTTTAAATTTTCAAGCGTTTTCTCACCAATACCGGATACTTTTGTCAGATCATCGATCGTGCTGAAACTGCCATTTTCCTCTCGATATTTGATTATATCCGCCGCCTTTTTCTCACCAATTCCTGATAATTTCTGCAATTCTGTCGCATCTGCTGTGTTGATGTTGATCTTTTCTTGAGATTCCCCTCCAATTGATCCATCTGACTCTACTGTTGCTTCTTTTAATCTAGGAATTTCCTCTCCAACTTTAGGTACATAAATGATTTCTTGGTCCGACAAAAGCTTTGAAAAATTGATCTGATTCTGATCCGCCTCAGCTGTAAACCCACCTGCAAGATCAATAGCATCCATTAAACGCATACCTTTTGAAATACGATACATTCCTGTTTTTTTGACCGCTCCTTTGACATCGACATACCACTCTTGATTGATAGATTCACTTGTCTCTACCCTACTGCTCTCTGAAGAAAAAACGGCTGGATCTGTTAGCTCTTCTTCAGATGTTCTGGAAAAGAAGAAAAAAAGAATAACTGTAAGAATAGTCGGTACTGCTAGCCAGTAAGGATACTTTTTTAAATACTCTTTCATAACTACCTCCTTTCCAATAAGTTACGCAAACGATCCTCATTTTTCGGTCTATTTTTTCTCAAAAAAAAAGAATGTTAGATTTATTATCTAACATCCTTAATGACTTCTATTTCATTGATTCCAAATACTTTAAAGCATCCTTCACTGTCTTCACTGGAACGATCTTCATATCTGTATCCAGCTTTTTAGCTGCTGCTTTGGCTTCTTCATAATTGGATTTAATACCTGGTTGTGCTTCCTTCATTTCTTTTGTAATCTCATCATCAGGAGCGAAAAAGACCTTATTTTTATCCGCCGCTGCACTAGCGACCTTCTTATCAATCCCGCCAATTCTTCCGACTTCTCCTTCAGAATTAATCGTTCCAGTCCCAGCGATCTTCTCACCGTGACGCAGATCCTTGTCAACGAGCTGTTCATAAATTTCTAGTGTAAACATTAAGCCAGCAGAAGGTCCACCGATATCACCAGCATCCACCTTCACTTTATCCTGCGAGTCAATCTCCGTGTGATCAGTTAAAGTAATTCCAATCCCGGGCTTTTTATCTGTTGGTAATTTAATCAACTTCTCGGTAGCTTCTTTTGTTTTGCCATCATGTGTATAGGTCACTTTCATTTTTTGACCGACTTTTTGGGATTTTACGTACTTCATAAAATCTTCGCTGCTGGTAAATGTTTTTCCATCTGCTTTTGTAACCGTATCACCAACACTAATTTTTCCAGCAAAATTTGAATTTTTCTCTACACCTAGTACATAGACCCCTTTGTACTCCATTTTATAAGGTCTATTAGCTAATTTTAAAGCTTGTTCAATTGCAAAATTTTGAGACGTTTCCATATTGAATTTTTGAATCTGCATATATTCGTCATCACTAGCACCGCCTGTCAGTTCATCAGCAGAAATAATTTCATGAAAAGGTTCAATTTTTGCTTTTAGAGCTGTAAAAACCGTTGCTCGACGTATACCAACTGAGGTTAAGCTAAAAGATCCTTTGTTTTCATCCTTTTTATCATTGACTGTAATCAACTCTTTTAAATTGATTGTCTCTCCTGGCTCCTCGATGTAATAAGGAATCGGTACAATCACACAAGCCACCACTGCTAATGCTAAAAATATAAGTAATAATCGTTTGACGAGTTTATTATTTTTCACTATTCTCACGCTTCTCTTCCAACGCCCGATAGACTGCATCAGGCACATATTCTTTAATATCTCCTTTAAAGGCCCAGACTTCCTTCAAAATTGAAGAACTAATATGACTGTATTTCGGTTCTGCTAACAAAAAAACTGTTTCTAATTTATGGTCTAAATGATGATTCATATAAGCAATCTCTTTTTCATATTCATAATCTTTGACACTTCGAATGCCCCGCAGCAAAAATTTTGCTCCGAGCTTCTCTGCGACATTAACTGTCAGCTCATTTTCCTGACCAATCACCCGTACGTTAGGAATGTGTGCTACGGTCTCCTTCACAACCTCAAGCTTCTCTTCTGACGTGAAGTAACTTTTTTTCGTTGTATTCACAAAAACGCCAATGATTAACTCGTCAAATAATTTTGCTCCCCGTTCAATTGTATCAAGATGACCCATAGTCAAAGGATCAAAGCTACCAGGGAAAAGCGCAATTCGTTTCATCCTAATCCTCCCAATCGTAAATCGTTACAGCAGTAATCCCATAATCTTGACGTTTACGTTCTTTCAAATTGCCGATTGCTTCAGGCAGAACGATTTCTTTCCCCGTCTCACATACAACGATTGATGTTCTGTTCAGTAAGTCATTCTCAAGCAACAGATTGATCTGCTTCACGATTTCTTGTTTTGCATAAGGCGGATCCAATAGCACTAAATCAAATTTCACTTCATTCGCAATCAGCTGCTGAATTGCCTGATTTGCCGGCATTTTCATCAATTGAAAGGCTGATTCGTTCTTCGTCACAGCAATATTTTCACGAATGATCTCCATAGCGCGAAAGTTTTTCTCTACCAAAACGGCTTGATCCATCCCACGAGAAACAGCCTCGATTCCTAGAGAGCCGCTACCAGAAAATAGATCCAATGCTTTTCCTCCGTCGAAATACGGGCCGATCATATTAAAAATAGCACCTTTTACCTTATCCGTCGTAGGTCGTGTATTATTTCCTGATAAAGTTTTTAATTTACGACCACCAAATTCACCTGCAACCACTCGCATGAATTACATGCCCCTCTCATTACTATTCATCAGTCAAATGCACAGCTAAGGATATCTCTGTTTGATATAATCCAAAGTCCATTCAGGCTCATTTGACCTCTTTATTATCAAAGAAAAAGATGAAAAATGTTTGAACAAATCAGACATTTTTCACCTTACTTAGACTGTTTCAGCTAATCGAATCTTTGTATTGGCTTCCACGACATCCAACTCATCGTCATCTTTAACTTGATAAGCGGCCTTCGTTCCAATTCGATCCGCAAAATTCATTTCAATATCTGGTCGATACGACCGCTCAACTTGACGTACAAAATGTAAGCCCTGTAGCTTATCTTCTGTTTCATCAACGACCTCTTCATTCACATACAAAACGACGTATTTCATTTTTCTTGAGACAAAATGAATCAAACCAAATCGTTTTAAGGTTTTTAATTGCTTTAAAGAATATACCCAAACAATGATTCCTCGTCTTTTCTGCATTACAAATTCTATGTTATCCATGACAATTCCCCTTACAACTAGGATTTCCAGTTTCAAAAAAAGGATTTCCCGCATTGACTTTGATTTCTGATGAGATGGTTTTTGCCAAACAAATGCCAATTTCATCTAAAAGTTGCTGAAAATCAGTCTCAGCAAGGCGATAAGCGGCGACTTTCTCATTCAGATCAAGAGCTCGCTTGCTTAAACGAACGTTTCGTTGCTGTTGGCGATAATTTGGCACATACTCGCCGTAAACAGCGATTTGTTCATATTTATCCTTTTCTGCTTGAAACGTTTTTTTTAGCTGTGCTACCTCTGAGCATTCGTTCATCTGTCTCTTTGCTTGCAGATAGTTTTTATAGCATCGACTTGCTAAAATTTCTTGAATCAATCGTTGATTCTGATCCTCTAGCTGAAAAAAAGCATCATTAATGATCAACCTATTCACTATCCTTTGTTTTTTCTGGTTCTTGTAACAAGACTAGCACACTTTCTTGATTAATTGCAACGCCTAGCTCTGAATCGGAGGTCGTCACTATTTCAGTCAAATGTTCATGGCTAATCCAATCCAAGAGATTAAACAACGGATCTATCATTGGCGAATAGAAAAAACCATCTTCATAGTCGAGTTTGGCATTTTTTGCCAAATCTTTAAATTCGGTTGGTGTTAATTCAAAAGACAAATTGCTTAAATGAGCACCCTGATCCGTTTGCCACTCCTCTAAACGATCTGTTTCCAGTACCTTTTTAGGTGTAGTTAAAAAACTTTTTAAAAGCTTTTTACTGTTAGTTATCGAACTGTCAGCAGTTGGCAGCTTTTCCAGTTTGCGTAGCGTTCGATAAACATTCATAGCATTGATTGTACGTTCTTGCTTCTGCTGGTTTAAAAGGGTCCAATCAAGATTGCTTTCTTGAACACGATTCGCTAAAGGATTTCCACTGTTAATCTGATAGGGCATTAAGCGTAAAAGATTTTCAATGTCTAAATAAACGGCTCCTACCAATTTTTCATTATCTCCATTGAAAAATAGCATTGCAAATGTATTGTTGTCAAAAGCAATCAATGGTCGAAAACGCATATCGTTTTCACTCAATTCAATCTGCACAGGTTCTTCGTCATAACTTAATGCAAAATCCGCAGATAGATTGATCTGATCTGACAGTTGACTGCTACTCATTCCAAGTTTGAACGGTTTGACATCAGCCTTCTTTGCCATCACTTTGATTGTACTAACCTGCCCAGACTCTACATTCACTTCCAGAATCCCTTGATCTAGAGAATACTCTCGCGTTTGAAAAAAGAAGCCACTGTCTTCTATCTTGATAGGTCGCCCAAATTCCTCTTCAAAAGTTTCGATGGGTTCTGAAATGTAGTTTGCATACCCCTCAGCCTTAATCGTTTGATGCTTTAACGCCTTGTGTCGGACAACTTGGTTCGTAGGTGCGGCAGGGATCTTTTTTTGCGTAGGCGGAAAGAGGACAGGCTGCAAATAGTAGCCGATCATAACTAAAAACAGAATACTAAGAAAACCAATCACTCTTTTCACGCAACAACGCTCCTAACTCATACTAAATAAAATCAAACTATTTTTCTTTCACTTCAATTAATAAGTCTCCAGAGGTAATACTTTCCCCTTCCTCCACATATAGGTGTGAGACTTTTCCTGCGAAACGAGCATCAATGGAGGTTTCCATTTTCATCGCTTCTGTAATCAATAACGGCTGTCCCTTTTCAACATGATCGCCCTTCTCAACAAGAACTTTCAATACTGAACCTGTCATTGTCGCACCAATCTGTTCACGATTTGTCGGCTCTACTTTACGTTTCGTTTGAACAGCACTCTTGATTGACGCATCCTTAACAAGTATTTCACGACGTTGACCATTCAAGTTAAAGAACAATGTCCGGTTTCCTTCAACATCCGCTTCACCGATTTCATCTAAGCGAATAATCAAAGTTTTTCCCTTTTCGATTTGAACGGTAATTGTTTCCCCTAATCGCATACCACTAAAGAAGGTTGGTGTATCTAACAAAGTAACGTCCGCAAACTGTCCATAGGATTTTTGATAGTCTAAGAAAACTTGTGGATACATTAAGTAGCTTAATACATCCGTTTTACTAGGTTCAAAGCCGATTAATTCTTGTAACTCTTTTTTCACTTTATCAAATTTTACTGGTTCAGCAAACTTACCTGGACGTTCCTGCATCGCAGGACGGCCTTGTAAAATGATCTGCTGTAATTTCTCGGGGAATCCGCCAACTGGCTGTCCTAGCTCGCCTTGGAAGAAGCTGACTACTGAATCGGGATAACTTAACTCATCCCCACGATCGTAAATATCTTGCTCTGTCAATTCATTTTGTACCATGAATAAAGCCATATCACCAACAACTTTAGAAGACGGTGTTACTTTTACAATGTCACCAAACATCATATTAACGGTTTGATACATTTCTTTGATTTCATCCCATTTATCACCTAGACCCACAGCTTTAGCTTGTTGCTGCAGATTCGAATATTGTCCACCAGGCATTTCGTGGTTATATACCTCTGTCTGAGCAGCCATAATTCCATTTTCAAAGCTTGCATAGTATGGGCGAACATCTTCCCAATAATGATTCAATTGACGAACATTCTTCAGATTCAGATCCGGTGTACGTTCTCCATATTGAAGCGCATAATATAAACTGCTCATACTTGGCTGACTCGTTGCCCCACTCATCGCACTTGTAGCAACGTCTACGATATCTACCCCAGCTTTAACAGCGGCAGACAATGTAATAATTCCGTTTCCAGCAGTATCATGAGTATGCAAATGAATCGGCAAATCGGTTGTTTCTTTCAGTTCACTAATTAAACGGAAAGCTGCCTGAGGTTTTAACAATCCGGCCATGTCCTTGATCGCAATCATATGTGCACCGATTGCTTCCAATTCTTTAGCCATATCTTTATAGTATTGAACATTATATTTTGTGCGGCTTGGATCTAAAATATCTCCTGTGTAGCAAATCGTTCCCTCAGCAATTTTTCCAGCATCACGTACGTACTGAATACTTTTTTCCATTTGAGGAATCCAATTCAAGCTGTCAAAAATACGGAAAACATCGATTCCATGATATGCCGCTTCTTTAATGAATTCTTCCAAAACATTATCTGGATAATTTGAGTACCCTACTGCATTTGATCCACGAAACAGCATTTGCAATAACGTGTTTGGCATTGCTTTACGTAATAATTTCAAACGTTTCCAAGGATCTTCTGTTAAGAAGCGGTAAGCTACATCAAAGGTCGCTCCCCCCCACATTTCACTTGAGAACAATTCAGGAATTCCTTCACCCGTAGCTTGAGCAACATTTAATAAATCATGTGTTCTGACACGCGTTGCAAGTAAACTTTGATGGGCATCACGGAAGGTCGTATCAGTAAGCAACACAGAGTCTTGTTTTTTAACCCAATTAGCTACCGCCTCTGGTCCTTCTTTGTCTAAAACATTCTTAGCAGTAACCATTTCTTTTTTCTCAATTTTTGGTGTTCGAGGTGTTTCAAAATAGCGTTTTTCTTGTTTTTCAATTCCTGGAAAACCATTCACTGTGATTTCTGAAATATAGCGCATTGTTTTATTTCCACGGTCGCGAACACGCGGAAACTCAAATAATTCAGGTGTATTATCAATAAACGTCGTTTTCGCATCTCCGCTTTGGAACACAGGATGACTGATGACATTGTGCATAAACGGAATATTGGTTTTCACTCCACGAATTCGGAACTCAATCAAGCAACGTTGCATTTTTTCAATGGCTTGATCAAAATTCAATGCATGGGTACATACTTTTACTAATAAAGAATCAAAGTATGGTGTTACAGTTGCTCCTGCGTAAGCATTTCCTACATCCAGACGTACACCAAAACCACCTGGTGAACGGTAAGTATCAATTTTCCCAGTATCAGGCATGAAGCCATTTAATGGATCTTCCGTGGTTACTCGGCATTGGATTGCCGCACCTGACATTTGGATGTCTTTTTGTTCTGGTAAACCAATCTCTTTGTGCAGGTCTTTTCCTTGAGCGATTAGCAATTGCGAAGTAACAATATCCACTCCAGTGATTAATTCAGTAATTGTGTGCTCAACCTGGACACGAGGATTTACCTCGATGAAATAAAAATTATCACCTTCAACTAAGAATTCGACGGTACCAGCATTTACATAGCCCACGTGTTTCATTAATTGAACGGCCGCTTGACAGATTATTTCTCGTTGTTCATCAGTTAATGAAATACACGGTGCGACTTCAACAACTTTTTGATGTCGTCGTTGAACAGAACAATCACGTTCGAATAAATGAAGAACATTTCCCTTTGTGTCACCTAAAATTTGTACTTCAATATGCTTAGGATTGGCAACATATTTTTCGACGTAGATTTCATCGTTACCGAAAGCCGCTTTCGCTTCACTTTTGGCACGATCATACCCTTCACGTGCTTCTTTTTCATCATGTGCTACCCGCATTCCACGACCCCCACCGCCTAAAGCGGCTTTGATCATGATTGGATAACCGTGTGATTCAGCAAATTCTAAAACACCTTCAACTGTGTCGACCGGACCATCAGAACCTGGAATTGACGGAATTCCTGCTTCTAACGCGGCAGTCTTTGCTTTGATTTTATCGCCGAAAATATCTAAATGGTGCAACTCGGGCCCAACAAAAATTAGTCCCTCTTCCCGACAGCGCTTCGCGAACTCAAGGTTTTCAGAGAGGAAGCCGTAACCTGGATGAATCGCATCCACTTTTGCTTCTTTCGCCACCCGAATAATATCTTCAATATCCAAGTAAGCATCAATCGGTTTCTTCCCTTTTCCGACTAAATATGCCTCATCTGATTTGAAGCGGTGAACGGAATACTGATCCTCTTCAGCAAAGATCGCCACCGTTTTAATGTTTAACTCACTACACGCACGAAACACCCGCGTTGCAATTTCTCCTCTATTTGCTACCAATACCTTTTTCATGCACTTCACTCCTGACTTTTTAAGTATTCATACTCGATTGCGAGTTTTGTCCGTTTTTCATCCGCACTAATATTTAATGCAAAAGCTACGCCCACTGACAATACAAGTAAGCTGTTTCCTCCTTGACTCAAGAATGGGAACGTGATCCCAGTCAATGGAATAATTCCTAAAATACCACCAAGATTAATAAAAACTTGTAATAACAACAAACTTCCAATACCGATACAAATCAGCGAATTGAAAGGTTTTTTCGAACGAATCCCAACCAAGTAAATTCGTGCGATCATAAAAATTAAAATTGCTAATATAATTAAAGCGCCGATCAAACCAACTTCTTCTATTACTATAGAAAAGATGAAGTCCGTATGAGCTTCACTTAAAAAACCTTTTTTCTCAATACTATTTCCCAGTCCACGGCCAAACCAGCCACCATTAAACATAGCGTAATAACCGTTGACCATTTGATGTCCTTGATCTAGCTCATATTTGAAGGGGTTTTTAAAACTCTCAAATCGACTGACAATATATTGGAGCTTCCCTGGAAAAATTGCTTCACCAAAATGCGTTAAAAATTCAATAACAAGAAAACTTCCAACAATTCCTACACCACCAACAATCAAACTATAAACCCAGTTAACTCCGCTAGCCAGAAGCAAGATCAACGCAAGCAATGTGATAATAGCGGCATTTCCCATATCTGGTTGAACGGCTACTAAAAAAATCATTGCAAAAACCAGCATTAGTGGACGTTTCATATCTGTCACGAAATTTTCTTGAATCGTATCTTGACGCTTCGACAAGATATAAGACAAATACCAAACGACCATAATTTTCAAATACTCAGCCGGCTGCATACTAAATGATCCGATCCGAATCCAACCTTTAGCGCCATTCACTTCATCACCAATAAAAAAGACAACAATCAACAAGATGAATATGAAATAAGTCGCAATAATAATTAGCTGCTGACTTTTCAATACATCTGTTTTCATCTTGTACATCAAACTGATCATAATTAAACTTAAAACCCAAAAAATTCCTTGGTTCATCACCAGGCTTGTTGGGTTCACATCATTTGTAATCAGCAAATAGGAAGTTGAACTGTAAACAAAAATCAATCCGATCACAGTCAAAATCAAATAAGGAATCAAAATACTATAATCTAAAAAATGTCGTTTCTTTATCTTCGTTGGCAAGGGTTAAGCCTCCCAGCCGGCATCCGTCAGATCCTGACGAGTTTCGTACAATTCCGTATATAAACGATTTAACTCTGCTTCCAGTTCACTAAGCATTTGCTGCCCTTCTCCGCGCTTCAAGATACCTACCTTTTCAGCAAAGAATACTTGACGTGAGAAGCCATACATTTGTGTATCAACGACTTCCTCAAAAGCTTTACATTGAGAGATACACAAACTATTCGTTTGATTGCGAATCAAAAGCTTGATTCGATCAGCATCTTCTTGCAACACTTTAATGGCAAAATCAGAAGAAATATTTTCCATTCTGCTTCCCTCCTATCTTGATTTCAACATTATAACATAGAAAAAAATTAAAAAGGGAAAAAATACGTGAGACTAAGCTTTTTCTAAACTCTTTGTTCGGATTTTGACTTTTACACAGCCTGTAGAATATTACAAAGAGATTACAACCCAGAAACTTTATATGAAAGCGCGAAAAATCAATTCTTTTTGCAACCCTCTCTGTGAAACAAAACTCCCATATGAAACATAACGGTTTTTTATTATTTCCAATTCCACAGTTTAACAATACGTTGATTAGATTTTGATCGAAGCGATGACACTCGTTCCTTACCGCGACTTATTCACTGAACATTTTTTTAATCCTAAGCACGACAAATAGCCTACTAATTTAGTAGGCAAAAAAATCAACTATTCAATTAATAAAGATCAGCTTACTATGAATCTACCATATACCAACGTTGGATTTTTATATTAAGCAATTACCATGAGTTATTCTCGTTTGCGAATACGATCTAGTAGACGCTTTCGTCTTTTTTTAGGTCGTTCAGACGGTTTTTGAAAGAGCTCCTCATTCGCCTTTTCCTCTGTAATCCTTTCAACTAACACAAGTTGCGGAGGATTTGTGCTGTCATCGATACGAATATCCTCCAACGCAGCTCCAGCAGGTATACAAGCGGAGATTATCACCAGTGCTTGACTTTCAGTCAGCTCCCTTGGATCAACGCCGCGAGGGAATTCAATTGCTTGTACTAGAACATCTGCTTGTGGTTTTGCTTCCGTAATTACTAAGTCTTCGGGAATGCAGATATCCGCTAGTTTCTGTTCAATTTCTGACACCTGCGGCAATGCTTCTGTTTGTTGGATTTTAGCATCAGCTGTTTTTGATACTTCAAGGTCTTTTTGATCGAAGATCGGTGTTTCTCGTTTTTCAATCATCTTTGCATGTAAAACTTTATCAAATAAGCCTATACCATCTTTTTCAAAGAGACTTAGCTTTGTTAATTTTTCTAAAGAGGCTCTGATTTCTTCGGCTGTTTTACTTGGGTCAAATCCTTTTAAGCGTAGATGTTGACTCTTGCCGTTCGTGTTCTCAAATTCAGCATCTAATGTATACATTCATTCTTTCCTTTCTACTTTAATTTTTCTCTTCCTCTTGATTTATCGTCATGAACCAACTAATCCAGCTAATGGCTGTTCGATAAACTGCGTATATATTTTTTTAAGCTTGTCAACAATATATGTTTTGGCAGGGAATAGCTTTATTAACAATAAGCGCCATTCTCTTTTTTCAAAATATTCGGTAAAAAAGATGTAATAGCGGCGCAATGTCGCATTGGACCTAGTTCGTAAAAAGATAAAGTGAACCATATCAGCGAGCATAAAAGAAAAATCCTCTTCACACAACTCTTCTCTCACTTGAAGCGCTACCAATAGTTGGATCGCGCTATTTCCATCTTTCGTATCTTTATAAAAGTGCTTGATTCTTTTTTCTAAAGTCCTGCGCTTTAATGAAAAAAGCTGCTCCCTTTTTAATCCATGTTTCTCTATCATGCGTTATCTCCTTATTTCATCCATATCTTTCATTTAAACACCACAATCAACTCTTCGCACCAGCTAAAACGTTTCCCTACACTTCACAAAATTAACATAAACTATTTCTCACAAAACGTCATACCAGTTTTTTTAAAATAATTAACAGATAAGAATCAACCTTATTTAAAACAAGTGATATCAAGGAACTTCTTAGTATAAAATAATTCTTACTTAATCAATAAAACAAAAAAGACCGCACATAATGTGCGATCCTCGATAGTAAGATTATTCTACAGCAAGTTTGCGTTTCTTCGCTGCTTTTTCACGTTCTGATTTATTTAAAATCTGTTTACGTAAACGAATCGATTCTGGTGTAATTTCACAGTATTCATCATCATTCAAGAACTCTAACGACTCTTCCAAGGTTAAAATTCGTGGTTTTTTGATAACCGATGTTTGGTCTTTTGTAGCGGAACGAACGTTAGTCATTTGTTTGGCTTTTGTAATGTTAACACCTAAGTCTTTATCACGGCTGTTTTCACCAACAATCATACCCTCATATACTTCTGTCGTTGGTTCGACAAAAACTGTTCCACGTTCTTCAACACTCATAATAGAGTACATTGTAGCTTTTCCATTATCAACAGAAACTAACGCACCATTACGACGTCCACCAATCACTCCTTGGATCAATGGTAGGTATTGGTCAAATGTGTGGTTCATAATACCATACCCACGCGTCATTGATAAGAATTCAGTAGTGAATCCAATCAAACCACGAGCTGGTGCCAAGAAGACCAAACGGACTTGACCGTTTCCTGAATGGATCATATCTTGCATTTCAGCTTTACGTTGCCCTAATGCTTCAATTACACTCCCCATATATTCTTCTGGAGTATCGATTTGTACACGTTCAAACGGTTCACATTTCACACCATCTACGATTCTTTCGATAACTTCTGGACGAGAAACTTGTAATTCATATCCTTCACGACGCATATTTTCGATCAAGATTGATAAGTGCAATTCCCCACGCCCTGAAACAGTCCATGCATCTGGTGAATCGGTATTTTCAACGCGAAGTGAAACGTCTGTATGCAATTCTGACATTAAGCGTTCCTCGATTTTACGAGCAGTCACATATTTACCCTCGCGACCAGCAAATGGTGAATTATTCACTAAGAAAGTCATTTGCAAAGTTGGTTCATCAATATGCAGAATTGGTAATGCTTCTTGATGGTCAACAGGCGTCACTGTTTCTCCAACGAAAATGTCCTCCATACCAGAAACAGCAATCAAATCTCCTGCTTTTGCTTCTTGAACTTCTAAACGCTGCAGGCCAAAGAAACCAAAGATTTTTGTAACACGGAAATTCTTAATTGAACCATCAAGCTTCATAACAGAAACTTGGTCGCCGACTTTCATCTTTCCACGGAAGATACGTCCGATACCAATACGGCCTACGTAGTCATTGTAATCCAACAATGAAACTTGGAATTGCAATGGCTCATCACTATTATCAACAGGAGCAGGAATTTTTTCAACAATCGTATCAAAAACAGGAGCCATTGTTGGTTCTTGTTCTGCAGGATCATCGGATAAACTAGATGTTCCGTTAATCGCTGAAGCGTAAATAACTGGGAAATCTAATTGATCATCATCTGCACCTAATTCGATAAATAATTCTAATACTTCATCTACAACTTCTTCTGGACGAGCAGAAGGTTTGTCAATTTTATTTACAACAACGATTGGTGTTAAATGTTGCTCCAATGCTTTTTTCAATACGAAACGTGTTTGCGGCATCGTACCTTCATAAGCATCTACAACTAATAGTACGCCATCAACCATTTTCATGATACGTTCCACTTCACCACCGAAATCGGCGTGTCCTGGTGTGTCCATGATGTTGATCTTGTAGTCTTTATAGTTTACAGCAGTATTTTTCGCTAAGATCGTGATTCCACGTTCTTTTTCTAATGCATTTGAATCCATTGCACGTTCTTGTAAACTAACGTGGCTGTCAAGGGTATCAGATTGTTTAAGCATTTCATCAACTAGTGTTGTTTTACCATGGTCGACGTGGGCAATAATGGCCACGTTGCGGATATCTTCTCTGTAATTCAATTTTAATTGCTCCTTTTCTTGTAACGCGAGACTCACTCGATTGACAATTATAACAGAAAATCATTAAGAGTGTTAGTAAAACATTTTCATTTTTTCAGAAAAAGTATTTTCTTAACGATTGTCTTCATCAAACGCTTGGATTTCAGCCATCGCGGCCTGAGTTGCACCAATAAAAAACTCCCGACCTTGGAAGCTTAAGGGCTGCTGATTTTTTCCTGTAAAGCTCATTCCTAACTGCTCCATCATAATCGTTCCCGCTGCATAGTCCCACGGACTCAACATACTGACATAACCAATTTGAGTTCCCTTTATTATTGCGATGAAGTCTAACCCGGCGCACCCTAAAACACGAATCCCCATAGACGCTTGTCCAATTTCTTGCGCATGGTAACTATTTTTACGGTACAGCGCGGCATTCATACCAATTAACCCTTCTCTTAACGACTGATTTTCAGGTGCTGAAATTTCTTCTTGATTAAAGAAGACTTTCCCAACTTTTGGTCCACCCCAAAAAAGTTCATCTCGCATCACATCATAAATAAATCCTAATTGTCCCTTTCCCTCTTCGTAGACAGCAATCATGATACAAAAATTTTCTCGCTGCATGACAAAATTTAGTGTTCCGTCAATTGGATCAATGACAAAAACACGTCCTTTATCGATTGGTGTCTGATCCTGTCCGTTTTCTTCTCCTAAAATCAGAGCCTGTGGATCATAGGCATTAATTTTTTCAACAATAAAATCTTGGACCTCTTTATCAACATTTGTCACTAAATCGGTTCGTCCATTTTTTTGGTCTACTTTTAGTGCGTCACCTAATCCTGATTTAATTATTTCAGCCGCCTCATAAATCCAACTAATAATTTCTTTTTCCATCTTGATAATCTCTCCTAGCTAAGTTTTGATTGCCACCATGAATAAGTATTAAATAGAAAATATTACATTTTAAAGCGTTTTGTCGTTGTTGCTTTTGCTTTTTGTAATGTTCGATAAATAGAATAATCGCTAACCTCTTGAAAATCACGACCTATTCGTTTTTCTTCTCCGATACTTTTAACAACTGTTTTGAATTTTTTATAGCCTTCTAAAAAGACTTCTTTATCAATACCGCTTTCGTTCGCTTCTTCTACTAAATTCAGAAAGTTGATAACAATCACGATTTCTTCATGTGTCCAATCTTCATCAATTGGATAACTATAATTTGCCATTGATCCACACTCCATTCCAAATTAGTTTACCATAGAATCATCGAAACTTTTGCTTATGGACCATCCTGTTCGTCTACTATATTTAGTTGGTTTGCTCAGACTCTGCTAAAGTTGACAGATAGAGAATATTCAAACGGTTGCCATAATTTGTATAGCCACAAACATTCACAAAAATATCGATGATTCGTTCACATTGATCCTGTCCTTTTGAATCATGCTTTTTTACTAAAAGCAAACCATAAAGGAACTTTGCATACAAATCATAGTGAATATATTTCAAATCACGATTGGGCGTTAAATAGCTGAGATACTCTACTAAAATTTTCTCTGCAGAAATTAATTGATTTTCTTCAACAAGAAACCGTGCTAAATGCAAGACAGCATCACAACGCCATTTTCGTATTTCGTAATTCCCATCTTGCTGATTAACTAAGCGATTAGCATAATAAAAAGCCTCTTCTGGACTAAATAAATCTCCGTTATAGGTGACCAAGAAAGACTCAAATTTACCCCAAGTTTCAGTTTCTCTTAAGTAATTCGCTATTGGAGATACATTGACTGTATAACTAGGTAAAAAAATATAATTATAGAATCTCTGACCAATAATTGCTGCAAATAGAAATCTATCCTCTTTAGTCTCTTTATAAAAGGCTTCCTGTTTCTCAACAAATTTTTTTAACGAGAATGAGTTTCCAGCATGATAGGCTTGATCAATTTCTTCTTCAATTTCATATAACCAAGCATCTAAACTTCCCTCAATTTCAAAAGCAAATTCGTCAACTGTCGTGTTTAATCTATTTAACAATTGTACCAAGTTTGAAAAACGAATATCGCCATTTTCCCGTTCATATTTTCTTAAAAATTGAGGAGACACAATTCCTTCTGAAACATTCGTTATGGTTCGATTTTTCTTCTCGCGAATTTCTTGGAAAAATTTTCCTGTCATTGTTTTCAACTCCTGATATCTTCATATACTCTTTTCAGATAAATTAGCTAGGTCTATTTTAAAGTGACTTACGAAACTTTTATTTCTGCTAAACTAAAATACCATGAAAAAATAGTGAGATAATCTAATTTTAGAAAAGTTTATTTCAGAAATTCTTTTTTCTATCTAATATATCTAATAAAAAAAAGAAAACAATGATCATCGAACAGGATCAGAACGAAATCATTTTATCGACAGATGAACTTCCTGATGATTTGATTTGCCCTACTGTCTTATCGCCAGATCTATTAATTTAAGGAAGAAACGAGTAGCTAAAATTCGAAAATATCTCTGAAACGACTTTTATTAAGAAAAGAGTTGAAATACCATGTCGCACAGATTCAAGTTTCGTTGATCCCTCTTGAATGAAGTGACTATTGCCTAGAACAGCAGTTGTTTTATTAAAAAAGCATCACTAAACAAGTGTGTATGGATTAATTAAGCACTCTTGATTATGATGGGTTTAAGTTGGTACTTCTATTGAAAAAAATCTTCTTACCTGAAAAAGTATATTGATAAGGGGGAACGTTTCAGACTGTAAAAAAAGCCAAAATCCACTAATAATTAGGATTTTGGCTCTTTCTTTTTAAATATGAATTGGCATACCTAAAGCTAATTCAGAAGCATCCATAACAATTTCACCTAATGATGGATGTGGGTGAATGGTTAAAGCAATATCTTCGGCATTCATACCAGATTCGATGGCTAACGCCAATTCAGAAATCATATCACTCGCTCCAACACCAGCAATTTGACCGCCAATGATGACATTGTCTTCTACGGTAGTTACTAAACGAATGAATCCTTCTGTTTTACCTAAAGATAGCGCGCGTCCATTTCCAGAGAATGGGAATTTGAACGCTTTTGCTTCTAATCCAGCTTCTTTTGCTTCCTTGATCGTCATTCCAACAGTAGCTAATTCTGGATCAGTAAAAGCTACTGCGGGCATTGCTTTATAGTCCACCGCAACTTTCTTGCCAGAGATTGCTTCCGCTGCGATTTTCGCTTCGTAGCTTGCTTTATGAGCTAAAGCAGCTCCAGGAACGATGTCGCCAATGGCATAGATGCTAGGCACGTTTGTACGTCCTTGTTTGTCGACTGGAATCAATCCTCGATCTGTCATTTCAACACCCGCTTGTTCTAAGCCCATGTCATTTGTATTCGGACGACGACCAACGGTTACCATCACATAATCAGCATCAACCGTTTCTTCTTTGCCGTCAACTTCATAACGAACCGTTACACTATCTCCATTATCAACAGCTTCACGAGCCATTGCAGAGGTCACGACCTTGATTCCTTTTTGTTTGAAATCTTTTTCAACAAGTTGCACCATGTCTTTTTCATAAGTAGGCAAAATTTGTGGTGTACCTTCAACAATTGTTACTTCAGCACCAAGGTTAGCATATGCGCCACCTAGTTCAGCACCGATAACGCCACCGCCAATAATGACAAGTTTTTCTGGAACTTCTGCTAAGGCTAAGCCGCCAGTAGAATCTAATACGCGACCACCGAATTTAAAGCCGGGGATCTCGATTGGACGAGAACCTGTTGCGACAATTGCATTATTAAATGAGTAAGTTTGAGCAGAATCAGGGTGAATTACTCGTAAAGTTTTGTCATCTACAAAGAAAGCTTCCCCTTCGATAATTTCTACTTTGTGTTTTTTCAATAAAAATTTAACACCTGAAGTTAATTTATTAACGACTTCATTTTCTTTCCACTCTTGTGTTTTCGTGAAATCCAATTTGACTTTTTCACTTGTGACACCAAACATTGATGAATCAAGTGAGTCTTGGTAATGATGTCCCGCAGAAATTAGCGCTTTTGACGGAACACAACCGACGTTTAAACACACGCCTCCAATATATTCACGCTCAATAATCGCTACCTTCTGTCCCATTTCAGCGGCGCGGATAGCGGCAACATAGCCGCCAGGTCCAGCACCGATTACAACTGTATCTAATTCAATGGCAAAATCTCCAACTACCATGATTTTATCATCCTTCCATTAATAATAATTCTGGATCAGCCAATAAACGTTTAATATTGTTCATAGCTTTTTGTGCTGTCGCACCATCAACGATACGATGGTCGAAGCTTAATGAAAGTTTCATTACACGGCCAACCGCTAATTCGCCTTCATCGTTAACGATTGGTTGTTGTGCAATCGTACCAACGCCAAGAATCGCAACTTCAGGGTAGTTGATTACTGGAGTAAACCAGCCACCGCCTACAGAACCAATATTTGAGATTGTGATCGTCCCATTCCGCATATCATCCGCAGATAACTTACCGTCGTGTGCCAATGCTGCTTTTTCATTAATTTCATCGGCAATTTTGAACATACCTTTTGTATCAGCATTTTTGACGTTTGGTACATATAAACCATGATCAGTATCTGTCGCAATACCAATATTGTAGTAATTTTTATAGACAATTTCTTGAGCTGCATCATCGATTGATGCATTCAAGACTGGGTATTTTTTCACTGTTGCAGTTAAAGCTTTCACTACGTAAGGCAAGAACGTTAATTTTGTTCCGTTGTCTAAAGCTACTTGCTTGAATTTCTTACGATGATCCCAAAGCTTAGACACTTCTACTTCGTCATGCAGAGTTACATGAGGTGCAGTATGTTTGCTGTTAACCATTGCTTTAGCAATCGCTTTACGGGTTGGTGTCAATTTCTCACGAGTTTCCATTTCACCCATATTTGATGTAAATGGTTGAGCAGGTTTCTCAGCTTTCACTGGTGAACTTGCTGATGAAGCAGCTGTTTCAGTTGATTTTACTTCTGATTTGGTTGGTTCAGTTTGTCCACCGCCGGAAATAAATGTATCGATATCTTCCTTAAGGACACGTCCACCTTTTCCAGTAGCAGTTACCTGGCTAATATCCACATCTTTCTCACGTGCGTATTGACGAACGGACGGCATTGCTAAGATGCGTTTATCTGGGTTACTTGCTTCTACAACTGAAGAGTTTCCTTTCGCTTCAACTTTTGGCGCCTCCGTTGGTACAGATGCTTCGCTTGAAGAAGCACTTGAATCATTGTGTCCAGGTGCATCAATTTCGACTAAAACGTCTCCAACATTGGCAACTGTTCCTTCATCAACAATGATGTTCTTGATTGTCCCTGTTACTGGAGAGGGAATTTCTTCCACTGATTTGTCGTTTTGAACTTCTAATAAAGTATCGTCTTCTTCGATCTTATCGCCAGCTTTAACGAACCACTTAACGATTTCGCCTTCCGCAATGCCTTCACCAATATCGGGTAATTTGAATTGGAAAACTCCACCGCCCTCATTAGAACTGCTGCTCTCACTTGATCCGCTTTCGACCGTTGGTTCAGCCGCTGGTGCTTCTGGTGTTTGCGATTCTGCTGCAACACCTGCGTCCCCTTCATTATCTTCATGACCAGGTGCATCGATTTCAACTAAAACATCACCGACATTCGCAACTGTTCCTTCATCAACAATAATTTTTTTGATTGTTCCTGTTACAGGAGAAGGAATTTCTTCCACTGATTTATCATTTTGTACTTCTAATAAAGTGTCATCTTCGTTAATTGTATCGCCAGCTTTGACGAACCATTTGACGATCTCACCTTCAGCAATGCCTTCACCGATGTCAGGCAGTTTAAATTGGTAAGCCATGTTTTTTCGCTCCTTTAGTTTAAAATTCTACGATTTCTTTTACTTTTGCTTCGATATCTGCTGCGTTTGGCAACCAGATACCTTCCGCTTGTCCAAATGGGAAAATCGTATCTGGAGCAGAAACCCGTCCGATAGGTGCTTCTAATGAAAGAATTGCCCGTTCTGAGATTTCTGAAATTACTTGTGCAGAAACGCCTGCTTGTTTTTGCGCTTCTTGAACAACAACGACACGACCAGTCTTCTCTACTGATTTAATGATTGTTTCAACATCAAGAGGAGCTACTGTCCGCAAGTCAATAATTTCTGCATTAATATTTTCTTTTGCTAAATTGTCAGCAGCTTTAATTGCTTCACGAACCATCGCGCCATAAGTAATAATTGAAACATCTGATCCTTCCTTAGTTACAGCTGCTTTGTCTAGAGGTACTTCATAAATTCCTTCTGGAACTTCTTCACGGAATGAACGGTAAAGCTTCATATGTTCTAAGAAGACTACCGGGTCGTTATTTCTGATTGATGCGATCAATAGTCCTTTTGCGTCATAAGGGTTTGATGGAATAACTACACGCAGACCTGGTGATTGTGCCATTAAACCTTCTAAATTATCTGAGTGGAGTTCTGGTGTATGAACACCACCACCGAATGGTGCACGAATCGTGATCGGTAAATTCCGAGTATTTCCCATGCGATAACGAGTCCGAGCCATTTGTCCGACAATTTCATCCATCGCTTCAAATACAAAACCAAAGAATTGAATCTCTGGAACTGGACGGAAGCCTTGCAATGCTAAGCCAAAACCAAGTCCCGCAATACCAGATTCAGCTAATGGCGTATCGAAAACTTGATCTTCACCGAATTTCTCTTGCAATCCCTCAGTGGCACGAAAAACGCCTCCGTTCTTCCCAACGTCTTCACCGAAAATTAATACTTCTTTATCTTTTTCAAGCATCAGAGCTAAGGCATCTGTAATTGCTTGTATCATTGTTTTTTGTGCCATGATTATTTCGACTCCTTCGCTTCATAGAATTCAATTTGCTCTTTAATGTTTTGTGGCTGTACCTCATACATGTTTTTCAAGAAATCAGAAACTTTCTGCTTTGGTACACGGTCGGCATCAGTAATCGCTTGTTTAATTTCTTCTTTTGTTGCTTCAATCACTTTTTCTTCTTGCTCTTCTGACCATAAGCCTTTTTCTGTCAGATATTTACGGAATCGAACCAATGGATCTTTCTTTGTCCATTCATCATCCATTTCTTTTGAACGGTAACGTGTTGGGTCATCACCAGATAGCGTGTGTGGACCATATCTGTAAGTTAAAGTTTCAATTAACACTGGACCATTGCCATTTGCTGCCCACTCACGTGCTTTTTTAGAAACGTAATAGACTGCTAATGGATCCATTCCGTCAACCTGAATACCAGGAATTCCAGCTGCCACTGATTTTTGGGCTAACGTTTTTGCTGCGGATTGTTTTTCACGAGGGGTAGAAATCGCAAATCCGTTATTTTGAATATAAAATACAGCGTTTGCATGATAAGCACCGGCAAAGTTAATTGCTTCATAGAAATCACCCTGTGATGAACCGCCATCGCCTGTATAAGTGAAAACAACGTTTTTGCTGTTACGTTTCTTCAGTCCTAAAGCAACACCAGCCGCTTGAACATATTGCGCACCTATAATGATTTGTGGAGGCAATGCTTGCAAATCCGCTGGATAGTTATTTCCTGCAACATGACCTCGAGACCATAAGAAAGCCTCTGCTAATGGTAGCCCGTGTTTGATCAATTGTGGTACATCACGATAACCTGGTAATAAAACGTCTTCTTTTTCAAATGCAAAGTGACTGGCTAATTGGCTAGCTTCTTGTCCAGCAGTTGGCGCGAAAAACCCTAAACGTCCTTGACGATTTAATGCAGTCGAACGTTGGTCTAGCACTCGAGACCAAACCATCGAAGTCATTAATTCTACAAGTTCATCATCGGATAGCTCAGGAACTAGGTTTTCATTTACAATTTTCCCGTCCTCATCCAACGCTTGGTACACGGGGAAATCCGCGTTTACATCTTTTAGTAAGGCTTCAAAATCAATCGTTAACTCTTTTTCTGCCATGGTGTACACTTTCCTCTCTTAAATAAATTAAGTCTTGTTATCAGTGCAACAGCAAGTCAATCTGTATTATTGCTATTGCTCCTTCCATTCTAAATTAGCATTTTTGTATTCAATTGACAACAAACTTGCTCACTAATTTTGAGCGAATTGAAGCGTTTCACATTTTAGGCTTGTGAAATCATGTTCAGCACCCTTTCAATAAGGAATTCTGACCAATCGGACAAAACAATAAGATTAAATCAAAAGGGTATTTAGTTTTATTAAAGCTCTATTGTTTTTAGAATAATTTACAACTAAAACGACTGACTGCACAATCTTCAAAACTTAAATTTTGTTGCCTTTTTTCACAAAAAAAGAAACAGAATGGCAACACAGGCCATTCTGTTATAGTTCAGATCCATTCTTTTGCAATTTTTATATATACGACTTTTCCTAGCTGAGTCGCTAACATGTAAGCAGCAACGATAATAAGATACCATAGCCAATAGCTGCTTGGTAAATGAACAAAATCAAATTGTTCAGCAATTGGAGTCAAAACAACTAATGCTCCGACAACAACAGCCATCAGTAAACTGGCAAAAACTTGTGGTGCTGGACGACTTTGGATAAATGGAATTTTCTTCGTTCTTACCATTAAAACAACCAATGCTTGTGTGGTAAGACCGATCATAAACCACCCGGTTTGGAAAAGGTTTTGTGCACCAACTGTATTGGCACCAAAAATGAACCACATGACTAAGAAAGTAATTATGTCGAAAACTGAGCTGATCGGACCAATACAGACAGTGAATTTTAATAGACCGGTAGTTTCCCATTTAGTTGGAGCCTGTAATTCCTCATCATCCACATTGTCCCAAGGAATTGTTAGTTGTGCAAAATCATAGATTAAATTTTGCAATAGTAATTGAATTGACAGCATAGGTAAAAATGGTAAAAACGCGCTAGCAATTAAAATAGAAAATACGTTTCCAAAATTTGAACTAATAGTGATTTTAATGTATTTCATCATATTACTAAATACTCGGCGGCCTTCAATAACACCATTTTCTAAAACGCCTAGGCTTTTTTCTAGTAGGATGATTGAACTGGCATCCTTAGTGATATCTGCCGCTGTGTCCACCGAAATTCCGACATCAGCTTTTCGTAAGGCTGGCGCATCATTGATTCCATCCCCCATGAAACCCACCGTGTGTCCCTTAGTTTGTAGCGATTCAATGATTCGTGATTTTTGCATAGGGTTTAACTTGGCAAACAGATTGATTTTTTCTGCTGCTTGATACAGCTCTTCATCTGACATTTCATCAATTTGATTCCCTAATACAAAATCGTCCGCAGGAATGCCAACATCTTGGCATACTTTTTGAGCAACGATTGCATTATCCCCTGTCAAAACCTTCACTGTTACACCGTGTTGTTGGAGCGATTTAATTGCTGGTTTAGCTGATGCCTTTGCTGGATCAAGGAACCCCATAAAACCGATTAATGTCATATCTTTTTCATCATCCGTTGAATAAATAGGTTCATCATGGGCATCTCTCCGCACAGCAACCGTGATTACTCGCATACCTTGACGATTCATTTTCTCGTTAACGATCTGTAACTGTTGGCGGATATCTGGCGTTAATTCTAAAATTTCCCCATTTATTTCAACATATTTGCAGATTGCTGCCATTTCTTCAACAGCGCCCTTAGTGATCATTAATTGATGCTCGTCCGTCTTCATTACGACAGTTAAACGCCGGCGAGAAAAATCAAATGGTATCTCATCAATTTTCTGAACCGCTCGATAAGGCAAATGACGATTTTGCTCTTCAAAATAATTAATTACCGCGATGTCCATCAAATTTTTCCACCCTGTCTGATAGGTAGAATTCATAAAAGCCAAGTCCAAAACTTGTTCATTTTCATTTCCTAAAGGGTCTAAATGCTGTACTAATACAACACGATCTTCCGTAATAGTTCCCGTTTTATCTGTACATAAAACATCCATACTACCTAGATTTTGAATCGAAGCTAATTCTTTCACAATGACTTTGTGCTTCGAAAGAGTTAATGCCCCCTTCGCCAAATTCGAGCTTACTATCATTGGGAGCATTTCAGGTGTCAAGCCCACTGCAACTGCAATTGCAAAGAAGAAGGCACTACTCCAATCCCCCTTAGTAAATCCGTTAATTAAAAACACTAAGGGAAACAGAACCATAACCATTCGCAGCAGCAACTTACTAACTTTTGATAATCCAATATCAAAAGAAGTCTTGCCACGTTTCGATGTCGCATTTTTAGCGATATCACCAAAGAACGTTTGCTGACCTGTCTTTAGAATAATAGCTTTTCCTTGACCACTTAACACGTCAGTTCCCATAAATACTAAATTGGTTAAGTCTAATGCGGTTGTTTCTTCGTTTATTTCCGTCTCATCTGAAAGATATTTTTCGACAGGCATTGATTCTCCCGTTAACGAGGATTGATTGACGAAGAGATCCTTCGTCCAGATTAACACCGCATCTGCTGGAATCATGTCTCCAGTCGCTAACGTCAGAATGTCACCAGGTACTACTTCGTCCATCGGAATTTCCTTTGTTTCTCCATTACGTGTGATCGCAGCGGTATTTTCAATCATTTCTTTTAATTCAATACTCGCCTTTTGTGAGCGATATTCTTGAATGAACGTAATCAAAACACTAGCCAAAATCATGATCGTCATCACAATTGAGGCCTCAATATCATTTGTCAACAATGAAACGATGGCTAAAAGTGCTAAAACATAGACAAATGGATCGTTGAAAGCCTGCAAAAATAATAAAATACCAGGTGTCGGCTTCTGCGCAGAAACTTCATTAGGTCCATACTCCTCCAAACGACTTTGCGCATCCTCCTCTGATAGTCCTTGAAGAGATGTTCGCAAATTAAGGAATAAGTCACGATCAGATAAAATTGCTAATTTTTTTAACTCTTGATCTTTATTGATTTTGCGAGCAAGAAGGCCTTTTTTGTTCATCATAGTTTTTCCTCCTAAAATTCAAGGCAGCCAAAGCCGCCCAGTTATTCTTACTTTTCGGTCGACTATCTTCAAGGTCCATCTTCCTCACATCCTTTCATTATTCTTTGGCGATATTAAGCAACCTAACATGCTTACAGGTTTAACTGACAGAAAAAAAGCGCACACTCGAAAATGAGCACGCGCGAAAATCCAATCATGTTCATCGTCGAGCTTTAGCACTATAGGGCGTAGACAAAATTTGTCAGCTACGTTATGAATCACCTTCACGATGATTCCTGTTTTACCCATTGGCGTCTCTCGACATTTTTGGGCAGTAGCCTGTGTCCATATAAGAGCCTCACCTAACAATTATTCTTATTTACATCCTTACTATATGTCAGTTAACTCTCGGTGTCAAACATTAGATTGAAAAAACTTTTTCATTTTCAGAAACTCATCAACCTTTTTATTTGGAGAACTGCTAAAGTAATCTGCAAATTTTTTACTCCACAGTTTCGTTTCGCGAGCTTCTGCAAATTTTTCCATCGTATCATCATACTCTTCTATCAACTGATAGTTATAATCTTGGTACGTGTCATAGTGTACAATTGCCTGTTCTGGCAAACGAGGTTTGATTTTCATTTCCACATTGGGCTTTCCAATGCTCAAGCCAGCAACAGGAAAGACGAAATCAGGTAAATTCAACAAATTGCTTACTTCTGGAATATCTTTTCTAATCGATCCAACGACTACAGAACCCAATCCTAAAGATTCAGTGGCGATTACTGCATTTTCCAGGGCTAAAGCAGCATCGGTTACTGCTGTGATCAACGGATCTATACCTTCATTAATGCGATATCCCACTTCATAATGTTTAGCGACCTTCTCTGTTCTTTTTAAATCAGCTACGAATACAAGAAAAACCGAACTTTTAAGCATGTGTGGATTCCCTGGATTGAGCTCAACAAGCTTTTCTCTAATTTTCCGATCTTGTACCACGATAATGCTGTACATTTGACCATTCATCCAACTCGGTGCTTGGCGACTTGCGTTCAAAATTTTTTGTAATTCTTCCTCTGATAATTGATAGTTTTCGTCAAAATTACGATACGTTCGGTGTGTCTGTAAACTCTTTAATGCATCCATTTAATTCCTCCTTAGCTCTCTAGAAATCTTCTGTAGTTTTTCGAAAAAAAGTTGCTGTGCTTTTTCTGATAGTCGAGTATAATTCACTCTCATTGCCATTGTATCACTACTAAAAAGAAATGCGGGGGCAATTAATATTTTTTCTCTTAGGAAAATTTCCCAGTCTTTTCTGAACAATTTTTGATGCCGCCAAGTAAAATAAACATAGATTCCGCCTTCAATTTTAGAAATTATCCAATCCTCTGAAATACTATCAGCTAATGAAACAAATAAGTTGGCACGTTTCTTTAATTTACTTACTAATTCTTTCTGATTCCGTTCAAACTGTGAATCGGTCAAAGCGGTATGGGCGATCACCTGTGGGAAAACGCTGATGGAAAAATCCATCATTTGCTTGGCCTCGGATAATCGTTGAATTAAATCCCGATCAGCCACAATCCAGCCAATTTTGATAGAAGAACCAAAAATTTTAGATAATGAGCCTAGATGAATCACTTGATGTGGTGCAAGTTCCTTCAACGAAGGAGGGATGAGGTTAAAATTCATCTCACTGAATACTTCATCCTCGATAATTGGCAGCTGGTATTTTTGACTGAGCTCAATCAATTGCCTTCTGCGACTTTCTGACATCGTCTTCCCCGTCGGATTTTGAAAAGTTGGGTTAAGGATAATTAGCTTTATTTTTTTTGTGAGAATTAATTGCTCTAGCTTATCGATCTTCATTCCTTCGTTATCCATCTCTACACCATACAGCTTAATACCTGCAGTTGCGAAAATCGGTAATGAGTATAAAAAAGATGGATCCTCGATAGCTACGCTGTCTCCACTCTGCAGCATTACCTGAAGCAGTAAGAACATTGCCTGCTGTGCGCCTGAGGTGATCAAGACTTGGTCCGAAAAAACATCAATTTTCTGTTCTATTTTTATTTTCTGACAAATAATCTGCTGCAAAGGTCGATATCCCAAAGGGCTTTGTTTTCTTTCTTCTAAAAGTAATTCTTCCCAGGTGTAAGAAGGGAAGCGAAAATCAGGAATCAAATTTAAGGGGAGTTCTCCTGAGTAAAGATCAAGTGCTTCAGAATCAGACAATAAAAGTTGTAATTTTTCCAGAAAAGGTTCTCTAGGATGTGATTCCTGTGTAAAAAAACTGCGCCAATCAACCCTTGGCATCGTACTTCTTCCCCAATTCCCCTCATTCACTATTGTCCCACTACCCTGTCGCCGCAATACCCAGCCTAGACTAACCAACTCATCCAAAGCGTGAACGACTGTCGATCGATTTACATTATAATATGTAGCCAATTTACGCTCCGACGGCAACCGATCTCCTGGTTGCAGAGTGCCTTCTTGAATATAGGAAATAATTTGTTCCATAATTTGTTGATATATCGGTATTTTTGTTTTTTCTGATAGCTCCCACATAGAAATCCCTCATTTATTATTGGATGACTCAACGCTAACCCAATTCAATAAAAGAGTCAAGATAACTAAAAAAACTCATACTAATTATTAGTATGAGTTCAAATAATATTAAATCGTATCCCCATTGAAAATCGAGTTCTTAACAACTACATAATCAACTTTTTGCAGCGCCTCTAAATCATTCCCACCCGCGTAAGAAATCGATGATTGCAAATCTTGTTGCATTTCAATAAGAGTGTCTTTTAAAGAACCTTTATAAGGAATCCAGATTTTCTTTCCTTCTACATTCTTCTTTTCACCTTTTTGGAACTCAGAAGCACTTCCGAAGTACTCTTTATAAACAACTCCATCTTCGACCATTGTTTCCCCTGGTGATTCCTCGTGTCCAGCAAAAAGGGAGCCAATCATAACCATCGTAGCTCCGAATCGAATGGATTTTGCGATGTCTCCATGAGTACGAATACCACCATCTGCAATAATTGGTTTACGTGCCGCTTTTGCACACCAACTCAGTGCCGCTAATTGCCAACCGCCAGTACCAAAACCTGTTTTGATTTTAGTAATACATACCTTACCTGGCCCAATCCCAAGCTTGGTAGCATCTGCCCCAGCATTTTCTAATTCCCTTACTGCTTCTGGTGTACCAACATTCCCAGCAATTACAAATGTTTCTGGCAAATATTTTTTGATATGCTTGATCATATTAATCACCGGATCAGAATGTCCATGGGCAATATCAATGGTAATATAGTCTGGGTTTAATTTTTCTTCTGCTAATTGTTTTACAAAATCATATTCATATCCTTTTACACCGACACTAATAGATGTAAATAAACCACGAGATTGCATTTTCTTTATGAATGGAATTCGTTGGTCCTCATAAAAACGATGCATAATATAGAAGTAACCATTTTCTGCCAAAAATTCCGCAATACTTTCATCAATAATCGTTTGCATATTGGCTGGTACAACGGGCATCTTAAAACTAAACTTTCCTAATTGAACAGTCGTGTCACATTCTGAACGACTATTAACAATACACTTATTAGGAATCAGCTGAATATCTTCATAATCAAATACTTTCATAATGGCCTCCAATGAATAAGATCGCTATCTCATTTTAATTTGTTTTTATACTATTCAGACTACAAAAAGCAGGACTAATAAAAAAACATAGAGCGTTATCGCCCTATGTAATTTACAACATATTCACTTAAAAAGCAAGCTGATTTTAAATTTTATCTCAAAAAACACGAACATTAACTTTTCAGGCTAAAGCATTTCTTAATTTTTTGGCCTGAAGACTAACTAAAAAAATAACGTCTTCCATTTCCTCCTCATTAGTAACTTTCATTTCGATTTTTTGAGTTTTTTTTGAAACGTCTTCAAATTTTACTTTGAACTCATCTGACATTACTTTTACCATAGGGGTCAAATAACTTATCCCGAACTCTGGGAAAGGAGTACTAACTGAAAAGTAACTCTTATGGATTTTGATGCGACAAAGTAATCCATCATATTGTTCAATAACTAGCTGCCATCCAGTCTGTTTCTGGAAAATATATTTGATTTTAGGATCATAATGCCTCATAAGTTGAGCCAACAATATTTTCAAATACTGAGAATTAGGTAATCCTGATAAGATCGTCTGCAACTCTTGCTTCTCACCATCCGTTTTGGATCGTTTACTTTCCATGGTCCTCGCCTCTTTCGATATCAATACACTATGAAATAAAAATAGTTTTACTTTACGCAACTATTTGTATGAGTCAAATACTTTTTATTTTTCTTCAAATTCACGTTTTTTTTTAACGCTTTTTTCATATTAAGTTTACCACTTTTAATTAACTCTGTCATTTTTTAAATCTCGAGACAATTTGAGCAAAAAAAGACTGCAGACATCCACGATAAAATGGCTTCTGTCTACAGTCTGATTTACAAACGAAACTAGCTTTATTTTATTGATTTTGCACCGATATCCTTACGATAGAAGTAGTCTGTAGTATTCACCTCTTCTAAAGCTTCATACACTTTAGCTTGAGCAGACTCTATTGAATCCGACTCAGCCTCAACTAAAAGTACACGTCCGCCTGATGCGCGTATGGTTCCTTGATCGTCTGTTACTCCTGCAAAATATACAGTCACTTGATCATTAAATTCAGGAACAGACATTCCCTTTTTGTAATCATTAGGATAACCCTCCGCCGCTAAAACTACTCCTACTGAAGCTTGATTACTCCACGTCAATTCTGGTTCTTTATTATTTAACAGATCATCAATTATTTCTGCAAGATCACTAGTCAAACGTGGTAAAACAACTTGCGTTTCAGGGTCCCCAAAGCGAGCATTAAACTCAATGACTTTTGGACCTGTGTGTGTAGCTATTAATCCTGCATACAAGATTCCAGTAAAAGGCGTATCATTTTTCATCATTCCTGAAGCTGCTGGTTTCAGTATTCTTTCCACCGCAGCATCCACCATTTCTTCTGGTATCTGAGGTACTGGCGAGTAGGCTCCCATACCACCAGTATTTGGTCCCTTGTCTTCGTCAAATGCGCGTTTATGGTCTTGAGCAATTACCATTGGATAAACATTCTCATTTCTCACAAAAGCAAGCAAAGAGAATTCTTGTCCTTCCAGAAACTCCTCTACAACGACCTTGTCACCGCTCTTACCAAAGCGATGATCCGTCATCATTTCTTTTAATGCTTGTAATGCTTCCTCTAAAGTCATTGCGACGGTCACGCCTTTGCCAGCTGCTAAACCATCTGCTTTGATGACGATAGGCGCTCCTTTTTCTTTTACATATGCACAAGCTGCCTCGTAATTTGTGAAAGCTTCATAATCAGCAGTTGGAATCGCATTGTCCACCATTATTTTCTTGGCGAATTCCTTTGATCCTTCAATCATCGCCGCCGCCTTGTTAGGTCCAAAAATCTTTAGTCCCGCTGCTTGAAAATCATCAACAATCCCATTTAACAGTGGGATTTCAGGTCCAACAAACGTCCAAGCGATGTTTTTTTCTTTAACATAAGAAATCAATCCCTCATGATCATCTTCAGCGATATTCACTACTTGGATACCATCGCTTAACATGCCTGGATTTCCTTTCGCACAGTAAACCTCCGTCACTTTCGGGCTGTTCAATATCTTTCTTGCGATCGCGTGTTCTCGTCCACCGCTGCCAATAATTAATATCTTCATTGAATCCTCCTCAAATTAATGTCTAAAATGACGAACGCCTGTAAAGACCATTGCTACACCATATTTATTTGCCATCGCAATCGAATCTTTGTCACGAATACTTCCGCCAGGCTGAACAATTGCCTTGATTCCATGCTGAGCAGCATATTCTACGCTATCATCCATTGGGAAATAAGCATCACTAGCTAAAACTGCACCATCCATTCGTCCCTTAGCCTCATCTAGTGCGATTTTGACTGAACCGACTCGATTCATTTGTCCAGCTCCAACGCCAACTGTTTGATGTGCATTCGCAACTACAATCGCATTTGATTTTACATGCTTTACTGCTTTCCAAGCGAAGGCTAAAGCTTTTAATTCTTCATTTGTCGGCTTACGATCTGTCGCAACTTCCCATTCTTCGGTAATCTCTTCAATAACATCTTGATCCTGTACTAATAGTCCGCCTAAAACAGAAACGACTTCTGGTTGATTGTTTCTTTGATTCGCAAAATCTAATGTCATCAGTCGTAGGTTTTTCTTCCCTGATAACACTTCAAAGGCTTCTTTGGTGAAGCTTGGCGCGATAATAATTTCTAAAAATAGTTTATGCATCTCTTCTGCTGTCTCCAGATCAATCTCCCGATTTGCGACTAAAATACCACCAAAAATTGATGTGGGGTCTGCTTCATAAGCAAATTGATACGCCTCAGCGATAGTACGGCCACTCCCTATACCACATGGATTCATATGCTTTAATGCTACAACTGTCGGCTCAGTGAATTCGCGAGCAATACGAATTGCTGCATCAGCATCCTTAATGTTGTTGTATGACAGCTCTTTACCGTGAAGTTGTTGAGCACTAGCAATCGAGTAGGAAACAGGCAACGCACTTTGATAGAAAGCTGCCGTTTGATGACTATTTTCTCCATAACGTAACGTTTGTTTTAGGTCATACGTCAACGTTAATTTCTCTGGCTCGAGCTCGCTGACTTTCTCTGTTAAGTAATCAGCAATCAGTGCATCATAAGCTGCGGTATGACGAAACACTTTTGCCGCCAAACGTTTACGGGTCTCTAACGAAGTAGCTTGGTTGCTTTTCACTTCCGCTAAGACAAGTGCGTAATCTTTAGGATCAACTACCACAGTGACTGAACTGAAATTCTTTGCAGCCGAACGCAACATGCTTGGACCACCGATATCAATATTTTCGATCGCGTCTTCTTCCGTTACGTCTGACTTTGAAATTGTCTCCTTAAATGGATACAGATTCACACAAACATAATCGATTGGCTGAATATCATGCTCTGTCATTGCTTCCATGTGACTTGTTAAATCGCGTCTTCCCAACAATCCACCATGAATTTTTGGGTGCAAGGTCTTTACCCGACCATCCATCATCTCTGGAAAACCTGTCACCTCATCAATGCTTAACGTTGGAATACCGGCTTCATCTAAAACTTTTTTAGTTCCACCAGTAGAGATAATTTCAACTCCCGCCGCAATTAAACCTTTAGTAAACTCTACAACTCCAGTTTTATCTGAAACACTAATTAATGCTCTAGTCATTATGACTCTCCCTATAATTATATTTTTTAAACAAAACTACCTTTTTTGCCTGTTTTTTCAGCTGTTTTCTTTTACAATCTTTGCTAAAACCTCAGGATAAAGCTGATGTTCGATTTGATGGATCTTCGTCTCCAGATCACTTAGACTGTCCTCATCTGAAACTTCGACTCTACCCTGAGCAATGATAGGACCAGTGTCTACCCCACTATCGATATAATGAATCGTTACACCCGTTTCTTTTACTCCGGCTTCATAAGCATCTTTGATTCCATGTAGACCAGGAAAGTTAGGTAACAGGGCTGGATGAATATTCACAATCCGATTAGGAAAAGCTGCCAACAGATTTTTACCAATGATACGCATATAACCTGCCAATACAACAAGCTCAACATCATATTCTTTTAGTAAACCTAACAGTGCATCCTCGTAGCTCTGTTTATCAGAAAACTCCTTCAGCTCAAAACTTTCACAAGGTATGTCAAACTTTTTTCCTCGTTCAAGTACGTAAGCATTGTGGTGATCCGAAAATAATAGAACCAACTCCGCCGCAATTTTTTTATCCTTGATTGCCTGAGCGATTACCTCAAAGTTTGATCCGTTTCCCGAAGCCAAAACAGCTATTTTCATGCCTTTTCCCCTTTGAAAACAATCGATGATTCGTGTTTTTCTGTCACTTCACCAATAATATATGATGTCTCGTTGCGCTTCTGTAAATCGCTCTGCAACTCTGTAACTTTATCTGGTGAAACGGCTAAAACCATCCCGATTCCCATATTGAAAATCTCATACATTTCCATTTCAGGTATTTCACCATATTTAGCCAACGCATCGAAAATCGGCAAGATCGGCCATGAACCAAGTTTAATTTCACAAGCTAACGTTTCCGGTAACATTCTTGGCAAATTTTCAACAAATCCCCCACCAGTTACGTGAGCAATACCATTGATTAATCCCTGTTTTACTAAAGGCATAACAGCTTCGACATAAATTTTCGTAGGAGTCAGAATTTCATTACCTAATGAATCAACCAATTCAGGCAATTTTTCATCTATGGAGAATTGATGATTTTCAAAGAAAATTTTCCGAACAAGAGAATACCCGTTTGAATGGATACCTGATGAAGGCAATCCTATTAAAACATCCCCTGCTTGAATTTTCTCGCCCGTGATCATTTGGCTTTTCTCAGCGATACCAACTGTAAATCCAGCTAAATCATAATCCTCTTCACCGTACATTCCAGGCATTTCTGCGGTCTCTCCGCCAATCAAAGCTGCTCCCGCTTGAACACATCCTTCTGCTACGCCAGCTACAACTTGCTCTAAACGAGCTGGTACATTTTTTCCAGTTGCAATGTAATCCAAAAAGTAAAGGGGTTCTGCACCTTGTGCTACAATGTCATTCACACACATCGCGACACAATCAATCCCGATCGTGTCATGTTTATCCGCTTGGATAGCAACCATTAATTTTGTTCCAACACCATCCGTTCCGGAAACTAAAACAGGTTCCTTCAATTGAAATTGACTTAAATCGAAACAGCCGCCAAATCCGCCTATTGCTCCCATGACACCTAAACGTTCTGTTCTTTTTACATGTTTCTTGATGCGCTCAACTACTTCATAACCAGCTTCCACATCGACGCCAGCTTTGGAATATGCATTTCCCACTTGATTCTCTCCTTATTCGTGATTAAGTATTCTTTGACTAAACAAAACTATACGTTCCTCTTAATCAAACAATTTGTTCTATTAAATTTCTATGGAGGATTTTACCCTTCTCGCCTTGCTGACTGTGAAAAGTAAGCATGACATCTTTTAATAGAACGACGTTTTCTCTTTTAAAGTTGCTTGATAATGGGCTTCATAGTCATATAAAGGTGTTGGATAATCACCATTAAAGTATGCCATACAGAGCCCAGAGTATGGGGCATCAAAATCTAACCCAATCGCATGAATTAGCCCATCTTCGCTCAGAAAGGATAGTGAGTCTGCTCCGATCATCTCTCGAATTTCTTCGATTGAATGATTGGCTGCAATCAATTCTTTTCGTGTTTGGATATCGATCCCGTAAAAACATGGATATCTCAAAGGAGGTGAAGCGATCCTCACATGAACTTCCTTCGCGCCTGCTTCTTTTAGAAGATTTACAATTCGACGACTTGTCGTTCCTCGAACGATGGAATCATCTACCATAATCACTCGCTTCCCTTCTACTACACCACGTACCGCAGAAAGTTTCATTCGTACACCCTGCTCCCGTAATTCCTGCGTTGGTTGAATGAAGGTTCGGGCAACATATTGATTTTTAACCAGACCCATTTCATAAGGAATCCCTGATTCTTCAGCATAACCGCTTGCTGCTGATAACGAAGAGTTTGGAACCCCTACTACCATATCTGCATCAATAGCAGCTTCTTGTGACAAAATCCGTCCCATGTTTTTTCGAGCACTATGAACATTCACACCTGCAATATTCGAGTCTGGTCGTGCAAAATAAATGTATTCCATTGAACAAATTGCATGTTGCGTATCATCAGTAAACCGTTCTACCTTCAAGCCATCATCATTAATGGTAATGATTTCTCCAGGGCTTACATCTTGAATGAATGTTGCACCGACAACTTCCAAGGCACATGTTTCAGAAGCTACAACATATGCACCGTTAACCATTTGTCCAATTGATAACGGCCGAAATCCATTCGGGTCGAGAGCCGCAACCATTGATTCTTCTGTTAGCATCAAATATGCAAAACCGCCTTTTACTGTGTTCAAGGCTTCCTTCATCCGTTCGCACAAAGTATCTTTTTGACTGCGCCGAATTAAATGCATCAGAATTTCAGTGTCCGAATTAGAATGGAAAATTGCACCATCAATTTCCAATTCTTTTCGCAAGCTTTTCGCATTTGTTAAATTCCCATTGTGAGCTAAAGCGAAATCTCCATCGTAAAAATTGAATAGAAAAGGTTGAATATTATCAACACTGCTTGTCCCAGCTGTTGCATAACGTACATGCCCGATTGCTGCCTGTCCCGTCAATTGGTTCAATTGACGTTCATCCTTAAAGACTTCTGATAATAGTCCTAATCCACGAGTACTGATTAAATTTCCACCATCATTACTGACAATTCCAGCACCTTCTTGTCCACGGTGCTGCAAACTATGCAAGCCAAAATAAGTGACGCGAGCAGCATCTGGGTGTCCCCAGATACCAAATACGCCACATTCTTCATTTAAACTTTTTACTTCATTAGACATGGAATGGCTTCCTCCCATAATTCTTCTGCCTTACTAACTGCTACTTTGATCACGCCACCGTTAGCCGTGATCACAAGTTCCCCCGTGCTAGTTGTTTCTCCAATGTTTACCGCTTTGTTGCCCGCTAAAGCTTCAAATGCTGTCTGATTTTCAGGTTTTATAGATAAAACAAAACGTGATTGTGTCTCAGCAAAAAGGTTTTCAACCGGCATAGCGATAGTTACTTCAACACCTAATTGATTATTGAAGGCCGCTTCGGCAATAGCAACTGCTAAGCCCCCTTCAGCACAATCGTGGGCACTTGCTACTAATCCAGCTTTGATGGCGGAAAGAACCAACTCTTGATTTTCTTTTTCAACGCTTAAATCAAAGTCCATTAACGATCCTTCTACTAAACCCTTTTGCATTTTTTGAATCTCTGTGCCATTAAAGTCAGCATTTGTTTCACCGATAACATAAATCAAATCGCCAGCTTGTTTAAACTCTTGTGTAGTGATATGTGACAGATCTTCAATTAGTCCAACCATTCCAATCATCGGTGTAGGGTAAATTGCTTTTCCATTTGTTTCATTGTACATAGAAACATTTCCAGAAATAACTGGTGTATTCAATGTACGACATGCTTCAGCAATACCATCTGCTGATGTCCATAGTTCCCAGAAGCCTTCAGGTTTTTCCGGAGAACCATAATTTAAGCAGTCTGTGATTGCTAAGGGTTGTCCACCTGAGGCAACAATATTTCGTGCCGCTTCGGCAACCGCAATTTGTCCGCCAACTTCTGGGTTTAAATACAGGTATCGTGCATTACAGTCCGTTGTCATCGCTAATGCTTTGTTGGTTCCACGAACACGCATGACTGCTGCATCGCTTCCAGGTCGGACAACAGTGTTTGTACGAACTTGAGAATCGTATGTTTCATATATCATTCTTTTAGAAGCAATTGTGGGCTGCTGCAACAACCCCAATAATGTCTCTGTGGCATCCTTAACTTCAGGCTTGAAATCGTTCATGTCAGCAAATTCTTGTATGCGAGCAGGTTCTTTCTTCTCATTCTCGTAAACAGGAGCGTCTTCAGCCAATGCGTCTACTGGCAAGTTTGCTACTTCTTCACCATGATGATACAAGCGATACATCCCATCATCGGTTACCTCGCCGATTGTTACTGCATCTAACTCATAACGTTTAAACAATTCCACAACCTCTGCCTCGTGACCTTGCTCAACACAGATCAGCATACGCTCTTGTGATTCAGACAACATCATTTCGTACGGAGTCATATTCGTTTCACGCTGCGGCACATCATCTAGATAAAGTTTCAAACCTGATCCTGCCTTAGAAGCCATCTCAGAACTTGATGAAACCAATCCAGCTGCCCCCATGTCCTGAATACCGACCAAAATATCAGAGTGATCTAAAATTAATTCCAGACAGGCCTCCAAAAGTAATTTTTCCATAAACGGATCACCAACTTGAACGGCAGACCGCTGTTGTTCTTCGCCTTCCACAAATTCTTCAGAGGCAAAGGTCGCTCCATGAATCCCATCACGTCCTGTTTTTGCACCGACGTACATGATTGAGTTGCCGACGCCTTTCGCCTGACCTTTTTGAATGTCTTTATGATCTATCAAACCGACACACATAGCATTAACCAATGGATTTCCTTCATAACAAGGATCGAAGGCTACTTCTCCACCAACTGTCGGAATTCCAATACAGTTTCCATATCCGCTGATTCCAGCAACAATTTCTTCTAACAAGTATTTTGTACGAGGTGTATTCAATTCGCCAAAACGAAGCGAATCTAAAATAGCAATTGGGCGAGCCCCCATACTGAAGATATCCCGAATAATTCCGCCAACTCCTGTTGCGGCACCTTCATATGGCTCAACTGCTGATGGGTGATTATGGCTTTCTGCTTTGAAAACCACTGCTTGTCCGTCTCCAATATCGACGATCCCTGCACCTTCTCCTGGTCCTTGCAACACTTGCGGTCCGTCTGAAGGGAATTTACGTAACACTGGTTTTGAATTTTTGTAAGAACAGTGTTCACTCCACATAACTGAGAAAAGACCAGTTTCTGTATAGTTTGGAAGCCGACCAAGAATATCTTCTGAAATTAATCGGTATTCATCATCAGTCAAACCCCATCCAGCATATATACGCTGATCTTTAATCTCTTGAGCTGTCGGTTCTAATTTCATCATTAGTTTGCAGTCACCTTTCCAAAATTAGTTAAAATCGAAGCGAAAAATTTCTTTCCATCGTCTGAACCAAGCAATTTCTCCATTGCTCGTTCTGGATGTGGCATCATACCTAGGACATTTCCAGCCTTGTTTGTAATTCCCGCGATACTTTCCACACTACCGTTGATGTTTTCACCTTCGTAGGTAAAGACGATCTGATTGTTAGTCTTCAACTCAGCTAACGTTTTCTCATCACAATAGTAGTTTCCTTCACCGTGAGCCACAGGAATTTGAATCACTTCATCTTCTTTGTATTCTGAAGTAAATTTTGTTTGGTTATTCACAACTTTTAATGGCGTAATTTTGCTAATAAATTTCAGTGAGTCATTCCGACGTAAAGCGCCAGGTAATAAGCCTGCTTCTGTCAAAATTTGGAACCCGTTACACGTACCAAAAACTGGCTTTCCTTCTTCAGCGAACCGAATAACCTCATCCATAATATTGGCAAAACGAGCAATCGCACCACAGCGTAAGTAATCTCCGTAAGAGAAGCCTCCTGGAAGCAGGACACCATCAAAACCATCTAAACTGGCCGCGTCATAGCGAACATACTCACAATCAGCACCCATGATTTCTTTCATCGCCCAGTACATATCTAAATCGCAATTTGAGCCAGGAAAAACAATGACCGCAAATTTCATGTTAAACTTCCTCCGATGTTGAAATTTCATATCTATAGGTTTCCATATTGACGTTAGCCAATAATTTATCACACACTTCTTCGATCATTTCCTCAACCGGCCGATCACTTTTTGTGACTTTGATCTCAAAATATTTACCGATTCGAACATCTTCGATCTCATCATAGCCTAGACGGTGAACAGCACCCTTCACAGCTTCCCCTTGTGGGTCCAACACAGAGTCCTTATACGTTACATAAACTTTTACAAAATACATCCTTATTCTCCTCGCTTTTCTAATCTATTTAATACTTCTTGGTATACTGGAATAATGTCTCCTAAGTCACGACGATAAATATCTTTGTCTAAATGTTCCTTCGTTTTTTTGTCCCATAAGCGACACGTATCCGGCGATACTTCATCTGCTAGTAGAATGGTTCCGTCTTTTTGACGTCCAAATTCAAGTTTGAAATCAATCAATGTAATATCCATCGAGTCGAACAATTCGATTAACGCTTGGTCTACTTCCAGAGCCATTTGTCGCAATTGTTTAATCTCTTCAGTTGTCGCAAGTTCTAAAAAAAGAATGTGATCGTCTACAATCATTGGATCATCTAACTCGTCATTCTTGTAATAAAATTCAACAATTGGCTTATTCAACTGCACTCCTTCTGGAATAGCTAATCGTTTTGAGAAACTCCCTGCTGCAACATTGCGTACTACTACTTCTAAAGGAATGATATCCACCGCTTGAATCAATTGCTCAGTTTCCGAAAGCTGTTTAATAAAGTGGTTTTTGATATTTTTACTTTTTAAAAAATTAAAAATCAAACCGGTAATTTGATTATTTAGTTCGCCTTTACCGCTTATTTGATCTTTCTTCGCACCATTTAGAGCGGTCGCTTGATTCAGATATTCTACCCAGATGACCTCTGAATCATCTGTTTCAAACAATTGTTTTGCTTTTCCTTCATACAATAAATTTCCTTTTTTCACGTAATAGCGCTCCTTTTTTATGAACATTCTAAAACATATCGCAATAATCGTTCGTTAATCAAATTCATCTTTAGTGTAACAACAGAAAAAGGATATTTCAATATTTTATCGTATATTATAGTGAAACAATTATTCTATTGTTCGTGTTTATAACATTCCGTAAACACAGGATAATCGCTCTACTTAAAGATAGCGTTTACATTTTGTGAAAATGGTGCTATATTTAATTCGAACGAAATATATGGGGGAATTCACTATGTTAGATGCGCCGGCAGCAGCTCAGAAATTTCTTAATTCAATGAAAGAATCAGATAAACAGCACTTATTGAATGCTTTGTTGGGGTTAGATGCGACACACAATCTTAATCGTGATACAAGCTTTTATTCCTACCGTAATCTAAAAAAACTTTTGCATCCAAGACAATCTCAAGCTATGCAATCTTTACATTTTTCGAATAAAGTACAAGATAGCTTGATTATTCGGCAATTCAAAGATCACTCATTCTTAAAAAATTCCTATCGAATTGAAATTTTATTAAATTCTGTGAATTATGATTATCGATTAATCAGTTGCTTATTGGAACAGCTACATGAAAGCTGCTTCGTAGATGTCTATTCCTATGCCTAAACACGTAAAAACCTCTTGCTATTAGCAAGAGGTTTCTTTTATTTGATTCCTACACGTTCAAATACTTGATCCACGTTTTTTAAGTGATAGTTATAATCGAAAGCATCGTCTAAGTCTGCTTCCGACAAAACATTAGTAATTTTTTCATCTTCTTCAACCAACGGACGGAATTGAGTCTGATGATCCCAAGCATACGCTGTTTTCGGCTGGACTAAATCATAGGCCTCTTCCCGCGTCATACCTTTATCAATCAATTTTAGCATTACACGTTGACTATAAATTAATCCAAAAGTAGCCTGCATGTTTCGTTTCATATTTTCTGGGAAAACTGTCAAATTCTTGACGATGTTCCCGAAGCGATGCAACATATAATCAACCAAAATAGTAGTATCTGGTGTAATAATTCGCTCGGCTGACGAGTGAGATATATCACGCTCGTGCCATAGAGCCACATCTTCAAAAGCGGTAATGAGATGACCACGGACTACGCGAGCCAATCCAGTCATATTTTCAGAACCGATTGGGTTTCGCTTATGAGGCATCGCAGAAGAACCTTTTTGACCTTTCGCGAAAAATTCTTCAACTTCACGCGTTTCAGATTTTTGCAATCCTCGAATCTCAGTAGCGAAGCGTTCGATTGAAGTAGCAATCAATGCTAGACTTGAGAAGTATTCCGCATGAAGATCTCTAGGCAATACTTGCGTTGAAACTTCCTGTGGACGAATGCCTAATTTCTCGCAGACAAATTCTTCAACAAACGGCGGAATATTCGCAAATGTACCTACCGCTCCTGAAATTTTCCCTGCTTCAACCCCTTTAGCTGCGTGTTCAAAACGCTCGATATTTCGTTTCATTTCCGAATACCAAGTAGCCAACTTCAACCCAAAAGTTGTTGGTTCAGCATGGACACCGTGAGTTCTTCCCATCATCACTGTATTTTTATGTTCTTTCGCCTTTTCTCCAACAATTACTAAAAAGTCTTGCAGATCTTGGCGTAAAATATCATTAGCCTGTTTGTACAAATAACCATAAGCAGTATCAACAACGTCTGTACTCGTCAATCCATAATGAACCCATTTTCGTTCTTCACCTAAAGTTTCGGAAACTGCACGGGTGAAAGCTACGACATCATGCTTTGTTGATTGTTCAATTTCTAAAATACGATCAATATCAAACCCTGCATTTGCACGAATCTTTTCTACATCTTCTTTAGGAATTTCACCAAGTTCAGCCCAGGCTTCATCCGCTAAAATTTCAACTTCTAACCAAGCCTTATAACGATTTTCATCGCTCCAAATATTTCCCATTTCTGCTCTTGTATATCGAGGTATCATGATTATCTCCTTGTCATGTTTAATGTATTGACATATTTTTTTACATTATTAATCCCATGTTTCAGTTTTTTTAATGTCGTCCAATGTACGTTGAATGCTTTCAGTCAGAATAGTTACATGTCCCATCTTGCGTCCTTTTTTTGGCATTGCTTTCCCATAATAATGGAAATGCCAGTCTGGCCATAAGTCGATCAATTCATAGGTTTTCAGTAAATTCTCACCTAAAACATTTACCATTACAGCATTCGATAATAATTTTGGTTCGCTTAAAGGCCAGCCGCAAATCCCGCGGATATGAGCATCAAATTGACTCATCGTACAGGCTTCAATCGTATAATGCCCTGAATTATGTGGGCGTGGCGCAATTTCGTTTACGTACAATGCCCCTGCCTTTGTCAGGAAAAATTCTACACAGAGTGTCCCGACCAAATCAACGCCTTGTGCAATTACTTTCGCAATACGAGCAGCTTCCTTTGCAACAGCTGAATCAATTCCTGCCGGCGCGATTGTTTCATGCAATATATTATTCCGATGAACATTTTCCACTACTGGAAATGTGACATAGTCACCAATATTATTGCCAGCTACTTGAACAGATAATTCTTTTTCAAAAGGAATCCATGCTTCTAAAACACAAGTACCTTGACGTAACAAATTCATTGATGGTGCCAAATCAGCGGTACTTTTCAATACATATTGACCGTGTCCATCGTACCCACCGCGAGTTGTTTTCAACACACAGGGATAGCCGATGCCTTCGATAGCATCTTGGATATCTGTTGGACTAATGATTGTCGCATATGGAGCAATCACGATATTATTGTTTTCTAAGAAAGATTTTTCCATCAAGCGATCCTGACTAATCGCCAAAAGATCTGTGCCTTGAGGAATATTAGCAAAATGCTGAATGTGATTAATGGTATCGACATCTACGTTCTCAAATTCGTAAGTGATTACCTGTGATCTACGAGCCATTTCTTCCAAAGCCATTTGATCATCATAATCAGCAACGATATGCCAATCCGAAACTTGCGCAGCCGGACAGTCTTCAGTCGGATCGATCACACCTGTACGAAAACCCATTTCCTTTGCACTGATAGCCATCATACGGCCTAATTGTCCTCCGCCTACGATACCTATCGTAGAGCCTGGTTGTAACGATTTAACCAAGTTGTTCACTACTTTCCAATACAGATTGTGTCATTTGCTGACGCTTTTCTTCCAAGCGTTCAGCTACTTTTTTATCATACATTGAAAGCATCTGTGCCGCAAGTAGTCCAGCGTTTGTTGCACCAGCTTTTCCGATAGCTGTCGTTGCAACTGGAACACCTCCTGGCATTTGTACGATTGATAATAAAGAATCTAACCCATTTAAGGTCCTAGATTGTACAGGAACTCCGATCACCGGCAACGTCGTTTTGGCTGCGACCATTCCTGGTAAATGTGCGGCACCGCCTGCACCAGCGATGATTACTTTAATTCCTCTTTCTCGAGCTTTTTCGGCAAATTCAAACATTAAATCTGGTGTTCGATGGGCTGAAACCACTCGCTTTTCATAAGTAACCCCTACTTCATCGAGACTTTCACAAGCGTGCTTCATTGTTTCCCAATCAGACGTACTACCCATAATAACTGCAACTTCTGGATTCATAAATTGCTCCTTTCTCCTATTGAACAATCATTTTTTCTTAAGAAAAACGACTCATTTATTGAGTCAAATACCGTAATTCAAACTTATTTTAGCAATACCCTTTTAGTAAGTCAAAGTTAAATTCGAATATTACAAGATATTTTTAATCTAATGTTCGTGTTTATTATCTAGAAAAAATAAACGCGGTTGATACCGCGCTTACCCTTTACTTCTTTTCCTTTTTATATCCATGAAACAAAAGATTTAAAATGATCGCTGATAAGCTGCTCATTACAATCCCATTTCCGGTAAACATTTGAACCGTTTCTGGTAATTTTGAAAACAACGTTGGCATCGCGTTGAAACCTAATCCAAACCCAATTGAAATCGCAATAATTAATAAATTCTTTTCATCATTAAAATCAACCTTCGAAAGCATCTTCATTCCTTGTACTGCGACCATTCCGAACATTACTAACATTCCGCCACCTAAAACAGGCTCAGGGATAATCTGGGCTAAAGCACCTACTTTCGGAAAAAGACCTAAAACAATCAAAAAGAATGCTGAAAAATAAATTGGACGCCGTGTTTTAATTCCAGATAATTGTACAAGCCCAACATTTTGTGAAAATCCCGTATAAGGAAATGTATTGAATAAGCCACCTAAAATAACAGCCAAACCTTCTGCACGATAACCTCTTTTTAAATCATCTTCCTGCACTTTTTTTCCAACAATATCACCTAATGCAAAATATACACCAGTTGATTCTACCATGCTCACGATAGAAATAATTATCATTAATAGAATAGAGAATGGCTCAAACTTTGGTGTGCCAAAATAAAAAGGTTGAGGAACATGGAACATTGGTGCATGCCCAATCGCCGCTAAATCAACTTGTCCTAATAGTGCAGCGAGAACCGTGCCACCAACTAGTCCAACTAATACAGCGATAGATCGTAAAAATCCCCGACCAAACACCTGCACTGCCAAAATCAATAGAATTGTGACAAAAGCTAGCAATAAATTTGTCGTATCACCAAACGTTTTTGCTGCAGCGTCTCCACCACCCATTTTAGTAATAGCTACCGGAATCAATGTTAATCCGATAGTTGTAATAACCGTCCCTGTCACGATAGGCGGAAATAGTTTTTCTACCTTAGAAAAGAAACCTGAAATCAATACAACAAAAATTCCCGCAGCAATAATCGATCCGTATACCGTACCGACACCGTGCGTTTGCCCGATCAAAATCAACGGAGCAACCGCTTGAATTGCACAGCCTAACACAACAGGCAAACCAATTCCAAAAAATTTGTTGACAGTTAATTGCAGTAAAGTTGCAATCCCGCACATGAAGATATCAATGGAAATCAAATACGTCATTTGTGCTTCATTGAATCCCAATCCTGTACCTATCAAAAGCGGCACAGCCACTGCTCCTGCATACATCGCTAAAAGATGCTGCAATCCTAATACTGCTGATTTTCCGTTTCCTGTCTCACTTGTCACTCTATGCGTCCTCCTCGATAAACGTTACTTTACCATCATGTAAGGAAGAGATTCTAGCTAAGGAAACAACTGGAATACTCATGTCTTCAATTAATTGGCGTCCATCTTGGAAAGATTTCTCGATCAAAATTCCAATTCCTGCCACATTGGCTCCAGCTTGCTGACATAATTCAATTAATCCCTTAGCAGCTTGACCGTTCGCTAAAAAATCATCGACTAATAACACATTGTCCTCTGCAGAAAGGAATTTACGAGAAATCGAAATCGTACTAGTGACTTGTTTTGTAAAGGAGTAAACAGAAGCAGTCAATAGCTCTTCATCCATGGTTAGGCTTTTTGACTTACGAGCAAAGATCATTGGCACCTTTAAAGCTTGCGCAGCATATACTGCAGGAGCAATTCCTGAAGCTTCAATTGTTACGACTTTAGTGATTTTTTTATCCGCAAATACTTCAGCTAATCGTTTGCCCATTGCGTCCATTAATTCAGGATCTACTTGATGTGTGATGAACTCATCAACTTTTAGCACACCTTCACCTAAAACACGCCCATTGTCTTTGATACGATCTGTCAATTCTTTCATGATAATTTTCTCCTTTTCATTTCTTTTCGTTTTTTGATTAATACAAAAAACGCACCTCATCTGCAAAGCAAAAAAGGTACGTAACCGTACGTTTTTTGCTTATAGTCCTGCGTTTACGGCACAAGGTAGAAACTGTCATCCATATTATGACGATATATAAGCTTATTTCCAATGAAAATTTTCATTGAAGTTTATGAAATATGAAGATTATTATAGCAGATACAGAGTTACTGTAAACTAGAATTGTTTCAAATGAGAAGAATAATAGCTGAATTAAATGATTGTCTCACTTTTATCAAAATTTCTTCTATTATATAAGAAAGAATAGCTCTTAAACAAATTTAACGATTCAAAATAATTGGCAATCAATTAGCAATTTGAGATGATTGAAGAAAAATACTTATACTTTAAGGAGGTTCTTATCATTGATTGAGTACTTTTCAATTTCAAATGATGGCATACAGGCAAATGCTCATAATGGAAATTGGTTATCTGTTTCTAATCCGACCGACGAGGAGAAGGAACAATTACATAATGTCTACGAGCTGCCTAAAAAATTCTTTTCTCTTGGGAGAAAGTATTCTAATGTTTCTTTTTTTAAGAAATATCAAACGGAAGACAAAAAGTCGCTATGTCTTATGCTTTTTACTGATATCAAATCTATTGATGACCCAGAATCTCTATCTTCTTCTGTTTCTATCTTCCTTACATCAGATGTTCTGATCACTGTTTGTGAAAAACCGTTAATTGATGAAGTTCTAGAAAATTATGAATCTGAGATTTTTACTAAAGCAGGACTGATTTTACATACCTTACAGATCATTAATGAACACTATCTTATTTTTTTGCGAAAACAAAGAAAGATGATTGAGGAAATCAGTCAAGGCACATCAAATGGATCAAATAGAAATATTTTGGAGAAAACCACTGATACAGAGAAAAGATTGGTGTATATTGACAATCTTTTAAAAGAGCAGCGTCGAACAATTACACATTTGCTAGACTCTAGCTTGGTTTCTTCTGACCGTGATTTGGCAATTGAAATTGAATTGCAGACAAAGCAAGCTACCACATCCGTTCAAATTTATCGAGAAATGCTTAGCTCCATTAGCGGACTGATTGACAGCATGATGGATAATCGCTTGAATCAACTGATGAAATTTCTGAATACAGCTTCCTTATTGCTCGCACTGCCAACATTAATATTCAGTCTCTGGGGGATCAATACAGGCGGACTGCTATGGCGAGATTCAGAGCTTGGCTCTATTATGGTTGTACTTCTTGCATTGATTGTTTCGATTGTGAGCGGTATCTATCTGTTCAAAAAAGATTACGATGCTTAATCAAAAAAGTAACGACCAACTGATGGGCTCACCCTAACTAGGACTTTTGTATTTCTTTGTCCTAATTCAGGGAAGCCTGTCAATCCGCCGCTACTTATCTTTTTAAACTATTTTAATTCATTTGCTACTGAGAAGTGACCAATAACGTCAGTGATACGGTTCAGATCCACATTACCACCTGAAACGACAGCAACAACTTTTTTACCATTGACATAGTCATCAACTTTGCCAGAAAGAATCGCAGCTGTAGCTAATGCACCAGCTCCTTCAACTACAATTTTTGTTCGTTGAATCAGGTCTTTCATTGCTAGTTCAATTTCTTGCTCAGAAACCGTCACCATATCATCAACTAATTCTTCAACAACCTCGAACGTCAGATTTCCTGGAAATTCCACTGCACATCCATCAGCGATTGTTGCGGCTTTTTTATAGCCAACTTTGCGTCCCGCACGGAATGAGGCGGTCATACCATGAATATTATCTGCTTGTACCCCAATAATATTGATATTCGGATTAAAGGTTTTCATCGCGACAGCAATTCCAGCGATTAAGCCGCCACCACCAACAGGTACGATCACAGTATCAACATCCCAAATTGAATCCAAGATTTCAAGTCCGATCGTCCCTTGTCCAGCCATCACAAATTCATCATCGTACGGCGGGATATAAGTTACCCCTGTTTCCTCAACGATTTTTTCGCAATACGCTTTCGCATCATCAAAACCAGCCCCATGAAGGATGACTTTTGACCCATACCCTTCAGTTGCTTCGACTTTTGCTTTTGGTGCCGTTTCGGGCATTACAATCGTACTCTTGATTCCTAACAATTTAGATGTCAATGCAACCCCTTGAGCATGATTGCCAGCAGATACAGCGATAACACCTTTGTCCTTTTCTTCTTGGGTCAAGTGAGCAATTTTATTGAATGCACCACGGAATTTAAACGAACCAGTTAGCTGCATATTTTCTAATTTCAAAAATACTTGTCCACCAGTTTTCGCAGTTAAGAACATTGACTGAATTAGCGGTGTCACTCGTCCATATTGTTTGACCACATTTTTTGCCTCATGGATATCTTCAATTGACACAGGTAACTTTGTCATTGTGTCTGTCATTATAAAACATCTCCTACCTCTGTATAAGTAACATCTATGGAATCAGCCAGAGCTTTAGAAACAACTTTTCCGTTGTAGACACTCAAACCCGATAATAATGAGTCATCAGATTTTAATGCCCCATCTAATCCTTTCACGCTAACGTCTTTAAGGAAAGAGATGTTTCCTTTTGCTAAAGCAATTGTCGCTGTTCTTGGTGTTGCCCCTGGCATATTTGGTACAGCATAGTGAATAACATTATGTTTAATAAAGACAGGGTCTGCATGATTGGTTGGTTTGTCGATTGTTTCAACAGTTCCACCTTGATCAATTGCAATATCAACAATTACTGAGCCTGGTTTCATTGATTCAACCATATATTCTTTCACTAATTTCGGTGGTTTCGCGCCTGGAATTAAGACTGTTGAAATAAAAACATCTGCCTCTTTGATTTTTTCTTCTAAGTTTGCTGTATTCGAAACAATCACTTCTACATCATGTTCTTTATAGCGATCTTGTAATTGTTTGATACGATTTTCATTTACCTCAAGAATGACAACGCGGCAACCAATACCAACAGCCATATCTGCAGCATTTTCTGCAGCGTTTCCTCCACCTAAAATGACAACAGTTCCAGCCTCAACCCCGTCGATTCCTGGTAGTAAAATTCCTTCGCCGCCGTGTTGTTTTTCTAAATAATATTGCCCTAAATTGACTGCGCGACGCCCTGCAATAGCACTCATTGGTTTCAATAATTCTAGAACACCATTGATTGAGATATTTTCACCTGATAAAGCAGTCACACCGACTTCCATCATTTTTTCAACACAAGCTTTATTTGCAGCTAAGTGTAAGAATCCCCAAATGATTTGACCTTTTTTGAAATAGTGATATTCACTTTCCATCGGTTCTTTTACTTTTACAATCAATTCTGCAGTCCAAGCGGTATCCGTATCTACAATCTTACCACCTGCTTCAACGTATTGTTCATTCGTAAAGCCTGAACCCGCACCAGCACTATTATCAACGAGCACTTCATTTCCTGCTTCTACTAAAATTTTTACATTTTCTGGTGTCATGCCTACACGTGCCTCACCTTGTTTTGGATCTTTAATTACACCGATTTTCATGGTAAATCACTCCTAAAGAATTATTATTGAAGTTCTTTAACTTCTGAACAAGTTTAATATATCACAATACTTTTTAGAAGCAACGATCAAGCTTCAAGTGTTATTGATATCTCATTTATCTAGAACTACTATTCATTAAACGAAAAAAAATTATCTAACAACGCTTATAAAACAGCATTATCAGATAAGAATCTTTTCATTTTAGTATTTTATATTCTCTTCAAAAAGTTTTTTTAAGAAAAGAACAAGCAAACGTTATCATAATTTTATGTGATTTTTCTCATTAGTTAAAATGAATAATTTTGTTATCTTAAATAAAAATAAAAAAGCTGAGGAATTATTCCTCAGCTTTTTTTTGACAATCTGGACATAAACCATACACTTCTAAGCGGTGTTTGTTAATTTGATATCCTGTCAGTTTACTAGACGCCATTTCAACATCTTCTAATCCTGGATAGAAGAAATCAACGATTTTTCCGCAGTCCGTACAGATTGCATGATAATGCTGCTGATTCGTAAAATCAAAGCGACTTGCCGCATCACCATAATTCATCTCCTGGACAATACCGATCTCAACGAATTTTCTCAAATTGTTGTACACAGTAGCCACGCTCATATTCGGGAAGCGGCTTTCTAGTGAACGAAAAATTTCATCAGCTGTTGGATGATTACGGTACTGGATCAAATACTCTAAAATGGCATAACGTTGTGGCGTAATTCGGACTCCGCCGGCCTTTAATTCTTTGACCGCTCGATCGACTGCCTCATTTACCATATAAGCCCCTCCTAATTGTATTCTATATTAAAATGATACTATTATCTGAGGGGAAATACTAGTTGGATTCAAAAATTAATGTTTTTCATAAAGTTATTGGTTAAATTGAAATAATTCAGTAGACAAGTATCTCTCACCATTGTCTGGTAACAAAACCAATACTTTCTGATCAGGATTCATCTCTTTAGCTACCTTTATTGCTGCAAATAAAGCCGCACCTGAAGATACTCCTACAAGAATTCCTTCTTTTTTTGCGATTTCTCTAGCAGTTTCCATAGCTTCACTGCTGCTTACAGGTAACACTTGATCGTAAATCTCCGTGTTTAAGATGCTTGGGACGAAACCAGCGCCAATTCCTTGGATTTTATGTGGTCCAGACTGACCACCTTCTAAAACTGGTGATTCTTCGGGCTCTACCGCATAAATCTTGATATCTGTATACATGCGTTTAAGCTCATTTCCAACACCAGTGATTGTACCACCGGTTCCTACACCGGCAACAAAAGCATCTAATCCATTTTTTTCAAATGCATTTACAATCTCTTTCGCCGTTGTTTCTTCATGTACTTTTGGATTTGACGGATTATCGAATTGCGCAGGAACAAACCAATCATTTTCTTCAGCAAGTTCCTTCGCTTTTGCGATTGCACCCTTCATCCCCTCAGCTCCAGGTGTTAGAACTAGCTCAGCTCCATAAGCTTGCATTAGCTTTCTTCGTTCGATACTCATTGTTTCTGGCATTACTAAAATAACTGGATAACCCTTGGCTGCCCCAACCATAGCTAAACCGATGCCTGTATTTCCAGAGGTTGGCTCGATAATTGTCATACCATCTTTTAATTTACCGCTTTTTTCTGCATCCTCGATCATTCTTAAGGCAATTCGATCTTTTACACTGCCTCCAGGATTAAAGGATTCTACCTTAACATAAACTTGTGCCATATCCTCTGATGGCAAGTTTCTAAGTTTTACAATGGGTGTGTCACCAATTGTATCCAAAATAGAATTATAGATTTTTGTCATTCTCCTCGCTCCATTCCTTACCTTATGTAAGTTATCTTATCGAATATTTTAGAAAGATGCGAGAATTTCGACTCTAAAAAACTTTCTATAGACTATTTCTTAATGAACTATCTATTTTAAAGTCGTAGTTCGTCTCTCATTATATCAATTTTTAAATAAAACAAAATAGATAATAAAAATTAAGCCAAAAAAAAATGGAGTATTTTACTCCATTTTTCAAGTTCTTAAAATCAAATGACGATTGTATCTCCAGGCATAATTGTTGAATCAGAACTCCAACCGTTATCTGCTAATAGTTGGTCAACGCTGATTCCGAATTTTTCAGCAATTCCCCAAATTGAATCACCAGATTGTACCGTATACGATTGACCGCTGGCTTGAGAAGACGAACTAGTTTGCTCAGTTGTCTGAACATTTGTAGTTTGTGCTTGAACAGCCGTGCCTGATCCCGGTGTATCAAAACGAGTTAAATTATATGTCTGAATTAAGGAGATCAATTTACTAGCATATCCTGGATCTGTTGCATAACGACCAGTTAAATAGACTGCAGCATCTTGATAACTATTTGTGTGGCTCTTCCATGCTCCAGCATAGTATGAGCTAGCTAAGAGACTCGCATGTGCTTGAAAGGATTCAGCATAGCTACTATAAACTGCAAAAGGTTCATTCATTGTTACCCATTGACCATTTAAGTATTCCTGTGTGCTCATAGTTACCGATGGACCACCACTATATTCTTTCACGCCGAATAAATTGTAATAAGGAGCAGCAGATAATTGAGAACTTCCAAAACCAGTTTCTACTAATGCTTGAGCGACCATAATAGATGCATATAGATCATTTGAAGCTGAAACTTGCATAGCAGAAGCACCTAATTGTTCGATAAATGTCGATTGATTTTGAACTTGACCGGTTTCTGCTGCGCTAGCTTTTATCGTGTTTGTATTCAAAACAGCTGGTGATAGAATCATTGCTGTACCCAATAAAGGCACCGTTCTTTTAGCCATCTTCAAGCGTTTCTCTTTTTGTTGTGTTTTTATATAATTGTACTTTTCAATGCGGGTTTTAAATTGGTTCATTGTTTACCTCCAAGTAACCTTTGCATAACTCTTCATTTTTGATTACTTTAAAAGTATAAAACATTAACAATTAACAAACAATTTAAACACTACAAATTCACTAATTTGTCATTACTTCGTAATATGTGTAATGAAAAAGTTGCTATTTTTCGGCAATGAAATGCTTGATTTTTTTGTATTTTTCTTATAGCTTTTCATTTCTATAAAAGAAGTGAAGTAGCGAATTATATCTCTACTTCACTTCTTTTTTGTTTACATAATCTTTTTATATGTCCATGGGTTGATTCTGAAAGACTAGTTGATCATCAAGTAGCTCGATAGACACTTTTGTTTTCGGCAACACGCGTCCTGCGATAATTTCTTTAGCCAAAGGCGTCTCTACCTCTCGTGTAATAAATCGTTTCAACGGCCGAGCCCCGTACTGTGGTTCATAGGCTTTCTCCGCGATCCAGCTTTTTGCATCCTCAGTTATGTCTAATTGAATCTCTTGCTCTTCCAAGCGATGAGATAAATGCTGAATGATTTTTTCCACGATTCCTTTTACGTCATTCAAGCTTAATGGTGTAAAAAGAATAGTATCATCAATTCGATTTAAAAATTCAGGCTTAAAGTGTCCTCGTAGCATACTTAATACTTGTTCTTTCGTTGCTTCAGGAATATCCCCTTCTGCAGTTACGCCATCTAAAAGAACTTGCGAACCAATATTGCTGGTCATAATCAATACGGTATTCTTAAAATCAACTAATCGACCTTTAGAGTCTGTTAATCGACCATCATCCAGTACTTGCAGCAAAATATTAAATACATCAGGATGAGCTTTTTCTATTTCATCTAATAAAATGATTGTATACGGGTTTCGACGAACGGCTTCTGTCAATTGACCACCTTCCTCGTAACCTATATAACCTGGAGGTGCTCCAACGAGCCGTGACACTGAATGTTTTTCCATGTACTCGCTCATATCAATTCGAACCATATGATCTTCTGAATCGAATAGGTTTTCTGCCAAGGCTTTGGCAAGCTCTGTTTTACCGACTCCTGTTGGTCCCAGGAACAAGAAAGAGCCTAACGGACGATTTGGATCCTGTAACCCTGCACGTGAACGTAATACAGCATCACTCACAGCATCCACAGCTTCATCCTGGCCAATCACACGACGGTGCAGTGTACTATTTAAACTTAGTAATTTTTCACGTTCACCTTCTACTAATTTGGTAACAGGAATACCTGTTAAACGTCCAACTACTTGTGCAATTTCATTTTCTGTTACTGATTCCTGAACCATTTTGATATCATTTTTCTGATTTTTCGCTTCCAATTCGGCTAATTCTTTTTCTAGATTTGGAATCGTGCCATGACGTAGAACTGCAGCACGCTCTAAGTCATAATTGTTTTCTGCATCTTCCAACTCATGTTTTGCCTGATCGATTTCTGCACGTTTATTAGAAACCACATTGACTTCTTCTTTTTCAGTCTCCCATTGCAATTTCATCGCATTCGTTTCTTCACGAAGGTCAGCCAATTCTTCCTGCAAGTTTTCTAGTCGTTTTTTGCTTGCGTCGTCGCTTTCTTTTTTTAATGCCGCTTCTTCAATTTCTAGTTGCATTAAACGTCGCGTCACTTGGTCCAGTTCAGTCGGCATAGAGTTCATTTCAACACGAATACTAGCGCTCGCTTCATCCACTAAATCAATCGCTTTATCTGGTAAGAAACGATCTGTAATATATCGATCTGACAATGTTGCTGCAGCTACTAATGCATTATCATGAATATTTACACCATGATGGATTTCGAAGCGTTCTTTTAAACCGCGCAATATACTGATCGTATCCTCAACGGTGGGTTCTTTCACTAAGACCTTCTGAAAGCGGCGTTCTAAAGCTTTATCCTTTTCCATGTATTGACGATATTCGTCTAACGTAGTCGCACCAATCAAATGTAGTTCGCCACGCGCCAACATTGGTTTTAAAATATTTCCAGCGTCCATACTGCCTTCTGTTTTTCCGGCGCCAACAATATTATGAATTTCATCGATAAAGAGTAAAATGCGCCCATCTGATTTTTTTACTTCTTTTAGAACGGCCTTTAATCGTTCTTCAAATTCACCACGAAATTTCGCACCAGCGATTAAGGAGCCCATGTCCAAAGAAAAAACTGTTTTATCCTTAAGATTTTCTGGAACATCCTTCCGAACGATACGCTGCGCTAATCCTTCTACAATAGCTGTTTTTCCTACACCAGGTTCGCCGATCAAAACAGGATTATTTTTGGTTTTTCGCGAAAGAATACGAATCACATCGCGAATTTCTTCATCGCGACCAATGATAGGGTCTTGCTTGCCGTTTTTAACTTGCTGAACCAAATCAACTCCATATTTTTCTAACGCTTTATAAGTTTCTTCCTGATTTTGTGAAGTCACACGATCTCCTCCTCGCATCTCTTCAATATTTTTCTGTACTTCCTTTTCATTTAATCCTTGCTCATTCAAATATTTCGTCAAGGAGTAATTTTTTAATTTCATTAATGCTAATATGACGATTTCTGTTGATAAAAAATCATCTTGAAATTTGTCTCTAAGTTTATCTGCTTCATTTAATAAATTAAATAAATTTTGACTAAGGTTCTGTCCATACTGGACGTTTCCACCACTTATAGTTGGGTATTCATCCAATACTTTGTCTACTTCTTGCTCAAATTGTTCAACATCAATACCTGCATCCGTATAAAAATTTCTGCCAAAGTGATTAGGCTGCAAAAATATCTTCCATACATGAGCAATATCAATTTCCTGATGATGTCTCGTAACAGCAATCTGCTGAGCTTCAGCAATCGCTTCTTGTAAAGTTGTCGTCATTTTTTCGATATTCATAAACATACCTCCGACATTATTAATGGTTTACAAATAATAGTATATACTTTTGGTCAGTAAAGGTCAAACTATTCGCTCACTAAAATCAAAGTTTATTATTATGAAGAAAATCAAAATAATGCTACAATTCTTTCATTGCTAAATAGGAAACAGCTTGTTCGTCTTACTTATAAATTAGCTAATTTTATCTTTTTAAATGAGAGCTTCATTAAGTATAAGATTAGCTGTATGACTATACAACGTGAAAATCAAACTCATTTTTATTAAAAATGGGTACACAATTGGATAAGGAGAGTGATTCGATGATTTCTCGCGTAATCGGATTCGAAAAAGGTTTTCTGCTTTCAGAAGGGAACCATTTCGAAACGTACGAAGTAATGCTTCCTAAATTAAATAAGCTTGATCTGGTTGTAAAAAACTTAGCTGTTTCAATAAATCCTATTGACACAAAATTGAGACAAAGTGGCAAAGGAACTCCTCAACCCCATGTCTTAGGATTTGATAGTGTTGGCATTGTCACCCAACTAGGTAGCGATGTTAAAAATTTTGAGGTTGGAGATCGAGTGCTATTTGCCGGTACTACCAAAAGATTTGGCAGCTACAGCGAAAATCAAGTCGTTGACTCCCGAATCGTCGCAAAACTGTCAGGCGGCATTTCTACCGACGAAGCTGCAGCGTTGCCGCTAACCTTCATCACTGCTTATGAAATGCTATTTGAAAAAATGGAATTGATACCTGAGGAAGGTCAAAATAATGGCACAATCTTAATTATCAATGGCGCTGGAGGTGTTGGTTCGTTAGCGACGCAATTAGCAAAATGGGCTGGTCTAACTGTGATTACCACTGCCTCTCGTAAAGAAAGTAAAGAATGGTCTGAAAAAATGGGAGCTGATCACGTGATTGATCACCATAAAGACCTAACTAAACAATTAAGAAAGATTGGACATCCATCCTTGCCATACATATTAATTCTTCATTCGACAGATCGCTATTTTGAGGAAATGAGTGATTTACTGGAACCCTTTGGTCATCTCGGATCAATTGTAGGAGCAAATAAAGATGTAGATTTAACGAAATTAAAAAATAAATCTGGTAGTTTTGATTGGGAATATATGTTTGCTAAAACCGATTATGACTACAACATCGCTTCACAAGGAGCAATTTTAGCTTTACTTGTTCAGCTGATGAATGAGAAAAAGATCAAAAGTACGTTAACGAAGATTATTCCTGGTTTTTCTCCAGATGTTTTTTATCAAGCCCACCAATTTATTGAAGAAGATAAAATGATTGGGAAACTCGTCGTCCACTATTAAAATTTCAAAAGCTGTGTTTTTAGTTTCAAAGTATATAAAAAAGAAGTTAAACGAAAAGTATTAATCGTTAACTTCTTTTTTTGCTTCTTTAATTTCATGATTAATTTGCCGTTGCTTATTAATCAATACATAAATCATTCCAATTAAAAATGGCAATAAATATGTCGCATAACGATAAAGCAGCAGTGATGAAACTGCATCGACTTTTCCAACGACGTTGCGGAATAGGAGCACATAGACAAATTCGAAACCTCCGATTCCTCCTGGAGCAGGCAGTATTCCACCAATGATTACTGTAAAACTGATCAACGCCACGGTCAACCATAGATCAATCGAAGGACGATCGTGGACTAAAATAAAAAAGGGAAGCATATACCAGACAGCTAATTTCGCCATATTTGAACAAAACACACGGATCATTGCATTTTTGTCATGAATAAAAGTTTGGATGGCACCACGCAAAGAGTAAACCTGATTGTTCACCTGATCCACAATATCTCGCAACTTCTGCCTTTTGAATAGTCGATTACAGATCAATACCAAGAGAACTTGCGCATTAACATTTAAACTTAGCACTAGTAAAGTAGAAATAATCAATAACGTCACAAGAATACCAGCAAGAACCAAAAAAATCCCATTCGCAATATGCTTTTGAATCGCATCACTTTTTACGATTAAAAAGAACAACGCCCAGATCATTAAAGCAATTTTGTAAGTCACCATTCGTAAAGCACTGGTACCTGTTCCTTCTGAGTACCGTAAATCTTTTTTATGGTAATAAATGACTTCAGACACAATCGATCCAGTACCAAAAGTAATGACACGATAAAAAGTCGCATAAGCCGATGCAAAAAAACCATCGCGAACAGTAAATGCCGTATTAAATTCACCTGCAATATTTTTAATTGTATACCCTTCGATAAGTTGACTAATCAACCCTAATCCTGTGACACCTATAAGTACCGGCAATGAAGTTCTGCCTAGTTCAGTAAAAATATCACTTAACGAATCGCGGACCACAAAGATGATAATTCCAATCATAACAACAAACAACAAAATATTTAGAATCAATTTCCGATTGATCGATAACTTCATTTTTTAGCCTCATTTTTATCTTTATTGCTATAGCCTAACACATGCGAAAGAGCAAAAAAAGAAAAAGCTTCAAGTTTCCTCAAAGCTTTTTCAAAAAAACTATTTTGCATTGTTTTCTATGATCTTCACAATCACGTCAACTGCTTTTTCCATGGTTTGTAATGAGACAAACTCAAAGCGTCCATGCATGTTTTCAGCACCAGCAAAGATATTAGGTGTTGGAATCCCCATGAAAGAAATTTTAGACCCGTCAGTTCCGCCTCGAATGGGTTCGATAATTGGTGTTACACCAACTTCTTCCATCGCCCCCTTGGCTAGATCAATAACGCTCATGTCCTTTTCAATTATCTCACCCATATTATAGTATTGATCATACATGTTAATTTCTACTCGTTCTTGATCAAACTGACTATTCATTTTTGTTTGAAGCTCTAAAATCATTTGCTTGCGTTCTTCAAACTTCTCACGATCGTGATCTCGAATGATGTATGTCATTTTTGCTTCTTCAACATTCCCATCAAGGGCCAATAAGTGGAAAAATCCTTCACGTCCATCTGTTTTTTCAGGACGGTCACCTTCTGGTAATTGATTATGGAAATCAATGGCCATTTGTAAAGCGTTGATCATTGTATTTTTAGCCGTTCCTGGGTGAACATTTTTCCCATGCATAGTAATTTCAGCTTGTGCTGCACTAAATGTTTCATATTGCAATTCACCAATTGGACCACCATCCATTGTGTAAGCAAAATCTGTATTAAATTCTTTAACGTCGAATTTATCTGCACCAATTCCGATTTCTTCATCAGGACCAAAACCAACACGAACTTCCCCATGTTTGATTTCTGGATGATTGACTAAATATTCCATCGCAGTCATAATTTCAGCGATCCCTGATTTATCATCAGAACCAAGCAACGTAGATCCGTCAGTCGTAATCAATGTCTGGCCGGCATAGTTTTTCAAATTAGGAAAATCTTTTACATTTAGTGTATATTTTCCTTCTGCATCCAATTTAATAGTAGATTCACCATCATAATTTTCAACAATTTGTGGATTTACCCCTTCAGCATTGAAATCTGCTGTATCCATGTGAGAGATAAAGCCAATCGTCCGTGCTTCCTTGTCAAGATTGCTTGGCAAAGTAGCGATCACATAGCCGTTATTTTCATTATAAGTAATGTCCTTCATCCCAATTTTATCTAATTCTTTCATCAGCTCATGGGCAAAGGCTACCTGTGTTTGAGTTGTTGGTGTTGTGGTGCTTGTCGCATCAGAACGAGTTTCTGTCTTAACATAATCTAAAAAGCGCGGTAATAAATTTTCGTACATCTTACTCTCTCCTTTAATGCTATTTATTTAAATGAAAAAGGATTTGTGGACGTCTCTGATACTAAAAATTCAACATCCCAGTCTTCTTCATTTTTCCATTGGATAAATAGAGTCACCATCTTTTCTTTGCAGAGCGACTCAATATAATGCCCTGGATCTATCACCAACATACCTGTTTCCTGCATATCGTGTGCAGTATGGTAATAAACATCACCGGTGATATAAACATCTGCATTCGCAGCTAGGGCCTCACGATAAAATTTCTCTCCACTTCCGCCGCAGATAGCTACTCGTTTAATACTCTCTTTGGCTGTACGGGGATAAACCACGCGCAAGCCTTCTAAGTTGAAAACTTTTTTCACTTTTTGAATAAACTCTTCTGTCGGTAGTGCTTCTTTTAATTCGCCAACGCGCCCAATTCCAAATTTTTCAGTTAAATTATCCAATTGATAAATATCATAAGCTGGTTCTTCATATGGATGGGCTTTTACCATTGCAGCAACGATTTCTGTTTGTCTTGTTTCTGGAAAAATTACTTCTATTTTACTTTCCTGAACTTGCTCAAGAACATTCGCGGTACCAATTGTCGGTTGCGCGTCATCATTTGGTGTGAAACGTCCCGTGCCGTTTAATGTAAAAGATGTAGCATGATAGTTTCCTTGTATCCCCGCTCCAGCTTCCGCTAATACTTGACGCATCTTTTTTGCATCCGATTGAGGTATATAGACAGCAAGCTTTTTCATTTTCACGGTATGTGTATGGACAAGGTAGTCCGTATCAAAGACTTCTAAACCTTCGCAAAACCAATCATTCAAACCATTAGAAATGATGTCCATATTTGTATGAGCCGCATAAACAGCAATATCGTGCTTGATTAGGTCTGCATACATTTTCGTTTGTACATCATCTGTCGTTAACCGTGTAATTGCTCGGAAAATCGGTGGATGCTTCACAATTAATAAGTCAACTTTCTTGGCGATCGCTTCTTCAACAACTGCAGGGCGTACATCTAAGCTCATCATAATTCGATCAACATTCTTATTCAATGTACCTATATGAAGCCCTACTGGATCTCCATCTTCTGCTAACCACTCTGGACAATACTGCTTAAAACGCTGGATAAATTCACTTCCCTGCATCATCAAGTACCTCCTTGATCCATTCTATTTCTCGCGTAACCTCTTGGATTTTTTCTGCTACATCCTGATCGCTTTGCCGCAAACTCGCTAAAATTTTTTCGCTTTTTTCCAACTTGTTCTGCCATTTTTTCATAAAAATCGCATTTTTTTCTTTACACAAAATAGGACCGAATAAAAGTTCTTTTCCCGAATATTCAGGTCTTGCTGTTCCTTTTTCAGCTACAATTATTTCATATACCTTATTGTTTTCTTCGATAATTGCTTCATCGATAATCAGATAGCTCTCGTCAAATAGCCATTGGCGTAATTGTCTTTCACCGACATTCGGTTGCAGGATAAGACGTTCTTTTCCAGACAACCGATGTTTCTCTTTTCCTCGCTGTAAAATGTCCCGAATCAATACGCCACCCATCCCACAAATCGTGATCGCATTAATCTGATCATCCAATTCTACTGCTTCCAATCCATCGGCTAGACGAACATCGATATTTTTATCTAGGCCATTTTTAGCCACCTGTTTTTTTGCAGATTTGTATGGACCAACAACAACTTCTCCAGCAATCCCAAAAGATATTTTATTTTGAAGCATTAAAGCTACTGGTAAATAAGCATGGTCCGAACCAATATCTGCTAAACGTGCATCTTGTGGTACAAACTCAGCCGCTTTTTGTAATCGAAGCGATAAATCTTTGGCATTCATTACTTTCACATCCTAAAATAGATTATAACACTCCTTAAAAAAAGCGCCCTTAAAAAAGAGCTAAATGACAGCGCTTTTTAATAGGGCGTTTCTCTTTTTCTAAGAATTTTTTCGTTTTTTAACCATTTCGGCGATTTTCACCAATCACCCAAATTTCTTTACTTAAATATCGAACACGTTCCATGATCCGCTTTGCCTTCAATGGCTCTTCGTCTCCCCGCTGCGTGACAGATAAATGTTCTTCCAATTGATCCATATTAAAATTAGAAGAAAAGAAGGTTGGCAATTGCTCTTGCATACGATGTTGCAAAATTACTCCTAGAACTTCGTCACGAATCCATGCACTCATAGAATCGGCGCCGATATCATCAATCATTAAAATTGGGGCTCTCTTCACCTCATCAAGCTTTGGTCCCACTCTGTCATTGGAAATGGCTTGTTTCATCTCACCAGCAAAGGTTGGAAAATGTAGCAGTGTTGTTTCGAAGCCTTTTACAGCGAGTTCATGGGCAACGGCCCCTAACAAATAAGTTTTGCCAACTCCAAAATCTCCTACTAAATACAATGCTTTATGAAACATTTTAGGGCTCGACTCATATTGATTAATAAAATCCAGTGAAGCTTCTAATGCCTCACTTCGTCCAGAAGTAACTTCAAAACTTCGTATTGAAGCCTTACGGATATCCTTCGGCATGTCTAATGAATTGACACGATTACGAATCTCTTCATCACGTTTTAAACGAAGCAACTCATCGGTTGGTACATATGTTACATCAATAAAATGAAAATTTAGACTTAGTTGTGGCTCATAACCTGGTGCAATCATCGTAGGATCAGAAGCTAAATACTTTTTCTTTTCTTGAACAAACTCATAAAGCTTTGCAAACGACTTCTCAATATCTGCTTGCGATAATTTTTCTTTGTGCTCTTCAATAAATTGACGAACATCCGGATCGGCCAAAACTTCTTCCATCATTTGGCGGTAACGACCATCGACCCCACGGCTCTTAATGATGCGATTCAACTCTTTTCCTACATCTTCCATCAATCGTCACCTTCTTTACTTAAATATTCCGCTAGTTTACGGTTCAACTCTGCTTCTTTTTCGGGAGTTAGCTTCTTCTCTTTCGGCGGCTGCTTAATATGCTCTGGCAAAGCCTCTTTTCGACCACTACGTTTTTGGTACACTGGACGTGTAGCTTGTGGTTTGCGAACCAATTTCTGATTATTTTTCCGCACATGACTGATGGCCTCTTCTGGTGTGGTAATTTTTTTCTGAGCCCAGTCATTAGCAATAGCATTTAAATAATTGGCATTAATCACAGCCTGATTTTGAATAACTAAAATGTAATTAATGATAATGTTAATCACACTTTTAGGTAGTAAATTACGCCCAATTAGTTCTTCCAATAATCGAACTTCCGTATTGGTTTCGAATCCGCCCTTTTCACGCTTAATCGCTCGAAGAAAGGTAACCGGAGCAATTTTTTTACTTTGAGTGATAATTTCTAACTCCTGCGATGAGAAGTTTCCGGTAGTTGTTAGACTTTCTGATGGTATTTTTTTCGATTCAGCGGGTATATTCGGTCGTTTCTCTTTGTTGATAAGTTGACGCAAGTAATTAAAATTCAGCCCTTTTTCTTCACCGGCACTTGCTTTAGCAACATATTCTGCCAAATCCAATTCGTTCAATCCATATAGTCGCTGAAAAGTTTGTAGCTTCTCTCGCTCATCCAAAGTCATAATCAAATTGAACCGTTTTATCTGCTGAGTAAACAACGTCCAATCAAAATCTGATTTATCTTCAAAAACTTCCTGTGTTCTCTCTAAAGAATCACTATGACTAGTAAAAGCAGTCTCATCAAAACGATATACGTCTCTAAATCTTTTTGTTATATTTTTGGCATTTTCAGTATCAAAGTTTTTCGGTTTAAAGCGTTCGACTAGACGTTCATATCGGTGTTTTCCAATTTTATCCATTAATAGGTAAGCCATTAATGGGTCTTGAAAGAATTTTTCAGGAATAAGCGGTGGGCGCAATTGATATATCAGGCTACTCCCCATCTCTTCATTCATCACTTCAAAGGTTTCTAATAGACCGATCCCTTCAAGCTTTTCACGAGCTTTTATCAAGTTTGTTAAGCCTGTATCAATAGCGGCTAATAAATCGGTATGCATCAAGCTTTGACTTTTTCCATCTAACATAATGTCGCTAATCAAGGTCAGGTATAAGCTTGACGCAGAGCTGCCAATAATTGGCTGGTATAAATACAGCAAAGCATCTTGTTTACTTTGATCAAGTTGTGGCTCACCATAGACCGTATAAAAGGTGCTGGGTTTCAGTTGTTCTGCCACTAAAATGCCTCCTACTCTTCATCCGTTGACTTCGCTTTGTCAACGATCTCCTGTAATTCCTTTAAAAATACAGACATGTCTTTAAACTGTCGATAAACACTCGCAAAACGAATATAGGCAATTTCATCAACTTCCATCAAATCTTCCATGACAAATTCGCCAATTTGACTGGTTGGAATTTCATTTTCTCCCATGCTGCGCACACGATTTTCTACATGATCGACAATTTGTTCCATCTGCTCCATCGCTACTGGACGTTTTTCTGCAGAACGAATTAAGCCTCGTAAAATTTTGTCACGGCTAAATTCCTCTCGATCCCCGTTACGCTTAACAACTAGCAGAGGAGCCGCTTCAATACGCTCAAATGTTGTAAATCGAAACCCGCAGCTTTCACATTCTCTCCGACGACGAATCGCTCGTCCATCATCAGTCTGTCGACTATCAATTACTCGGGAATTATTATGATTACATCTTGGACAACGCATAAATTCACCCACACTTTCTTATGATTGGTTAAATTCACTGATTAAACGTGAAATCTATTTGTTATATTGCATCGTTTTTTAAAAACAAAATTTTGTTGATTGAAAAAATTTATTTGTTTATATAACATGAGTTTACCATAACCAGCGCGCTAAAAAAAGCGTCGTAATACTACGACGCTGAATTCTTTAAGAAACAAATTTGTTTATTCTTAGCCAATCCATAACTTGTTGACGTGTTGTTTCTTGGGAACCACAATTATCAATAAGAATGTCCGCTCTCTTTTTCTTTTCATCCAATGAAAGCTGACTCCTAATTCGTTCTAATGCTTCGTCTTTGGGAAGGTTATTTCTTTTCATTAGCCGACTTAATTGAATTTCTGGAGTAACATAGACAACCGCTACTTTATCCATCAAAACTTGATAATTTCCTTCATACAATAATGGAACATCAACAATGACTAATTGATTGTTTTTTTTCGCCTTCTCCACCTGCGCTTCAATCTCACTTCGAATAAATGGATCAAGTGTTTTATTTAATTTTGCTCTTTTACCTTCATCATGAAAAATCATCTTGCCTAACTTTTCTCGATTTAAATTGCCCTGTTCATCAATAATTGCTGATCCGAAAGCCTGTTGTAAAGTTAGCAGCCCTTCGGTTCCAGGTTCAACCACTTTCCGCGCCACAATATCCCCATCCACAATCGGAAAACCCTCTGATCTAAAAATATCAACCACTGTCGATTTTCCGCTAGCAATTCCTCCAGTTATTCCTAAGACAAAACTCATTTTTACACCTTCTTCAATTTCTGACAATGAGGACAAAGATGCGTTCCTCTTTGAGCAACCTTGATTTTAATAATTGGTGTTCCGCAGCGTGTACATGGCTTACCTGTCTGACCGTATACATGCAGCTCTTGCTGAAAGTGACCTGCTTCTCCCAAAGCATTTAAATAGGTTCGAATGGTCGTTCCTCCAGCTTTCTTCGCTTTATCAATCACTTCAATAATTGCTTCACGTAGGCGACGAACATTTTGAGGATTTAATGTGTTTGCTGGCTGTTCAGGATGGATTTTAGCCAACCATAAAACTTCATCAACATAAATATTACCTAAGCCTGCCACGACCTTTTGATTTAACAATAGAGGCTTAATCATAGTGGTTGATTTTTTTAGCTGTTTTTTGAAATCAACTAAGTTAAAATCTGCATCGGTTGGTTCCGGTCCTAACTGCGTCAATCCTTTATAATCTTTCGCCGTTCCTTTTTTTAATAAAGCCATCCGTCCGAATTTTCGTACGTCATGATAAACAAGTTCAGTCCCATCTGTAAAAATGAAGCGAACATGACTATGCTTATCTAAAGGAGTCGGCTGATCAAAATATTCATATTTTCCTTCCATGCGCAAATGTGAGACCATCTCATAATGAGTCAATTGAAAAATCAAGTATTTTCCACGACGTTCAACTGTTTCTATAGTCTCTCCAATTAATTGTTGTTGAAAAATTTCGACTTCGGGAAATTCAACAATTCGCGGCCAATAAACATCTATTTTTGCAATAGTCTTTCCCTGGACTAAAGAAACCAAACCTTTTCTGACTGTCTCAACTTCAGGTAATTCTGGCATAGCTATCATCCTAACTAGTAATAATTTCTTTCAAACCCGCTCAAACACATTACTATTTCTTAGTAAGAAAAAGTTCATAAACCTTCAGCTAGCATTTAACAAGTTTATCTTTAAGTTATCATTTTTCCGATCAAGCGAAAAATAGTTTGCTCTAAACTTGACTAGCCGGTTCGTATTGACTTCTATAAAAAACTACACATTGATTTGACACACTACAAAAAGCTGGAATTTCTTCCAGCCTTACATTATTTTGCCTCGTACCATGTTTTTCCCCAATTACTATCAGTCAGTAATGGAACATCTAATTGAACTGTATTTTCCATAACTTCTTTAACTAATTTGTCAAGTTGTTCTAATTCACTTTCAGGGACCTCGAATACTAACTCATCGTGTACTTGTAGGAGCATCGTTGCTTGCATTTTTTCTTCTTCTAAACGTCTAGCCATTTCAATCATCGCTAATTTTAGAATATCCGCCGCACTTCCTTGAATCGGTGTATTGATTGCAGTACGTTCTGCAAATGATCGCAAATTAAAATTTCGGGCATTAATGTCAGGAAGATAACGCCGACGATTATACAAAGTAGCTGCATAGCCCTTATCTTTTGCTTCTCGTACACTTTCCTCCATATAACGTTTCACATCTGGATAGTTCTCAAAATAAGTATCGATATATTCCTGAGCCGCTTTACGCGTAATCCCTAAATTCTGTGATAATCCATAATCTGAAATACCATACACAATACCAAAGTTAACAGCCTTAGCATTACGACGCATATTTGGTGTAACCTCATCTTCACTCACACCAAAAACACGCATTGCAGTACTAGTATGGATATCCATACCATCACGGAAGGCTTGCTTCAGATGTTCATCTCCAGAAATATGAGCTAAGACACGCAATTCAATCTGAGAATAATCAGAAGAATAGATCACCCAGTTTTCATCTCGAGGTACAAAAGCTTGACGAATTTTTCTTCCCTCTTCCAAACGAATGGGGATATTTTGCAAGTTAGGATCAACAGAACTCAAACGTCCAGTTTGCGTAAGGGTCTGAATATAGCGTGTATGGATCTTATTATCGCTTTGGATCACCTTCAACAAGCCTTCTACATAGGTCGATTGAATTTTAGCGATTTGTCGATAATTCAAAATGTGCTCAACAATTGGTGCCTGTTCACGAAGTTGCTCCAATACATCAACAGCTGTTGAGTAACCTGTCTTTGTTTTCTTAATAATCGGAAGCTGCATTTTTTCAAACAAGATAACACCAAGCTGTTTTGGTGAGTTGATATTAAACTCTTCACCTGCTTCTTGAAAAATCTTCTCTTCAATTTCCTGCAGACGTTTTGAGAACTCACCACGCATTGATTGTAATCTTTGCGCATCTACGGTAATACCAGCAATTTCCATTTCAGCAAGAATTCGAGAAAGCGGTAATTCCATTTCATAGAACAATTTGTCTTGTTTCTTTTCCTCTAATTCATTTTCTAATTTATCGTTCAGAAAGTGAATAGCTTTAATCTTACGCGCCAGATGTCCAAAAAATACCTCATCATCTTCTGGTAGTCCCTTTTTAGCACCCTTACCATAAATCTGCTCATCTGTTTGAATTTCTGTGTAGCCGTAATATTGAGCCACTCCTGCAATATCATTACTATTGTCATTGGTATCTAATAGATAGGCTGCCAAAAGGACGTCAAAATTGATCCCTTCCGTTTTTGTAATATAGCGATTTAGCGCAACATAAGTGCGTTTTGCATCGTATACTTTCTTTCCGTTTGCTGTTTCTAACCATTTTTTAAATACGCTGCTGTCAAACAAAGCTAGCTCGTTTGTTACATAAATTTTTTCCTTCGTCCCCCAAGCAATACCGACAATATCAGAAAGGTGGTAATTGTCTTCTAACATTTCAACATACAAAGCAGAATCAGGACTGAACATATCTTCAGTAAATTCATCAACAACGTCAAACATAATATCTTCTAACTCAACTTCTTCTTCCTCAACATTTAGTTTGCTCAGAAATCCTTTGAAATCCATCTCTTTAAAGAAAGGAACTAATTTGTCTAGATCTTTTCCGTGATAAGCCAATTCTTCTATGGAAATATCAACTGGTGCATCCAGCTTGATCGTGGCTAATTCTTTTGAAAGAAAGGCTTGTTCTTTGTCATTGATCAAATTTTCTTTCATTTTACTCTTCTTTAATTCATCAATGTTCTCATATACACCTTCAACACTACCAAATTGCTTTAATAATTTGATTGCTGTTTTTTCACCGACTTTTGTAACACCTGGGTAATTATCAGAGGTATCACCAGCTAGTCCCTTCATATCGATAATTTGATTTGGTGTTAATCCATCATATTTTTCAGCGACATGCTCAGGAGTATATGTTTCGATTTCACTAACGCCTTTTACTGTAATGTCGACTTTTATTTTATCTGTAGCTAATTGTGTTAAGTCACGATCTCCTGATAACACAACCACCTCAAAGCCTTCTTCTGCCGCACGATGAGCCAACGTGCCAATAATGTCATCTGCCTCATAGTTATCTAATTCATAGTGTTTTACTCCTAATCCAACTAACAATTCTCGTAAGTACGGCATCTGCTCACGAAACTCACCAGGCGTTTTTGAACGGCCCCCTTTGTAATCAGAATACATGGCTGTGCGAAACGTTGTATTTCCTGCATCAAATGCGACTAAAACATGGGTTGGTTTTTCTTTATCCATTACATTTTCAAACATGTTATTAAATGCATAGATAGCATTGGTATGTAACCCATTTTTATTTTTAAAACGCTCTAAAGAGTTGTGCAAGGCAAAAAAAGCTCGGAAAGCTACACTGTTCCCGTCTACTAACAATAATTTATTTTCACTCATAAGTTCGACTCCTAATCCCATTAAGGTATTTATTTTCAAAATAAAGCTGATATTCAACAATTAAACGATTCCGCTAATCCTTCAATTACCAATACACAAATACTGGTATTTCTTAAATGAGTATAAAAATTATACTTTCAATTTCAAACAAAACTACTAAACCTTCACGTTTCATTTTAACAAAGTATTGGATGAAATGAAAAGAATGCGCTAAATTTATCAGGATTCTTCTATCAAAACTAAAAACAAAAAAGAGGCGATCATTCGCCCCTATTTACTGCTACCAAAAATTCGTAAAAATGAAATAAACAGATTAATGAAATCTAAGTAAAGCTGCAACGCCATAAAGACAGCTACACCATTTCCTGCTTCGCCATTTGTTCCGAGATAAATTTTTCGAATCATCTGATTGTCATAAGCTGTGATTGCAGACATAATTACAACCATTAAGATAGAAATGAAGAAATCAACCGCGCCACTGTGTAATACAAAAACATTGAGTAACATCGCGATGATTATACCCAGCAGGCAACTTAAAGCTGCACGTCCGATTCCAGAAAGATCACGCTTCGTAAAAGAGCCTACTAACGACATTACTAAGAAAGTCGCTGATGCAGTTACAAACGCTTGTGTAACTGTCCCTATATCATACATCGCTAATGTAATGGCTAAAGTGAGACCATTCAATGCAGAATATACAATAAAGCCACCAATGGCTAAGGTTGGATTTTTTTGTGCTTTGACGCCAAGAAATATTACAAGAGCAATCTCAGCGATCCAAATTCCCCAGAAACCTAAGGGAAAATTGTTAATAAAATTACTAACTTGTGATATCCATGGTCCTAAAGCCATATATGAAATTACAGCACTAATCCCAATTCCTAAAGCAAGGAAAGCATAGATTTTCCCATAGAAACGGTTCAATCCGTAAACCCGTGTTTCTTGATTATTCACTTATATCATCTCCTAATTGTACTTGTGGCGGTTTAACCATGACCACCGCATCTAAAATGCGTTTCTCTTCGTTATCAGCAGATTCTACCGCTTCAACAGAAATCGTAACGACATCTTTCATTTTATCAACTTTAATTACTTCAAACTCAAAGGTCAATGTTTCATAGTGAAAAACCGGATCAATAAAATTGATCGAGAAATTCACAACGTGAGACCCCGGCCCTGGTAAATGTTTTGAAATCGCACTTGTTATGATTCCCATCAACATTATTGATGGTACAAGCGGTTGCTCATATTCAGTTTCTTTCGCGTAGTCGTGTTGGATGTACAAAGGATTCGCATCATTTGTCAAACCTAAGTATAAAAGAATCTGATTATCTTCGATCGATTCCGTTAACGATAACGAGTCACCTTCCTCAATTTCGTCAATCGTTTTGCCTATTTTCCGAGCCTTCATATTATACAAATTCATTCCCTCCGTAATTTGTTCTATTAATTATTTTATCAGAAAGCAAGTAAAACACAAGTTTGTACATACGTTACTATAAAGATTTCTAAAGCATCGTTTTACCAAGTTTTCTACACGTTTATTATCAGAATACAAGTGCTAAAAAAGAGTTCTGATCAAAATATCAGAACTCTTTTCTTATTACAAAACGTTACGTGTTGTGTTGCTCAAAAGATTTTCGTAGGCCCGCTCAAATTTCTGGACATCGCCAGCCCCCATAAAGATTACTACAGCATTTTCATGGTCTAATAAAGGAGACATGTTTTCTTCTTTGATGACCTGTCCGCCTTTTTGAATTTTGTCGCCTAGGTCTTCAATCTTCACATCGCCTGCCGTTTCGCGAGCTGATGAGAAGATATCACACAAATAAACCTTGTCTGCGCGATCCAGCGCTTCTGCAAACTCATCCATTAATGCGATTGTTCGAGTAAAGGTGTGTGGTTGAAAAACAGCAACTAATTCTTTTTCAGGATACTTTTGACGAGCAGCATCAATTGTCGCCTTTATTTCAGCAGGATGGTGTGCGTAGTCATCAACAATGATCATGTCTGCTACTTTCTTTTCGGTGAATCGACGTTTTACACCAGAAAAAGTCAACATTTCCTCTTTCACCTTATCCATGTCTAAACCTTCAAAGTAAGCCACGGCAATCACAGATAAAGCATTCAATATATTATGTTTTCCAAATGATGGTACCGCAAAACGACCAATAAACTTATCTTTGTGGTAAACATCGAAAGCTGAACCATTCGTTGTGCGAACAATATTACGCGCTTGAATATCATCATTTTCAGATAGGCCATAGTAATATATTGGAACACCCGCTTTTAATTTGCGCAAGTATTCATCATCACCATAAGCAAAAATTCCTTTTTTGACTTGTGAAGCCAACGTTTGGAAAGCTTCGAACACATCGTCGATACTCTTGAAATAATCAGGATGATCAAAATCAATATTCGTCATAATTGAATAATCTGGCGCATAAGCCAAAAAGTGTCGTTGATACTCACACGCCTCAAAAGCAAAGAACGTCGCGTCGGGAACACCATGTCCGGTTCCATCACCAATCAAATAGCTTGTTGGTGCTAGTCCATTTAATACATGAGCTAATAAACCCGTTGTGCTGGTTTTACCGTGTGAACCAGTAACAGCAATACTAGTGTAAGGTTGGATAAACTGGCCAATAAAGTCATGGTAACGGATAATTTCCAGCCCTAATTCTTTTGCTTGAGCGATTTCTTCATGTGTGTCGGGAAAAGCATTTCCTTGAATGATTGTCATGCCTTCCTTAATATTGTCTTTGCTAAATGGCAGAATCGTAATGCCTGCTTTTTCTAAATCACGTTGTGTGAAAAAGTATTTTTCAACGTCAGAACCTTGTACATTATAGCCCTTTTCATGCAATACTAAAGCTAATGAGCTCATACCTGAACCCTTGATTCCAACAAAATGATAAAGTGTCTCTTTATTATTCATTTAATCCTCTTCCTTATATGTACAAAATTGTTTGCGGTTCACATTATCATATAAATTCGTAAAAATAGCAATCTTTTATTCTCCGTATCGTATGGCAACTCTCACACTTCAATTGTTTTCAAAAATTTTAATTTTCCTTGACAGCTTCCACATACATATCGATCTGTATTGATTTTTCTTCGCCGTTTGATTTCTTTTTGACATGCTTGGCACTGATATACTTGATACTTTAGTATTGTTAAAGGTGGCGTATAACGAGAGCCACCTGTTTTCTTCAACAATTGCTTAAATTCCAAATCCTTATGTTGATAGCCGCGACCTGCTAAATGCAGATGATAATGACAAAGCTCATGCTTGATCACTTTAATTAATTCCTCTTGTCCATATTTTTCAAATACCTTCTCATTAAAATCCAAATGGTGACTGCTCAAATGATAGCGTCCACCAGTTGTTTTTAGACGAGGATTGAAGGTTGCTTTGTGGCAAAATGGCCGTCGAAAAGATTCTTGAGAAATCTTTTCGACTAGAAGCTGTAATTCTTGATTAGTCATTTTTATCACTTTGCACCATCGTTAGACTAATACGTCCTTTTTTCACATCTACGGATTCGACCCAAACAGTCACAACATCTCCTACAGAAACCACATCTGTTGGATGTCTAACGAATTTTTTACTCAATTTAGAAATATGAACAAGTCCATCTTGTTTAACACCGATATCTACAAAAGCACCAAAATCAATAACATTTCGAACTGTTCCTTGTAGTTCCATACCCGGTTTCAAATCTTCCATTGTTAATACATCTTGTCTTAACAATGGTGCAGGCATTTCATCACGCATGTCGCGTCCAGGCTGAAGCAATGCTTGAATAATATCTTTGATCGTTTCATTTCCAATTTCAAGTTCGTTTTGTAATTGTTGCAGCTCTAAAGCTTTAATTTTTTCTGTCGCTTCTTCAGATCCCAGTGTCTTTAAATCGACTCCTGCTATTGCCAAAATTTCTTTTGCACTTACATAGCTTTCTGGGTGAATGGCTGTTGTGTCCAGAATATTTTTCGCTCCAGGTATCCGCAAGAACCCGATCGCTTGTTCATAAGCCTTTGGTCCTAAACGAGGAACCTTTTTTAGTTGAGGACGAGAAGTAAAGGCCCCATTCTCTTCTCGGTAGTTTACGATATTTTGTGCAGTTGTCTTATTCAACCCTGAAGCATATTGCAGCAACTGGGGACTCGCTGTATTGACATTCACACCCACTTGGTTCACGGCGGTTTCCACTACAAAGTCTAATCGTTCAGATAGCCGTTTCTGAGATACGTCATGTTGATATTGACCAACACCTACAGCTTTTGGATCAATCTTTACTAATTCAGATAACGGATCTTGCAGCCGACGAGCAATGCTGACTGCACTACGTTCTTCAACTTGTAAATCTGGAAATTCATTTCGGGCGATGTCACTAGCCGAATATACAGAAGCTCCAGCTTCATTCACAATCACATAAAAAACTTGTTGGTGAATTTGCTTTAACTGTTCGGCAACAAATAATTCAGATTCACGACTAGCAGTACCATTTCCGATTGCAACCATTTCTACATTATATTTTTTTATCAATGTCTGAAAAGCAGGTCCTGCAGCTTGTCGTTTTGCTTGTGGTGCTGGCTTGTGGGGATAGATTACCTCAATTGCTAGCACTTTGCCTGTTTCATCTACAACGGCTAACTTACAACCAGTTCGATAAGCAGGATCAAAACCTAAGACAACTTTTCCTTTCAATGGCGGCTGCAATAACAGATTACGTAAATTTTCACCAAAAATGTTGATTGCCTGCTCATCCGCATCTTCAGTCAATTCATTTCGAATTTCACGTTCAATCGCAGGTCCTATAAAACGTTTGTAGCTGTCTTTATACGCCTCACGGATGAATTCCACAGTAATCGAACGGTTATTTGTTACCAAGTGCCGTTCTAAATAATCAAATATTTTTTCTTCCTCAACTACAATGGAAACCTTTAGAATCTCTTCCTTTTCGCCACGATTAGATGCTAAGACACGATGTGAAACCATTTTATTGATTGGTTCGGCAAAGTCATAATACATCTCGTAAACGTCTTTCTCATCTTTTTCAGCGTCCTTCACCTTACTTTGATAGACACCTTTATTTTTTGTAAACGTACGAATCCATGTCCTAAAGTCTGGGTTGTCACTGATTTGTTCTGCCACAATTTCATGCGCACCCTGTAATGCTTCTTCAGGAGTTGTTACAGCTTCACTAATAAATTCCTCAGCCTTCGCATAAACATCTCCTGATTGCGGAAAACTCATTAAATAATCTGCTAATGGTTCTAGACCGTTTTCTTTAGCGATTGTAGCTTTGGTTCGACGTTTTTGTTTGTATGGACGATAAAGATCTTCTACTTTTTGTACCTTTGCAGACTGCTGAATTTTTTGTGCCAGTTCCTCAGTAAGCTTTCCTTGCTCATCAATTAAGCGTAAAACTTCTTGCTTACGCTTTTCCAAATTTTCTAAATAATTATAGCGCTCCTCTATTTCACGGATCTGAACTTCATCTAAGGTCCCAGTCATTTCTTTACGATAACGAGCAATAAATGGAACAGTATTGCCTTCGGTTAATAAGTTAAGTACAACTTTAATTTGCTGGGGACGATATTCTGTCAATTCCTTATTCAACAATTGAATAATATCCTGATTTAAACCTTCTGCCATTTCAATTCCTCATTTCATCCAAAATCCTATTTATTTTATCACACTTCCACTAAGATTGCTTCTTGTGTTAAAAGAAACACTAATCAGTATATATTTTTCGTTTGTATAAAAAATTTGGCATTTCCGATAAAATTAAACCAGCTAGCGTTAATAAAATACCGATAAATGCTTTCATTGTTAACATTTCTCCTAGAATAAAAACTGAGGCTAAAGTGGTCAACATAGGGATCGTATAAATGTATACCGTTGCGCGAACTGCTCCAAGATTTTTCACTGAAAAATTCCAAGTAACAAAGCATAAGGCAGACGCACCGATACCTAAGAAAAAGAAATTTCCAACGTTCTGTACCTGTGTAAAGCGAGAAAAATCAACTGAGTCTAGAGTGGCGAATAAGACAGGAATCATGAATAGCAACCCATAGAAAAAGATTCGCTGTGTTGTAGCAATTGTACTGAACCCAAAATAGCTGATTTTTTTTATAGTCAAGGAGTACGAGGCCCAACATATTGTAGCAATCAATGCTAATCCATCTCCAATTGGATTTACATTCAATGTTCCTGAAAAACTTATCATAGCTATCCCGATCATAGAGCAAATAAACCCTAAAACAAATACTCTTGGAATCTTTCCTTGTTTTAAAATAAATCGACTAATTAACGCTGTCATAAAAGGACTAACCGAGCCGATAATTCCAACGTTCATCGCTAGAGTGAAAGTCAAAGCTACATTTTCCAAATAGTAATAAAGAAATACACCAAACAAACCAGCTATTATATAGTATCCTTCTTCATGCCACCCCTTGAAGGGAAGTATTTTTCGTGAAATAGCAGACAATACAATAAAACCTATTAAAAAACGTATAAATAATATCTCAATTGGTAAAAAATCTTTTAATAGTATCTTTGTAGAAATAAAAGTTAACGCCCAAATAAGGACAGTCAGACTCGCAGACAAGTGACCTTTAACAGTATCAGACATGTGGCTCTCCTTTCATGTTTTTCTTTTCTCATAAACAATTCTATCGAAAGCTTCTAAATCACTATGCCACTCTGTGAATAATTGTGCAATAAAATCTACAAAAAAGTGAGATTCAAGATGAATCCCACTAAACAATTAAAAATCAGGCTGCCAAGGGCCGTTTGTATTAGGCAGTTCGTAATCGTGGACAATGCCATCCCTATCAAAAACTACACCATGTAAACTTCCGCCAAATACAGCACCACCATCAATCCCAATCTTACCATCAGACTGCCAAAGGGAAGCTGTTTGCATATCTCCATATAGCATAGGCGTAATGGTATGACCAAAAACAATTGTTTTTCCAGTATTATTTATTCCTTCGTGGAAAGGTTCGCGAATCCATAAAAAGTCTTGTAAAGAAGTTTCCTGCCATTTTTTAGTTAAATCTACTCCAGCATGAACGAATAGGTAATCTCCCCATTCATAATAAAAAGGACGTTCCATCAGAAAATCCAATAAATCTTTATAACGGCTTCGAATCATCATCACAATTTCTGTTGGAGAGTACTCTTCCGTAGCACCTTTGTGAAGTAAACTTTCAATTGTTTCTTTACCACCATTGTATAAATAGCTAGGAAACCAATCCTCTGGATTATCCATAAATTCTAGAAAATATTGTTCATGATTTCCTCGCAAATAGATTGCTTGATATTTCTGAACCAATTCCATTCCTAAAAACCAGCAATCCTTACTTTTAGGACCGCGGTCGTTTAAATCGCCAATCAATATCAGCCGCTGTGTATCTGGTCGAAAATTCTTTAATATCTTTAGAAACATCTCGTACTCGCCATGTATATCACCAATCGCGAAAACTTGCTCCATTTCCCTTCGCTCCTTTCACTAAGGATCGTGACTATCTTCCTGACACCACAAAGTAATTTCCATCTTCATCAACAAAATTGAACACATATTCTTCACCTATTTGGGCTAAATCTCCTAATTGTACAGCTGCTTCTTGTAATTTTTTATATAGCGTCACTACATCATCACTACCAAAAATTAAAGCTGGCGATGGCTCGGTTGCTTCATCATCATTTTTTTCAATAAATTCACGATCATAGATGACTAAATGAGTCGTACTATTTTCACTCATTGCTACTTCAGAAACTTGTGAACCATCTAATTCTTCAAAACTAAGCTCCACAAAACCTAACCCCTGCCAAAATGAACTGGCCTTTTTCACATCATTCGCATATAAAATTACTTTTACTTGTTCGTTAAACAAATTATTTCGCTCCCTAATCAATTTTCTCTTGTGGCATTCACAGTGTTGTATTCTGATTATAGTTGTATATATCAAAAAAAGTGTATCAAAAAAGGCTTGACCGCGCTAGTCAAGCCATTTAAATAATTAAGAGTTCACTTCGATTGAAGCATTCTCATCATGTAGAATATCGCGATTCAATTCATGGATGCGTTCGCTTGTAACAACTCCAGCTACCATACTTCCACTCACATTCACCGCTGTACGAGCCATATCAATCATCGGTTCAACGGAAATAACTAACCCAACAATTGCAACGGGTAAGTTCATGGCACCTAACACGATCAATGAAGCAAATGTCGCTCCGCCACCGACGCCAGCCACACCAAATGAGCTGATCGTAACAATAGCGATTAACATAACAATAAATTTTAAGTCAAAAACATTTATACCTACTGTAGGCGCTACAATTGTGGCAAGCATCGCTGGATAAACACCCGCACAGCCGTTTTGCCCAATTGAGATTCCAAAGCTTCCAGCAAAGTTTGCGGTTGCTTCATCGACACCTAACGCTTTGGTTTGTGTCTCGATATTCATAGGTAAAGTTCCCGCACTCGAACGTGATGTAAACGCAAAGCTTAACGCTGGAAATGCTTTCTTGAAGAAATTGATTGGATTCACTTTAACACCTAATAGAATTACAGAATGCACTAAAAGAACAACAATCAATGCACTATATGAGGCTAAAATGAATTTTCCTAAGTTAACAATTGCCTCAAAATCACTTGTAGCTAATACATTCGTCATTAGTGCAAAAACACCATATGGCGTTAAACGCAATACCAAGGTTACAATGCGCATAATAATTTTGTATAGACTCTCAACCAAATTAGCAAAAAATTCTGCTTCCTTCGGTGCTTTGCGACGCACTCCTAAAAAGGCAATACCAACAAAGGCCGCAAAAATTACCACACCAATTGTACTTGTTGGACGTGTTCCAGCAAAGTCAGCAAAAACATTGGTAGGAATAAAGGATAAAATTTGTTGCGGAATTGAAAAGTTCTGAACCATAGATTGACGGTCAGCTAACTCTTTGATACGAGCAGTTTCGGCTGCCCCTTTAGTAAAGGTGGCACCATCAAGTCCAAAGACCATAACCGCCAAAATTCCGATTAAGGCCGCAATCGCTGTCGTAGCCAATAAAGTAACTAAAACATTCGCGCTGATTTTACCAAGCTTTTTGCTTGATTTCATTTTGGTAAAGGCACCGACGATAGAAATAAATACTAATGGCATAACAAGCATTTGTAATAATGAAATATAACCATTACCAACGATCCCGATCCATTCCATCCCTTGTGAAATGACTTTGCTACCATTGCCTAAAAGCAACTGTAAAACTCCACCGAAAATAATTCCGGCACCTAATCCTGCAAATACACGATTTGAAAATTTCACATGTCTTCTTTGCATTTGGTAGAAAGCTACAAGCAACGCAACGAACACTAAGATCACTAATACAGTGAACAGAGTTGTCATTGTATTCCTCCTTAAAATAACTTTCTATAATGACAAGTCTGTCAAAGGAAGTAAAGGTTCCCGGTATTCGTTCTTCAACGAACTACCCTAAAATATAGCTGCGCTACTCCTAAATTTTAGTGACTAATAAATTATAACTCAGATAAAATAATCTGTCTTATAATTTGCATTGTTACAAAGAAACTTTCATAATTTTATTCATTAAAAATCCTCCATTCTGAATACGCACTGAAAAAAAGAAACAGCTCGCAAATCAAATGGAGGATTTATAGTTATTTTAAATAGTGTTAGAAGAAAAATTGATTTTAACCCCAGGCTTATCTAACGCAATTTCTGTAATTTCATAAACCATTCGTTCGATTAATCTTAAGATAGGACGAATCATCTCATTTGCTTCAGCCTCAGTCAAATCATTCTGCTGTTTCACCTGACGTCCAATCACATGGATAACCTGAGATAAAACGCCGCCAATAATAAATTCTTCGAAAGGAAGCACGAACTCAATCCGTACACCCATGATACTATTTTCGGCTGGATATCCCGGATCCACAGCTTCTAGCGGACTGAAATTAATCAGCAATTTTTGTTTTACTACTTGGTCTTTCGGCGGAAGTCCATAATTAAATGATTCCACGACTTCCTGATCGCGTTGTAATTCCATTTCGCACCTCCTCATTATAAACGTTTAATTAAATAGATTTAAAATATAATTTTTAATATTTCTATTATTGTCAATTCTTCCAACTATTTCCTTATCCCAATTATAACTTTCTGGTCAGAAAATTTGTACCATTTCTTTTAAATTATTTATAAAATAAGTAGCGCAAATATTCTGTTTGAAGTAATCCAAATCAAAGAATACTGTCTGAACTCCTGCATTATTTCCAGCATCAATATCCAACTTGCGATCCCCGATCATTACCGCTTTTTCAGCATCTAAATGATATTTTTCGATAAAATACTGAATTGCTGAGGGATCCGGTTTTCTTGGAAACTTTGAATCACTGCCAATAATATCTGTAATCATCGTTTCTAAACCATCTCTCTTCAACAAGTTCCAGGTTGATTCAACAGTACGATGAGTCAAAATAAAATGTTGCCCGCCTCTTTCCCGTAATATTTTCAAGGTCTCTTTTGTTTCTTTAAAAGGATAGGAATCCTTGTTGTCCAAAGCCTCAAGTGCATGATATTTTTCATCAAATTCTGGAGTAGGCAACTGCCAATCAGTAATCATTTGACGAATGGACTCTTCTTTTATTTTCCTATAAACAACTTTTTCATCTTTCTCAATACCAAACTCTTCAAAAGTTCTCATGAGCGACATTAACATAATTGGATACGTATCGTATAACGTACCATCAAAATCCCATATAAAATTCATGCTAACCCTTTCCAAATAATTTTATAAAATTTCCTTTTTAATAATTTCTAATTGTGAATTGAAAGTGTAAACCATAGGAGTCGCGTTAGGAATGTCAATTTTGTCAACTTGATCAATCGGAATTTCTTCAAGAAATTGTACTAAGGCTCGCAAACTATTTCCATGTCCACATACCAGAATTGTTTTTCTATTTAATAGATTTGGTACTAACTGGTCCTGCCAAAGCGGGACAACCCGCCGCGAAGTCATATGTAGGCTCTCTCCTTTGGGAATTAATCTCGAATCTAATTGATCATATCGACGATCAAAATGATTATCTTTGGTTAAAGGAGGGACTTCATCAAACCCTCTTCGCCATTTTTTAACTTGATCAGCCCCAAAATGCTGTGTCATCAATTCCTTATTCTTTCCAACTAATGCACCATAATGTCGCTCATTTAATCGCCAAGTTTTATATTCAGGAACAAAATATGCGCCTGCTTCTTGCAAAATCATCTTGGCAGTTTTAATCGAACGCTTAAGTACAGACTCATATGCTAAATCAATCGTCAAACCTGCTTGCTTAATTTTATTCCCTGCATCCCTAGCTTGTTGAATTCCTTTTTCAGTTAAGTCTACATCGAGCCAACCGGTCCAATAATTTTGAAAGTTGGCTTCACTTTCGCCGTGTCGAACTAAAATTAATTTCATCTTTTCACCTTCTCGTTGTAAGAATATCAGAAAAAGCCTAGTTTTAAAAACTAGACCTTTTTTATAAATTGCTTATGGCAATTCTTACAAGTCACTTTGATTTTCCCTCGACCTTTTGGGGCACGCATCTTTTGTTTACATTCAGGACATTTAAAGTAACGATATGTTCCCTTTTTCCCCTTGAAAAAATCTTTGATTTGGGCGATCCATTGGATAAACTTTTGGTTTTCATTACTTCTTGGATAAATTTTTTTCGAACAAAAACGATATAAAACTATTACGAAAGCTGCTATCGCCAAAATATTACCAATATAAAATGGAATCCAACGATCAAAAATCATCATCACTGCCCAAAAAATCAATAATGCTTTATTCACTTGATCTAGCCTGCCATAACGTCCACGCATTACATGTGTGTACTTTTGATAAAATTTGGTCAATCGTTGTATCCAAATGTTTCCCAATGAAATTATCCCCTTTCAATGACTTTACTTGTTATAAATTTTTGGCCCTTTACGCATATTCTTTCGATCATTTTTCGGTGTTTCCATTTTTTTCGAACGTCCGCCACCTTGTTTTTTCTTGATTAGCTCTAACATTTTCTCTTTTTGATTCACTATTACACCGCCTTTACCAATAAGGTTACAGATTCAACGTGGTGAGTTTGTGGGAATAAATCCACCGGCTGTACTTTCACTGCACGATAGCCAAGGTCCTCGTATCTTCTCAAGTCTCTGGCAAGTGTAGCTGGATTACATGAAATGTAAATAATTTTATTAGGATTTACCGCTACAGATGCCTCAATGAATTTTTCATCTAACCCTTTTCTTGGTGGATCAACAAAAACTACTGAAGGTTCAATGCCTTCACGAGCCCAACGAGGCATAATTTTTTCAGCTTTTCCTATCTCGTAATTAGCATTTTTTATGCCATTATTTTTTGCATTTGCTTTAGCATCATCGATTGCTTGAGGCACTATCTCAACCCCATAAACGTGCCTAACTTTTTCCGCTAGTGACAAACCAATAGTTCCTATTCCACAATAAGCATCTACAACGATATCCTCTGAATTCAAATCAGCAAACTCTATTGCTGTCTGATAAAGTACTTCTGTTTGTTCAGTATTTACCTGGTAAAATGATTGAGGAGAAATTTGATAGGTCTTCCCTAGTAAAGTGTCATTAATTGTTGCTTTACCATAAAGAATTTTCTCATCTCGCCCCATAATTACATTTGTTTTTTCAGAATTAATATTCTGAATCACTGAAACAACTTCTGGTAATTCAGCCTTAATTGTTTCAGCAATTTCGCCACCCTTAAAGAAACGTTCTGCTCTAGTAACAAGTATGATCATCATTTCATGGCTATAATGACCACGACGAATAACGATGTGACGGATAAAACCTGTATTTTCTCTTTCATTATAGGCTTTCACCTTGAAGCGTTGTAAGATATCGCGAACTGTCGTAATTGCTTGATCAATTTTAGGATCTTGGATCAAGTAATCCTCAATTGGAAGCAAGTCATGTGAATTTTTACGATAAAAACCAGTCATTAACTGATTATCAACTTTTTGAACGGGAATTTGTGCTTTATTACGATACTCAAACGGGTGCTCCATTCCCAAGGTTGCAGCAACAGACAAATCTGGTAATTTAGCAATTGTCTTCAAAACTTTTTCAACTTGCTGCTGTTTAAATCGCAGTTGGTACTCATAAGTCATATGACTTAAAGGAGCAATACCGCTTCTTAAAAGATCTAAGTCTTTAACTTCTTGCCGTTCAGGATTGGAATTAAATCGTTCCATGACTTTTCCATAGCCAAATTTTTTTCCAACTTTAACTGCTTTAATTTTTATCTCTTCTTCTGGCAAAGCATTTTCAATAAATAGCGGATAGCCATCAATGTGGGCAACACCCAATCCTTCATGTGACAAATCATCGATCGTCACTGTATATGTTTTGTTTTTCTCTACTGAGGTCATTTTATTCTCCTTCAAGGCTGATTTATCTATTCTAATGAATTCTACTTGAAAAAGCAAGGTAACACTAAGTTTTATACTTTTAAGAGTTCCATAAGAATAACTACTTGCTATATGCAATTTTTGAACGGACGCATAAAAAACGTTTCTGTTCTCGAACAGAAACGTTTTATTTTACTCTTCTAAATCTTCTTCTTGGATTTTTTCGTATTCCTTAACTAACTCTATTCCAGCTTCTCGCTTTTGATCATCTGGACCCAAAATCGCATCATCATTGATTTCATCCGTGTTAGCATAGAATTCGATATGCTGATGAAGATTGTCAAAACGCATTGGAGCATCGCCACCATATTCTCCATCTAAATTAATCATCATTTTCTTATCGGTATCAATTAGGCTTGCATCCAAGAAGCTTGTTTTCACATACAAAACCTTTGAGTCATTGACATGCTTTCCACCATTTAATACTAAAGTAATTAGCCGAACAATTTCAAATAGATTCGCAGTCTTAACTACTATCAACGAAAATTTCCCGTCATCTAACTTAGCATCGGGTGCGATAGTTTCAAAACCGCCAATAGAATTTGTTAAACCTAAGAAGAACATTGAAGCATTGCCTTCATACTCGCCACCTTCATATATCAATCGCATTTTCGTCGGTTTGATTCGTGGAAGCATTTCTGCCCCTTTGGCTAGATAGGCTAAATACCCGAAAATGCTCTTCAATTCTGAAGGCACCTCATACGTCAATTCAGTTAACGAACCACCAGCCGCGATGTTGATAAAGTACGTGTCTGCAGCTTTACCGATATCCATCTTGACTGTTTGTTGTTTCTGAATGACCTCAGCAGCTGCTTTGACGTTATTGCGTGGGATTTTCAATGCTCGAGCATAGTCATTTGTCGTCCCCGCTGGAATAATCGCCATTTTAGGGCGTTTCTTTAATCCTGCAATTCCATTTACTACTTCATTGATTGTTCCATCGCCACCCGCTGCAACTACTAGTTCAAAACCAGCCTTTGCCGCACGGGTTGCTTCATTTTTTGCTGAATCAGGTTCAGGAGTCGTAGCGAAGGCACTTGCTTCATAACCTGCTTTTTCGATGGCTTCTAAAATATCTGCTAGATTATTACGCATAATCTCTTTTCCAGATACTGGATTATAAATCAGTCGTGCTTTTCTCATGATCGAGCTCCTCTAACGTTTCGCTAATTCCTCTTGAAGTAGTTTATTTACAACACCTGGATTTGCTTTTCCTTTGGTCGCTTTCATAATTTGACCAACTAAGAAGCCGACCGCCCGATCTTTACCATTTTTGAAGTCTTCGACAGACTGTTCATTATTATCAAGTACTTCGTTGATCATTGGCAACAATTGTGCTGGATCTGACAATTGGACAAGTCCTTTTGCTTCAACAACCTCTTTAGCATTTCCACCGTTTTGAATCAATTCACGGAAAACTTTTTTCGCAATTTTCGAACTGATAGTCCCATCTGCAATCAATGTAATCATGCCCGCCAAATTATTTGGGGTTAATTTCGTCTCAGCCAATTCTAATTTTTCACTATTCAAATAAGCGGAGACCTCACCCATTAGCCAGTTAGAAGCCTGTTTGGCATCTGCACCTTCTTTTAATGTATCTTCAAAAAAGTCAGACATTTCGCGACTCAAGGTTAGAACCATTGAATCATATTCTGGCAAACCAAGTTCATTTACATACCGCTCACGACGAGATGCAGGCATTTCAGGTAATGTTTGCCGTACCTTATCAATCCAAACATCATCAATTTCAAAACGAGGAATATCTGGCTCTGGGAAGTAACGATAATCGCTCGAACCTTCTTTAACACGCATTAAGATCGTTTTATTGGTTCCTTCGTCATAACGACGTGTTTCTTGTTGGATTGTTCCACCAGAAAGCAACACTTTTGTTTGACGTTGCACTTCAAAGGTCAATCCTTTTTTTACAAAACTAATAGAGTTTAAGTTTTTCAATTCGGTTTTCGTTCCGAACTCTTCTTGTCCATAAGGTCGTAAAGAAATGTTCGCATCACAACGCATAGAGCCTTCTTCCATCTTCACATCACTGACACCTGTGAACTGGATAATTGATCGTAATGCTTCTAGATAAGCATTCGCTTCTTCAGGCGAACGCATGTCTGCTTCAGAAACGATCTCGATCAAAGGTGTTCCTTGACGGTTCAAATCGACATATGAATAGCCGCCGATACCATGCATATTTTTCCCTGCATCTTCTTCTAAGTGAACACGTTCAATGCGTATCTTTTTCTTTTTGCCATTGACATCAATTTCAATCCAACCGTCATGACCAATCGGTTCATCAAATTGAGAGATTTGATAAGCTTTCGGATTATCTGGATAGAAATAATTCTTACGATCAAAATGCATATTTTTCGAAATTTCACAGTTTAGCGCAAGAGCAGCTTTCATCCCAAATTCAATTGCCGCTTTATTCATAACTGGCAAGACACCTGGATAGCCCCAGTCAATAATATTTGTATTCGTATTTGCTTCTGCACCAAAATGGGCAGGTGCAGGTGAAAAGATTTTAGAGTTTGTTTTTAATTCAACATGGACTTCAAGTCCGATGACTGTCTCTAAGTTCATTATTTTCCCCCCCCTAAAATCACAGGTTTTTGCTTATGAAAATCCGTTGCTTGTTCAAAAGCATACGCTGCTTTATACATAGTAGGCTCATCGAAATGCTTTCCAATAATTTGCAAGCCTACTGGTAATCCTTCTGAGAAGCCAGCAGGAACAGACATGCCTGGTAAACCAGCTAGGTTCACTGGAATCGTTAAGATATCATTTAAATACATCGTAATTGGATCATCAATGTTTTCACCAATACCAAAGGCAACAGTTGGCGACGTTGGACCAATGATCAAATCGTAATCAGCAAATACCTTATCAAAATCTTGTTTGATCAGCGTGCGAACCTGTCCAGCCTTTTTGAAGTAAGCATCATAATATCCCGCAGAAAGAGAAAAGGTTCCTAACATGATTCGGCGTTTTACTTCGTCACCAAATCCTTCAGTACGAGTATTCACGTATACGTCTTCCAAGTTTTGAACATCTTCGGAACGGAACCCGTAACGAATACCGTCAAAACGCTGCAGGTTTGAACTTGCTTCAGATGATGCAATAATGTAATACACTTCTACCCCATATTTAGAGTGTGGTAAACTCACTTCTTCAACTGTCGCTCCCAACGCTTTAAATGTATCCACAGCTTTTGTAATTGCTGCTTTAACACCTGGTTCAATCCCCTCAGCCATGAACTCTTTTGGTAATGCAATCTTCATGCCTTTTATATCGCCTGTTAAACCTGCAGCAAAATCTGGTACAGAAACACCAGCCGAAGTCCCGTCCTTAGGATCAAAACCACTAATTGCATTTAAGGCTAACGCATTATCCTTTACTGTGCGTGTGAATGGTCCAATTTGGTCTAGAGATGACGCAAAAGCAATCAAACCAAACCGAGATACACGTCCATACGTGGGTTTCAAACCAACAACCCCGTTAAATGCTGCCGGTTGGCGAATACTGCCCCCCGTATCACTACCTAAAGAAACCGGAACTTCACCTGCGGCAACTGCTGCTGCAGAACCTCCTGAAGAACCGCCAGGGACTTTCGTTTGATCCCAAGCATTTTTTGTTTTCTTGAAATATGAAGTTTCACTTGAACTACCCATAGCAAATTCGTCCATATTTAATTTTCCAACTGGAATTAAATCTGAACTGTAGACTTTTTCCATAACAGTTGCATCGTAAATAGGATCAAAGTTTGATAAGATTTTGGATGCTGCAGTCGTTAAGATTCCTTTTGTAACAATGTTATCCTTAATTCCAATTGGAATACCAGCTAAAGCATTTTCTTCAGTGATTCCTTTTGCATCGATTGCTTTTGCCAATTCCATTGCTTTTTCTTCATTTAAGGTAATAAAAGCGTCAATATCTTTTTCCGTCTCTTTTATGCGGTCGAAGGTTTCAGCAGTTAAATCAGTTGCTGTAATTTCTTTTGTTACTAATAAATTGTGTAATTCTTCAATTGATTTATCATATAATTTTTCCATTATGCACCAGCCTCTCCGTTGTCAATGATTGCCGGAACTTTAATAAAGCCATCTTCGCTTTCCGGAACGTTTTTCATTAACTCATCACGCGACCAGCCTTCATCCGCCACGTCTTCACGCATAACGTTGATCGTCTCTAATACATTGGAAGTAAATGGCACACCTTCTGTATCAACTTCTCCAAGTTGTTCGACCATGTCGATTATTTTACCTAATTGATCGGTAAAGCCCGTCAATTCATCATCTGAAAAAGAAAGCTTCGCAAGTTTTGCGACATGTTTCACTTGTTCTTCATTGATTGCCATAATATCCCTCTTTCTTTTGTCAATTTTCAATCATTTTATCATATCTCTGTTAGAATTCACGTTTTTTTCTTGAAATTTTTTGAAAAATAATTCAATTCAAACAATTCCAAAATAGACGCTTTATAACAGACTTGACGCCTTTTTATAATACTCGTTCGTTAATAGTGTCGTCAACAATCATATGGGTAGACTTACTCAGTATGACTTTCTTCAATTGCTTGGATCATTTTTTTTTCATCCCAGACTTCGATCCCTAAATTTTGAGCTTTAGTCAATTTACTTCCAGCATCTTCTCCCGCAACAACAATGTCCGTTTTTTTCGAAACACTGCCAGTAACTTTCCCACCAAGATTTTGAATCTTCTCTTTCGCATCTTCGCGTGTATAATCAATAAGTTTCCCTGTTAAAACAACGGTTTTGTCCTTGAATGGCGACTCCACTTCAGCCAATTGGCTTGCACGAATTCCCTTGTACTCAAGATTCACACCACGTTCCGCTAATTCTTGCATTAGCACATGAACTTCTTCATTCTCGAAGTAAGTCACCAAACTGTCAGCAATCGTTTCTCCAATAGTGTTTAGATCAATGATTTCTTCTTTGCTAGCCTTGCTGATCGCTTCCAAACTTCCAAAATGCTCTGCCAAAATTCCAGCTGCTTTTGCTCCTACATGGCGAATTCCCAAACCAAAAATTAGTCGTTCGACGGAGTTCTCACGGCTCGCGTCAATTGCCTTTAGGATATTTTCAGCAGATTTATCTTTAATTTTGTCTAACGTTACAAGTTGGTCCTTTTCTAATCCATAAAGATCCGCTACATCAGAAACCAGTCCTTTATCGAACATTTGAGCTAGCACACGTGGACCTAATCCATCAATATTCATTGCGTTGCGAGAAACAAAATGACTTAATCCTTCTTTTATTTGTGCTGGACATTTGGGATTGATGCATCGAAGAGCAACTTCTTCATCTAAATGAACCAGTTCGCTATCACAAATTGGACAATGTGTAGGCACAGGATATGGCTCACTATCCTCAGGTCTTTTTTCCAGAATGACCTGTGCTACTTCTGGAATAATATCTCCAGCTTTGTATACAAGGATTGTATCTTTCAAGCGAATATCTTTCTTTTCAATATAATCGCTATTATGAAGACTGGCGCGACCAACCGTTGTTCCTGCCAGTCTAACCGGTTCCATAATCGCCGTTGGGGTCAACACACCCGTACGCCCAACTGTCCAATCAATATCTAAGAGAGTTGTTTGAGCTTCTTCAGGAGGAAATTTATATGCGGTCGCCCAGCGAGGAGCTTTCACTGTAAAGCCTAATTCATCTTGTAACTCAAACTCATTTACTTTAACAACAATACCATCAATTTCATAAGGCAATTGATCTCTTGTTTCATGAAAGGTCTCGATGTAGGCCCACACTTCATCAATCGTCTCACAAACACGATGTTCAGGATTTGTTCTAAAGCCTAATCGTGACATTTCATTGAGTGCGTGATCTTGTGTAGTGGATTCCAACGGACCGAAATCAGCCAGCGTATACAAAAATGTGCTCAAATTCCGCTTAGCCGCAATGCGTGTGTCCAATTGACGTAAACTTCCAGCTGCAGCATTCCTCGGATTAGCAAAAACTTCTTTTCCTTCCTCTTCTCTTTGATGGTTTAACTTAACAAAGGAAGATTTTGGCATATAGCATTCTCCGCGAACTTCAATCGAAAGAGGCTCCTTTAAACGTAATGGGATTGACTTAACAGTTTTCAAATTCTCAGTAATATTCTCTCCGACTGTTCCGTCTCCACGTGTAGCCCCTTGAACAAAAACACCATTTTCATATTTAAGGGAAATGGACAATCCATCAATTTTTAATTCGCAACAATAAGAAACGGCATGTCCTATCGCCTTTTTTACCCGCTCATCAAAAGCGATTAATTCCTCTTTACTGAAAACGTCGTTTAAGCTATATAAAGGAATGTCGTGTACAACCTTTTCAAAGCCCTCCAGCACTTTTCCGCCAACACGTTGGGTAGGTGATTCTGGCGTAATTAAGTCAGGATATTCCGTCTCAATTTCAACTAGTTCTTGATATTTTTTATCATAAACAAAATCTTCCACCGAGGGTTGATCTTGTACGTAGTACTCATACGAATATTGATTCAGCTCATTGCGGAGCTCTGCAGAACGCTTTTCTGCCGCTTGAAACGTCATTGGTTCCAAGAAAATCCCTCCTAATTTTTGCTTAAATTTTTTCTATTGGTGCAAAGGCGGCTAATAAACGCTTAACTCCTTGTTGAGGAAAAGCAATATCTAACTCCACATCTTTGGCGTTGCCGCTAACTTTTACCACAGTCCCAACACCCCATTTTTTATGTTGAACCTTATCACCAGGATTCCAGTTTTCATTTTCACCGCCAGAAGCCGTTTTGTTCATCACTGGTTCGCGAGTAGCATGTTGGTATTTAGGCTTCATAGTATTTGGATTTGAGGTAAATGGATTATTGAAAGCCGTTTTTGCTTGTGGCTGCATACCAACTGAGTTTAACAGGCTTTCATCAATTTCTGCAACAAAACGTGAAGGTTGATTATACTGCGTTTTCCCATAAAGTGTTCGAGAGAAAGCATTCGTTAAATACAAGTTCTCTTCTGCACGCGTAATACCTACATAAGCCAAACGACGTTCTTCCTCTAACTCTGCTTCTTCCATTAATGAACGAGAGAGCGGGAATATCTTTTCTTCCATGCCAATCAAGAAAACGATTGGAAATTCCAATCCTTTTGCAGCGTGTAACGTCATTAACGTTACTTGTGCGCTCTCTTCTTGATAATCATCTAAATCTGATACCAAAGCCAAATCATTTAAGAAAACAGCGAGTTTTTCTTCTGGCGCATCAGCTTCCTCCTCATTTTGAGCTTCATTTCTTTTATCAAACTCTTTCGTAACTGTGCGGAATTCCTCTAAATTTTCTAACCGTGATTCCGCTTCTAAGGTTCTCTGATTTTTTAGATCATCTAAGTACCCCGTTCTTTCTAAAACTTGATCAACTAAATCAGTTACTGGAAGATAAGCAATCATCTCCTGAAACTGTGAAATCATAGTTCCAAATTCACCAATCATTCGACTTGCTTTACCAGAAATATTGGCTAGATCAACATTTTGTGCCGCTTCTACCATAGACCAATCATGCATTGCAGCAAAATTTCGTAATTTCTCAACTGAAGCTGCACCAATTCCCCGTTTTGGCGTGTTAATTACACGTTCAAAACTAACGCCATCTCGTGGGTTATTGATGATGTTCAAGTAAGCAATAATATCCTTGATTTCTTTACGATCATAGAATTTATGGCCACCTACCATAGTATAAGGAACATTTGATTTAACTAAAGTGTCTTCAATCACGCGTGATTGGGCATTGGTTCGATACAATACTGCGAAATCATTATAGCTACGATTATTGCTTTGAATTTCTTCTTTAATCTTTCCTACAACGAACTGAGCTTCATCTCGCTCGCTATCTGCACGATAGTAAGTAATTTGTTCACCCGTCTGATTGTCTGTCCAAAGATTTTTATCTCGGCGATTGCTATTGTTTTTAATAACCTGATTGGCGGCGTCTAGAATACTTTTGGTTGAACGATAATTCTGTTCTAACAAAATAACCGTAGCATCGTTATAGTCTTTTTCAAAATCCAAGATATTCTGCATATCCGCTCCACGCCAGCCGTAAATACTTTGATCTGCATCTCCCACGACACATAAATTACGGAAACGTGCTGCCAACATATTTACTAAAGTGTATTGTGCATGGTTGGTATCTTGATATTCATCTACATGCAGATAATGAAATTTATTTTGATAATAAGTCAATACTTCCTCGTTCTCTTCAAATAAACGAATCGTGTTCATGATCAAATCGTCGAAATCCATACTTTGATTGTTTCGAAGTGCTTTTTGGTAGGCATCATAACAGCGAGCAACGATTTCCTCAAAAAAAGACCCTTGACGCTCTGCATAAGTTTCCGGAGTCAATAATTCATTTTTTGCATTGCTGATTGTTCCTAGAATCGATCGAGGATCATATTTCTTTGGATCAACGTTTAACTCTTTCAATATCCGTTTCATTAGCGTTAGTTGATCTGACCCATCCAAAATTGTAAAATTTCGATCATAGCCAATCGCATCTACATCACGGCGTAAAATCCGCACACACATCGAATGGAAGGTCGAAACCCACACGTCGTTGCCACCCTGTCCTAAAATGCCATTGACACGTTCCTTCATTTCTCTGGCGGCTTTATTCGTAAACGTAATTGCTAAAATATTCCACGGGTTAACATTTTTTTCTTCTATTAAATAAGCAATACGGTGGGTTAAAACTCTCGTTTTACCACTTCCTGCTCCTGCCATAATCAGTAATGGACCTTCGGTATGAAGTACCGCTTCTTTTTGTTTAGGGTTAAGTCCTGCTAACAACTCTTGTTTGTTTGGCATGCAAAACGTCCTTTCTATATTCAATCTTTTTTATTATAGCATCTCAGAAAGTTTCGCGACACCAGCAACATTTAAAAAAGCGAATTCATTGATTCATCCTTGTTTTTCTCATAGATTCGCGCTAAATTTAATAATGGTATGGAGGGAAAACATGAAGAACGAACATGAAATCAAACGTTTAGATAGTACGAAAGTTATTTTCATCTTAAAAGGAATCCTAATCGGAGCGATTGCCGGAATTATTGTTAGCTTATTCCGTCTACTCATTGAGGAAATGATGAATCATCTAGTGGCTCTTTATTTGTGGTTCCGTATCAATCCAATAGGGTTGATTCCTTGGACTCTTGTAATGATTATATTCGCCGTTGTCGTAGGATTCTTGATAAAATCAGAACCAAATATTAAAGGGAGCGGAATCCCACAGGTTGAAGGAACTTTGCAAGGAGAAATCAAACTAAATTGGTTTTCAATTCTTTGGAAAAAATTTGTTGGTGGCGTCCTATCTGTAGGATCAGGCCTTTTCCTTGGACGAGAAGGTCCTTCTATCCAGTTAGGGGCAATGGTAGGTCAGGGGTTCGGTGAATATACAAAAGCCTCTACTTCTGAAAAGAAAATATTTATTTCTAGCGGTGCAGCGGCTGGGCTAGGCGCTGCCTTCAATGCTCCTATCGCCGGCCTATTATTTGTAATTGAGGAAGTTCATCATCACTTCTCCCCTTTGATTTGGTTAACCTCGTTAACAGCAGCATTGACTGCAAACTTAGTTTCATTAAACTTTTTTGGTTTAAAACCAGTCTTATTCATCGCGGACGTTCCTTCATTGCCGTTAAAATATTACGGACTGCTGATTCTTCTTGGAATTATATTAGGGGTACTTGGTTATGTGTATCAAATTGTACTTTTGGCATTGCCTCAAATTTACAAAAAAACTCATTTGCCCGAGCATCTTTACGGGCTTATCCCGTTCCTATTGATTATTCCTATTGCTTACTTTTTCCCCTATTATTTGGGTGGCGGGAATCAAATTGTTTTAGCTATTGGAGAAAATAGCTTTCCCATAACTGTATTGATCTTTCTATTTTTCTTACGGTTTCTTTTTTCTATGATCTCTTATGGAGCGAACCTTCCAGGAGGAATTTTCTTACCAATCTTGACTTTAGGAGCATTGATCGGTGGGATTTATGGAACTATCTTACATCAGTGGTTTGGTTTAGATTCCCTCTTGATTCGAGACTTTGCAATTTTTGCTATGGCTGGATATTTCACCGCAATTGGTAAAGCCCCGTTAACAGCCATTATTTTGGTCACTGAAATGGTGGGAAATATTACACACTTAATGCCGTTAGCGGTTTGCTCACTGACAGCCTACGTTGTGAACGATTTATTAGGTGGCAATCCAATCTACGAATCTTTACTTGAACGTTTACTTAACGGTCATCTTCCAAGTATTACTGGAAACAAAACAATCATTGAATTTCCTGTTACGGCTGAAAGTACGTTGGATGGCACAATGGTTCGAGATTTTAATTGGCCGAAAGAAATGTTGTTGATTTCAATTAGACGAGGATCAACAGAAATCTTAACACACGGTGATACTGTGATGAAGGTTGGTGATCTTTTGATGATCTTAACAGATGAAGGCTATACACAAAAAATTAAAAAACAGATTCGTGAACGGTCAGATGCAGCAATAGCAAAAAAACAAGACAAAGCAATACGAGGATGAGCTTAAGCTCATCCTCGTATTTTATTAGCTAATTTTTCGTTTACATAGACAGATACTTGTCCATCATTTACTGGAAATATTCCTTGACCATTCTCATCAAGGACAATTTTTGCTTCATTATTTCCGAGTAGATCAACAAAGGTTTCCCCTTCATGAATGGCACTAATAGTCATTTCTTTTTCTCCACCATTGGCATTGGTCATAATGATTGCAGCTCCAGACTCAGTATCATCAAATCCACCTGTTAAAGTCCAGCCAATAACGTTTGGGTCATCAAAATAGTCCGCTTGGTTGCCAAAGTTCAATTCTTCTCTTAATTTAATCAACGCATTCAATCCTTCACCAACAGCATCTGCATTTTCTGTTCCGTAAAGATCTCCCCAAAAAACTACTGGTGTTCCTTCATTTCTCATTAAAATTAAGCTATAGGCATGTAATTTAAACCAACCTTCTACCCACGATTCTAAGCTTTGTCCATGCTGCGTATCATGGTTGTCCACAAATGTAACAGCCCAATCAGGACGCGTTTCAATCAAAGTACCAGTAAAAATTTGTCGCATATCAAACTCGCCCATTGTAGAAGCTGCTTGAAATAAATTAAAGTGCAAGGGAACATCGAACAATGAAATCAAATTGCCGGATGAATCCAGATATTCCTGCAATTTATCCAACTCATCAGACCAATATTCACCGACAACGAAAAGCTGCTCCCCTTTTTCTTCACGGCGATGTAACAGCCAGTCAACAAATAGGTCAAATCGAATGTGCTTCACTGCATCTAACCGATATCCATCAACATCTGTTAACGCCTGATACCACTTCCCCCACTTATCTAACTGATCAATGGTTTCAGGGTTTTCCATGTCCAAGTTACATCCCATCAAATAGTCAAAGTTGCCATTTTCATCGTCAACTTTTGGTTCCCAGCCTTTATCGGCAAAATTAAAGATTGCATGGTCTTTTTCACGCGCATCATAATCAACACCCGAAAAGTTTTTCCAAGTCCACTGATAATCATTGTATTTACCTTGTCTTCCGGGAAAAATAAATTTTGTCCAAGCTTCTATTTCTTCCTCTCCCGAACTTGGTTTAGTTCGGTCGTCAAACTGATAAGCAACAGCTGAAACAACTTCCGTTTCATCCGCACCCATGAAGTGATCAAAAACGATATCTGCGTAAATCTTCAAACCAGCCTTTTTCAATGCAGTAATACTGCTCAAATACTCTTCTTTCGTGCCATACTTTGTTGCAATGCTTCCTTTTTGATCAAACTCACCTAGATCGTATAGATCATAAGTGCCATACCCGACATCGTTCGCCCCTTCAGAGCCTTTGTAGGCCGGTGGCATCCAGATCGCATTGATTCCCAAATGACGTAATTCTTCTGCTCGCTCAGTCAATGTTTTCCAATGGTTTCCGTCCGCCGGAAGATACCATTCAAATCCTTGTAAAATTGTTTGTTTTCCCATAACCTTCACCTCTACTTCTATCATACAAAAAATGAGAGTCCTTTCATAATATGACGAATCAAAACACACCCTTTAAATGTTTTTGACTGTTTTTGATCGTTTATGGTTGAAACACAAAAATACTTATGGTATTATTTCAAATGAAGGGGGATTGAAAATGCTTACAGAAGAACGACATAGAAAAATTATTGAGCGGCTTGAACGTGATGGATTAGTAAAGTCACAGGATTTAGTACAGTGGTTAGACTCTTCTGAATCGACTGTCCGAAGAGATTTGCAAGAGCTAGAAGATTTGGGAATCCTAGAACGTGTACATGGCGGAGCAAAACGACCTCAACATTTAGAACAAGAATTAGGTATGTTCGAAAAATCATCCAAAAACGTTCAACAAAAAAAATTAGTTGCTAAGTATGCCGTTGAATGCATCGCTGAAGGCGACGTCATTTATTTAGACGCTGGTACTACCACTTCGGAAATGATTCCTTTTTTGAAAGAGTGTACTGTTACTGTTGTGACAAATTCCGTTGGTCTTGCTGCTCGCCTAGTTGAAGCGAAGATAGCCACAATTGTATTAGGCGGACGTATTAAATTAACAACGGATGCAGTTGTTGGTTCACAAGCTTTAGAACAGTTAAAACAGTATCGTTTTAATAAGGCCTTCATGGGAATGAATGGTGTGCACATAGATAGCGGATACTCTACACCTGATCCAGAAGAAGCGATTCTTAAAAGAGCGGCTATCCAACAAGCCGAAGAAGCATTCGTACTAGTTGATCATAGCAAATTCAACCAAACTAGTTTTGTCAGTGTCGCACCTTTGTCAGCTGCTTCAATTCTCACAGATACCTGTCCTTTGGTTATTCATGATCAAATCACAGAGCAAACTACCCTAAAGGAGGTTTCTGTATGATTTATACAGTAACACTAAACCCATCAATCGATTATATTGTCCATGTCAATCAACTGGCAATTGGTGACGTCAATCGCATGAAAAGCGACTTGAAATTACCTGGTGGTAAAGGAATCAACGTATCACGAATTTTGAAACGAATTAACAATGATTCTACGGCTCTGGGTTTTCTTGGCGGATTTACCGGACGCTTTATCAACGAGTGGATGGAACGCGAAACAATTAAAACGAAATTTACACCTGTAGCTGATGACACGCGCATTAATATCAAACTAAAAGCAAATGAAGAAACTGAAATCAACGGTCAAGGTCCAAAAGTCTCTATTGAAGAGATGACTGCATTGAAAAAAGTTTTAGAGCATTTAACTTCAGAAGATATTGTGGTGTTATCTGGAAGTAAACCCGCAAGCATTCCAACTGGTTTTTATCAAGAATTAATTGAAATCATCAAGGCCCAAGGTGCCTCATTTGTCATTGATACTACTGGTGCTGACTTGATGGATGCTTTAGAGAAACAACCTTTACTAGTTAAGCCAAATAATCACGAATTGGCGGATTTATATCAAACAACCTTTAGTTCCGTTGAAGATATTTTCCCATTCGGTCAACGCTTATTAGATGAAGGAGCTCAACATGCACTAGTTTCAATGGCTGGTGATGGGGCTTTATTATTTACTAAGGACGGGATTTACCGTTCCAATGTCTTAAAACGCCCAGTCAAAAATTCTGTTGGCGCAGGAGATTCGATGATCGCCGGTTTTGTAGGAAACTTTACTAAAACGAAAGATCCTGTCGAAGCCTTCAAGTGGGGGGTCGCATGTGGCAGTGCAACTACTTTTTCAGATGATTTAGCAACTGCTGAATTTATCCAAGAATTATTACCAGAAGTACAGATCACAAAAGTAAAGGAATCTTGATTTGCCCTTCTGTTAAAAAATATGTATTAATTTAAAATTTGGAGGAATTATAATGGACATTAAAGATTTATTGATCAAAGATGCCATGATCATGGATTTGCAGGCAACCACTAAAAAAGCTGCAATTGATGAAATGGTTCAAAAAATGTATGATGCTGGTCGAATCTCAGATATTGATGTTTATAAAGATGGGATTTTGGCACGCGAAGCCCAGACATCAACAGGCTTAGGTGACGGGATCGCAATGCCCCATGCTAAGAACAGTGCCGTTAAAGAGGCAACCGTTCTTTTCGCTAAAAGCAAAACAGGTGTTGACTATGAATCTCTAGATGGTCAACCTACGTTCCTATTCTTTATGATTGCCGCTCCAGAAGGTGCAAACGATACTCACCTTCAAGCATTAGCTGCGCTATCAAGATTATTGGTTGATCCAGATTTTGTTGCTAAATTAAAAGCGGCCGAAACACCTGATCAAATCCAAGAAACTTTTGATACTGCTGAAAAGGCTAAAGAAGCGGAAGAAAAAGCAGAAGCTCAGGCGGAGGCAGAACAAAAAATCAAAGATACAAACCGACGTTATCTCGTGGCCGTAACAGCCTGTCCTACTGGTATTGCTCACACCTACATGGCAGAAGATGCTTTGAAGAAAAAAGCAAAGGAACTGGGCGTTGATATCAAAGTTGAGACAAACGGTTCAGAGGGAATCAAACATCGCTTAACAGACGAAGACATTGCTCGTGCAGATGGCGTTATCGTCGCTGCTGATAAAAAAGTTGAAATGAATCGCTTCAGTGGAAAAGAATTAGTTAACCGTCCTGTAAGTGATGGGATTCGTAAACCAGAAGAATTGATCAACTTAGCATTAAGTGGTAAAGCACCTGTTTATCATGGAAGCGGCGAAGATACTTCAGCCAATGAAGAAAAAAGTGATAACGGTACTTTAGGTCAACGCATTTATAAAGACTTGATGAATGGTGTATCACATATGCTGCCATTCGTTATCGGTGGCGGAATCATGATCGCATTATCATTCATGATCGATCAATTTATGGGCGTACCTCAAGCAGAACTTGCTAATTTAGGAAATTACAACCAAATCGCTAGCTGGTTCAACCAAATCGGTGGAGCAGCATTTGGCTTTATGCTACCTGTTCTTGCAGGTTTTATTGCTTCAAGTATTGCTGATCGTCCTGGCCTAATCGCCGGCTTTGCTGCTGGTGCTTTAGCGAATGCTGGAGGTGCTGGTTTCTTGGGCGCATTAATCGGCGGTTTCCTAGCTGGTTATGTCATCATTTTCTTGAAGAAATTATTTAAAAACTTGCCTAAATCACTTGAAGGAATTAAAGCGATTCTTTTCTACCCCTTCTTTGGTTTAATGATTACTGGTTTCTTAATGCTCTTGGTAAATGTACCGATGAAAGCAATCAATGATGGCTTAAATGGGTTCTTGACTGGTCTAAGCGGATCAAATGCTATTTTGCTAGGCGCTTTACTTGGTGGGATGATGGCAGTTGACTTAGGTGGACCAATTAATAAAGCTGCCTATGTATTTGGTACTGCAACTTTAGCGTCCTCTGTTGCTCAAGGTGGTTCAATCGTCATGGCAGCCGTTATGGCCGGTGGGATGGTTCCTCCATTAGCTATTTTTGTCGCTACTCGTCTATTCAAAAATAAGTTTGAAAAGAGTCAAGTAGATGCTGGATTAACAAACATCGTTATGGGACTTTCCTTTGTTACTGAAGGAGCAATTCCTTTTGCAGCAGCTGACCCAATTCGAGTAATTCCGAGTTTTGTTGTAGGTTCAGCTTTAGCTGGCGGCCTAGTCGGTGCTGTCGGCATCAAATTGCTGGCTCCCCACGGAGGAATCTTTGTTGTCTTATTATTAAGCCATCCATTACTTTATCTTTTATTTATTGCTATTGGAGCAATCGTTTCAGGTGTTATTTACGGATTAGTAAAAAAACCTGTAGCTTAAAAAGAAGGCTACTCTCAAATTGAGAGTGGCCTTCTTTTTTTCTACAACCAGCGATCCTTTCTGCGGGCACGAACAGGCTGAGGTTTTGGTTTAATCGTAAACAAAATCATACCAATAAAGAACACTGCAATAGACAACGGAATCTCCAATGACGCAAGTGGCAACATAAAAATTATTCCAACAATCAATAAGCAACTCCCCATAATCTTGATATATCTTCGATCCATAAAAACCTCTCCTTTCTCAAAATGAGAATCTACTTTCAAAAAATAGAATTTCAATATTTAGACACTTGAAAAGGCAACATCCAAGAATTATCAAATTTCCAGTATATCCAATTGATTTTTTGCTGACACTTTTTTTTGATCAATAAATGAAACAATTAGGTGCTTCGCTTCTTTCTCTAAAGAAAAGGTGAGTGAATCATTTTTACGACTAACCTGATGAATTGTCATATCCTTTAAAGCACCTTTTAGTTCCTCCAAAGGAAAATCTAAAAATGCTTTTTTGGGAATGAATAATTGCAGTACAGCAGTATAATCTTTGTACCGCATATCCTGTATCTCAAATTCGATAGAATCACGGATATAATATTCGAATGCGGCCAGTCCCTTATCCAATGTCAGTTCAGGATACAAGATATGATAATTCATCATTCGTTCACTCTCATCATCAATCCAAGGAAAATAAGCTAAAGCGTTTAGTCCTCCCTTCATTCGATTCACACGGTATTGATTCGTCAAAAAATTATAGGTCCGTGTTACAAAATAAGAAGCATCACTTTTCTTGGTCGGTTGAAACTGTTCATTTTGATATTGGACGGTTTGAATTACAGTATCCTCAAAAGCAAATTCAATGTAGGGCTGTTTTAGCAATCCTACACCATTCGTATAAGACAATTGAGAAATTCCCAATTGATCACGAAATAATTGTTGGAACCGCAAATTGGCTTCTTCCTTCCATTGAAATGGATCCTTGTATAGTTCAAAAAAAACTCCCTCACCTAGCTCGGTTACTTTGTCCACTTGTTGAATCTCAAGCAGTAACTGTTTTGCAAAAAGTTTTTTGTATGGATCTCCTAGGAATAACCACCAGCAAGCAGTAAGACAAACCCCCTTATAAAAAACGTCATAACCAGGAAAAGCATTACAATCTACCACAACATCTCCATTTAGTCCCTTCATTTTAGGCAAAGCACTCGTCTCTTCAGCCGTTTCGAATGAACGACGTTTAGATAGCTCACTTGTATTATGATAAAGGTATTCTTCATAGGAACGAATATAAGCAAAGAAACCGTGTTCAATTAAGCGCGATTTTAGATAATCTAAATAGACATTCTCCCAATAATAAAAATTCTGTTTAACAAGAATAGATTTTTCAAAAATTGTATCCCCTAGTAAGTGAACAGTCATTTCCTCATCTTGGTTTTTTAATTGAAGCCAGTAATCTTCTTTTGTCCCAAAAGCATTAATTGTCCGCTGTAAATAATCCGGATCAAAGGCCAGTTCTTTCCCATTAATCAACATTCTGTCTGGTTCCAGCAATAGACGACTCATAACTAACCAATCTTTGGTCTTCAACTGAATATCGGCTTGCTTTAAATCGTAAAGCTGGCTGACACTATAAATCTTTTGATTATTCTCCATTGCTTTCCCCTTTCTCATTACTCTATTATAATTATATCTTAAAGATTTAAAAAACCCTATGAAATTGATTACTAAATGTAAAAAAATTGTATACTATAATAAACTATGTTAAAACTAAAATGGAGGTGTTCAAATGGGACTAAAATTTGAAAAAACCGATGATTTAGATAAGTTGTTTGAATCATTCGTCGTTGATCCAGATAAAAAAGTACAAAAAGACGAAGACATTCAGAAATTCTTAAAACCAAAAACTGAACAAAACGATAAAAAAAAGGATCAGGCTTAAGCCTGATCCTTTTCGATTGCAGCTTCGATGGCCGCCCATGCTTCTTCTTTTCCTTTTTTTGTTTCAGATGAGAAAAGAATGAAGGTATCATTCGGGTCGAAATCCAACTTCTTCTTGATAGCACTCGTATGCTTATTCCATTTTCCACGAGGAATTTTGTCTGCTTTAGTTGCCACCACAATCACTGGAATCCCATAGTACTTCAGGAAATCGTACATTTGAATATCTTCTTTACTAGGATCATGACGCACATCTACTAAAGAAACTACCGCACGTAATTGCTTGCGTGAAGTAATATATGTCTCAATCATTTCTCCCCATTTTGCTCTCTCTGTCTTCGAGACTTTTGCATACCCATAACCAGGAACGTCCACAAAATGCAAAGCATTCTCAATTAAGTAAAAATTTAACGTTTGCGTCTTCCCTGGTTTACCTGACGTTCGCGCTAAATTTTTACGATCAATCAGTGTATTAATAAATGAAGACTTCCCAACATTGGAGCGCCCTGCTAAGGCGATTTCCGGTAAATCAGTTTCGGGATATTGTTTAGGCGAGACTGCACTAATAACAATCTCTGCATTATGAACTTTCATATTTTCACGCCTTTCAAAAAGGGCTCACAAATTAATTTGTGAACCCTCAACACTTGCTAACCTGCTTTTTTCTTATCGTTATGATACTCAATAATTGGTTTGCCAGAACCCTCAACAGAATCTTTCGTCACGATTACTTTTTCAATTGATTCATCTGAAGGAATGTCGAACATCACATCCATCATAACATCCTCAATAATTGATCGCAGACCACGTGCGCCCGTATTTCGAGAAATGGCTTTGTCAGCAATTGCACTTAATGCATCCTCATCAAATGTTAAATCCGTGTCGTCGTATGAAAGTAATTTTTGATACTGTTTAACTAATGCATTTTTAGGTTCTGTTAATATCCGAACTAAGTCTTCGGTTGTTAATTTCTCCAATGCTGTCGTAACCGGTAATCGTCCGATAAATTCTGGTATTAAACCGAATTTTAGCAAATCTTCAGGAATAATCTGCTGCATCACACTCGCATCTTCATCAATCTTTTTGTTGTTCTTTCCAAACCCAATGGTTTTTTCACCTAAACGATTTTTCACAATTGTTTCGATACCATCGAAGGCTCCGCCAACGATAAATAGAATGTTTGTTGTATCGATTTGAATAAATTCTTGATGAGGATGTTTGCGTCCTCCTTGCGGTGGTACACTAGCGACTGTTCCTTCAAGGATCTTAAGCAAAGCTTGCTGAACTCCCTCACCCGAAACATCACGAGTAATCGAAACATTTTCGCTTTTACGAGTAATTTTGTCGATTTCATCAATGTAAATGATTCCTTTTTCAGCACGTTCAACATTATAATCAGCAGCCTGCAAGAGCTTTAATAAAATGTTTTCAACATCTTCACCAACGTAACCCGCTTCAGTTAAACTTGTTGCGTCTGCAATAGCAAATGGTACGTTCAGCGTTCTAGCTAACGTTTGTGCCAAGAACGTTTTTCCGGAACCGGTTGGTCCAATCAAACAAATATTGCTTTTCTGTAATTCTACTTCGTCGATACCATCATTTTCAGTATTTACTCGCTTATAATGATTGTACACTGCAACCGATAATGCTTTCTTCGCCCGATCTTGACCAATAACATATTGATTTAAAACATCCAATAGTTCTTTGGGCTTTGGCACATCAATAAACTCACGAATAGCTTCCTCATGGAATTCTTCATCTATAATTTCTTTACAAAGGTCGATACATTCATTACAAATGTAAACGCCTGGACCCGCAACGACTTTTTTTACTTCCTCTTGGGTCTTTCCGCAAAATGAACAGCGAACTGTTTCTCCTGCGCCTGTGCTCTCATACATGGCTGTCACCTCTTGTTTCATTCTCTACAAGTGTTTCCACGATTGCAGTCTTTATCTATAATAACATAAAGCATTAAAAAGACAAAGAAACCAATTGCAAATAAAAAGGAAATCTAAAGAAAAAAGGTTCTCGAAAATCGAGAACCTTTTGACTATTTTGCATACCAGGCTAAACCTTCATATTTCCAGCCGTGCTTAACTAAATTATTTTTTTCATTCGTGTTCAATGTGTAGTGATGCGCGCCAGCTTTAGCATTTGGATTGTATAATCGATGTAACGCATTAGGACCGCCAGAGTACCAAGAAATCCCTTCATATCTCCATCCCTTCTTGATTAAATTGTCTTTTTCATAAGCATGAAGAGTATAATGATGATCTCCTGCATTAGGGTTGTACAAACGATAAACTGGATTGCCGGAGGTTGGTCCATTCCAACCAATCCCTTCGTATTTCCAGCCTTTTGAAACTAAGTTGTTCTTTTCAGCAACATTTTGTGTATAAAAATGTTCGCCGCTGTTCGGATTATAAACACGGTACATTTGCACACTATTTGCCGGAGGCGTTGGTGTCGGGTTACTAAAGGTTGATGTATAATCTGCGTTAATGTCAAAATTCCCGCTAATACCAGGGAATGATAATTGCGAAGACCATTGCCAAGCTCCGTATTGGGTATAAAAATTTGTTGTTGATAAATTATATGGATAAGCAGCAACCCATATATTTTTATATCCAATAGTAGCAGCATTAATCCGTCCAGTGGTCAACCAATTCAAACCAATGTAATGTCGAACATTTCCATATCCTAAGCTTTTTAAACGATTTTCAAATGCCCTAGAGTTATTTGTATGGTTTCCTTTACCAAGAATTTGAGGTTCCTCGATATCATTCACCATAACGGTACCGCTACTCAAACCGAATTTCTTAGCTGCAGCCGCAAAATAATTCGCCTCTGCCACGGCTTGAGCATCGCTCGTAAACCAACTATAGTGATAGGCAGAAACTTTCATTCCCGCTGCCATAGCATTGTTAATCTGTGACTGAGCGTAAGGGTTAGTATAACTGGTAGCTTCTGTTAGCTTGACAACAACCCCCGTAACACCATAGCCTTTCATTTTTTGGAAGTTTGCAACAGAAATATTTCCATTATGAGAGGAAATATCAATAAAACTTTTACTAGGGGTATTAGTATTCGTTGCTGATACAGATGGAAGCGAAGCAAATAATTGGATACTTGGATATAAATCAGAACGTCCTTTCGGTAAAGACATTGTTCCCTCTGCTGTCTCCATTTGCGATTGCGGAACTGTCACTTCTTCTGCTTCTGTTTCAACACTATCAGTCGTTTGTTCAGAGTCAGAATTTCCCGTAGTCTGTGATTCGATTTGTGGAACACTTGCAGTTGAATCAGTGATCGATGAACTTTGAGTGATTTGTTGACTGCTTTCTATTTGATTTTCTTCAGCTAGAGCTATAGTCGAAAAATTTAAACATAGCACTGATAAAAAACATAGTCCTAAAATTTTTCTCTTCATTTTCTCCTCCTTAGGGTATTAAAACATAAAATAATTACATCATTTAAAAACGAGAATGACCCTCATTTCATTAATAATTCAATATTACCAAATTTAAGAGTTATTTTGAAGTTATTCGTTATAAATATCTATAAAAAAGTGAGAAACTAAATTCATGAGTATCCTTAGTTAGCAAAAATACTAGTGAATAAAAAAATGTGACGCATAATCTGCGCCACATAGTTTAACTACCTGCTTAATTAACCAGTACTGCTTATTTTTCTACAGCAGTTCCAGTTACTAATTCAACAGCTTTTTTCATTTTAATATCGTGTTCAAGCATATCTTCCGTTAAAACACGACGGATTTGCTCTTCTGGCATTTGATACATTTCAGCCAAGTCTTTGATTTCTTTCGCGATATCTTCCTCAGAAGCTTCAATTTTCTCTGCTTCAACAATAGCTTCCATGACTAAGTTTGTTTTCACTCGTCCTTCTGCTTCACCTTCAAATTGAGTATGAAGATCTTCCTCAGTTGAACCAGTTAATTGATAGTACATTTCTGGTGAGATTCCTTGACGTTGCATGTTATTTAAAAATTCATCCATCGAACGGTGAACTTCATCATGAACCATTACATGTGGAAGTTCTACGATTTCAGCATTCTCAACAGCTTGCTTGATTGCAGCTTCGTCTTTTGCTTCTTTCGCAGCTTCTTCTTTTTGTTTTGTTAGTTCATCACGATATTTTGCTTTTAATTCATCTAATGAATTCACTTCTTCATCAACATCTTTAGCAAAATCATCATCCAATTCAGGAAGTTCTTTTGCCTTTACTTCGTGAATCGTTACTTTGAATACAGCTTCCTTACCAGCTAAATCTTCTGCTTGGTAATCTTCTGGGAAAGTAACTGTTACATCTAAGCTTTCACCTGCTTTGTGTCCGACTAATTGCTCTTCAAAGCCAGGAATAAATGAACCAGAACCTAATTCAAGAGAATAGTTTTCACCTTTTCCGCCTTCAAATGCTTCTTCACCAACGAAACCTTCAAAATCAATTACAGTAGTGTCGCCGTTTTCAGCAGCTTCGTCTTCTTTGATAACTAGCTCTGCTTGAGATTCTTGTTCTGATTTCAAACGCGCTTCTACATCAGCGTCAGAAACTTCAACATCTTGTTTAGGAACTTCTAACTCTTTATAGTCACCTAATTTAACTTCAGGTTTTACAGTAACCTCTGCTTTAATAACCCAAGCTTCGCCTTTTTCCATACTGTCAACATCAATTTTGGGTTGAGAGACTGGATCGATGTCTGCTTCTTTTACGGCAGCTTCATAAGCTGCTGGTAATACATCATTCAACGCATCTTCATACAATGCTTCTTCACCGTACATACGGTTAAATACTTGACGAGAAACTTTTCCTTTACGGAAGCCAGGTACATTAAGATTTTTTTTCACTTTGTTGAATGCATTTGTTAATCCCTTTTGAATCTCAGTTTGTTCAATTGAGAAAGTTAACACACCATCATTGGTGCCTGTTTTTTCAAAATTTGCAGTCACGTTTGTTCCCTCCGAATACTAATATACTTGCATTTTGCATACCATTAAATATTACACTACTGATTATGAATTGTAAATATAAAGCTTTTACTCTGGGCATTTTTTAATGATAATCGAACATAAGTTGTTTTATTTTCATACGCACGCTTTCGATCGCTTCATCAAGTGGTTTTGAGCATTCCGAATACTCGGATAGATAACTGGACACCCAAGCATCCGGTTTCATGAACGAACTTTGAAGAGGGTATAAAAAAGCCATTTCTAGTTTTACTTGCTCCATTAAACTCGCTAACAAGATTGGATTCTCGTCTTCTAACTCCTCACTCAGGTGTTTTTCAATTCTTTTTTGCAGCGTATCGTCAAATCCAGAATAAGCAGGAGATAATTCTACAATTTCATCTTGTATGGTTAGATAACGTACACTTTCAGATACCCCTACACGTGCTAAACTTTCGAATAAATAACTTCGAACCAATGGTGCAATTCGTCTGTCTATCATATACAATTTAGCCAAGGTTTTTAGCCGATCTACAGGCAGGTGCCTAATCCTTCGAACTAGGGTTAATTGCTCGAGCGCATTCATGGTTGGAAGCAGATTCAGCTCATCCTCAAGTTGTTTGAAAACTGCTTGTTGCTGATGTTGGTAAAACCTCTCTTGATCATCAATTCGTGTCAACCAGATATCTCTTTGCTCTTCTGTCAACTGTTTTATCTTTTGCGAACGCCATAAAAATTCTCTAGCTTCATAAAATTTTTGTGCATATAATTGAATTTGTAGAAACAAATCGATTGTATCCAGAGTTTCTAAGTAACTATCTGGCATTTCATCTGCAAACAATAATGCTTCAGAAAATTCTCCTTGTTCCAAAGCCATGCTAGCAATTAAGAAGTTAAGCTTCGTTGTTGGCTTCTCTTTATAAGCCTGTTTATAGTTTTCTAACGCTTCTTGATAATTTCCTGCGGAAAAAGCCTTTTCCGCAAGCGTTAAGTAATACTGATCATTGTTTGGAAAATCTATTGGATTCATTTCTGTACAAAGCCCTCTCTAGCTGCTAATAGATTTAGTGTCACAACACTCGTATCTGAAAAATAATCACCTATATGTTGTTTATTGGGGGTAAAAATAGTGACAAGGTATCCTAACATAAAAATAGAGCCACGTAGAACAAAACGACAGGCACCTTCACGGACTAAAACCGTTTGCCAACTCAGTTCCTCTTCCTCAAAACAGATAACTCTGATTCCAAAAACCATTTTTCCTATTGTTTGACCATGATTTAGTTTTGTCAATAAAATAAAATACGCTAAGTATAGGAGCAATGATAAAAATCCGTAAAGACTAAGTAATTCCTCGCTTTTAGACACCCCGATTAGATTTGCAGGGAACCCTATAATGATTCCTGTTAGGGCTGTAATACAAGCTAAATCCAATAGATAAGCAAAAAAACGAATCCAGAAACCAGCATAAAAATAGTCTGGGTAATCATGAAATTGATGTTGACGCTGTTTTTTTTCTAACAATTGTGTCACTGGTCCTACTGCTGGTCTTTGATTAGTTTCTTCCTCCATTATTATTCCCCTCCATATAAATACATTGCTTTAGGTGCTTGTGGAGTTCCAATACTTTTTACAATATTTGTCATCAATTCCTCTTGCGAAGGCTTAAGACCTTGCATATCTGCTAAATTGTTTCCTAACCATGTATTCATGAAATTAGTAGTTCCACTTTTGTATGAAATGACTTTCGCCCCAGTCAGACCTTCATTTCGTTTAAGTGAGATCAAAGCCTGATCAGGATATCCAATTTCATCTATCAAACCGTTATCGAGTGCCTGTGCACCATCATAGATCCTTCCGTCTGCCAATTTCCTTACCTTTGCTTCATCCATATTACGCCCTTCAGCAACAGTCTTAACAAATCGACTATACATGCTGTCAACAAAAGACTGCAAAACTTCTTTATCTTCTTTTGTTTGCGGACGCGAAGACGAACCAATGTCTTTAAGCGCACCACTTTTAACTGTTGCATCTGTGATTCCAAGTTTTTCCATCAGTCCAGAATAATTAACACTTGACATGATGACCCCAATAGATCCGGTCATCGTGTCCTCAGAGGCAAAAATCCGATCAGAGTTAGCGGCAATATAATAACCACCGCTAGCAGCTTGACTCTCCATAGAAGCATAAATCGGAATTTTCTTGTCCTTTTGAATTTCTTTCAAAGCACGAGTGATTTCTGCCGTTTCATAAACAGAGCCACCTGGAGAATTTATCTCTAATAAAATGCCTTTAACAGTTGAATCATCTTTAATTTTCTCTAGCTGTTTCATAAACGAAGTATGATTATAGCCGCCAGTTGAAAACAACCCACTTGTGCCATCATTAATGATGGTGCCCTCTACAACTAATTTAACAATTTTTTCTGTGTCTGATCCTTCTTCAACGGTCTCTTCTTGAGGCTCATTGTTTCCATACAATAATTCATTCACTTGACTGAGTTCCTTTTTGCTTTCGTTACTACGGCTGATTGATGAAGATATTGCTGAAAAAATTAACAACACTACCGCAATACCAATTGCAACCCAACGTCTCTTATTCATTTTCTACCTCCTAGTATAAGTTACGAATAATTACTACTTTTTCTACCGGCCCATCAGCATTCATTTTTTCTGCTTTTTCTACTAAAGAATAGCCCCCGAAAAGCTCATGTGTTAATGGATCTTCAATATTAAAGGTTTGAGCTTCCTCAATACTTAAAGCATCCGGGCTGATTTCTTGAATACTATCCCAGCCTGTATCTAAAAAAATTTTTGTTTCGTTGTTCACTTCGGGATTATTCGTAATTTTTTCTAAAAACTTACGTAAATCGCCAACAGTTAAGTTTTCTGGTTGATTCATTTTATTTTCTCCTCTCCGTTTATTCTGTGAAAATTGATTTCCCGTAATATTTTTTTATCATAATAAACGTCTTTAGCAAGCTATAAAAAAAGTGGTTAAAAGATGCCTATTAAGTGATACTTTTCTATTTTACCCTATTCTTCCAATAGATGAAATGCAGAAGGTATTTTGCTTTTTGCATTTTAATTTCACAAATATCATATATACCAATTTGTTTAAAATAAAAAAACATTTGACTACAAGCGAAGTTTATATTATATTAATCATTGTTTCCGATGTTAAAACAAAAAAATCTTAAATGTACCAATAAGATAGCGCCAGACCTTTTAAAGGTGACGAGGAAGAAGCTAATCGAAATATTCGGCGGGTGGCTTCAGGGCAGCTGTACTCTACAGACTATTACAAAAACTTTTTTAAAGAACAAAGAAATGGTCATACAGCTCGGAAACATATAATGACAGGAAAGTAGGAAGACATTATGTGTGGAATTGTAGGAATTGTGGGAAATGAGCAAGCAACAAGTATTTTAGTAAATGGTTTAGAGAAATTGGAGTATCGCGGGTATGATTCTGCCGGTATTTTCGTGGCTGACGAAAAAGAAGATTTCTTAATTAAGTCACAAGGTCGTATTAAAGAGCTAGCTGAAAAGATCGGCTCTGGAGTCCATGGTTCCATTGGCATTGGGCATACACGCTGGGCAACACATGGGGAGCCTAGTGAAGAAAACGCACACCCTCACACTTCACAAAGTAAACGTTTTGTATTGGTTCACAATGGTGTAATTGAAAATTATGATGAATTGAAGAAAAAATATTTAACAGATGATACCTTTTACGGTGAAACAGACACAGAAATCGCTGTTCATTTAGTTGAGTATTTCGCAAATCAAGGACTTTCAACCAAAGATGCTTTTCGGAAAGCTCTCAAAGAAATTCATGGGTCATATGCCTTTGGGTTAATTGATAAGAAGGACCGGGAGACAATCTTTGTCGGAAAGAACAAAAGCCCCTTATTAATTGGCTTAGGCGACGGATTCAATGTTGTTTGTAGCGATGCAATGGCGATGTTAGAACAAACCAATCAATTCGTCGAGATTTACGATGGCGAAATGGTTATTGTAACAAGTGATCACGTAGAGATTGAAGATGCTGCCGGCAACGAAGTCCAACGTGCCCCTTACGAAGCAAAAATTGATCTTTCCGATATGGAAAAAGGAACTTATCCATATTACATGTTGAAAGAAATTGATGAACAACCTGCTACGATGCGCCGGATCATCAGTGAATACACCGATGAAACAGGAACCGTCGTGATCGAAGATGAGTTGTTGCAGAGTTTACTAAACAGCGACCGTATTTACATTGTCGCTTGCGGAACAAGTAACAATGCGGGTTGGGCAAGTAAACAAATTATTGAAGGCTTGGCTAACATTCCCGTTGAAATTCATTTATCTAGCGAGTTTGGATATAATATGCCATTGCTTTCAGAAAAGCCTTTCTTTATCTACTTAACGCAAAGTGGAGAAACTGCAGATAGCCGTCAAGTTTTAGTAAAAACCAATGAATTAGGACACCCTTCTCTTACTGTAACAAATGTAGCAGGTTCAACATTATCTCGTGAAGCTAGCTACACCATGTTGCTACATGCAGGTCCAGAGATTGCAGTAGCTTCTACCAAAGCTTATACTGCGCAAATTGCAGCTTTGACGGTTTTAGCCAAAGCTGTAGGTGAAGCAAAGGGAGTTTCTGCTGCTAAAGAATTCGACTTAACAAAGGAATTAGGCATTGCAGCTAATGCGATGGATGTCATGATCGCTGAAAAAGCTATGATCGAAGAAATTGCTGAAGAATATTTGGCAACAACTCGTAATGCATTTTATATTGGTCGTTCTGAAGATTACTATGTTTCTATGGAAGTTGCTTTGAAGCTAAAGGAAATTTCTTATATTCAGGCGGAAGGCTTTGCCGCTGGTGAATTGAAACACGGAACAATCGCATTGGTCGAAGAAGGAACACCTGTTATCGGCATCATTACCGAAGCTGTTACAGCTCCTCACACACGAGGAAATCTCCGTGAAGTTGAAAGTCGCGGCGCTCATACACTAGTAATAGCTTCAGAAGAATTAAGTAAAGATGGTGACCAAATCATTTTACCTATAGTTCACCAATTCTTACGTCCGCTTGTTTCTGTTATCCCAGGACAATTAATTGCCTACTATGCAACATTATTACGCGGCTACGATGTTGATAAACCTCGTAATTTAGCAAAATCAGTAACAGTTGAATAATTGAATAAATTAAAAGGTTGAGAAAAATTTCTCAACCTTTTTTATGCAGAAAAACACCCGACTAAAAAAGTCGGACGTTTATTATTAATCTAATCCAATTTCATCTCGAACAACAGCTGCGATTTTTTCAACATAGTAATCAACCTTTTCATCTGTTGGTGCTTCTGCCATGACACGTAGTAATGGTTCTGTGCCTGAAGGACGAACGAGAATTCGACCATCGCCATTCATTTCTGCTTCTGCCTCTTCAATCGCTTGTTTTATAGCGGGAACATCCATCGCTCCGTACTTATCGCTTACTCGAATGTTCACTAACTTTTGCGGATAAATAGTTACTTCACTAGCTAGCTCAGAGAGCTTTTTACCAGTTTGCTTCATAATGTTCAATAGCTGAACACCGGTTAACATTCCGTCACCTGTCGTATTATAATCTAAGAATAAAACATGTCCAGATTGTTCCCCACCAAGATTGTAATCATTTTTACGCATTTCCTCAACAACATATCTATCACCGACCTGCGTGATGACATCTTCAAGACCAATCTCTTCAATTGCCTTATGGAATCCTAAATTACTCATTACTGTAGTAACTACAGTATTTTTTTTCAATCGTTTACGTTCAGCTAAATATTTCGCACAAATATACATAATTCGATCACCATCGACAATATTGCCGAGTTCGTCAACAGCAATTACACGATCGCCATCTCCATCAAATGCTAAACCAGCATCTGCACCTTTTTCAACAACTAATTTAGCTAATGCTTCTGGATGAGTAGAACCTACTCCGGCATTGATATTTAACCCATTAGGTGATGTACCCATTGTATAAAAATCTGTTTCTAAATCTGCAAACAGACGATTAACGCTAGTAGATGTGGCACCATTTGCAGCATCAACACAAACAGTTAACCCGGATAAATCTCCTGAAATTGTTTGTACTAAGAATTGTGAATACTTCAGAAGTCCTTCATGAAACTCATCCAATGTCCCAAGCCCTTCGGCTGAAGGACGAGGTAATGTATCTTCCTCCGCATCAATTAAAGCCTCAATCTCAGCTTCTTGTTCATCAACAAGTTTAAATCCATCACCGCCAAAAAACTTAATCCCATTATCTTCAGCTGGATTATGAGAAGCAGAAATCATCACTCCTGCAGAAGCCTTCTGCAATCTTGTTAAATAAGCAACTCCTGGTGTAGAAATGACACCAAGTTGAAATACTTCGATACCTACAGATAATAATCCAGAAATCAAAGCTGTTTCTAGTAACTCTCCAGAAATTCGAGTGTCACGCCCAACTAGTACACGTGGACGACCTTCACTTTCATGATGTTGACTTAAAACATAACCACCACAACGTCCTAACTTAAATGCTAGTTCAGGTGTTAACTCCTTATTCGCGATTCCTCTTACTCCATCTGTTCCAAAATATTTACCCATTAAATTATATTTCCCTTCTTCATCTAGTTAGTAGATTGATTTGTCGAATCTTCTTGACTGTTTGTTGTCTGTGTAGCACTTGTTTCAGAAAATCTGGAAGCGTCATCTGATTCTGCTACATCTTCAGTCGTCGACGAACTAGAATGATTTGTACTGCTAGTTTCCGATCCTTGGGACTTCTTAAAGACAGGCGTTACTTGTGCACTCACTGTTTTAGGGTTTATTTGATAGTCCCCAGAGGGTACATCAATAAACTTTTTTACAGTCCCTTGGATTCGACTCACATCGACTGGAATGCCGATACTGTCTATTTGATCAATTACTGACTGCACACCAGTAATTGTTACCTTTGTACGATTCAAGTCTATTTTGACGCTTTCTACATCCGAAGGCAAGTCCCCTTCTTGGATAGGGTAGATCGACACTTCTTTACTAGGCGTTTGAATCTCAAAATTAACTGTTACATTTTGTGGATCAGACTGAATTGGCAGTGCTTCTCCACTAGCATTTAACGCCTGAATAGGCGCTTGTATACTATCTTGATCTGTGGTCAACTTACTACTGTCAACCGAAGCAACAACACGATCAATTTCCTTCATAGTATTTTCGCCAGTAGTAATTTCAACCTTTTCAGGCTGTGTAGACATTTCCCCGATTTTCAGCCCATTATTGCTAGTTGTACTGCTTAAGATTGGGGATACGTCAAATTCTTTCTTTACCTTTTTCTCGATAGTCACAGAAATTTTTTCTGGTTCTATCGTGGCAAAAAGAGAGCTCGATAAATTTTTTGTTTTTAGCCGAATCTCGTGGGTTCCAGAAGACAGATTTCTTAAATCTGCAACAACACTGAAATCCCTTGTGTCAGGATCTACTTCCTTATTCAATTGTATGCGGTTAGCCCCGCTTAATTTAACCGATACATTCGATGAAAAACCATGAACAAAGTATTCATCTGAATCATAAAGGACATTTATAGGAACGTTCTGAATAGATTCCTCATAGTTTGTTTCAGACGAAATTAACTGACTAAAATTTTGACTATTTACATTAAAAAATAGAATTAAACTAAACACCAATGAGATCAGCATATATGGGGCATTACTTTTTTTAAACTTAATTCTCATTTTTGTCCTCCTTTAGTCAACCCTTCGAAAAAGGTTTGCAGAAGACTCTTCTTGCTGGCATTTTTTTCATCTGGCAACAACTCTCTACGCATTACAGCCAGATACTCTTCTTGAGACAAATCGTGAAGAAAATCATTATTCAGCGTGATACTAACCCCACCTGTTTCTTCAGATACTATAAACGTTAACGCATCACTGACCTCGCTGATACCTACCGCGGCTCGATGTCGAGTACCAAACTCTTTGGGGATCAGCATACTGTCCGATAATGGGAGATATGCCGAAGCAACCGCGATTTTTCCATTTTTTACAATAACTGCACCATCATGTAACGGCGTATTCGGTATAAATATATTGATCAATAGTTCTCCGGTAATATCTGCATCCAGAGCAATCCCAGTCTCGATATATTCTTCTAGCCCTGTAAAACGTTGGATCGTTACTAATGCACCAATTTTCCTTTTTGACATATATTGAATCGCTTTGTCAAACGCAAGGATCATTCGCTCGTCGTCACGTTCTTCCTTTTTTGATGTTTTAAAGAATGAACTGCGACCTAAATGTTCCAAACCGCGTCGGACCTCTGGTTGAAAAATAACAATCGCCGCAATTACACCATAGGTAATGATTTGATTCATCAACCAAGACAATGTATGCAGACCAATCAATTCAGCAACGATTCGTATCCCAATAAAAATCGCCACACCTTTGATCAGTTGGACTGCCTTCGTTCCGCGAACAAGTTCAAACAAACGATAAATCAAAAACCAGACAACAAATATATCTAAAAGGTTGACGATGATATCCCAGGTTGAAAGATTCTCAGAAAAAAAGCTAAGCCAATATTCCGGTTTGAATAATTCAATTAGACGATTAGGCATAGATAACCTCTCTTTCTATCCAAAATTCTCTACAATTATACCACAGTGGTACAGGTCTAGCATAAAATTTAAGAAGGAAAGAAGGAGCCTTAATAAACAAAGACTCCTTCTCCTACTACTGTTTAATTTCTTCTATAATAATTTTGATGGTTACATGCTTTCTTATCTTACTATCTCGATATAACGACAACATCCAAAAAGTTATTGGTTTCTTTTTTCAGCGCGAGCAGCTCTGCGAGCGGCACGCCGTGCTGCTGCTTCTGGATCAGCTTTCCGCTCACTTTTTACTTTCTTTTCACTAGTAGTCTTCGTTACTTCAACTTTTGTTCCTTCTAATTTCGCACGAATTTTTTCTTCCTGTCCCGCCATGCGTGCATAGTTATAAAAACGTGTTTGAGCATCGTTTACTGTTTTTTGGTATAGGCGCTGTGCATCGTCAGGCTGCACTCTTTCTAGTGCTGAGAAGCGTGTCTGCTGTTTCATAAAGCCAATCATATCATCAAAGTTTGGTTTTTTATAATCCAACGTCATTGGGTTCTTTCCTTTTTCACGTTGAATTGGATTGTAACGATACAATGACCAATAACCAGAATTTACTGCATCTTTGGCCTCTTGTAGAGTTTTGCTCATTCCACCGCGCAAGCCGTGATTAATACATGGTGTATAAGCAATAATCAAAGAAGGTCCTGGGAATTTTTCAGCTTCTTCCAGAGCTTTGATTGTCTGCATTTGATTAGCTCCTGAAGCGATTTGTGCAACATAAACATTGCCATATGTCATCGCCATCATCCCTAAATCCTTCTTAGATTGATATTTACCACCCGCTGAGAATTTTGCAATGGCAGAAGCTGGTGTTGCTTTAGATGTTTGACCGCCGGTATTCGAATAGACTTCATTATCCATTACTAAGATATTTACATCTGCTCCACTAGCTAATATATGATCAATACCACCGAAACCAATATCGTACGCCCAACCATCTCCGCCAAACATCCATTGGCTAGTTTTGACAAATAAGTCACGGTTGTCATAGATCTCGGCTAGTTTAGCATTCTCCAACCCTTCTGCTTCAAGCGCTGAAGTTAACTTAGCTGCTCTTTGCTGGGTTCCGTCAGATTCATACATATGATCCATCCAGTCTTCCATTAACTCCCGTAAATCATCAGAAACCATATTTAGAACGTCATTAATTTTATCTGCTAATTCTTTACGTCGGGTTTGATTTGCCAAAAACATTCCATATCCATATTCAGCATTATCCTCGAACAATGAGTTAGACCACGCTGGCCCTTGACCTTTTTCGTTTGTTGTGTAAGGACTGACGGGGGCAGCCGCTCCCCAAATAGATGAACAGCCTGTCGCATTTGCAATCATCATACGATCACCAAACATTTGTGTCATTAATTTCACATAAGGTGTTTCACCACAACCTGCACATGCTCCCGAGAATTCCAGCAGTGGTTGATTGAACTGTGAACCTAAAACGGAATTTGTTTTTGCTGGATTTGCCTTTTGCTTTAATGTCATTGAAAAGGCCCAATTGATTGCTTGTTCTTTCTCTTCTTCAAATGGTTTCATAACTAGTGCTTTGCCTTTAGCTGGACATGCTTCGACACAAAGACCACAGCCAGTACAGTCTTCAACTGAAACTTGAATACGATACTTCAAACCGTCGGCACCGCGCATTTCTCGGACGATGTATCCTTCTGGTGCTTCTTCCATTTCTTCTTCATCTGCCAAAAATGGGCGAATAGCCGCATGAGGACATACAAATGAACATTCGTTACACATTGTACAACGATCGCTAATCCAATGAGGAACCTCTAATGCCACCCCGCGTTTTTCAAATTTTGTGGTACCTGTTGGTATGGTTCCATCTGTCATGCCGTTTGCTACAAGGTCATTAACAGTAAGTGCATCTCCTCGTTGAGTATTGATCGGTTCAACAATTTGTTCAACATATTGTGGCACGGGAGATTTACGTACATGGGCAGGCGTTTCAATGGTTTTCCACGTTTTAGGAATCTGTACCTGATGCAATAATTCAACGGTTTGATCAATCGCCGCAATATTCTTTTCTACGATTTCCAGTGATTTACGGCGGTAGCTTTTATCGGCTTCAGATTTTAAAATCTCTATCACTTCATCAAATGGGATAATGCCCGTCAAGCTAAAGAATGCCGTTTGCATCACTGTGTTGATCCGCGAACCAAGCCCGACTTCCATGGCTAATTTAGCAGCATTAATTGTGTAAAATCTAATATTATTCTCGGCGATATAGCGTTTCATCTTAGCAGGTAATAATTTATCAATCTGCCCATCATTCCACATAGTATTCATTAAGAATATCCCGCCTGGCTTCAATCCTTTCAGCAAGTCATAGGTGTGAATATAAGCAGGTGTATGACAGGCGATAAAATCAGCACTTTCGACAAGATAGGTCGAGCGAATAGGTGTATCTCCGAAGCGCAAATGTGAAACAGTCAATCCGCCTGATTTTTTTGAATCATAGCTAAAATAACCTTGCGCATATTTGTTCGTATGATCTCCGATAATTTTAATTGCTGATTTATTTGCCCCCACTGTTCCGTCTGAACCAAAACCCCAGAATTTTGCCTGATAAGTATTAGGGTTCGTCAAGTCAAGGGTTCCCTTTGTTTCGAGCGACATATTAGTTACATCATCAACAATACCGATAGTAAAACGCTTTTTGGTTTTTCCTTTCTCTTTTAACAATTCATCATATACAGCAATAATTTGGTCTGGTGTGACATCCTTAGAGCCTAAACCAAAACGTCCACCGATGATTCTAGGACGGATATCCGCTTCATACATGACGCCTTGAACGTCTAATAATAATGGCTCACCATCAGCTCCAGGCTCTTTTGAACGATCCAAAACAGCAATAGACTTCACAGAATTTGGAAGCTTTTCTAAAAAGTTCTCGGTTGGGAACGGACGATACAAATGAATATTTAAAAAACCAACTTTCCGACCATTAGCATTTAAATAGTCCACCGTTTGTTCGATCGTTTGTGCCACAGAACCCATTGCTACAATGACTTCTTCTGCATCTTCTGCCCCATAATAAGTAACCAAATCATATTGAGTACCACGGAGTTTATTGATTTCAAACATATATTTTTGAACGATTGCTGGCAATTCATCGTAATAACGATTGACTGTTTCACGTTGTTGAAAATGTATATCAGGATTCTGATTCGTCCCACTAATTGTTGGATGATTTGGATTCATGCTTCGCTTACGGAATGCTCTTAACTTTTCTTGATCAACAAGCGGCGCCAATTCTTCATAGTCTAATACCTCAACCTTTTGAATCTCATGACTAGTACGAAAACCGTCAAAAAAGTTCATGAATGGGATGCTGCCTTCAATAGCTGCTAGATGCGCCACCGCAGACAAATCCATTACTTCTTGTACACTGCTCTCCTGTAGCATCGCAAATCCCGTTTGGCGTGCCGCCATTACATCTCCATGATCACCAAAAATATTTAACGCATTTGTTGTAACTGCGCGACTAGCCACATGAAAAACGGCCGGCAGTAACTCTCCTGCCATTTTATACATGTTTGGAATCATTAGTAATAATCCTTGCGATGCAGTATAAGTAGTTGTTAGTGCACCCGTTTTAAGCGCACCATGAACAACACCTGCGGCACCCGCCTCTGATTGCATTTCAGTAATTGATACCGGTTGACCAAATATATTTTTCTTTCCCTCTGAAGACCATTGGTCCACAAGTTCAGCCATTGTTGAGCTAGGAGTGATTGGATAAATTGCAGCTAACTCAGTAAATGCATATGAAATATAAGCTGCTGCTGTATTTCCATCCATCGTTTTTTTCTTACGCATAGTTCTCCTCCTTATTGTAATTCGTCCTTTTTTCTTGGAAAAGACAACGATTCTATTGTTTTGTAACATTTCTTTTAAGCGGTAAAATGACAGCTAAAAAAAATTGCTTACCTCAAAATAGAAATCTTAACTTTATAATCTTTATAACAACGGATTTATTATAAACTAAGCTGAGTTATTTTCAAACAGACGTTTCAATCTTTTTAACTTATTTATATCAAAAGAGTTTGTTTTCTTTAGAATCTTTTGTAAACTAGACTATGAAAGGACGTGTTTATTAATGGATATTTCTATAATAAAAGCAAACTTAGTAAATGATTTCAATGGAATTAAAATTGGATCAGACACAGCGCCAAAGCGTTTAATTGAATTTATTAACCTACGATGTCCCTACTGCAAACAATGGTTTGAGGAATCCTATGAAACGCTGAGTCAAGCGGTCGAAGAAGGCAAAGTTCAACGTGTTATCAAGTTATTAGATAAAGATAAAATTAGCTTACAGCGCGGAAATGTAATGCACGAATATATTGACAATAATCCTGCCAAGGCTATGATTCAAATCAAACAAGCTTTTGAAACACAAGAAAATTGGCAAGACCTTGCTTTAGAAGCTGTAGCTGAGTATGCTGAAAAAACATTGGGCTTTATTCAACAAGCAAACCAAAATCTGCAAGGAGAAATCCGCAATGAGGCAGCCCAAGCAAACATTCAATTCGTACCAACCATTGTATTAGGTGATCATATTTTTGACGAATCCATTGATGAAGCAACTTTAAAAGCTTACATTGCTGAATAAACAGAAAAAAACCGTTTGACTATCAAACGGTTTTTTTTCGTAAATTATCGGCAAAATCATTAATTTTTCTAATTCTATGGTTGATACCTGATTTCGAAATGGCTCCTGATGGAATCATTTCTCCTAGTTCTTTTAGACTGATTTCAGGATTTTGAATCCTTAATTCTGCTATTTCCTGTAGCTTTTCTGGTAACGATTGTAGTCCAACCGTCGACTCAATAAAATGAATGTTCTCAATTTGCTTAGACGCAGCATCTATCGTTTTGTTCATATTGGCTGTTTCGCAATTCACTAGTCGATTGACAGAATTTCGCATATCACGAACGATTCGAACATCCTCAAATTTTAACATTGAATTCGTCGCACCAATCAAAGTTAGAAAATCAGCTATTTTCTCTGCGCCTTTAAGATAAGTAATGTAGCCATTTCGGCGTTCCAGCGTACGCGCATTCAAGTCAAATTGATTCAACAGGTCACAAATATCTTGATTGTGTTCCTCGTAAATTGAAGATATTTCTAGATGATAACGGCTCGTTTCTGGATTATTAACTGAACCAGAGGCCAAAAATGCACCACGTAAATACGCACGAGTTTTTTCATCTGATTGCTTAATTTCATTCGATATATGCGCTTGAAACATCATGCCGTCCATGATATCCAAATCCAATAAAATATTTTGTGTTTCTTGTTTCAATCGAACAATGTAGACGTTGTTTTTTTTCAATTTCATTTTCCGACGTACCAGTAACTCGCTTCGCACATTATAATGCTCTTTTAATAAAGTAAAAATTCGACGAGCAATCGCCGCATTTTCAGTTTGTACATTCAAAACAAATTGATGATTACTCAAACTAAGGGAACCATTCATTCTTATCAATGCGGCTAACTCAGCTTGTGCGAGATTCTTTTGGACTGCCAGACCCGTTAACTCTTTTTTTACTTCTGCCGCAAAAGACATGACGAGCCCTCCTTCTCATAATAAAGAACTAATTTTCCTAAATAAAATTAGTTCTAACTAAATGATTTACTATTTCGACATTTATTAAAAATTTAGTCTTAAATTTTTGCACCAAAAACAATTCGAAATAGCTCATCGACAACTTTATCTCCATCATGAAAGACGCCACCATCACGAAGTTTTAAAAAGTCAGTTGAAACAACTCGGCAGCCTTCTTCCCTTAACCCATTAAAATCATGTGTAACTTGTACCAAGTATTCATCATAGATCTCTGGATCCATATATCCTTCAGGAACTTTTTCAGTATTGACTAATACAGTGTCAATAAATTTGCTATCGAGGTGTTTGTGAAGAACACGAATATGATCCGCATCACTGAAATGTTCGGTCTCACCTTTTTGGGTCATAATATTACAAATATAGACTACCTCTGCCTTTGTTGTACGAACCGCATTTCCTAGTTCCTCAATGACTAAGTTAGGCAAGATACTAGTGAATAAGGAGCCTGGTCCTAAGACAACCATATCTGCCTCATTGATAGCATTAACTACTTTACGTGCTGCGTGAATCGCTTTTTCACCATTTTTTTCTGTGACATAAACTCTTTCTATCGTCTTACGATCCAGAGCTATTTTTGATTCTCCCACTGCACTTGTTCCGTCATCAAAATCCGCGTGCAACACTAGCGGTGTTTCCGAAGAAGGGTAAATATGCCCGTCCACGTGCATCATCATGGAAAGTAATTGAATTGCTTCATACGTACTTTCTCGCATTTCTGATAAAGCCGCGATTAAAAGGTTCCCAATCGTATGATTTGCAAGAAATTTGTCATCCTCATGAAAACGATATTGAAATAAGTCTTCATAGAGCTTCGGCATGTCAGATAAGGCGGCCAAAACATTTCTCAAATCACCTGGGGGGGCCATGTCGATCGAATCGCGTAGTTCACCACTACTGCCACCGTCATCTGCTACAGTTACCACTGCTGTAATATCAGCACTTTGATTTCGTAAACTTTTTAAAATAACTGGTAATCCTGTCCCACCACCGATAACCACGATCTTCGGTTTACGAATACGGTATGTTTTCATTTTCATGAACGATTCACCGTCTCTTTCCGCTTATCCTTATCGCGATGAGTGATATTTACCTTGTACTCTGCATCCGTAATTGCCTTTCCAATACGCTCTGTCAAAGCGACTGACCGATGCTGTCCACCAGTACAGCCGATAGCAATCGTTAATGAACTTTTTCCTTCATTAATGTAGCCAGGCAGAATGTCCATAATTAAACGAACAAAATTCGTGTAAAAACTTTCTGTTTCAGGAAATGACATTACATAATCATATACCGGTTTGTCTAGCCCGGTTTGAGGCCGCAGGTCTGAAATATAGTGTGGATTCGGCAAAAAACGAACATCCATAACTATGTCAGCATCAATTGGCAACCCATATTTGAAGCCAAAAGAAACTACCTCCACGTGGAATCCCGCGTCGTCCTTATCTTTAAATGTTTGATTAATTTTTTCTCGTAATTGACGCGGCGTTAAATCTGTTGTATCAATCATTAGAGTAGCTCTATTCTTTAAATCTTCCAAAATTGCGCGTTCTTTACGAATACCTTCAGTGATCATGCCATCCATCGCAAGCGGATGCGCGCGACGCGTCTCTTTGTAACGAGAGACTAATTCTTCATCTGAACAATCTAAGAACAAGATACTTGTATCAATGAACCCTGTATTTTCTATCTCTATCAGCATTTTTTGAATATCTTCGAAAAATGAGCGAGAACGTAAATCTACTACTAAAGCGATCTTAGTTACTTTTCCTGATTCACGGATCAATTCCCAAAACTTCGGAATTAAACCTGGAGGCATATTATCTACACAAAAATACCCCATATCTTCAAAACTTTGAATTGCGACAGTTTTACCTGCACCACTCATACCTGTAATGACAACCAAATGTAAACTATCAGTCATTTGTGTCACTCCTTTCACGTAATTAGAAACTCACTCCTGAGAATGATTATTTTAATTTACTATTGTTCTATATAGACGATATTGCGATTTGAAATACGTTGATAGGCTCATCAATAATCATAAGCAAAATTTTTGAACCAAATAAAAAGATGCCAAAGAAACCATAAGCTAGCTTCTTTCGCTATCTAAAAAAATTATAACACTCCTGGCGTGTCTTTGCTACTCATTTGTCATTCTTTAGATTTTCCTAATAGAATAGAAACTGGAAAAATGTGCAAATAAAAAACAGATCTCCTATTTAAAAGATCTGTTTTTCTGTGCTAATTCAATTGTCCGATCCGCTAAAATAGATTGCGCATCAATTACTGGAAAAGGAACTTCTTTTGTCAATTCTTGAACTAAAGACAGCTCGGTACAGCCAAGAATAGCATTCTGACAACCATATTTTTCAAAAACATCTGAAAGAATCTCTAGATACAAATCACTGTTGATATAATCATTCTCTTTTACATCGTGATAAATCAGATGATTAACCTTCTCTTGTAAGTCTGGCTTAGGAATCAAAACTTCAAATCCTTTTGTCTCTAGCTCACTTTGATAAACCTTAGCGGAAATTGTCCCAGCAGTTGCTAATACCGCGATTTTCTCGCCGGGTTTATGATGCTTTGTCACTTCATTTACAGCCTCACGCGGCATATGCAGCAACGGAATATTTGTTGCCCCCTGTAGTTGATCAAAAAAGTAATGAGCAGTATTGCAAGTGAGTACAATAAAATCCGGTTGTAATAGGTTTTGTTTCTCTATATCATCCAATAAAAAGGGTAATGGACTTGGTGCTTCGTGATCTAAAATAAAAGCCGTGCGGTCAGGAACCGTTGCATGATTGAACATCACATAGTTTAAGTATTCTTGATCATTATGAGCATGTGTACGTTGGTTAAGGATTCGAATAAAACTTTCCGTCGCCATCGTCCCCATTCCACCAAGAATACTAAAGAAATTTTCCATACTTATCCTTCTTTCTCTTTAAAGAATAGATCGAAGCGTCCTTTGTACTTGCTGAACATATACTTCATTAAAATCCAACGCATCAAGGACATATCTTTCTTGTAAAAGACTGTCGTTCCCCAATGGTCATTTTTGATCATTTCTAGAGCTTTTTCTTTTTCCTTATTATTTCGAGCAAATTTCTCAAAAACACCCTTTGGAACCCCCATCCATAACATAGATGTAGCTGGTTCTGCTTTACCGTAGATCGTTTCAGTAAACGACTTTTCAAAAATACGATCTTCAGTTACGTATTGTGCTAAATTGAAGCCATTTAAAGTAACGAAGAAACTACTGCGTCCTTGCCGTAAGTTGATTTCAAACAATTTATATTCTCCATCACGAGGATCGTACTTCATGTCAAAATTTGCAAAACCGGTATAGTTGATTTTCTCTAAAAATCCTTTAATTGTCTGGTAGATCTTCTCGTTATATTCAGGCATGATCGCCACATAGTTTCCAATCGCTTCTGGAGAAGGATCTTCTAATAATGGATGTCCCAAGCACATCATGCGAACCTGATGGTTTTGATCGACATAAGCATTCAATACACGCATGTTGCTATCGTCTCCAGGAATAAAGTCCTGCGCAATCATTTCACTCGTATAACCAGCTTGATAAATACGCTCAATGATTGTGTCAAATTCATCACGAGTATCTAAAATAAAGGCTTTTTTTCTTCCTTCAAAATCAACTGATAGCCATTCCACACTATTCGCTGGTTTTAGTGCAACAGGAAAATCAAAGGGTAAATCCTGTTTTAACTTACCAGCCTCTAACATATCTTCAGTAATGATAAATGTTTTTGGATAAGGCAAATCATAATTTTCGCAAATTTCATAAAAGCTGACTTTACTAATCAGACTTTGGAGTAAATCAAAATCAATATACGGACAAATAAACCATTCGGAAAGCTCTTCTTTATGTTGTGAAACTAGCTCAGCGTATCCATCACCGCAAGCAATCAATAAATATTTTACATTAGGATCGTTGTACGTATTTTTTCCTAATTCGCGCATCTGCTCGATGAACACAGGATCCTTATCAAATCCTGGTACAACATGTACGTTCACGATCTTACTATATTTTGTTGGTGCTAATTGTAGACCAGCATAAGCCTCTGATACGATTCCATAGGCTTCGTGAAAAGAACGGGCCATACCGTAAACGTTGATATCGCTCCCTAATAAAATCGGGACAAATTTTTGATTTTCATTCATATTCTCTTACACCTTCTCATTCTAAATCCTTGATAATCATACCATAAAGAAAAATGCAAGCAAAGGAGAATCCTTTGCTTGCATCAAGCTTTATCAGTTATTTATTTTTTTAAGACGCGTTTTAAATAATGTCCTGTATAACTGTCTGGTACTTCAGCAATCTCTTCCGGTGTCCCTGTTGCTAGTATGGTTCCACCACCGTCGCCGCCTTCTGGTCCTAGATCGATAACGTAGTCGGCTGATTTAATCACATCCAAATTATGTTCAATCACTAATACCGTATTTCCTGCGTCAACAAAACGTTCCAGAACCTTTAACAAACGAGCAATATCATCTGTATGAAGTCCTGTTGTCGGCTCATCCAAAATATAGAAATTCTTTCCATTGGAATTCTTATGAAGTTCACTAGCAAGCTTCATTCGTTGAGCCTCTCCACCTGAAAGTGTTGTCGCAGGCTGCCCCATCGTGACATAGCCTAAACCAACGTCAACAATTGTTTGAAGTTTTCGATGAATTTTAGGAATGTGTTTGAAGAATTCCACAGCATCTTCAACAGTCATTTCCAGAATATCCGCAATATTCTTTCCTTTATAATGAACTTCCAATGTTTCGGAGTTGTAGCGTTTGCCGTGACAAACTTCACACGGCACATAAACATCAGGTAAAAAATGCATCTCAATTTTGATGATTCCATCTCCGCGACAAGCTTCACAACGTCCGCCCTTTACATTAAAGCTGAACCGACCCTTTTTGTAACCGCGAATCTTCGCTTCATTTGTCTGAGCAAACAAATCTCGAATATCATCAAAAACACTTGTATAGGTTGCTGGATTGCTCCGCGGTGTTCTCCCGATTGGACTTTGATCAATATCAACTAATTTTTCGATATTGTTGTAACCAGTAATTTTTTTGAATTTTCCTGGTTTGTTTGAATTACGATTCAACTTCTGTGCGAGAGCCTTTTTCAAGATCTGATTAACTAAAGTAGACTTCCCAGATCCTGAGACACCCGTCACAGCAACAAATTTCCCTAATGGGAACTCGGCATCAATGCTTTTCAAGTTATTTTCAGCAGCGCCAGTAACTTTTATTTTCTTTCCATTTCCTTTTCGACGTTCTTTTGGCACAGCGATTTCTCGTTTTCCAGATAAATATTGACCAGTCAAGGATTTTGGATTTTTTTCAACTTGTTTAGGTGTTCCAGCAGCGACAATCTCGCCACCTTGATCCCCTGCACCTGGACCGACATCAATCAGATAATCTGCCGCACGCATTGTATCTTCATCATGCTCTACTACAATCAAAGTATTTCCTAAATCTCGCATTTTCTTCAAAGACTCAATCAAGCGGTCATTGTCTCGCTGATGCAAACCAATCGAGGGTTCATCTAAAATATACAAGACACCAGATAGGTTTGAACCGATTTGAGTCGCCAACCGAATTCTTTGAGCCTCTCCACCAGACAAGGTCCCTGAAGCTCGGCTCAAGGTAAGATAATCTAACCCAACATTTCGTAAGAAGCTAAGACGATCCTTGATTTCTTTCAAAATAGGCTTAGCGATTACCTTTTCCTGTTCGCTTAATGCAACGGTTTCGAAAAAATCGAGTGCTCTATTAATAGAGTCTTCACTAACTTGTCCAATATTAACATCATTGATTTTCACTGATAAAGCCTGTGGATTCAACCGATAACCGTGGCAGGTTTGACATGTTAATTCCGTCATATATAAACGCATTTGATCACGGGTAAAATCACTGTTCGTTTCTGCATAACGTCGGTTAATATTGTTAATAATCCCTTCAAAAGGAACTTCTACATCACGAACACCGCCAAAGTCATTTTCATAATGGAAATGGAAATTTTCTCCATTTGAACCATTCAAAATGATTTCTTGATGTTCTTTTGGCAAATCCTCAAACGGAGTATCCATATCAATACCGAAACTCAAGCATGCTTGCTCTAGCATTTGAGGATAGTATTGAGAACTGATCGGATTCCAAGGAATCAATGCCCCTTCACGCAACGTTTTACTTTGATCAGGAATAACTAAATCCAAATCGACTTCCAACTTAACCCCTAATCCGTCACAATCTGGACAAGCTCCAAACGGCGCGTTGAATGAAAACAGTCGAGGTTCAAGTTCGCCTACTGTAAAACCACAATAAGGACAAGCGTAGTGTTCGCTGAATAGCATTTCTTTTTCCCCGATCACATCAACAATCGCATACCCTTCAGCTAAGCGTAACGCTGCTTCGAAGGAATCAAATAGACGCGAGCGGATACCTTCCTTAACAACAATACGATCGACGATGATTTCGATATCGTGTTTTTTATTCTTGGTTAGTTCTGGAGCATCTGTCACATCATATAATTCTCCATCAACACGCATACGGACATAACCTTCTCGTTGAATCATTTCGAAAACTTTTTTGTGTTGTCCTTTTTTCTTTGCAACAACTGGCGCTAATATTTGAATTTTGGTTCGCTCAGGTAATTCAAGCACCTTGTCGACCATCTGCTCAACAGATTGAGAGGTAATTTCAATATGGTCGTTCGGACAGATTGGATGACCTACTCGTGCGTATAACAAACGCAAATAATCATTAATCTCCGTCACGGTTCCTACTGTTGACCGAGGGTTTTTACTTGTAGTTTTTTGATCAATAGATATCGCTGGACTCAATCCATCAATGCTGTCAACATCAGGCTTATCCATTTGACCCAAAAACTGCCGCGCATAAGCAGATAGGCTTTCCACGTATCTACGCTGTCCTTCAGCATATAGCGTATCAAAGGCCAGCGAACTCTTTCCTGAACCTGATAAACCAGTAACAACCACCATCTTATCACGAGGAATCGTGACATCTACATTCTTTAAATTGTGAGCTCGCGCTCCATGAATTACTATCTTATCATTTGCCATTTATTTCTCCTTGTTCATTGTTCATTAACTGTAGTTCTTTTTCCACAGCCGAAAAAACGTGCCATTTTTTCACCAGTTATTCTGCTGCTTTTAATTCTAAGATTGTATCTCGTAATGTTGCGGCAGTTTCAAAATCAAGTGTTTTAGCCGCTTCTCGCATTTCATCTTCAAGTTTCGCAATAAGTTCTTTACGTTCAGATTTAGATAACTCTTCATAAGAGGTCGTATCGTAAGTTCCAGTATCTTCTGCAACCTTACTAATTGCGATCAAATCACGAATTTCTTTAATAATCGTCTTAGGTACAATGCCATGCTCTTCATTATATTGTTGCTGAATACTACGACGGCGTGATGTTTCATCCATTGCACGTTGCATTGAATCCGTCACCTTATCAGCATACATAATAACTTTTCCCTCTGAATTTCGGGCAGCACGACCAATTGTTTGAACAAGTGAACGTTCACTGCGAAGGAAGCCTTCTTTATCTGCATCTAAGATAGCCACCAATGAGACTTCAGGTACATCTAGACCTTCACGAAGTAAATTAATACCAACTAGCACATCAAATTTTCCTAATCGCAAATCACGAATAATCTCAGTACGTTCTAAGGTTTTGATATCACTGTGGAGGTATTTAACCTTGATACCTAGTTCTTTAAAGTAGTCTGTTAAATCTTCGGACATTTTTTTTGTTAAGGTCGTGACAAAAACACGTTCATTTCTTTCAGAACGTTCGTTTATTTCTCCAACCAAATCGTCTATTTGTCCCATAATCGGGCGGACTTCAATGACCGGATCTAGTAGTCCAGTCGGACGGATGATTTGCTCTATTACTGTATCTGTTTCTTCATGTTCATAAGGACCAGGAGTCGCCGAAACGTAAACAATCTGATTCACGCGCTCTTCAAACTCTTCTAATCTTAATGGACGATTATCTAAAGCTGATGGCAACCGGAAACCATAATCTACCAGCATCTGTTTACGTGCTCGGTCACCGTTGTACATACCTCTTACTTGCGGCATCGTCACATGAGATTCATCCACAACTAGTAAAAAGTCATCTGGGAAAAAGTCGATCAACGTATAGGGCGGCTCGCCCTCTTTACGTCCGTCCATATGACGAGAATAGTTTTCTATACCAGATGTATAGCCCATTTCTCGAAGCATTTCGATATCATAATTGGTTCGTTGTTCTAATCGCTGAGCCTCTAATAGCTTGTTATCATTTCTCAAGACTTCTAATCGATCAGCAAGCTCTTTTTGAATATTACTAATCGCCACTTCCATATGCTCTTCATTGGTTAAGAAGTGGGTCGCCGGGAAGATGGCTACGTGCTCTGTTTCACCGGTGATTTCTCCTGTTAACGCGTCTACTTCGCGAATTCGTTCTATCTCATCACCAAAAAATTCCACGCGTAACGCACGTTCATCACGTGATGCGGGAAATATTTCCACTACATCCCCACGAACACGAAAACGACCACGCTGAAAGTCAATATCGTTTCGTTCAAATTGAATATCAATTAAATTCCGTAATAATTGGTTCCGATCCATTTCCATTCCTACACGCAAAGAAACCACTTGCTCCAAATATTCCTTTGGTGATCCCAAACCAAAAATGCAGGAAACTGAAGCTACGACGATCACATCATTTCGTTCAAGTAAGGCGCTTGTCGCCGAGTGGCGAAGCTTATCGATCTCATCATTAATACTTGAGTCTTTTTCAATATACGTATCACTAGAAGGCACATACGCCTCTGGTTGATAGTAGTCATAATAACTAACGAAATACTCCACCGCGTTGTTAGGAAAGAATTCCTTAAACTCTCCATATAATTGCCCCGCTAACGTCTTATTATGGGCAATAATCAAGGTTGGCTTATTTACTTCCTTAATAACATTGGAAATCGTGTAAGTTTTACCAGTCCCGGTAGCTCCTAAAAGGATTTGCGCTTTTTTTCCATCGACGATTCCTTCGGCAAGTTGTTCAATGGCCTCAGGCTGATCGCCAGCAGGCTGATATTTTGAATGAAGGTCAAACGTATTATCCGTTACTCTTTCAATCATACAAAAATCCCCCTTTTTCTATTAAATGAACAAAGATTTTCCATTCCAAAATTATAGCATACCGAACATATTTTCGCCATTTTTTCTTCTTACCATAAGAAGTTCTTAAAAACAACCGTGTCACATTTTCTGACATCCCATGTTATAAAAATTTTGCTTTTTTTCTATCCAACAATGAACCCTCTTGTGTTTTATCCATAAACTAACATATAATAAACAAATGATAAGTAATTAGGAGGATTATTATGAGAAAAAACAAATTAATTCCATTCGTTGTTTTCTTAATGGCAAGTATTTTCACACTTAGCTTTGCCAACAAGACTGACGCCGCGGAAAAAACATATAAGATCGGGACGGACTTGACTTTTGCTCCTTTCGAATTTCAGAATTCCGATGGCGAATACATAGGTATCGATGTAGATTTGCTTAATCAAATCGCTAAGGACCAAAACTTTAAAGTTGATTTGCGTCCATTAGGATTCGACAGCTCCATCCAAGGAGTGCAATCCGATCAACTGGACGGAATGATTGCTGGCATGAGTATTACAGATGAACGGAAAAAAACGTTTGATTTTTCTGAACCTTATTTTGATAGCGGAATCCAGATGGCTGTTAAAAATGACAATAAAGACATCAAGAATTACAAAGATTTAAAAGGAAAAACAGTTGCCGCAAAAATCGGTACAGAAAGTGCGACTTTTTTAAACAAGAACAAAGACAAATATGGCTATGAAGTAAAACAATACGAAGCTGCTGATGCTATGTACAACGCCCTGACAAACGGGAATGTTGAAGCGATTTTTGATGACTACCCTGTACTTGGTTATGCTGTAACTAATGGTCAACCATTCAAATTAGTCGGTGAACCTGAAAAAGGCAGTTCTTACGGCTTCGCTGTGAAAAAAGGCGAAAACAAAGAGCTGCTGGAAAAGTTTAATCAAGGACTGAAGGACCTAAAGGAAAATGGCAGCTATGATAAAATCGTCAGCAAGTATATTTCTACTGGTTCCGGTGATCAAGGCGCTTCAAGCGAAATGAAAAAAATCGAGCCAAAAAAAGATGTTTATGTTATTGCCAGCGATTCTGCTTTCGCCCCTTTTGAGTATAAGGACAGCGACGGCGAATACAAAGGGATTGATGTTGACCTGTTAAAACGAATCGCAGAGCTGCAAGGATTCAAAATTGATTTTAAATTCATCGGATTCTCCTCAGCAATGCAGGCTTTAGAGTCAGGACAGGCTGATGGTATGATCGCAGGAATGACCATTACCGATGAGCGAAAAGCCAATTATGATTTTTCGGACCCCTACTTCCAAAGCGGGATTCAATTAGCTGTTGCGAAAGACAATAAAGATATTAAGTCTTACGAGGATTTAAAAGGCAAAACCGTAGGAGCTAAGGTTGGAACGGAAAGTGCCGACTTTTTAGAGGCTCACAAAAAGGAATATGGCTATACAATCAAAAGTTTTGATGCAGCGGATCAATTGTATGACGCGCTGAAAGTCGGTTCTATCGATGCGATGATGGATGACTATCCGGTCATCGGTTATGCTGTAAAACAGGGGCAAGATTTGAAAACACCAATCAAACGCGAAGTTGGTGGTGAATATGGTTTTGCTGTGAAAAAAGGTCAGAACCCTGAATTGCGCGAGATGTTTACAGAAGGCCTAAAAGAATTGAAACGTACTGGCGAGTACGATGAAATTGTTGATCAGTACATCGGCTCCGGTAGTGAAGACAAGAAAGAAACTGTTGATGAGTCTACTATCACTGGTTTATTGAAAAATAATTACAAATCATTACTAGAAGGATTATGGAAGACCATTGTATTGGCTTTAGTCTCCTTTGCACTGGCTCTTGTTTTAGGAGTTATCTTTGGATTGTTCCGTGTTTCTCCTGTTCGTGGATTACGTACGTTGGCCGGTATCTATATTGATATCATCCGCGGAATCCCAATGATGGTATTAGCCTTCTTTATCTTCTTTGGTTTACCGGGAATTACAGGTATAAAAATCCCTGACTTTGCTGCGGGAATCATCACACTGACATTAAATGCCAGCGCATATATCGCTGAAATAGTTCGTGGCGGTATCAATGCGGTTCCTGTCGGTCAAATGGAAGCCTCTCGAAGTTTGGGATTGTCCTATAACCGAACCATGCAGAAGATTATTTTACCTCAAGCTGTGAAGATCATGATTCCTTCTTTCATCAATCAATTCGTTATCAGTCTGAAGGATACGACAATCATTTCGGCTATCGGTGTAGTAGAATTACTGCAAACAGGGAAAATCATTGTTGCTCGTACAACTCAAAGTTCTTACGTTTACTTGATCATCGCGATCATGTACTTAATCTTGATCACGATCTTGACTAAGTTAGCGAACCGTTTAGATAAGAAGGTGAAATAGATGGAAAATAAATTAGATAAGAAAATTGTCGTAAATCATTTAGTAAAAAAATTCGGTGACAATACCGTTTTGAATGACTTGAATATTACTATCAGCGAAGGGGAAGTTGTTTGTATCATTGGCCCATCTGGTTCAGGGAAAAGTACCTTTCTTCGCTGTATGAATCACCTAGAAGAACCTACGTCTGGGGAAATTATTATTGATGGGCAAGATTTGACGGATAAGCATACGGACATTAACTTAGTTCGTCAACATATTGGTATGGTGTTCCAGCATTTCAACCTGTTCCCTCACCTGACAGTTTTAGAAAATATAACGTTAGCCCCACTCGATTTAAAGGGGGAATCAAAAGAGTCAGCAAACAAGCGTGGTGTGGAGTTGTTGACACAAGTCGGTTTAGCTGAAAAGAAAGACGATTATCCTGATAGCCTTTCCGGAGGACAAAAGCAACGTGTCGCAATTGCTCGCGCGTTAGCAATGAATCCTGATATTATGCTCTTTGATGAACCAACTTCCGCTTTGGACCCAGAAATGGTTGGAGATGTTTTAAAAGTAATGAAGGATCTGGCACTGCAAGGTATGACCATGGTCATTGTCACTCATGAGATGGGCTTTGCGAAAGAAGTTGCTGACCGCGTCATCTTTACCGATGGTGGAAAAATTCTAGAAGACGGCACACCTGAACAGGTCTTCAATAATCCTCACAATCCGAGAACCCAAGACTTCTTAAATAAAGTATTGAATATTTAATACGAAACCCGTGAAATCTAGTTAGATTTCACGGGTTTTTCTGAATGTTAATAGCGTTTGATAAACCTCTTCTTTTGTTGCAGGCGATTGACTTCGAACGATGCCGTCTTCTGGAGAAAATGCCAGATCAACAATTTTCTTTAGTTCATCAACAGATGGGAAAATTGACAACATTTCATAAGTAATGGGCAAATTGAGTTTTTCAAATAGTTCTTGATGACTTGTCAGTTCTTCATGGCGACCTTCAATACGTAATTGCTGCAATGTCGTCAATGCAATGATCTGTCCATGACTTCCCTTTATCTCTCCTCCCCACAAACTAAACATCGCATTATGGAGCGCATGGGCAATGCTTAAGCCCCCGGATTCAAATCCAATGCCACTTAATAACGTGTTGGCCTCTACCACTGCATCAAATTCTACTGTGATCTCTTTTCTCTTATTCGCCTTAACTGCTGCTTCTGCATTTTTGAGTAAAACATCACGACATTTTTCGGCAATTGCTTCTGCTGCTAGTGTTGGTGCTGCCCCTAAGGTATTTTTTCCAAAATTTTCACGTACAGTCCTTGCTTCTATGAATGTAGACAAACCATCTGCTATTCCAGCAGTTAAGAAATGGACCGGACTATTGATCAAAATAGCCGTATCAACTAGAACCAAGGCAGGACTTTGAGTATAATAGGTATACTTCTCGAAATAGCCATTTTGATATTTCACAGAGATTCTTGAAGTGGGCGCGTCTGTCGAAGCAGATGTCGGAACAACGATACATCGTCTGCTTGACTTAAAAGCCAATGCTTTTCCTATATCGATCGCCCGTCCACCACCTAGAGCGATTACATAATCGCATTCATCTATCGTGCTGTTCTCTTCTGCGAACCGCACAGAAATTTGACCGCCTAAAGAAGTCAACTCATGCACCAAACGTTTGCCAATCATCTCGTACACAAATTGATCCGTTACTAGTAACCCCTTATTGCCAAATGCTAGAATATCTCTCAAATGATTCCATAAAACATTTTCTCCCTGACGATACGTCATTGGACTAACAAAGACTTTTTCCATAGTTACTCCCTCTATCCATTTTAAACTCATCATAGCAATCAGAGAAAACTGTTGCAAGTTATTCTAGTAACAGCTTTATAAAACACAAAAAGCACGTAAGCGTTGAACGCTTACGTGCTAGAAAATCAATTTAAGCTTCGATTTCAGTTACGATACCTGAACCAACGGTACGTCCACCTTCACGAATAGAGAAAGTTGTTCCTTTTTCTACGGCGATTGGATGGATTAATTCAACGTCGATTGTTACGTTATCGCCAGGCATGACCATTTCAGTACCTTCTGGCAACACGATATTACCGGTAACGTCTGTTGTACGGAAGTAGAATTGAGGACGATAGTTGTTAAAGAATGGTGTATGACGTCCACCTTCTTCTTTCGTCAACACATAAACTTCTGCACTGAATTTCGTATGTGGTGTAATTGAACCTGGTTTAGCTAATACTTGACCACGTTCGATTTCATCACGTGTAATACCACGTAATAGAACCCCAACGTTATCTCCAGCTTCACCATAATCCAATGTTTTACGGAACATTTCAAGTCCAGTTACGACAGCCTTTTGAACTTCAGGTTTGATCCCGATAATTTCAACTTCGTCACCGACTTTAACTTCCCCACGATCAATACGACCAGATGCAACAGTCCCACGTCCCGTGATTGAGAAAACATCTTCCACTGGTAACAAGAATGGTTTGTCAGTGTCACGTTCTGGTGTTGGAATATATTCGTCAACCGTATCCATTAGATCCATGATTACTTGTTCTTGTTCAGGATCGCCTTCTAAAGCTTTCAGAGCTGAACCTTTAAGAACAGGAATATCATCGCCTGGGAAACCATATTCTGAAAGTAACTCACGTACTTCCATTTCAACTAAATCAATCAATTCTTCATCGTCAACTAAATCAACTTTGTTCAAGAAGACGATCAAGTATTTAACACCTACTTGGCGTGATAATAAAATGTGCTCACGTGTTTGAGGCATTGGTCCATCAGTAGCAGATACTACTAAGATCGCACCGTCCATTTGAGCAGCACCGGTAATCATGTTTTTTACATAGTCCGCGTGTCCTGGAGCATCAATATGGGCATAGTGGCGTTTTTCAGTTTCATATTCAACGTGTGCAGTATTGATAGTGATTCCGCGTTCACGTTCTTCTGGTGCAGCATCGATACTAGCATAGTCTTGAGGGTTTGCTAGACCTTTCTTACCTAATACCGTTGTAATTGCTGCCGTTAATGTTGTTTTCCCGTGGTCGACGTGCCCAATGGTACCAATATTAACGTGTGGTTTACTTCTATCATAATGTTCTTTTGCCATAATAAACAAACCTCCTAAAAAGTGTAAAAATTCTTACGGATATAGTGTAAAGCATTTTGAGCAAAATGAAAAAGATTTACACTTTTACTTTTCGTAAGTAACTATCCGAGATTATAATACATCAGAATTGGTCAAACTCCAAACAATTTGTTTCTCTACTTAATTAGATGAGAAATTGAACCTGATTTTAAGTGAAATAAGTTCATTGGAAGCAAATGAACTAGGATATAATATAGACTAAAGAGTGTACAGAAAAATAAATAATTGGTTTAATAGTGAATGGAAATTTTTCTAATTGACTCGTTTGAGATTATAAAATGAATGGAGGATAGCTATGAAAGAATTTCAGAAACAGTTGGCTCAATGGCCCTTAGATATAAAGCAAGCCTGGAGCATCGGTTTTGTTTTTGTTAGAGAAAAAGAGCATTATTGGCATTTCCCCGCTAGACAGTGGACAGAGCAGCAAATTCAGGATTATTTTTTTGAACGTTTTGGAAAGGAAGGCCGGTTTATCTCCTACCCTGAACTAAGTTTAAAGCAGTTAAGGATCGATGAGATTCCTGAACTTTTGATTATCATCCCTTACGATCCTAGAAAGGAGAAACAATAATATGGCCTTATTAGAACTACATGATGTGAATTATCAGACAGATGATCGATTGATTTTGAATCAGATCACTCTATCTGTTGAAAAAGGTGATTTTTTAACGATTACTGGTCCCTCTGGCGGAGGAAAAAGTACCCTGCTGCGACTGATTGCTTCTTTATTAACGCCGACAAGTGGCGAGATACTTTTTGATGGAAAAGCGCAGCAAACCTATGACTACACTGACTATCGACAGCAGGTATCGTATTGCTATCAACAGCCCTCTTTATTTGGAGATACGGTAGAAGATAATTTAACCTTTCCCTATCTAATAAGAGAAGCAGAACCTAATCGGAAGAACATGCTGGATCAGCTTCAATTAGTTGATCTGCCAGAAAGCTATTTTTCTAAAAGTATCAATGAACTTTCTGGCGGTGAGCGTCAGCGGATCGCATTGATTCGTAATATTTTATTCCTGCCTAAGGTTTTGCTTTTGGACGAGGTAACAGCGGGCTTAGATGAACAAACGAAAACAATTATTCATCGCCTAATGGATGACATTCAGAAAAAAGGCTGTACCATTCTACAAGTCACTCATGATGAAGCGGAAATCAATTCTGCAAAGAAACTACTACACGTTCAAGGAGGAAAACTGGATCAATGAATCAACTTGCTGTAAATAATCTTTCTCTGCTGCTAGCCTTTGCACTTGTCTTGATCGCTGTTGGAATAAGCTATAAAGAGAAGTTGAACTTATCTAAAGATATTTTCTTCAGCATTGTACGGGCAATTATCCAATTAGTCATTGTCGGCTATTTATTGAAATACATTTTTCAAGTTAACAACAATTTACTGACTTCAGGGATGAGTCTTTTTATTGTATTAAATGCGGCGTGGAACGCCCATAAAAGAAATCCTGCTCGCCAAAAAAAATACCTGCACTCTTTGGCAGCTATTTTCGTAAGTACCTATATCACTCTTGGTGTATTGATTTTAGCAGGAGCAATCAAATTCATCCCTTCGCAAATCGTACCTATCACGGGAATGATCGCCAGCAATTCGATGGTGGCGCTCGGCTTATGTTATCGTGCGTTGAATACGCAATTTCACGACTTGCGACAGCAAACTTTGGAGAAATTAGCTCTAGGTGCTTCTATCAAATTAGCCTCTAAGCCTATTCTTCAGCAAAGCATTAAAACAGCAATGCAGCCAACCATTGATTCCGCCAAAACAGTCGGTTTGGTTAGCTTGCCGGGGATGATGTCTGGGTTAATCTTCGCTGGCCTTGATCCGGTCCACGCAATCAAATATCAGATCATGGTCACCTTTATGCTGTTATCAGCTACCAGTCTGGGATCTATCATCGGCGGATACTCTGCTTATAAAAACTATTTTAATGAAAATCATCAATTGACGATTTAATTCGAAAAAGGCCTCCAAAAGTTCGCTTTCGGAGGCCTTTTCTTAGACTAATAAATTATAGAGTGTTTTATTTTGACTTAGTTCAATATACGTTGAATCAAATGTCTTAAGTCGCTTCAGTAAATTCGGTAACGTTTCAGGCTTCTTCAATAAGACACCTATCACGACTGGTCCGGTTCCACGATTACTCTTTTTCGTATATTCAAATCGAGTAATGTCATCCCCTTCTCCTAGAACTTCTGATACAAATTCTTTTAAAGCGCCGGGACGCTGTGGAAAATTCACCACAAAATAATGCTTCAACCCTTCATAGATCAATGAACGTTCTTCGATTTCAGCCATTCGATTGATATCATTATTTCCACCGCTAATGATGCAAATAACCGTTTTGCCTTTGATTTTATCTTTCATTAAATCTAAGGCGGCCACGCTTAAAGCTCCCGCAGGTTCCACTACAATCGCTTGCTTCCCGTAAAGATCTAAAATAGTTGAACAGATTAGTCCTTCATCAACAGACATCAACTCATCTACGTATTCTTTACTGTGAGAATATGTGATTTCACCGACACGTTGAACGGCGGCGCCATCGACAAACTTGTCAATCTCATTCAATTTGATCGGCTGTTCTTCGTCAAAGGCTGCCTGCATAGAAGCAGCACCTTTTGGCTCAACGCCTATTACTTTAGTGGTTGGTGAAGTATTTTTTACGTAGGAGGAGACACCGCTGATCAAGCCCCCACCACCGATAGCAGAGATGACGTAATCAGGTTTGTAGCCTTCACTTTCTGCGTCCGTCATCATTTCCAACGCCAAGGTTCCTTGACCGGCAATAATATTTTTATCGTTAAAAGGATCAATAAATGTCATGCCGTTTTCTTCACAGTATTTTCTTGCGGCAGCGGCAGAAGCATCAAAGGTATCACCAACTAAATGAATATCCGCAAACTCACCACCAAAGAACTTCACTTGAGAAACTTTTTGCTGCGGTGTAGTAGTCGGCATAAAAATTGCTGCTTTTGTTCTTAACTCATGACAGGTATAAGCGACACCCTGTGCATGATTTCCCGCACTCGCACAAACTACACCCTTTTTCAATTCTGCCTCTGGAAGCTTCTTAATTGCGTAATAAGCGCCGCGTAACTTAAATGAACGAACTTTCTGCAGGTCTTCTCTTTTCAAAAGCACCGTTGCCTGATACTTTTCGGATAAATAACGATCATATTGCAACGGTGTATGGTTTACAGCGTTTTTCAATAATTGATACGCACTGCGGACCTCGGTATCTTTGATCAATTCCATCGCTGCACCTCCACTAATCTTTACGACTTACAAATGGCATCATTTTTCTTAATTCACCGCCGACTTCTTCAATTTGATGTCCAGCACTTTCAGCACGCATCTTCTTGAATTCAGGGAAGCCATTCTTATTATCGTCAATGAAGCCTTTCGCAAATTTACCATTTTGGATATCAGTTAACACTTCCTTCATCCCGGCTTTTGCTGTTTCAGTGATTACGCGAGGACCAGAAACATAGTCGCCGTATTCAGCTGTGTTAGAGATTGAATTACGCATTTTGGCAAAGCCACCTTCATAAATCAAATCGACAATCAACTTCATTTCATGGCAAACTTCAAAGTAAGCCAATTCAGGTTGGTAGCCAGCTTCAACTAGGGTTTCAAATCCAGCTTCGATCATACTAGTTAAACCACCGCAAAGCACTGCTTGTTCCCCGAATAAGTCTGTTTCGGTTTCTTCCTTAAAGGTTGTTTCCAAGACACCTACTCGTGTAGCACCGATTCCTTTCGCATAAGACAATGCCAAATCTTGAGCAGTTCCTGTTGCATCTTGATAAACAGCGAATAAGGCAGGTACCGCAAAACCTTCAGTAAAGGTACGACGGACCAAATGCCCTGGACCTTTAGGAGCCACTAAGAATACATCAACATTCTTCGGTGGATTGATAACGTCAAAGTGAATATTGAACCCATGAGCAAAGACTAAAGCATCGCCTTCCTCTAAGTTTGGTGCGATTTCATTTTCGTAAAGTGTTCCTTGAATTTCATCTGGAGCTAAAATCATGACTACTTCGGCTTTCTTTGTTGCTTCAGCTACTGGCAACACGTCAAACCCATCTTCGCGAGCAGCCTCAGCGGATTTTCCTTCTCGAATACCGATCACTACTTGATGACCTGTATCTCTAAGATTTTGTGCATGAGCATGGCCTTGAGATCCATACCCTACCACTGCGATTGTTTTTCCTTCCAAAGCATCCTTCGCTACTGCATCATCATAATAAACTTTAACCATAATTTTTCCTCCAATTTTTTAAACTATATTAATAGCAAAACGAATAATCAATTTTGCGTTTAACCTCTGCTAAATCCGGTAACACCGGTTCTTGCTAATTGCTTAATTCCATAAGGTCGCAATACGTCAATACACGCATTGACCTTTTCGGTTGAACCAGCCACTTGTACCACGATTGTTTTCAATCCTACATCTACAACGTCCGCTCTAAATGGATCAATCATCGCCTGAATCTCAGAGCGCGTAGCCGCTGGAGCACTGACTTTGATCAAGGCCAACTCACGTTCTAAGTGCGGCTCATCGGTTACATCAGAAACTTTAACGACATCAATTTGTTTATTTAATTGCTTTGTTACTTGTTCGACATCCGCTAAGGTATCCGCTTGAATAATGATCGTCATCCGCGATTCGCCATCTTTTTCCGTTCGCCCGACGGAGACACTGTCCATGTTTACTTGCCGACGATTTAGCACACTTGTAATTCGACTGAGCACCCCTGCTTGGTCATGAACCATCGCTGTAATCATCCGTCTCATCTTAATCAACCCCTAACATTTGATCATTTGGCATCCCGGCTGGGATCATCGGTAATACATGCTCTTTGTTGCAGATCATGACCTCAATCAGCATTGGTCCAGGTGTAGCAAAAGCCTCCTGTAACTCCTTCTCCAAAGAAGCTGGGTCGGTAATTTTCTTATTCCCAATTCCATAAGCCTCCGCCATTTTCATAAAGTCTGGCTGCTCATGAAAGACCGATTGGGAGCGTCGTTCATTGTAAAACTTCTCCTGCCATTGCCGAACCATTCCCAATGATTGATTGTTCAATAAGACAAATTTGATGTCCAACTGGTGTTGGTTTAAGATTGCCAGCTCCTGATTCGTCATTTGGAACCCGCCATCTCCCACAAAAACAACTACGGATTCTTTTGGTTTACCAAATTTCACGCCGATTCCTGCGGGGATTCCATACCCCATAGTCCCAAGTCCACCACTGGTGATCAGCTGCTTAGGAAATTGGAATGGATAATATTGAGCTACCCACATTTGATGTTGTCCTACGTCTGTTACAACATAGGATTTTCCTTTTGTAATTCGACCGATGATTTCTATTACTTCTTGCGGTTTGATGATTTTTTCGTGACGATCATATTTTAATGGATACTTTTTCTTCCGTTCATCACAGAGATCACGCCAAGCTTGGCAATCGGGGGCTTCAATTTCGATTGACAGCATTTGCTGCAAAGCAATTTTTGCATCGCCAACAATCGGTACATCCGTCTTGATGATTTTGCCGATTTCAACTGGATCCACGTCAATATGAGCAACTTTCGCATGTGGTGCAAAAGCTTCAGGTGAACAGGCAAGGCGATCATCAAAACGACTGCCAATATTAATTAACAGATCCGTTTCCATCATTGCCATATTTGCTACATAGGTCCCATGCATTCCGCCCATTCCTAAGAAATTAGGGTCATCATGGGGCAGTAGCCCTAAGCCTAAAAGCGTACTAACGGTCGGAATTTGGTATTTATCAACAAACTGCCTTAATTCCTCAGCACCATTCGCTGCTACTACTCCGCCGCCAACCAAAAGAAGAGGTTTTTTAGCTTTCTTTAGTAAGCTCATTAAGCGTTCAACCTGTAAAATCGAGGGGGTCGTTGTTGGCTGATAGCTTTCTAAATGAACCGGCCGATCAATCTTTGGATTTGATTTCAATACTGTGATGTCCTTCGGTAAATCAATCAAAACTGGTCCTTTGCGTCCAGTTGTAGCAATATGGAAGGCTTCATTAACGATACGTGGAAGCTCTTCGATGTCGCGAACTTGATAATTATTTTTGGTGATGGGAACGGTAATTCCCAGCATATCCGCTTCCTGAAAGGCATCTTTTCCGATTCCTGGAGTTGTTACCTGACCAGTGATTACTACTAGTGGAACAGAATCGATCATTGCATCAGCGATTCCTGTCACGACATTCGTTGCACCTGGACCGCTAGTTACGATCACAACTCCCGGTTTTCCTGTAGCTTTCGCATACCCTTCAGCTGCATGAACTGCACCCTGCTCGTGCCGTGTGAGAATATTTGGGATAGATTCATCATAAAGGGAATCAAATAATGGTAGGACGGACCCTCCGGGATACCCAAAAATCAATTCGACTCCTTGATGCTCCAGACACTTGATTAACAAATCTGCACCATTGTATAGGTTTTCTGTTTCCACTTTTTGTTTCATTTCTTCCACCCCGATTCCCCCTATTCTTCAGGTAATTTCATGACACCACCAGTATGCGCTGAAGTGACCATTGCCGAGTAACGTGCTAACCAGCCTTTTTTGACCTTCGGCTGGAATTTTTTTAACCCCTCTTGCCGTTTTGCTAATTCTTCTGCTGATACATCCACATTCAATGTTCGATTCGTTAAATCGATCGTGATTTCATCACCATCTTGAACTAGCGCGATTGGTCCACCTGCAGCAGCTTCTGGAGAGATATGTCCAACAGCGATTCCTCGAGTAGCTCCTGAGAAACGCCCATCAGTAATTAGTGCTACATCTTTCCCTAAACCACGCCCGACAATACTAGACGTCGGTGCCAACATTTCCGGCATACCAGGTCCGCCTTTTGGACCTTCGTAACGAATGACAACAACATGTCCTTTCGTAACTGTGTGATTGTCAATAGCTTCCACCGCTTCATCATGAGAGCTAAAGCAAATCGCTTTTCCTTTAAAGACCTTAATACTTGGGTCTACTCCCCCAACCTTGATGACACTACCTTCTGGTGCAATGTTGCCATATAAGATAGAAAGACCGCCGACTGGACTATAAGGAGAAGTTTTCGGATGGATTACCTCTTCATTCCGAATTTTTGCAGATGCAACACTTTCCCGTAAGGTTTTGCCTGTCACTGTGATTCGATCAGAATGAATCGCTCCGTCAATGGAGACCAATTCATTGATAATTGCTGGAACACCACCTGCCTCATGAACATCGTGCATCGAATAATTGGAAGACGGCGCGATTTTTGAAAGGTAAGGAACTCTTTTTGCAATCTCATTGATATCGGATTGATCGTAATCAATCTCTGCTTCATTGGCGATTGCCAATGTATGAAGAACCGTATTAGTTGAGCCGCCCATCGCCATATCTAACGCGAAGGCATCATCAATAGCGTCCTTAGTCACGATATCTCGTGGTTTGATTTGTTTCTTCACAAGATCCATTAAATGCTTCGCCGATTCACGAACCAACTCACGACGCTCATCAGAAACAGCCAAAATTGTCCCATTTCCTGGTAAAGCTAACCCTAGAATTTCTAATAGACAGTTCATAGAATTTGCTGTAAACATTCCGGCGCACGAACCACAAGTTGGACACGCGTTTTGTTCCATAAAGAGAAAATCTTCTTTGGTCATTTGACCTTCTTTAAATGCGCCAACAGCTTCAAACATTGACGAAAGTGTCGTTTGGTGACCACGGGGATCAATCCCAGCCTTCATTGGACCGCCTGAACAAAAGATGGATGGCACATTCGTTCTCATAGCAGCCATGATCATTCCCGGAGTGATTTTGTCACAGTTGGGAATATAAAATACTCCGTCAAACCAATGGGCGTTAATGACTGTTTCTGCCGCATCAGCGATAAGTTCTCTACTCGGCAGCGAGTAGCGCATTCCGATATGCCCCATCGCAATTCCATCGTCTACACCAATCGTATTGAATTCGAACGGAATGCCTCCGGCTTCACGAATCGCTTCTTTTGCTACATCGGCGAGTTCTCGTAGGTGGACATGTCCCGGTACAATATCGATATAAGAATTACAAATAGCAATAAATGGCTTATCCATATCGTGGATATTTTTTACTTGGCCAGTCGCGTATAACAAACTTCTGGCGGGTGCTGCATCAATACCTTTTTTAATCTGATCACTTCTCATAGTCACATCTCCCTACCTTCAAAAAAAGAGCATCCCATCAATAAATGGGATGCTCTTGCAAGAATCCCATTTCTAACGCAAATAGGACTCAAACTAACGGTTGTTACTTCTCCGCGTTCTAAGTCCTGGACTCAATAATTAATAAGACGATGCCATCAAAATTATTGTATTTACTCTTGCGCATAAAAATCGGCTCCTTGTTTTTTCTAATAATATCTTAATCATTTTTTTATACTATACATTTCATAAGATTAAAAGTCAATGAATTTTCAGAATATTTTCTAACTTAGCAATTTTTTGGTTTCTTACTGGTAAAAAAGAGTCCTATAGCACCAATATTAATATCCTCTTAAGTAGTAAATTCTCATGATGGCTCTCTAATAAATTATTTTCATAAAACATTAAAAAAGCCCGACAATATTTGTCGAGCTTATCCTGCAAATTGACTATTGTACAAATTCGCGTAGAAATCACCTTTTTTCATTAAACTCCGATGGCTGCCCTGTTCAATGATCGAACCATCCTTCATCACTAAAATCAGATCGGCATTTTTTATGGTAGATAAGCGATGCGCAATCACGAAGCTGGTCCTTTCAGCAGTTAAACGATCCATCGCCTGTTGGATCATTCCCTCTGTTCGTGTATCTACGCTAGAGGTTGCCTCATCTAAGATCAACAACTGCGGATCTGCTAAGATCGCTCGAGCAATCGTTAAGAGTTGCTGCTGACCTTGAGAAATCTGACTGCCATCTGATGAGATGATGGTATCATACCCATTTGGCAACGTTCGGATAAAGTGATGACATTGTGCGTCTCTTGCTGCTTGAATAATTTCCTCCTTTGTCGCCTCTGGATTGCCGTATGCAATATTATCAGCTACACTTCCTTCGAACAGCCATGTGTCCTGCAAGACCATACCAAACTTCTGGCGAATGGCCGCACGTGAAAAATGACTGATATTCTTACCGTCTACTTCGATTTGCCCCCCTGTCAATTCATAAAAACGCATCAATAAATTGATCATCGTTGTCTTACCCGCACCTGTCGGACCAACGATTGCTACCATCTGCTTGGGCTTCACCTTGAAGTTCACGTCATCCATTAAAAGCCGATCTGAAGTATAGCCGAATGCAACATGCTTAAAAGTTACTTCACCACGAAGGTTTTCTGGAACGGCAACACTTAATACTTCTTCTGTTTCTTCCTCCAAATCTAAAAGCTCAAAAATTCGCTCTAAGGCTGCAAAAGCGCTTTGCAAACTATTGATTACATAGGAGACCTGTGTAATTGGTTCGGAAACTTGATTCACATATTGCAGATAAGCTTGAACCAAACCAATCGATAGTTGTCCATTGATCACCATGATGCCTCCAACAACTGCGCTCGTCACAAATCCTAACTGGTTGATTAAACGAATTAATGGGTTGATGGCAAAGCTAACAAATTGGGCTTTTTTGAAGGCTTGGAACTGTGCCTCATTCAATTTATCCAATTCCTCGGCAGTTTCCTTTTGCCGATTATAAGCTTTAATAAGTAGATTTCCCGAATAATTTTCCTCAGCCTTTGTTCCTACAGCCCCTAATGCTGCTTGATTTTCAGAAAAATACTCTTGATTTTTATGAGCCAGATAATTGGTCAGCAATAAGCTAATCAATAAAATCACAACAATCCCTAGCGTTAAAAGCGGACTCAAATAAATCATCAAGCCTAAACCAATAACGATGGATAAAATCGCTGAAATCATTTGCATTAAACCGACTTGCAAGACTTCAGAGACTTTATCTAAATCCAAGGTCGCTCTTGTTAATATATCACCGGTTTTATATTGATCAAAAAACTTCATCGGTAAATGATTCAGCTTCTCTGTCAATGTTTTTCTAAGTCGTAAGGTTAGTGTCTCAGCAACGCTCGCCATCGTATATTCCTGTAATAAAGAAAAGAGTGATACGCCACCCCACGTTAAAAAGAGTAGAAGTACTGGGCGCCGTAATGCTTCAACTATATTTTTTAAAGATGCCTGCTGTGTTCTCAGCAGACCTATAATGGCATCCAATCCCCATCCTAAGATTAAGGGAGTGATCGCCATTAATGTGGCAAAGCAAATAGCTGAGCCAACAATAATGATAAATCGACGCTTCTGCTCCATCAGCAATTTAAACAATCGTAATCCCGTTTTTTTAAATTCTTTTGGTTTTTCAGACACTAATTCTTTTTCATCAACTTGCTTGATGCTCATGCTTCTTCCCCTCCATTCCTTGAGATTTGGCAAATTCTTGGTACACCTTACAGATACGGAGCAACTCTTCGTGCGTCCCTTTACCCACGATTTTTCCTTCTTCTAAAACAATGATTTGGTCCGCATCCTTAATCGTCGAGAGCCGTTGAGCGACAATCACAATTGCCGCGTCTTGCAGATAACTCTTTAAAGCCTTCCGCAGCTTAGCGTCTGTTTGATAATCTAAGGCTGAGAAACTATCATCAAAGAAATACAGATCAGCAGGCTTGATTAACGCCCGCGCAATACTCAAACGTTGTTTTTGCCCGCCGGAGAAGTTATTTCCCTTCTGAGCAACCAAAGCATCATACTGACCATCGAGGGAATTAATAAATGCAGCCGCTTGAGCTACTTCGGCTGTCTGCTTCATTTCTTGTTCTGTAGCTGACGGCTTACCAAAAAGAAAATTCTCTCGAATCGTTCCGCTAAATAAGAAAGCTTTCTGAGGAACGTAACTAATTCGCTCTCTTAACGCTTCTTGTGTGACGCATTGAACAGGTTCATCAAGAAAGCGTATCTCCCCTTTCGTCGTATCCTTTAAACGCAGCAAGGCTTTAGCAATAGTACTCTTCCCTGAGCCTGTTCCGCCCACAATCGCTGTCACACCTTTAGGAATGTCAAAGCTAATATCGGATAGAACTGCCTCTTCTGCTCCGCTGTATGCAAAATCGACATGATCAAAAACGGCGATCGGTGCATCCTCTTTCAATTCAAAGGATACTTTCGCTCCATCCACGATCTCTTCCTCTTTCGTTAATACTTCATCGATCCGTTCCAATGAAGCTAAAGCCTTTGGAATCATGACAATAACCATGGCTGCCATTGTTAGGAACCATAGACTCAAGACGGTATATTCACTGATCGCTGTTAAACTTCCGATAGGGACATTTCCTTGAAGTACAAGAACACCGCCAAAGGCTAATACTGCGGTCATTCCTAAGCCCATCACTAAGTTGACTGTTGGATTTAGGACGGCAAATAATTTATTCACGCGAATCATTACCTCAGCATAATTACTAAAGGTTTGATCTGTCCGTTTCTTTTCAAAGCTAGTTTTATTGAATGCTCGAATCACACGAACCCCTGTATAAAACTCTCTCAAGATTTGCATCATTTTATCCATCCGCTGCTGCATCACCTCTGCAAGCGGAATGGCCTTTTTGATCACCAATAAGGCTACAATTGAAAATAGAGCGATTGAAGCCATGGGAATCCAAACAAAGCGCCACGAAATGACCCCCGTTAAAACGATTGAAGCCAAACAAATCAACGGTGCTGGAATAATCATTTGAAAGACCATCATCATAATTTGCTGAATATTGGTGATGTCGCTAGTTGTTCGCGCGAGTAGGGTTGGTGTCCCAAACTCATCCATGTCAGCCATGGAGAGCTGCTGTGTTTTGTTGACTAATTGTTTCCGTAAAAAATAGCCGAAACGTCCAGCCAAAATCGCGGAATAATAGCTGGCGATAATTGACACGATCCCCGTCAATACAGCTATCCCCAGCATAAATGCACCATTACGCCAAATCGCTCCTTGATCCTGAGTTAAAATACCTTCATCTATAATTTCAGCAACATAGTAAGGAATCATTAGCGTTCCAACCGCTTGCACGATCATTAAGATGAAGGTGCCGAAGAACATCTTATGATATTCTTTGAAAAAGATATTGAATAGTTTCATCTTTTTTCCCCTCCTTCTTCTATGGTAGAATAAACTGTAACGTTACGTCACAGTCAAGCAGGAAAGGAATTTTTTTAATGAAAGAATTATTAACGATTAGCGAGATGGCAAAATACGCGGGCATTAGTCGAAGAACCTTGATTTACTATGACCAAATCGATCTTTTTAAACCTGCAAAAGTTGGTGAAAATGGCTATCGCTATTATGGCATTGATCAATATTTTGAGTTAGACGTCATTTTATTATTGAAAAATCTTGACGTCTCCTTAGAAGACATTCATGTATTTTTAAAGAACCGGAACGTTGACTATGTTTTAGATGGATTTATTCGACAGAAACAAAAAGTGAATGAACAAATAAATAAACTAAATGGCATTCGGGATTCTTTAAATAGCTACATCGAACGCTATACTACCCTAAAAAACTTCGATCTTGAATCTATCACTCTTTCCTATCGAGAGGCTGAGTCCTTCGTCATTTCTGAGACAATCGAGAATTATGATATAAACTCTGTTCAAATTTACGGTCGTTTCTATTCCTCAGTAGAAAGCAGGGATTTATTTAGCGGATACCCGATTGGTTTCCTTGTGGATGGTTCCGCCTTTTATCAGGAAAATTTCCATACCGCTCCTTATCGCGCCTTAGTAAAGATCTCCGAGGATCGCCTGCACATTTATGATCAGCAACGTGTAGTAAAGCGCCCAGCGGGATATTATGTTTCTGGTTTTATGAAAGATGAGATTCATCACATCAATACCTTTAACAATCGCTTTAGGAACTATCTGAAGGAGAATAAACTAGAATTAAATGGAGATATTTGGGAATTGCTTTGGCAGGATGAGACTACCTCTGAACAGCCAGAAGATCAGGTATTTGAAGTATTAATTCCTGTCCAATATAAAGAAGGAAAATAGCTTATTTATCGGTTTCTTGCTCAAAATAATCTTGACAGCTTGATAAATTAGATGGTAGGCTTTATAAAGCAATAAACGAAGGGAGAGAGTACAATGATTAAGACAAATTATCTAAACTTCATACAGTTGATTGAACGGTTGGATCTGTTTTGTTCGAAGCAAGAGTCTTATTCTACAGGCTCTCTAAGCTTCTGAATAAAGCCTATTTGTTAAACTGTCAATCGAAGGATTGGCAGTTTTTTTGTTTCATAAAATTAAGTCGAAGATATTTAAAAATCAACGGAGGTGTTCCCTATGAGTGGAAAAAGAAAGAAGTCAGACCTAAATACAAATTAAGAAGAGGAATGATTTAATTCCTCTATGAGAGGATTAAATATGTTAACAATAAAAGGAAAATACAATACAGCGACTGTCTATACTGATAATTTAACTGACAGTACAGTAGGGCAAATCATGACCCTTTGCAATCAAATATTTACGAAGGATGCTAAAATTCGAATGATGCCTGACACTCACAGCGGTTCCAGTTGTGTGATCGGGACAACAATGACTATACAGGATCAGGTAGTTCCTAATCTCGTAGGTGTCGATATCGGCTGCGGCTTATACGTCGCAAAAATCAAGAAGGGAGTCAAACTCAATTTTGATAAACTCGATCGAATCATCCGCAACCGTATACCCAGTGGACATCATTCCCACAGCAAACCGCAATATACTTTTCCTCTAGAAGGCGTTGAGGCACCAATTCATCGAGGAAGAGTGTTACGAAGCTTGGGAACGTTAGGCGGAGGAAACCACTTCATTGAGGTTAACGAAGGATCAGATGGCTTTTACTTGGTGGTTCATAGTGGCAGTCGCCTGTTAGGTAAAGAAATTGCGGAATATCATCAAGAAATCGCTTATCAAAAGCTAACACAACGACGGCAAGAATTAAAACAGCGAGCAGCTTCAGCAATAGATCCAGCTGAAAAGGATTTTCTGATGCAATTACGAGAGGAGATAAAAATCCCCTATGAATTATCCTATGTAGCAGAAAGGGACCTAGAAAATTATTTATCAGATATGAAAATTGCACAACAATATGCTGCCTTCAATCGACAAAGTATGGCATTGACGATCTTAAAAGCAATGAAGTGGGAAAAATATGTGATTGAAAGTTTTGACAGTCCACACAATTATATTGATCTGAAGCACATGATTTTACGTAAAGGGGCTGCCTCTGCTCGCAAGCAGGAAAAAATGATTGTTCCATTAAATATGAAGGATGGTTCAATCATTGGTATTGGGAAAGGCAATGATGAATGGAATCAATCTGGTCCACATGGGGCAGGTCGCATGATGAGCCGCTCTCAAGCCAGAGCCTCGATCAGCCTAGAAAACTATCAGCATATGATGCGGCATGTTTGGACGACATCTGTTTCTAAAAAAACATTGGATGAGGCTCCTAAAGCGTATAAATCGAAGAAGCAGTTATTGACGAATTTGCATGAGACGATGGAAGTAAAAGAAATCATCCGGCCTCTATATAACTTTAAAGCGTAAAGTAAAAGCTATTACTATGAAGACCTATGGAGGGTCCTGTAGTAATAGCTTTTGTACGATCATTCAACCATTTTATCTTTTTAGAGCTGCCGTTTCGCTTCATCAGCAGGAATCACTGTAATACCTGATTTAACGAGTTTAGCGTTCCAGGACTCAATGACATGATTCGCGTTCTTCACAAAAGTACTATGGGCATCCTTTAATAAACAAATCCTATATCCCTTGGCTTGCCCCTTTAAGCAAGCAGCTTGGACACAACCATTCGTAACAAAGCCACAAATATACAATTCTTGCATATCAAGTTTTCTCAATAATTTCTCAAAACCTGGCTCATCAAAAATGTTGCTTCTTCTTTTATCGAAAATCAGTGATTCCTCAGGGCAATCAAGGGTAGCATCTAACGTCCATAACGCTGACTCGCAAATTAATGATGTTTTATTGGTATGCCGAGTAAAAATAATCGGTTGCTGAGCTTTCTGAAATGAAGCAACCATTGTATTAATAGCAGAAACCGTTTGAGCCTTCTCGTAAATAGTTTTATCAAGTATCCCCTTCTGTCCATCTAAAACAAGTAATACTTTTTTCCCATCGACTTACCTCCTAACCGATCAACAAAAAACAAAAAATGCTATACACTTCCGAATAGTCAAAATTCTAATTTAACAAGATTTAGTAGTTTCATTATAAAGGCTCTATAATTTCTAGGACTGATAGAAAATCATTCTATCGGTCCTTTTTGAGCATGAAAAAACAAAACATACAGAAGCTCCGTTAGAATTGAATCACCACAACACAATCAAAGGAGCGTTCTGTATGCCTGATCTTCATCATATCAAACTACTACTTGGAATCAAAGATAAAAACATTTTCATCACAAATGTGGAATCGAAGAGCATTAAGAATATCAAGAGTCTTGTTGTTTCTGCGACGTTAAGTAAAGAAATTCGTCGCTGTCCTTTGTGTAAACAGATGAATCATGAAGGCATGATCGTTAAGAACGGAAAGAAAAAATCGCTCATTCAACTTAATAAATGTGCGAACCAACTGACTTATCTTGCTTTAGCGAAACAACGCTACCACTGTCGTGGCTGCCACACCTATTTTACGGCGAATACCTACATTGTCGATAGAAACTGCTTTATCGCTAAACAAGTGCGCTATAAAATTTTAGAAGAGCTAACGGAAAAACAAGCAATGACGACAATCGCTAAGCATTGCGGCGTTTCTTGGTCGACCGTTTCTCGGACACTTGCTTCTCTAATCCCCATGACAAAAGTAAAAAGAAATTGGTTACCGCGTTGTTTATTAATGGATGAATTTCGTTCACTGAAAAATCAAGTCGGTCCCTATTCCTTTTCTTGTATGGATGGCGATACTGGAAAATTACTGGATATTCTTCCTTCACGGAAGAAAAAAGCCCTCGTTTCTTATTTTATGCAATTTTAACGACGCGCACGATTGAAGGTAAAGGTCATCGTGACGGACATGAATGCTTCTTATGCCTCTCTGATAAAGGAATGTTTTCCAAAGGCAAAACTCGTTGTGGATCGTTTTCACATTGTCAAACATCTCATTCGCAAATTTGAGGATATTCGCGTACGAATCATGAAAAGTTTTGATCGTAACGATCCAACACAAGCCAAACATTATCGACAATTAAAGGCGTTGTCTCGACTTCTGATCAAACGACAGGACAAGCTTGTTTATGACAAATGGACCAAATGGCGCAATTTTGGTTGGGCGTATCTCACCGAAAGTGAAGTGGTGGATCGTCTGCTTTCGATCTCTGACGAATTACGAATCGCCTATTTTTACTATCAAGAAATTCTTCAAGCGTTTCACGACAAAGAGGCGGACACTTTCTTTAAACTTGTAAGAACGATGCCCAATTCCGTTCCAAAAGAACTACATCATATAAAAAAAGCTTTTATAAACTATGAATCCGGCATTCGTTTAGCCCTCGAATTGCCTTATTCAAATGCCAAAATAGAAAATCTGCATACCCACATCAAAGCATTGAAACGAGTCGCTTATGGCTTTCGAAGCTTTCGGAAAATGAAGACCAGAATTTTCTTACTAAATAATCTGATTACCTATGAATCAAAAAACATCTAAAGTAGAAAAGGAATTCTACCTTAGATGTTCTTATCTCACTCTATCAGTCCTATTTGACAAAGAGCCACAAAGAGCCAAAAAAAGACCCAACAAATTCTGCTGAGTCTTCGTTAGGGCGAATGATGGGAATCGAACCCACGAGTGTCGGAGCCACAATCCGATGCGTTAACCACTTCGCCACATCCGCCATTACCCTATTCAATTTCAAATAAAAAACTAAGATGAAATAACATCTTAGCTCTTTATACCGGCGGCCGGGGTCGAACCGGCACGCCCGTGAGGGCACTGGATTTTGAGTCCAGCGCGTCTGCCAATTCCGCCACGCCGGCATATCAATAAATATTCTAGTACTAAGGCGGTAACCGGATTTGAACCGGTGATGAAGGTTTTGCAGACCTCTGCCTTACCACTTGGCTATACCGCCATTATACTATTGTTTTCTTCCTAGAACAAGTCATTTTCAAGAGAGTTTCCTGAAACTTTTCTAAGAAAACTGGGGTAGCTGGATTCGAACCAACGCATGACGGAGTCAAAGTCCGTTGCCTTACCGCTTGGCTATACCCCAATAATACAAGGGCGAACGATGGGAATCGAACCCACGAGTGCCGGAGCCACAATCCGGTGCGTTAACCACTTCGCCACGATCGCCATAAAAAGAACAGGGGCAGCAGGAATTGAACCCACACTAACGGTTTTGGAGACCGCTGTTCTACCTTTAAACTATGCCCCTGAAACAAATGGAGGAGAGTGGATTCGAACCACTGAACCCTAAGGAACGGATTTACAGTCCGTCGCGTTTAGCCACTTCGCTACTCCTCCATGGTGGCGCGGGACAGAATCGAACTGCCGACACACGGAGCTTCAATCCGTTGCTCTACCAACTGAGCTACCGCGCCATATATAATAGTTTAAAGTATTTAATTAAATAATGGCGGTCCCGACGGGATTTGAACCCGCGATCTCCTGCGTGACAGGCAGGCATGTTAACCCCTACACCACGGAACCGAATGGAGGTTAACGGGATCGAACCGCTGACCCTCTGCTTGTAAGGCAGATGCTCTCCCAGCTGAGCTAAACCTCCAAATTTAATTAAATGACCCGTACGGGACTCGAACCCGTGTTACCGCCGTGAAAGGGCGGTGTCTTAACCGCTTGACCAACGGGCCAGTAAAAATGTTGCTA